>NZ_CP113925.1:0-647710 GCF_029392015.1 Bifidobacterium sp. ESL0728
GGCTGATCGGCGGCCGGATACACCGGTTATTCCATACCTTTGGATTATTCGGACGATTTCTCCTGTACTCCGCGGTACCGAAGCATCCGCGGTACCGAAGCGTACGGTTTTGTCCGTTTCACAGACAAAGTGTGTCAAATGCGTACCGGCGCCAACTCATTGCGCGGGATCATCCAGATACGTGTCGAAATGGACGATGCAGATATTGCCGATGAAGGCAAAACTGCCGCTGAGATGGTATGGAGAACGATAAGCATCGAACAGCACGTAATGCATATATACAATTCCCGCGCCATCATCCATCAGCCGCGACACCGCTTCTGACAGACGATTTTGGCTGATTTTCGGGTTATCCACCCTGCGACACACCGTCTGTGGAAAGAAATTTTGGAAAATTTATCCACATAGTTATTCACAAATGGGGGTAAACTCTGCGGATAAACCGTGGATACCCCCAATGAAAGCGGTGGAAAAGTCGTGGACTGCCTTTCAAAGATTGTGGACAGAAAAAGCATGAAGCCTCGGCGGTGGATAACTTGGCGTTTTATCCACAATTCTTCGCTTAGTTATCCACATGGTCGCAAACGGTGGATAAGGCTGTTCGTAAGCGGTTTCAGCAGTTATCCACATATTCACCGTGCTTATTATCCTGATTACTAGAACAAACTTACGTTTCATCATTGTAAGAATTGCGAACAAGTTGAATCCGTATCTCACGGTTAAAAGAAGCAACTAGAATAGAAACCAGTTATTCACCCAAAGTAGGAGCACTATGAAAGTCGAAATCAACTCCACCGCACTTGCGGACGCGGTTGCCTGGACCACACGTGTCATCGATGCACGGCCAGCTAACCCGATTCTCGCCGGTATCAAGCTTGAAGCTGCCGACGGAACATTGCAGCTTTCCGCCTTCAACTATGAGATTTCCGCACGTCACCACATCGAAGCAGGTGTTGATGAAGCCGGAAAGGTGCTCGTTCAAGGCAAGTTGCTGGCCGATATCACCAAGTCGTTGCCGCAGGAAAAAACCTATCTTTCCACCACCGACACCACGCTGACGATTACGTCCGGCAAATCGACGTTCAATCTGCAGCTTATGCCGGAAAGTGAATATCCGGATCTGCCAGAAGCACCGGCGATGCTCGGCCAGGTCGATGCACCGACGTTCGTTCAGGCAGTGTCGCAGGCTTCGGTCGCAGTTTCGCACGAGGAAAACCGTCCGGTATTAACCGGCGTGCGTATTCAGTTCAACGGCGAAAAAGTCGTGATGACCTCCACCGACCGCTTCCGACTCTCCCGTTCCAGCTTTACCTGGACTCCACAGGACAGCAATCTGGAAACCGAAACGCTGGTTCGCGGCTCGCTGCTGCGAGATGTGGCCCGCGCTGTCGACGAACACCAGAATGTGGTCATCGATTTCAACCCGGAAAGCCCGTCATTGCTTGGTTTCGAGAACGCCGGCCGCGTTTCGACCTCGCAGTTGATTGACGGCGAATTCCCCGCGGTCGATAGGCTTTTCGCTGACGAATACCCGATCGAAGCCGTGATTTCCAAGGAAGCGTTGCTCGGCGCCATCAAGCGTGTGGCACTGGTTGCGGAACGTAATGCGCCGATTCGTATGGTCTTCGAAGGCCAGACTCTGACGCTTTCCGCCGGAACCGCCGACGAATCCCAGGCCAAGGAAGTGCTCGACATCGACATGGACGGCGAGAATATCACCGTCGCCTTCAACCCGTCGTATCTGATCGAGGGGTTGAGCGCCATCACCGAACCGTTCGTGCGCATGAAGATGACCACCGCCGTCAAGCCGGTCGAGTTCAACGGGCAGCAGGAAGCCGATTCCGACGAATCGATGGATTATCGTTATCTGCTCGTGCCGATGCGTTTCAACTGATTTCTAAAGTGCAGAATTTATCTTACGGTGTTCACTAATTTAGTTGCACACCGTAAGATATTTTTCTTTTTTGCTTTATTTTTATCCATACGTACAAGGTGAGGGGTTCGGGTGTATATCTCGCGGCTGGCGCTTGACCATTTCCGTTCATGGCCGCACCTCGTCGTCGATTTCAAACCCGGGGTGACCATACTCAAAGGTGCGAACGGACTCGGGAAAACCAATATCGTGGAGGCCATTGAAGTGCTCTCCACCGGCTCCAGCCACCGTGTATCCAGCTCGCTGCCGCTGATCGAGCGCGGGGAGGCAAAGGCAACCATCCGTGCCAATGTCAATGAAGGCAACGCTAACGGCGAAGAGAGTAATGCTGAAATCATTCATGAGCAGGGTGAAAATGGCGATGCTCAAGGTGCCACAAATTTTCCAGCCGCTGCGGATGCAAAGAACACTGGGCAATTGAATGTTCAGGGTCAGGAAAATGCAGTACTTACTGATTCCACCATGTCTCATGGCAATATTGATAGCGGCAATTCTCTTGCAGATGGCAAGGTTCGCGAAACCACCTACGAGGTGACCATCGCTGCGCGGGGAGCCAATCGCGGGCGCATTAACGGCGGCAATTCGCTCTATATGCGCGATATTGTGGGCAAAGTGCCAAGCGTCTCGTTCACACCGGATGATCAACGGCTGGTGGCGGGTGATCCGGCGGGAAGACGCGGATTCCTCGATCAGGCCGGGTCACTGCTGATTGCCGGTTATGCCGCCAACCTTTCGAATGCCAACAAAATCGCCAAGCAACGGGCCGCGCTTTTGAAGCAACTCGGACAACGTGGCGAGCCGGGCGATGCCCAGAACGCCGCGCTCAACGGGTTGGAAATATGGACTGGGCAGTTCATTGGTGTCGGTGTCGCTTTGACCCGAGCCCGCGCCGGATTGATCGAACGCTTGGCCGGGCCGTTCTCGCGTATTTACGACGAGCTTGCGGGGAAACCGCAGCATGCCGGGCTTCAATATGCACCCTCGTTCGAGGAGGTGCTGGACTTCGAACAGCCGGAACCGGAGATCAGCAAGCATTATCAACGGCTGTATGCCGGCGAAATCGCACGCGGACGCAATCTCATCGGTCCGCATCGCGACGATATGACCTTGACGCTCGACGGGATGTCGGCGCGCGAATTCGCCTCCAACGGCGAAATGTGGACCATGGCGCTCGCTTTGAAAATGGCGCTGCTCGAAGAGATCACCGAGACGCAGCAAGTCAAGCCCATCGTCATTTTGGATGATGTTTTCGCCCAGCTCGATGAAACCAGACGCAAGCAGATTCTTGATTTCGCGATGCAGCAGGATCAGGTGCTGATTACCGTCGCCGCGGCCAGCGATATTCCCATGAATGAAGCCCAAGCCGGCAATGCCACGATTATTGATGTCACTGAACTCAAGGCCGAGGCACAAGACGAAAACGCGAATCTGGTCGCGCAACTACAAGCCGCACGGGAAAGCAAGAAAGACAATCCTGGTAACGATGCTGATTCAAACGAGCAGCAAGCCAATGAGCCCGTGAATATTGAAGCTGGCCAAAAAGGTCAAGATTCAGTCGAATATAACAATTATTCCGGCAACAGCCGGTTCAACGTTTCTAACGATAAACCAGGTCAAAATCACGCAAATCATGGCGCTAAAGAATTAAGCGATACCAGTGACGGAGCACAATCATGACCCCGCCGATCGCCGAACAACTGCATCTTGACCAGCGCAAACTGCCGGCCGAAGTCTTTAACCGGCTTTCTTCCCGTGCCGGCGCACGTAAAGAATGGAAAGCTCGCGAGGAAAACGCGTGGAACAACTTCGGCAAACCCGGGCGCGACCCGGGCAAGCTCGGCGGAGTCATGTCCGTCATCGCCGCCGACGGCGACTGGACCCCGCATCTGAAGCTCGCGCAGCTGCGTAATCACTGGGATCAGGTGGTCGGTCCCGCCATCGCCAGCCATTCCGTGGTCACCGATTTCCGCGACGGCGTGCTTACGATCAACACCGAATCCAACGCTTGGGCCACACAGCTGACCTATCTTATCCCCCAGCTCACCGCGACCATCCGTCAGCGACTCAAAGGCCTTGAAATCCGTGAAATCCGAGTCACCGGTCCGCAATCGCATAACTTCAGGCGCGGGGTCGGCGGCCGGCGTTATCCGAACCGTTATGGACGTAGATAACAAAATTTCATCTTTTGGGGGCAATGCCTTGAAAGTCCCCATATCCGAGTAAAATGACCACTATATGGTTAAACCTCTAGAAGCCCCCATTATTTGCTTTCTAGAGTGTATCGCCCGCGCAAGAAGCCTTTCGTGCGAGGGAAAATGCAGGAAGGAACCTTGTGGCAGACTCTGAAGTGAACAACGAGAATACCAATACCGCCGATGATGACAGCAACGAACCCAAAACCGAAGCCCAGATTGAAGCGGAAACCGATGATTTGGAGGACGCCCAACTCGACGACTCGCTCGCACCTGAGCACTACGATGCCAGCGATCTGAGGGTGCTCGAAGGCCTTGAAGCTGTGCGTATCCGTCCGGGCATGTACATCGGCTCCACCGGCCCGCGCGGCCTGCACCACCTGGTCTACGAGATCGTCGACAACTCCGTGGACGAGGCGCTCGCGGGCTATGCGACGCATATCGAAGTTACGATTCTTCCGGATAACGGCGTGCGCGTGGTCGACAACGGCCGCGGCATCCCCGTCGACGAGGTGCCCGGAGAGGGCGTTTCCGGCGTCGAGACGGTGATGACCAAGCTGCACGCAGGCGGCAAGTTCGGCGGCGGCGGTTACGCGGTATCCGGCGGTCTGCACGGCGTCGGTATCAGCGTTGTCAACGCACTTTCCACTGAAATCGATGTGGAGGTGCGTCGTCAGGGTTATCACTGGACGCAAAACTTCAAAGACCAGAAGGCCACTGCCCCGTTGAAGCAGGGTGCGTCGATGGCCGAAGGTGAGTCCACCGGCACGTCCGTGACGTTCTGGGCCGACCCCAAGATTTTCGAAACCACCGAATACGATTTCGAGACCCTCCGCTCTCGCTTCCAGCAAATGGCGTTCCTCAACAAGGGCCTGCGCATCAGCCTCACCGACGAGCGCAAGCACAACGTCGCTGGCGATGAGGTCGCCGGCGAGGACGATGCCACCGAAGAAAAGCCGGAAACCGTCTCCTACTGCTACCAGAACGGCATCAAGGATTACGTCGCTTACCTGGTCAAGTCCCGCAAGGCCACGCCGATCGAGGAAGACGTCATCGACCTTGAAGCCGAAGACCTGAATCTCGGTATCTCCGCCGAAATCGCGCTGCAATGGACCACCGCCTATTCCGAGGCCGTGCACACTTTCGCCAACACGATTTCCACCACTGAAGGCGGCACCCACGAAGAGGGCTTCCGCGCCGCGTTGACCAGCCTGGTCAATCGTTATGCGCGCGACAAGAACCTTTTGAAGGAGAAGGACGACAACCTCTCCGGCGACGACGTTCGCGAGGGTTTGACCGCCGTGGTGTCCGTCAAGCTCACCAACCCGCAGTTCGAGGGCCAGACCAAGACCAAGCTCGGCAATTCCGAAGCCAAGACCTTCGTGCAGCGCGTGATGACCGATCGCCTCGGCGACTGGTTCGACGCCCACCCGAGCGATGCCAAGAACATCATCCAGAAGGCACTTGAAGCCTCGCACGCGCGTATCGCCGCCAAGAAGGCCCGCGAGAACACGCGCCGCAAGTCCGTTTTCGAGACTGCCGGCATGCCCGACAAGCTCAAGGATTGCCAGTCCAACAACCCCGAGGAATGCGAGCTGTTCATCGTCGAGGGCGATTCCGCAGGCGGCTCCGCCATTCAGGGCCGCAACCCGATCACGCAGGCCATCCTGCCGCTTCGTGGCAAGATTTTGAACACCGAACGCGCCTCCATCGACCGCATCATGAAATCCGACACCATCGAGGCTCTGATTACGGCCGTCGGCGGCGGATACGGCGAGGACTTCGACCTGAACAAGGTGCGTTACCACAAGGTCATCATCATGGCCGATGCAGATGTCGACGGCGCACATATCGCAACGCTCAACCTGACGCTCTTCTTCCGCTACATGCGGCCGATGATTTACGCCGGTTACATTTACGTCGCCATGCCGCCGCTGTACCGCATCAAGTGGACCAAGGGCCCGCACAGCTTCGTCTATACCGACGCCGAACGTGACCGTGTCTTGAAAGAAGGCAAGGAAGCCGGACGCCAGCTGCCGAAGGGCGAAGGCATCCAGCGCTACAAGGGCTTGGGCGAGATGAGCTATCAGGAGCTGTGGGGCACCACCATGGATCCCGAGCACCGCATTTTGAAGCAGGTGACGATCGATGACGCGGCCCAGGCCGACGAGACCTTCTCCATGCTGATGGGTGACGAGGTTGGCCCCCGCCGCGAGTTCATCCAGCGCAATGCTCCGAGTGCGAAGTTCATCGACGCGTGAGCGGAGATGAACAGACAATGCTGTATCGACGCCTAGGCGGAGATGAACAGACGGCACAGTATCGACGTGTGACGTATATATCGAATGTAACTATCGATATCAAAAAATGAATCCTAGTTGCATTCGATATAACGACACAAACGGAACAACAGACTTAGTGAATCAATAAACATAAGGATTTACAGTGGCAGACGAAAACAATAACAACAATGACAGCGGTGATGACGAGTACATCCCCGGTGGCGCGCTCGAACCGTTGAGCCCGCAGGAGGCCGACAACACCGATTACGGCCTGATGAAGGGCGAACGCATCCAACAGATCGACGTGGGCAAGGAGATGCGCGATTCCTACCTCGCCTACTCCCTTTCCGTGATCGTCGAACGTGCGCTCCCCGACGTGCGCGACGGCATGAAGCCGGTGCACCGTCGTGTGATCTACGCGATGTATGACGGCGGATATCGCCCCGACCGCGGCTACAACAAGTGCTCCCGCGTCGTCGGCGACGTGATGGGCAAATACCACCCGCACGGCGATTCCGCCATTTACGACACCTTGGTGCGTATGGCCCAGTCGTGGTCGATGCGCTATATGCTGGTCGACGGGCAGGGCAACTTCGGCTCCCCCGGCGACGACCCCGCAGCCGCCATGCGTTACACCGAGTGCCGCATGGCGCCGCTCGCAATGGAAATGGTACGCGACATCGACAAGGACACCGTCGATTTCGTGCCGAACTACGACGGCAAGACGCAGGAGCCGACCGTGCTCCCCGCCCGCTTCCCGAACCTTCTGGTCAACGGCTCCTCCGGCATCGCCGTGGGCATGGCCACCAACATTCCGCCGCACAACATGCGCGAGGTCGCCGACGGCGTGCACTGGGCGCTTGACCACCCGGATGCCACCAAGGAAGAACTGCTCGAAGCGCTGATCCAACGCATCAAGGGCCCGGACTTCCCCACCGGCGCCACGATTCTCGGCCACAAAGGCATTGAGAAGGCCTACCGCACCGGCCGTGGTCTCATCACCATGCGCGCCGTGGTCAACACCGAGGAGATCAAGGGTCGTATGTGCCTGGTGGTCACCGAGCTGCCCTATCAGGTCAACCCCGATCGCCTCGCCGCCTCGATTCGTGACGCCGTGCGCGACGGCAAGATCCAGGGCATCGCCGATATGCGCGACGAGACTTCCGGTCGTACTGGCCAGCGTCTTGTGCTGATTCTGAAGCGCGACGCCGTGCCGAAGGTCGTCTTGAACAACCTCTACAAGCACACCCAGCTGCAGGAGACGTTCGGTGCCAACATGCTTGCGTTGGTCGACAATGTGCCGCGCACGCTTTCGCTCGACGCCTTCGTTAGCCACTGGGTCGACCACCAGCTCCAAGTCATCGACCGTCGTACCCGCTATTTGAAGCGCGAGGCCGAAGACCGCGATCACATCCTGCAGGGCTATCTGAAGGCTCTCGATATGATCGAGGAAGTCATCGCCCTGATTCGCGCTTCCAAGGACGTCGAAACCGCACGTACCGGCCTCGAAGAGTTGCTTGGCGTGGACGATGTGCAGGCCGACGCGATTTTGGCCATGCAGCTGCGTCGTCTCGCCGCTTTGGAACGTCAGAAGATCGTTGACGAGCACAACGAGCTGATGAAGAAGATCGCCGATTACAACGACATCCTCGCCAGTCCCGAACGCGAACGCAAGATTGTGGGCGACGAGCTCGACGAGATCGTGGCCAAGTACGGCGACGACCGCCGCACCAAGATCCTGCCGTTCTCCGGCGAAATGAGCGACGAAGACCTGATCGCCGACGAAAACGTGGTCGTCACCGTGACGCACTCCGGCTTCGTCAAGCGCACCAAGGCCGACGAATACCGCGCCCAGCACCGCGGCGGCAAGGGCATCAAGGGTGCCAAGCTGCGTCAGGACGACGTGGTCGACCACTTCTTCCTCACCTCCACGCACAACTGGATTCTCTTCTTCACCAACCGCGGCCGCGTCTTCCGCTTGAAGGCATACGAGCTGCCGGAAGGCTCCCGAGATTCCAAGGGCCAGCACGTAGCCAACCTGTTGCAGCTCTCCCCCGACGAGAGCATCCAGGCCGTGCTTTCGATCCCCGATTACGAGGTAGCCAAGTACCTGGTGCTCGCGACCCGCTCCGGCAAGGTCAAGAAGACCCCGCTGGCGCAATACGATTCCACCCGTCAGGGCGGCCTTATCGCCGTGCGCCTGATGGAAGACCCGGAGACCGGCGAGCCGGCCGACGAACTGATCGGCGCGACATTGTGCAACGCGGACGACGACATCATCCTCGTCTCCAAGCACGGCATGAGCCTGAAGTTCAAGGCCGACGACGAGCAGCTGCGCCCGATGGGCCGCCAGACCGCCGGTGTGCAGGGCATGAAGTTCCGCGAAGGCGACGAACTCTTGGCGATGGACGTGGTCCGTGCCGATATGGAAGACGACCTGAGCCTCCTGGTGGTCACCAACGAGGGCTTCGCCAAGCGCACCTCCATCAGCCAGTACCGCCTCCAGGGCCGCAACGGCTTTGGTGTCAAGGCGCTGCAGATGAATGAAGGCCGTGGCGAACTGGTGGGCGCGGTCATCGTGGCCGACTCCGACCAGATTCTCGCCATCATGAAGTCCGGCAAGGTCATCCGCTCCGACGTCTCCGAGGTCAAGCGCACTGGTCGTAATACGCAGGGTGTGACGCTCGCCAAGCCCGACAAGGGCGACGAGATCCTTTCCATCGCGCGTAACACCGATACGGACGATGATGAGGATGAAGGCGGCGACAACACAGACGATAAGTCCGGTAGCGTCGATCCCTCTGATTCCACGGCCACCAAAGCAACCGATGATTCGTCTTCTTCCGCTGATGAAAATGACAACAAAACCGAGTGACACACAATAGATAGCCGACTCACCTGAGACGGTGTGATAACGCTGCGGCCGTTGGTACCAAAAGGTATCGGCGGCCGCAGCGTTTGTAGTAATGATGACAAAACCGTCGAAAGAATTCGCGCCATTTTTCGTCCCCGAAGACTGATAGCCTCTTAGCAGGTTCTTTTGCGCGGAAATAGGCGATTTTAAGCAGTCCGCGTGGTGGGTCAAGGAGTAATAATGAACGAAAACGTTGACGATCATCAGTCGCGTCAGGTACGAAACACCAGTGCCGGTGCCGCCGAATCCGAACGCTCACCCCGTGTTGCCCGTTCCGTTCTTGGGGAAAGTTCGTCTTCCAAGTCGGAATCCGCTCCGTGGCCGTTGAACAACAAAGCGGCTGGCAAAAAAACATCGCGTCCACACCCGCGCACCCCGCGCGCACGCCGCATGAGTCTTTCACTTACCCGCGTCGACGCTTGGTCCGTGGCCAAGGTGACGCTTTTGCTTTCCGTGGCGGCCGGCATTATCCAAATCGTTGCGGTTGCGTTGATTTGGGCGCTGTTGAACGTGGTCGGTGTCTTCGACCAAGTCACGCAAATCGTTTCCTCCACCGGCCTTGACACCGGCGGCTTCAATCTGGCCAGCATTTTCTCGTTGGGTACCGTGCTCAGTTCCGTCACGATCCTTTCCATCGTGGAAGTCGTTGTGGCGACATTGTTCGCGGTCATCATCGCCGCCCTTTATAATGTAATTAGTCAGCTCGTTGGTGGTGTGCACGTTACCCTCGGCGATGACTGATAGTGCGCAGACAGAGCATAAATAGTGCGCAATGAAGTGACTATGGGATGAAACTAAATGGGAAATACACAGTCAACAAACAGTTCAAAGCGAGATGTTTCTGACAATGAGTCTTCCAAAAAAAAGAAACCAGTAGGCCCTGCCCACGCGAAGGACACTTCTGGTCGCGTGACGGTTCAGGACATCATTTCGGTCCTTATGTACTGCCTTGTTGCGGTCGTTATCGTAAGCCTGTTGCGCATATTCGTCATCGGTCTTTACGTGGTTCCTTCCGGTTCCATGGAAACGTCGCTCAATATCGGCGACCATATCGTCACCAACCGGCTTGCCAAGCCCGTGCTGAAACTCAAGCGCGGCGATGTCGTCGTGTTCAAGGATCCGGCGAATTGGCTAAATTCCGAAAACGTTTTTGCTTCCAATGATTTGGTCAAAAGATTGATCGGTTTGCCTGGAGATACGGTGGCCTGCAAGGGCAACGGAGCGCCGGTGACGGTCAATGGTGTGGCGATCGACGAATCCTCGTACCTCAAAGCCGGAGTCAAACCAAGCAATTTCGCCTTCAAAATGAAGGTGACACCCGGCAATGTGTTTGTACTCGGCGACAACCGCGCCAATTCCGCGGATTCCCGCTACCATACCGACGATGGCAACCACGGTCTCGTCCCGCTTGACCGTATCAAGGGAGTCGCCATGCTCACCTACATGCCCACCAGCCGGTTCGGCGTGGTTCATGCGCACCACGACGTGTTCGCGAAAGTCGGCGGGGTCGCGCATTCGTAAATCCTGGAATATTGGATTGGCCGAGTAAATTGTGTTCGACGAGCAGGCTTGCGGGATCGCAACAATAAGGTCGTTTGGAGCACGTTGCCCCTGTTGAATTTGGTCCGTGATTTTCAGATATCGATACGTGATACATTCGTCGATTCGTGCGGTTAAAGAAAGGTTTGCAGGATTTCGTAAGCCGCGTCCGCTAAAGTGGCCGATGTGATTGCCTACATCAGGAATTTCAGCACCTCGTTCATCCTCGCGATGACGATTTGGCCGATTCTTTCGGCCGTGCTGACCCTGCCGATTCTCGCGGGGATGTACCACCGCTACCACCGCCTGCGTTCCAGCGCGGTGCTCGCGGCGTATCTGTGCGTGCTATATGCGCTCGGGCTGGTTACGTTCACGCTCTACCCCATGCCCGACGACCCGGCGAAATATTGCCTCACTCATGCGCATCATCCACAGCTTAATGTAATGCAATTTATGACCGATCTTGCAACCGGGGGCAAGAACGCGGCGCTCCAGCTGCTGCTCAACATTATTTTCTTCATTCCCCTCGGTTTCGCGCTTTCACGCTGGGCGCGCTGGAAGTTTTACGCGGTGATTCCCGTCGGATTCTTGGTATCGCTGTTTATCGAAACCTCACAGCTTACGGGCGTCTGGGGCATCTATCCCTGCGCCTACCGCCAGTTCGACGTCGACGATCTTTTGACCAACACGTTGGGTGCAATCATCGGCTGTTTCATCGCTTGGATATACGGGGCTTTGGTGCCCGTGCGCACTGTCGAGGACAGCCGCGAGGTCATCGAAAAGCCGGGGCTCGTACATCGCGCCGTCGCGCTGATGCTCGATCTGGTATTCATTGTTGTCGTCGACGGATCGTTGACGCTGGGATCGATTTACCTCTTCCAGAAATCCTCGAAATATCTTCCCAACGGCACGTATGTCTTCCTTGGCCATGCCTTCGGCACCGGAGTATCGGACGGCCTGGCGCAATTCTTCACCTTGCTTTCCTTCGTCATTTTCGAGGTGCTTATCCCGGTGACGCATCGCGGGCAGACGCTCGGCGGCATGTTCACGCACATGAGCTGTGAGACCAAGGAACGGCACGGCGGTGCGCGTGTTGCCTTCTATGTCACCCGGTTGCTGGTGCTGATGCTCGCCACCATGCTTTTCGCCCAACCCACCCGCCAGCTTGGCTTCATCGTCTTGGTCGCGTTGGTCATCTTCTGGATTTTCGCGCACCAGATGCCCTACGATTTCATCCCCGGCCGCGATTGGGATGATGGTTCTGGTTATTACGAAGATAATAATAATTATCGAAATGGCGGCGGGAACAGCGCGGGCGGTTATGATAGCGGAAACAGTGGTGGCTACGATAATGGTTCCGCAGGTTACGGTAACTATCCGCCCTCATTCCAGCCGCGAGGCTAGCTGCCATTTCGGTTTTGCCGACGGCAATGGACGCACTGGGCGTCAGGTGCTCAATCTCATGTTGATGGAGGCTGGCTACCGTCCCGTCGCTATCAAGTATGATGCCAGCGAGATTCTGCAACTTCAGTACCGTTCGGTGTTGGTTACCAGCCATCTGTAGAGAAAAATGCTAAATAGTGTCAATGCCGTTGCACATATTGTTTGCGGAACAAACCTGCGCAGAAATACAGTTACGAGGATGGACAGGATAGCGAATAGGACGGAGAGATATACCATGCCTTTTAAGCTACGAAGATATCTATAATCGGGGCGCAGATATATTCGAAAACAGCTAGCAAAAGTTGACATGATAAGCGTGCATTGTGTGATTGAAACTACCCATAGTAACGGTGAAAGGTATTGAAATTCCGCGATAATTTCCCAAAGGGCCAAAAGACTAATTGCTAATAAGGAAAGAATAACAATATAAAGCAGCAAGCGTCGGCAGCCGAAATGTTTATGTTGAGTTTTGGAGTCCAGTTCATCAGACCTAAGGTCTTTCCCGGCGAATTCATCTTTGAAGCGCAATCTTGACGAAGCCGATTCAGCTTTTGCCGGTATTTTTGGCGTTGCCGAAACTTTGTCTTGCAACAGTGCTTTTTCTTCGTTTAAAGATTGTTGAGCCCTATCGTCGACTTTGCGTTGCGAGATAATCGCGAAAAGAGCAGGGACCAATCCTATTGCCGTGACCAAAAGAGACCGTAAACTGTAGGAAGGGAAAACTATTGTGGCCAACGGCAATAAAAGAAATGATGTGCCTGCGAGAGCGGTGGCAAGGTTGGCCATCATTGAGTACCATAATGCATTTCTTGCGGTTTTCTTCCCGGCCCGTCTTATCTCTACAATTCCCAAGCACGCGAAAGGAATCGATTCCAGCATGCATAGAAAAGTCAAAAGCGATGTGATGGTAGCGGGGCTTGCGGTGAGCGATATAGAGAAACTTGTTACGAATATGAGGCATCCGGCGACGAGTAGAATCCACCCTGCGTTACGGTGAAATCGATTGACCTTTTTGTTGGTTATCGAAGTTAGGTATGCGAAATAAGACCGGGTTGAGTCGCTTTTGTCGTGCTCAGTCGGGTATTCAGCGTCTTCGATTTCCAGTGTTCTATTCACGTTGCGTTCCTCTCTTCGTTCCGATATTCAATCAAGGGCAGCGATTTTTGGGTGTTTTCGCTTGCTTGTGATGGGTGGTTTTTAGTCACCGAAGGTGTTCTGGTCGAAATCGCTGGGGGCCTGTGAGGCGAGGTATTGCTGGATGGTCTGGCCGGTGTGGACGTTGTTGATGGTAACCTGTACATCCCATGGCCCGGTGCCGCCGTTAAGGTAGTAGAGGTAGCCAGTGCTCAGGGGGATGTCGAAGAGCATTGCGATGTAGCTGCCTTGGGCGATGTTTTTGTCGAGCCAGACGGTGAGTTTTCTGCCGTCTTCGGAGAGCTGGTAGTGGTAGTCGGGTGGCGGGTTGTTGGTGTGTGCCTGTTTGAAGAGGTCTATGCTTTGTTGCCTTCCTTTGGTGTACCAGTCGATGTCGTTGTTGAGCTGCTTGTCGGTGAGTGTCGTAGTGATGGAGCCATCCGGTTGGGCATCGGCTTTTGGAAAGGCGTCCTTTCCTTGTTCTTCTAGGCCTTTTGCTGCCTGTTCCGCAGTCGTGAATTGCTTTGAAAACATGAAGTGTTGGACGAAGAAGGGATCGAAGGTGATGGTATGGGTCTTCTCTTGACCTTTCTTTGGCTTTGATGGTTTCTTTGTTGTTTGGTTCTGGCTGGTGTTGGTGGGTGATGAGGGTTGGGTGGTGCCGCATGCGCCCAGTGGCAGGGTGGCGGCGAGCATGGTGGTGATGAGGGTTGCCGTGATTCGGTGTGGGTGGTGTCGGTTTGTCATTTCGTGGTGTCTTCGGTTGAGTCCGGTTCGGTGTTGGCTGGAGGGTCTGGTTCGAGGAGTTGTATGGAGTCGGCGATGTGGTTGAATTCCATGGCGCGGGCGAGCAGGTGTTCGGTGGAGGATGTCATGCTGATTATTGCTTCCTGGCCGTGCGCGGGCAGCATGATGATTGCGTTGTACATCGGGTGCTCCTCTATGTTCGTCACATAGTTGATCATGCCGATGTCTTTACCGACATGCGTGTTATCTTTGCCGGGAAGACTGTAGTGTTTGGTAACCGATTGAATCATTTGGGTATCCGGTAAAACGCCTGCGATCAATTGAAAGATGACATTAAGAGACTTTGTCGCATTGTTGCGCCAAGGTTGGTCGCGTAATGTTGCAGCTATATATGTCTCTTCGTTCAGATGAAAAGCCTCCGTGTCGGGTAGCTCTGCCACCAGTGACACGGCATCATCGACGAAATGAGTATTCCGTTCATCGATTTTTGGATTTTTTTGGATTTCGCTTTCGTCATTTACGTTTTGGTATAACGAGATACTTTCCTTTTGCGCTACCGGAAATTCACCGGTTGCAACAATTGGTTTATAGCTCTCCGGTAGTTGTATTTCGATAGCGTTATCAAGGATGAGGATATTGTTCCATTCCATGCTAGTCTCTTTCCAGTTAGTGACCACGAGCGGCTTTGATAGGTTGTGCTCTAATTCCCGAATGTGGTGGGATCAAAGTCTGAGGGGCGTTCGGATTCCATGAATTGCTGGACCATCTTGCCGGTGTGGCAGTTGTAGACGGTGATCTGCATGTCCCATGGCCCGGTGCCGCCGTTTAGGTAGTAAAGATAGCCGTATGAGAGAGGGTTACCATAGAGAATGGCGCTGGCATCTAGTTTCGATATGTTTTTGTCGAGCCAGACGGATAGTTTTCTGTCTTTTTCGGAGGGCCTGTATCGGTAAGAACATGGTTTTTTCCCGTTGCACAAGAAGTCTTGTTCGGTGATTGAGTTCATTTTTTTGTGCCATGTGATGTTTTTTTGTCGTTGTTTTTCGGTGACTGTGGCCACGATGCTGCCGTCCTGTGCGACGGTGATTTTTGTGTAGTCTTCGGGGACTCTGGTTTGCATGTCGGCCGCTACTTTTTGGGCACCATCATGTTTTTCGTCGCCCATGATGTATTTGACGAAGAAGGGGTCGAAGACGATATCCTGCGTCTTGGTGTCGTCCGGGTTGTTTTCTGTATGCTTTTTGGGCTGGCTCGTGGGTTGTCTGTCCGTCTGATTAGTTGTTTCTTTCGAGGGGCTGCATCCCTGCATTGGCAGCAGTATAATGGCAACAGTAATGAAAATTGTGGCAAGATATTGTATCCGTTTAGTCATGTTATGCCTCGTCTATGCAACAGCTGGGAAAGGCACAGGAATATGGAATACACCAACAATGAAAGCCCAAATGGCTATAGCGGCTGCTGTGCTGACGATTCCTGCCCGGACCGCATTGGGATCCCAATCGATTTGAGGTACCATGGATCTTACCTTGTCCCACCATTCCTGTATTTGAGCCGGATTTAGCTCGACCCTTTCCGTCGCATATCCTGGCTGCCATCCCGATAATTTGTTGATTTGCAGATTGACATTAGTTGATGCGTTAGCGTTATTTACGTTTTCTTTAACACCTTCCGCGATATTTAATTTTGGATTGCTTGGGTCGCTTACATCCAAATCCAGAGTGATTGATTCCGTTGCACCATCAAGGGTACGATGCCAAGATTCGGTGAGATGTCCTTTGTTGCGCAAGTCGCTTATTACGGACTCTGAATCTTTATCGCATACCCATCCTTGTGTGTCGTCTGGTATTCCACCATTCTCGTCAATATGAACTCCTTTCTTGTCCCAAGAGAGCATGTCCTTGAGCAAGGTTTTCTGTTTCTTGAATACAGACTCGGGAATCGTGATGGTGAGATTGCCGTTCCCGTCAGCCTCACCTTTGGCGGTAATGGTGATTATGAGTCCTGGGCCGACTGTCATGGTCCATGAATCTCCGGCTTTGAGTGTGGGACAATTGTCAAGTGCGAAATTGCCTATGGCTTTGAAAGCATCGAAAGCCACTGAGGGGTTTTGGCCCATTTTATTTAAGTCAAGCCCATTCCTCGCAATTTCCGCGAGATATTTTTCGATATTGAGATAGTCGGTGACACCGGCTTTGAGTTTGCCGTTGATGTTGGCGGCGGTGAATGAACCTCCTGAACTCACGGTGTCGGTAAGGGCTTTGAGTTGAGCGGTGAAGCTGTTTATGTCAGCGCCTGTTGCCGCGAATTTCGTCATGTAGCCGTTGGCATCGTTGTTGACGCTGGTCCAGATCTGTTGGATTTGTTTGCGGGTGGTGTTGTTGATATCTATCAGTTGGCGTTCATAAGCGTCTTGGCCTTGGAAGACTTTGATACCTTCGTTGATAAGCCAGCCGATACCCGGGAAGTTACCGACACCATCCCAGAAGTTGTCCCATCCGCTTCCCTGGTCGGAGCATACCTTGCTGACATCCTGTAGGTATTTTTGTTTCGTGCTTTCGCGGAAGTCTCTGTTTACCATGGTTTTCGCTCCTGTTGTATCGTCTTGTGGATGTTTTTATCGTGGCTGTCCTGCGCTGTGTCGGTAATCTGTTGTCAGCCTTTGAACTGCCAGGAGGCCCTGTCGTCGCTGTTTTCGTAAGAGTTTCGGGCTTTTTCCAGGAAGGTAGCGGTGCTCGAGAACAGGCTTTCCATTTGCTGCACCATGGTGCTGTATGATTGGTCTACACCGTGTATGGTGTCGATTACCGCACCGCCACCTTGTTTGTCGGCTGCGTTGTAAGGAGCACAATCGTTGGCGAGTATGCGAAGCTGTTTGATGGCATCATTCATAGTGCTGATGCTCATTGATATTGGTTTACCCATTTTTCCTCCTTGCGTTTAATAATCAGTAAAGTGGTTTGTCGTCGTTTTTGACTTGACTGATGAAATTATCGGTGGCGGTTGAGAAGGACTTTCCAATAGACTGCAGGCGTCGAGACTGGCTGTTGCCGTACAGGCTTGAGACCACGTTCTTGAAGGCCACGATTGCGTCATGGAATTGGCCTGCGGGCACGCCTTCATCGGCGACGAATTGCAGAATATCCACATAGTTTTCAAAGAGGGAATCCACAGATCCTCCCTCGCTGTTGCATGAATTGCCGACCTTGTTGACGTAGCTATCGTCGATTACCAGATTCGGATCCTCTGCCATCACCGGTTCCCTTTCCTTTGTGATTCAAGCCTTTGCCGCTTTCTCGCCATTTCCTGCTCCTCTTCTTCGGCGCGTTTCAGTTTTTTCTTGTAGTAGGTTTTGTCTTCTTCGATATCGTCCATTTGGCGATTGCAATCCTTGATTTGCAGTTCCTGCTCTTCGACTTGGCTATCAATGTGGCGCAGGGTTTCGTCGTAGCTGTCGGCGACATTGGCGTAGGGACTTCCCTGAATTTGGTTGGTCATCATATCGAGGAAAAGCTCGGCACCGCGGCACTGCGGGGCATTCTCTCGTAAACGGTAGAGCGCCGCGCGTCTGTAATCTTGGTGGTCTTCGAACTCTTGTCGCTGCACTTTGAGATGGCTGCGGATGTCTTGGCAGGCCGACAGGCTTTGTTCGGCTTGCCGACGGCGGGCTTCGACTTTCCGGCCACGGCGTTCGAGATTGGCCAGTTTGTCGTTGATTGTATCGGAATATGCCACGTTGCTCCTTAGACGCTCCATTGTCAGCGAAACTTTCCGATACATTTATATCATATATAGATAGAAACTATTGTTTAATGATTACTGGTGCAAAGTGCACTTTACTGACGGTAGTGAGGGAAACATGCAATTTATTGAGGTTTAAGTGTACTTTATTGACGGTGGCGTCGAAAAGCTGCGTGTTGAGATACGTTAAGTGCATCTTTTAGACGTCGGTGTCAGAAAGCTGCACTTTAGGATGCGTAAAGTGCATCTTTTTGACGGTGTCATACTGAAAATGCATTTTGCGATTGTTCGGGGATTGATGGTAGCTAACATCAGCCAGATATGACTGGCGGAATCCTGACTTATGTTGGGAATGTGCACTTTTTCAAGGCTAATATACATGTTTTGGACGTCAGCGTCGGGAAAGTGCACTCTACGACGGATTAAATGCACTTTTTAGACGGTAGCAACACGAAACCCGCCGACTGACATGTGTCAGCAGCGGGCTTCGTGGTTACAGATGCGCAGGTATGTTCAGCAGACGCCTTGGGCGACCATGGCGTTGGCGACCTTGACGAAGCCGGCGGCGTTGGCGCCGAGCATCAGATCGCCTTCGTGGCCGTATTCCTTGGCGGCGGCCAGGCAGTTGGCGACGATATTCTCCATGATGTCCTTGAGCTTGGCGTCGACCTCTTCGAACGTCCAGGAAAGACGGTAGGAGTTCTGGCTCATCTCAAGGCCGGAGACGGCGACGCCGCCGGCGTTGGAGGCCTTGGCGGGTCCGTAGAGCAGGCCGGCCTTCTGATAGGTCTCGATGGCTTCAGGCGTGGACGGCATGTTCGCGCCCTCGCAGACGACCTTGCAGCCGTTCTTTACCAGCGCGGCCGCGGATTCGCCGTCGACCTCGTTCTGGGTGGCGCAAGGCAGCGCGATGTCGCAAGGAACGGTCCAAACACCCTTGCTGCCTTCGTGATATTCGGCACCAGAAACACGGTCTGCGTATTCCTTGATACGGCCACGGTGGCCGAGCTTGATGTCCTTGACCACGTCGAGCTTGATGCCGTTCGGATCGTAGACATAGCCGTTGGAATCAGAGCAGGTGACGACCTTCGCGCCCATTTCCTGCGCCTTTTCGATGGCGAAGATGGCGACGTTGCCGGAGCCGGAAATCACAACGGTCTTGCCTTTGAAAGAATCGTTTTTCAACGTGCGCAAAGCGGCGGCGGTGTAATAGCAAAGACCATAGCCGGTCGCTTCGGTGCGGGCGAGCGAGCCGCCGAACTCAAGGCCCTTGCCGGTCAGCACGCCGGAATACTCGTTGCGGATGCGCTTGTACTGGCCGAACATGTAGCCGATCTCGCGCGCGCCCACGTTGATGTCGCCGGCGGGAACGTCGGTGAACTGGCCGATGTGGCGCTGCAACTCGGTCATGAAGGCCTGGCAGAAGCGCATGACCTCGCCGTCGCTACGGCCCTTCGGGTCAAAGTCGGAGCCGCCCTTGGCGCCGCCCATAGGCAGGCCGGTCAGCGAGTTCTTCAGCACCTGCTCAAAGCCGAGGAACTTGATGACGGATTCGGTGACGGTCGGGTGCAGGCGAAGGCCGCCCTTGTAGGGCCCGATGGCGGAGTTGAACTGGATGCGGTAGCCGCGGTTGACCTGCACCTTGCCTTCGTCGTCGACCCAGGCGACGCGGAACTTGATGGCGCGCTCGGGTTCGACCAGGCGCTCGAGGATGCCGTTCTTCTCATATTCCGGGTGCTTTTCGACAACCGGCTCCAAAGTCTCGAAGACCTCACGGACGGCCTGCAGGAACTCCGGCTGGTCGCCGTCGCGCTTCTCAACCTGCGCATATACGCGCTTGACATAGTCATTGGTCAGCATTGATACTCCATTTTTGAGTTAATATTGCCGGTTTTTATTGTAAGAATCTCGCGTGTTTGGTGAAAGGGTGAGTTCAAAAATTGGTTATTTTTTTCGTGCCGTTAACGGAATGGAAACATAAATAATCGTGCGTGATCTCACGGCATCCCGTACGGTTTCCGACAGAATTTCTTGAGTATCGTCGGATTGGACGAAACAGGCCACTTTGCGCATGGTGTTATGGAACGCAACCGGTACAATGAAGGTAATACGAAACTGGGAGGCTGGCATGTTCAAAGGGTTCAAGAAATTCATCTCTCGCGGCAACATGATCGACATGGCCGTCGGCGTGGTTATGGGCGCCGCGGTGACCGCCGTGGTCAACTCGATCGTCAACAATCTCATCAACCCGTTGATCGCCATGATTTTCGGCAAGCCCAACATGAACAACCTGCTGACCGTTACCTTCAACCACTCCACCATTTCCTTCGGTGCGATCCTGGGCGCGCTGCTCAACTTCCTGATGATTGCGGTCGCCGTCTATTTCTGCATCCTCGTGCCGATCAACAAGTTCCGTGACATGTCGGAGTCAATCTTCAAAAAGAAGGATGACGAGGAGGAGAAGAAGGAGATCGGCACCGACCAGCAGACCGTCGATTTGCTCAAGGAGATTTCCGAGGAGCTCAAAGACATCAAATCCGGCGAGAAAAGCGCAAACCAAGTCGAGAAAAGCGGTGAAGACCAAACCGAAAAGCAGTAGTGCCACATTACGCCAGTTTTTGCATTACGATAATTTTCAGTATCAAAGATTGCATTGGCCTGATTGGTTACTATGCTTGGTTGAACGGGTGAAGCTTGATTTTTCAGTGAGGGACGGTAAGATCCGAATATGTTTGATCGTAACGATTTGCTAAAGGACGGAAAGCTCAGCAATGTGCGTTTCGAGAAAGTTGGCAATGAATCGTTGCGTACCAACAACGTGAACGCAACCGACTACTCCTCCCCCAGGCCGAACGGCGCCGGCGGGGCCGAATCCGTGGGCAATACCCGGATCCACATCGCCAACGGGACGGGCAAGGTCGCGGCGCGATCCGCGATTTTCCCGGAAGTCAGTTTCTCGCATATGACCATGCCGGCCACGGTGATGGAATGGAAGCGCGAGGGGGCCACGGCCAAGATGGCCACGATGACCTTCCTGCTCCACGGTCACGTCGAAATCAGCACGGCCGACAACAAGATCCTGAAGCGTCGCCCCGGCGTTTTCCTCATCCCTCCCGAAACGGGTGATGTCGTTTTCAAAACTACCGTACCGGCCAACGAGCTCATCGGTGTAAGCCTTTCCTCGCGCCTTTTCGCAACGATTCTGCCGGACTATAAAACTTATTCGATGATGGGGCAGAATTCCAAGCTTGACGTCGTTTCGTTGCAGCCGTTGCTCGCTTTCGTGGTGAGCGCCTGCAATCTGAACAACCAGCATTCGCAGATGGTCGACACGTTGGAAACCGTGGCCAACGACGTCGCGCGCTCGCTTCTGATCGCCTGCTTCGGCCAGGGTATGAGCGTGATGCCGTTGATTGAACGGGTGCGCAAATACGTCGCCGAAAACTACACCGATTCCGCATTGAGCGTCACCAAAACGGCCGAGCACGAGAACGTTTCCGTGCGTACCGTCCAGCTTGCGTTGCAGGAGGCGGACACCAATTTCACCGCACTAGTCCGCCGTGCCCGCACCGAAGCGGCACTGGAGCTGCGCAAAAGCCAGCCGTCACTCACGTTGATGGAAATCGGCGACCGCTGCGGGTTCGGTTCCGTCTCGTCGCTGCGCCGCGCGTTGAAGATTCACGAAGAGATGGAAGACGACGAAGGCGAAGAGTAGTCGTTGGCCTTTTCGCTGGTCTCCTGGGTGTGTATCGTCCATTAATTGATTGCGATTTCGTATGCCGTTTTCGTGTCTATCGGCGTGACGGCGTGTCGTTATGAAATGTAATCTAGTTCATATTTTCTAATTGTCTATTGTATTGCGCACCGCCGTTTATTAAAAACGGTTTGTTATACATTGAGTGTATATATGACTTCGCCTGACGCATAATATTCATTTCTCGTAATGCTGAATAAGTTCTTGTGACAAGGTTAAAAGTAGCTGAAAATACTGGAAACATACTGTTTCTCACAGAGTTTGTAAAAGCGACGGGAGACGAAGAGATGCGTAGTTACCTGACTTCTCATAAAATATACAATAAATTATTCACTAAAATAGCCGCCATTGTCGGTACGATAGCCATGCTTCTGACAGGATTCGTGGCGTTCGCAAACCACGCCAACGCGCTTCCCGCGACCGGCGGCAACGGACGGATGGGCACGGCCATCAACTGGGTCGAATGGGGGGCGAAAGACGCCGTCATCTCCGGTTCGAAAGTGACCTGGACCAAGCCGGTGCAGGCGGGCCCGAGCAAGTGGATGTCGACCAGATGCTCGCTCGTGCCGACCGCAGGAGCAACCGATGCGCTTTCGTCGTCCAAAACGGTGACGGTCTACACCCCGGGCTCTTACGGCGGCGATGGCTTGGGCCAGATGTATTTTGACGGCGGTCCCGGTTACGCCAACACCATGAAAATCGGCCTCGCGACCACCAACGATGCCGAAAAGGTGACATTCGACTTCAGCTGCTCCGCCTATCTGATCGACTCGAGCACCGACCCGAGCGGCAATCTCAACGATTCCACCAATACCAGTGGCAGCGGATTCCTCAACGTCCCGCTGCAGGGCCTGGTCTTCGCCGACGCCGAGTCCAACAACTGGACGTATTACCAAAAGGAATACATCAAGGCCACCCCACAGAATGGCGCCAACCCTGCTTGGAGGCTCCTCGACAGCTACCGCACTCCAGGTTGCACCACCAATTCCGTGGCCGAACTCAAAGGCAGCACCATGCGCTTCCGTTCCGACGGCGGCCAGTGCTCCAACTCCGGCGGCACAGGCCCGTCCTCGACGATGTTCCTGCAAGGCTCCACCAGCGCCACGGTGACGCTTAAGGGCGGCGGCAAGACGGCCGTGGCTTTGGGCAGCATCGTCTCTTCCGATTTCGGCGACGCGCCGGAAAGCTTTGGCGTGGCCGGCTCCATGTTCCAGCCCTCCTGGCAGGGCGGCGAGCTTGGCAACGGCGACATTCCCAGCACCGATTACGCCACCCAGGACTCGAACGATCCCGACAACAGCATGGTCGGCGGCAAGCTTTTCAACCTTTCCGCGGCCAAGGACGGAGTGGGAAGCAATCCGAACCTGCTTGCCAACACCGCCGCACCGAGCCCTCGACTTGGTGCCCACGAGGATGGCGAAGCCTCACCGCATTTCGATGCCGACGCCGATTGGGATGATCTCAATGGCGACTCCGCCTTCGCCTCGGCCCCCGGCGACGTGGTCAACGACGAGGATGGCGTCGATATCCCGAGCTCCACCCACGCCATCAACGTGATGCCCGGCGCGGACGGCACGTTCAGCCAGAAAGTGCGCTGTTACGGCACCGGCGATGTGCGAGGCTGGATCGATTGGAACCATGACGGCCAGTTTGAGGCGGCTCAGGCGACGTCAAATGCCCAGCGAGAAGCCGAGGCCAGCAATCAGGTGGCCTGCACCGCCGATTCCAGCTCGTCCACGGGTTACTCCGCAACGTTGACGTGGATATTGCCCGGTGACGCCAAGCGCCAGATTTCAGGCGATGGGACACCATCCTACATGCGTTTACGTATTACAAACCAGACGGATCCGGGAACCGGCAATATCATCAATATGCAGCCGACCGGTATGACCAGCGGTTCCGGCGAGGTGGAGGATTACAAGGCCGATGTACACGTCCCCACGCTGAGTGTGCTCACCAATATCGTCGGCGATCGCAAGCACCCCAGCGATCAGTTCAACATGACGGTGCACGTCACCAGTACCGGCGCACAAATCAACAACGTGACCACCACCGGCAGTGACAACGGCGTGCAGCATGTGCAGGTCGGACCCAGAAGCGTCGGTCCGGGCTACCAGTACACCCTCGCTTCCGACCTCGCCAGCGGTTCCACCAGCGTTGCGGCAGATTACACCACGTCGGTCAAATGCGCCGACTTTGCCAACCACAACGCCGACGTCCCGATTGGCAGCGATGGCAAAATGACCATGCCGGTCAACTATGACTCCGACGTGCGATGCATATTCCTGAAGACCTCATCGCCCGATCCGGCGTTGACGATGACCACATTGGTGCACAACAACCACGGCGGCACCAAGCAGGCCGGCGATTTCACCTTCACCGCGACCAGCGATGACGGCAATCCCGCCCACGTATACAACTACGAGAGCGCCAGCGGCAGCGATTCACATACCGTGGCCCCCGGAAACTATACGATTGAAGGATCTCCCGTTCCCGCAGGCTATAAAGACAACGGCATCACCTATACGGACGAAAACGGCAATACGCTCACGTTGGCTGCTGCCAAACTCGCCCTCGCGCAAGGTCACAAGGCGTTCGGCGTACGTGTGCTGGAGGATGTGCCCGGCAAGCTGACGCTCAAGACAGAGGTCGACAACGCCAACGGCGGCACCGCCACACCCAATGATTTCCACTTCGGTGTCACTCCTGACGGCGGCAACGAAACTGATACGGTCATTTACAACGAAGGCGACCAGAAAGAGGTCTCCGCGACCAAGTACACAGTCGCCGGTTCCGCGCTTCCCGGCTACGATCAGGTCGGCGACATCACGTATACCGATGACGTTACCCATCTGCAGTTGACACCGGTCGCCGCGCAGATCGCCATCGCCAACGGCCAGTCCGTCACCGGCGTGCGCAAGGTGGCCAGCAAACCGGCGAATCTCACGATCAAGACCGTGGTTCGTGGCGGCAGTGCGGTCCCCTCCGACTTCCCGGTGACGGCCACCCCGACCGGCGGCTCGGCGGTTTCCATGCCCGACAGCGTCTCCCACGACTTCCCCGGCAACCACTACGAGGTCGCCACCGACCTGAGCGCGCGCCCGGGCTACACCATCAGCAGCCCCTTGAACTGTGTGCTGAACAACTCCGTGCAGCTGCCTCTGGTGAGTGGCAAGGTGCCGCTCGACTACGGCCAGAACGTCGTTTGCACCCAGGAAGTCACGCCGGGTAGGGCTCACCTGACCCTCTCGACGGTGGTTCAGGGCGACGGCACCGCCACCCCGAACGATTTCGACTTCACGGTCACCCCGGCCGGCGGCAGCGGGCAGAACTATAAGGAAGGCGTCTCGCAGGACGCGCCTGCCGGCAACTTCACCGTGGTCGGTTCGGATAAGCCCGATTACGAGCAGGTCGGCGACATCGTCTACCACAAGGACAGCGACCCCAGCGTCACGCTGACCTTGGCTCAGGCGCAGGCCGCGATTGCCGACGGCGAGAGCGTTTCCGGTGTCCGCACGGTGAAAAGCCACCAGCCCGTCCTGACCGTCAAGCTCGTGCGCAACTATCGCTACGGCGGCACCGCGGCGGGCGACGGCTCGCAGATCAGCCTGGTCCCGCAAACCGGTTCCGCGCAGGACGTCACGCTCGATACGGCCAGGCACGTCGCTTCCGGCACGTATTCGATCAAGCAGCTTCTGAACGCGGGCTACAAGCAGACCGACATTCAAGTCAAGCTTGACGATGGCACGCCGGTCACGGTCGCTGCCGACGGCACGTTCGTCGTTCCGCAAGACAAGAACGTCATCGTCACCGTGACGAACGAGGACGAGCCGGGAACGGTGGAATGGTCCCGCTTCGACCAAGACGGCAAGACGCTGCTGCCGGGTTCGACCTGGCATCTGAGCGGCCCGAACAACGCCAGCATCGATGTCACCGATTGCACCGCCGGGCCATGCACCGGCATCGACCAGGACCCGACGCCCGGCAAGTTCAAGGTTCCGAACCTCCCGTGGGGCGAATGGACGATCACCGAGGTCACGCCTCCGGCCGGCCATGAGCTCACCAAGCCGGTGACACTGCCCCTGAACCCGACCGACGGGCTTTTGCAGCACGCGCAGTTCCAGAACGGCAAGAAGCCGGTCGTCACGCCCGGTGCCCAGCAGCCGCCGGCTCAGGCCGCCCGGCCATTACAGCCTCAGCCTCAGCCTCAGCCCCGACCTCGGCCGCAGCAGCATTCTGCGCCAGTGCTTTCCGCGACAGGTTCGGCCGTCGCCATGATTGCCACGTTCGCTGCAGGCCTGCTGATGTTGGCATTCGGCATCGTGACGGTTGGAGCTTCCAGGAAAGGACGCCACGCACGTCATGCGTAAGTAGCGCGAGGCGCTGCGTTGTTGATTCATCGCAGCGCTGATGCGTCGAGATTTCGCGGGCCGGCTTTCGTTTAGCGCCAAGCCGGCCCGCGATTTTATTGGGGCAACGGAAGGCACTTTCCGTTGCCCAGCTTATTTTTGTGTAGTCGTAGGAAAATGTTTTCTGCCCCATCGCTTGATATGGATGGCGTTGTTGGCCCGGTTCATGCTGTGACAATTCAAAGACGGGATCCAAAGATGAATTTCGTCGCTTGGTGGAAATAACTCATTGTTGATAAAACGAGTTCGAATTACGCAGCAAAAGTTTCGTCATCTGCATAATATGTCGTTGATTATTAATCTGTGTCATTATGGGGGTAACGCTTATGTAATTCAATGGCGAGTTTTTGGTACAGCGGTTACTCCCTTTCCGCTGCAGGTCTCTCTGGAAGGAGACGAAGATGTTCAGACACAGAGGTTTAGCGAAATTTGCCGGTGTGGTCGGTGCGGCTGCCATGGCCCTTACCGGTGCCATAGCCTTCACCAATTCGGCCAACGCGGTTTCGGCCACGGACGGCAATGGCCGCATGAGCCCCAGCATCAACTGGGTTGAGTGGGGCAATGCGAAAGATGAAATCACCACTTCGAAGACAACCTGGACCACACCGGTCAAGGCCGGCGACAACACATGGCTCGCGACGCGGTGTGATATCCAGCCGGTCGGAGGCGACTCTGATTCGTTGTCAAGCGACCATGCGGTCACGGTGTACCGGCCTGGCAGCTGGTATGGAGACGGCCTTTCCCAGATGTATTACACAAGTGGCAGCGGTTCGGGCAATACGATGAATATCGGCTTGGCCAACAAGGACGATGCTGAGAAAGTTACTTTCGACTTCAGCTGTGCCGCCTATAAGATTGATTCGTCCACTGAACCCACGCTTACGCCGACAACCAGCGTCAGCGGCTATACCAACATCAATTTGCAGGGCCTGGTGTTCGCGGACGCCGAGTCCAACAACTGGACTTCTTACCAGCAGGAATACATCAAGGCCACTCCGAAGAGCAGTCTTCCCAGCACCACCGCATCCTGGCGTGTGCTCGACAGCCACCGTACCGACGGCTGCACCACCAACTCCGTGGCGGAGATGAAGGGCGACACCGTGCGCTTCCGCTCCGATGGCGGCCAGTGCGGCAATTCCGGAGGAACCGGCCCATCTTCGGTCATGTTCCTGCAAAATTCGGAAAGCGCCCGCGTTACGCTCAAGGGTGGCGGCAAGACCGCTGTTGCCCTCGGCAGCATCGCGGCGACCGATTTCGGCGATGCTCCGGCCGGTATCGACGACCCCAATGTCAATTACGGGATTGCAGGTTCGTTGCTCCAGCCGAATTGGAAGGGCGGCAAGCTGGGAACGGACGTGACTGGTACCACCTATTCAAAGGATCCGCTCGATCCGGACACCAGCATGGTCGGCGGCACGCTGTTCAACCTTTCCAAGGCCAAGGATGATTTCTCCTCGACGAAGCCGACACTTGCCTCGTTTGATCAACCGACGCCGCGTTTGGGCGCCACCGAGGATTCCGAGGTGCGCTCGCACCCCACCGGTGGTGATCTGACCGATTTCGAGGACAACGCCGACTGGGACGACAAGAACGGCGACTCGAACACCACCGTGGGCACCGCGGACGTCAACGACGAGGATGGTGTTGCTATTCCGACGGACACCAAGGCCATCAAGGTCAAGCCCAGCTGGGCCGGCTCAACTGGCAAATTCACGCAGAAGGTGCGTTGCTACGGCACCGGCGATGTGCGCGGCTGGATTGACTGGAACCGTAATGGTCACTTTGATGATGTAGAGGCGACGGCCAATACGGACAAAGATGCGGAAGCCAGCGACCAAGTGCAATGCGCTGCCGATCCGATCGATACTGTCACTGGTTATTCGGCCACATTGACATGGATTGTGCCTGGTGATTCCAAGCGCCAGATTGGTTCCGAGACCAAATCCTCTTACATGCGTCTGCGCATCACCGATGATGCCGGCACTGGACCCCACGGCATCGTCGATATGCAGGCGAAGGGCCTGACCACCTCCGGCGAAGTCGAGGACTACAAGGCCGATGTGCACATTCCGTCATTGACGATTCTGACGAGTATCGGTGGTAATCGCAAGGACATCAACGATCAGTTCAATCAGTCCATCAAGGATTCAAGCGACAATCCAATCGTCGATATTCCCGATGTACCGACGACCGGAACCGTTTCCGGCTTGCAACCGACGACGAATGGTCCCGTCAGCGTCGGACCGAACCAAACGTTCCATATCAGTGATGATGTGACTGGTGGTACCAGTCATGTGGGTGATTACACTTCAACGCCCACATGTTTGGATATCTCCAAGACCCCGGCCAAACCTGTTACTGTCACCGCAGGCGTGATGACCATGCCGCCCGATTTTGATGCGAACGTGCAGTGCACGTTTACCAAGAACGTGGCGGCCGCCCAGTCCATCACGATCAACACCATTGTCAATAACAATCATGGTGGCCAAAAGACCGGTGACGACTTCCCCACTACCGTTACGGATAACAGCAGTTACAACCAAGTTTATCAAAGTGATGATACGTCCGGAAGTATCTCCAAGACGCTCCCTGCTGCGGGAACCTACCAAATTATTCCGGCTGCACCGGGGACTGGATACCATCAGGTCGGTGACATCACCTACACGGATTCCGATTCAGGTGCGGCGCTCACTCCGGTCGCTGCTGGTATTGCCATAGCTGCGCACCAGCATGTGGTGGTGACACGTGTCCTTGAGGATGAGCCGGCCAAGCTGACGCTCAAGACCGTGGTGGACAACACCTACGGCGGCACGGCGACGTCGAACGACTTCGACTTCACGGTGATTCCTGACGGCAAGAGCGCCGCCGACGGCGTGAAGTACGTGGAAGGTGTTCAGCAGACGACTGCTGCCGGAAAGTACAGCATTACCGGTTCCGATAAGCCTGGATATTCACAGGACGGCCCCATCGCCTATCACGATGACACCGCAAACGTGGATCTTACCGAAACTGCCGCGAAGATTGCGCTCGCGAACGGCCATTCCGTCACCGGTGTGCGCACGGTGCGTTCCAACCCGGCGAACCTGACGGTCACCACCCATATTGAAGGCGGCGGCAATGCGACAATCGACGACTTCCCCGTGACGGCAACGCTTACGGGAGGTTCGGTCGCCTCGATGCCGAACAGCACGGCAAAGACCGTCGCTTCTGGCACCTACACCATCGTTACGGATATGAGCGCGCAGCCCGGCTACAAAGTGACCGATGAATTGGCCTGCGTGGTCAACGGCGCCGCTCCGGTTGATGTCAACGACACCAAGGTCGCCCTGCTCAACGGCCAGAATGTGGTCTGCGAGCAGACCGTGGCCCCGCAAAGCGACCCGACCCTGACCTTCGAAACGCAAGTGCTGGGTAACGGCAAGGCCAAGCCCGGCGACTTCAACTTCGCGGTGACGCCGTCCGGCGGTTCCGCGACCACCTACACGCAAGGCAAGGCCCAGGTTCCGGGATCGACTGATTTCACGGTGACCGGCTCCAACAAGGCGGGCTATGCGCAGGTGGGCGACATCGTCTACTACGCCAACGACGACACCGCCCGCGCGCATCCGATGACCTTGGCCCAAGCCCAGCAGGCGTTGCGCAACGGTCGCAGCGTGACCGGCGTCCGTCAGGTCAAGCCGACGAGCATCAAGGTCCATGTCGACCGCGACTATCGTTACGGTGGCACCGAGGCGGGCGATGGCTCCAAGATCACCGTCAATCCGGCGAGCGGCACCTCGTTCGACCTCGCCCTTGACGAGCAAGAGGACATCGCGCCCGGCACTTTCTCGGTGCGTCAGTTCCTCAACGCGGGCTACAAGTTGAACGATATCAAGGTCACCGCAAACGGTGCTCCCGTCAAGCTCAATGCCGACGGTTCCTTCGCGGTCAATCTGGGTGACGAGGTTGTGGTCACGCTCAAAAACGTGGACGAGCCCGGTACTCTCAAATGGTCGCGCTTTGATAAGGACGGCAAGACGCTGCTTTCCGGTTCGAAGTGGCGGCTCAACGGCCCTGACGGCCAGACGCTTGACGTCGAGGATTGCACCGCCGAGGTTTGCACCGGCCTTGACCAAGATCCGACCCCTGGCGAGTTCAGCGTCACCGGCCTCAAGTGGGGCGATTGGACCATCACTGAGACGGTCGCCCCGGCCGGCCACGAGCTCTCCAAGCCGCTTCCGTTGACCTTGAACCCCGCGGAAGGCAAGTACGGTTTGCTCAAGACGGGTGTATTCCAGGACGGCAAGTCCGCCGACGTCACCCCGGGTGCCAAGCCCGTTTCTGAAGATGGTGCGAAGCCCGCTCCTGGGGACAACGCCAAGCCCGCTCCTGGGGACGGTGCGAAACCTGCCCCTGGGGACGGTGTCAAGCCGAAGCAGAACGCTAAGAAATCGGGGCCGCAGCTTTCCGATACCGGTTCCGATATCGCGGTCGTTGTGATGATTGCTTTCGCGACGTTGGCGCTTGGGTTCGTAATCGCAACCGGCACGGCCAAGGCTTTGCGCCGTCGCGAGGAGTGAGATGAGCCAATGACACCGCACTTACGGCGATAAGCGGTTGAACGCATTCGGCCGGCTTCCTTCCGACAATCTCGGAATGAGGGTCGGCCGAATTGCACATCGCTGACGATTATTCAAAATAATTAAAAATCAGCAGAATATTATAGTAAGGATGTCAAATTTGTCAAATTCTTACTTTTGAATAAGTAAAAACACGTATTTCGTTTTGTATCTAAACCCAATAATCAAGCCATTATTGGATTGTAGGTATCATGGAACGATTAATGTATTTTTAAAGAATCGACAAATAAATTATCCATATTCGTTAACTGCATAATTCTTTGAACATCTCAGAATGTGCCATTATTGATAGTAACTTTTGTAATTCAGGCAGGAATCCAAGGGCGTATACATCTTCTATGCGATTCGTAGAGAGGAGCCGAAGATGACAGGGCGCGGAATCTTTGCCAAGCTGACCGCTATGGTCGGCGCACTCGCCGTGGGTTTGGCCGGCATGGTGGCAACGGGAACGGCGGTTGCGAATCCGCCAAAAAGCCATCTTTCGGTCGGCCCGCAGACCATTGCGACCGGCGGCGAAGGCCGTATGCTTAATGCCATCAATTGGGTGGAGTGGAGCGATACCGATAGGCAAGAGATCGACGGCGATACAACCGTGTGGACCACTCCCTCGAAGATCGGCGATGGCCACTGGATCTCTACGCGTTGCTCAGTGACTTCTCCCAGCGGCGTCGATAACGCGCTTTCGGAGACAAAGCCGATGATGGCTTATAAATCAGGCGACTGGGGTGGCGACGGCTTGCCTGATATGTATAACCAGGGCGGAAAAGGCCACGCCAACACTATGATTACCGGTTTGGCGAACAAAGACGACGCGGAAAAGGTGACGTTCGACTTTGATTGCGCCACGTATCTGATTGACTCCGCGAGTTCTCCCTCGCTTGATGCGAGCACGCCTGTAACGTCATACACCAATGTGCCCATGCAAGGTCTGGTGTTTGCGGATGCCGAATCCAATAATTGGTATGACGACAGTCCTCTCATGCATCAGCAAGAATATATCAAAGCGACTCCGAACAGCCAGATTTCCAGCGCGACCCCCATCTGGCGTCTGCTTGATGGTTACCGTTCGGAAGGTTGCTCCACAAATTCGGTGGCTGAGCTCAAGAACAGCACCATGCGTTTCCGTTCCGATGGCCCGCAGTGTTCCAATTCGGGCGGCAATGGGCCGGCTTCGGTGATGTTCCTGCAGGGGTCGCAGAGCGCGCGCGTCACGCTGAAAGGCGGCGGCAACACCGCTGTGGCGCTGGGCAGCATCGTGCTCACCGATTTCGGCGACGCACCGGAAAGCTATGGTGTGGCGAGTTCGCTGTTCCAACCCCAATGGACCGGTGGCGAGCTGGGAACAGATATTGCCTCTACCGGAACCTATGCCGGGGACGCAATCGATCCCGATCGTGGAGACCTCGTCGAAGGCATGGAAGGCGGCGCTTTATTCAACCTTACGCAGGCCAAGATCGATTCCGTCACCGATTCCACCAAGCTTGCCAATTCCGAAGAACCGACGCCGCGTTTGGGTGCGCATGAGGACACCGAGGCGGATATTCATTTTTCGGCCAATGCTGATGGCGACGATATCCGTGGTGACGAAGTCTCCGGTTCCATCGAAAACGACGAGGACGGCGTGGCCCATGCCGTGAACGCCAATGTTCAGGTCAATCCCGCCGCTGACGGCACCTTTACCCAGAAAGTGACCTGCAAGTCCACCGCGCATGCCGAAGTCAAAGGCTGGGTTGATTGGAACCGTAACGGGCGTTTTGACGACTCCACCGAAGGCAGTAACCAACAGGCTTGTGTCGCTGATTCCAGTTCGTCCACCGGTTCCTCGGCCACATTGACGTGGACCATTCCCGCCGATGCACAGCGTGCGGTGAAAAACGAGGCGACTGGGCCGTCGACACACTTGACGCAATCCTTCGAACGTGTCCGCATCACCTCCGAGACAGATCCCATGAGCACCGACATCATGAGGCTTGCGCCCACAGGCGTTACCACGAGCGGTGAGGTGGAGGATTACGCGGTCGACGTGCACGTGCCGATGCTCAACCTACGTGTGAATCTGCCCGGTGGGCGTTACGATTCCCGCGATCAGTTTGCAATGTCCGTCAAGAATTCTTCGGATGTCGAGGCCGGCAACAAGACCACGACCGGTTCGGCGTCGGATATTCAGCCGGACCAAGTCGGTCCGAAATATCTCCCGTATGGCTCCGATTACAAGATTTCGGCTCCGCTTGCTGCAGGTTCGCCAAGTACCGAGAGTCGGTATTCCGCTGACTTCTCCTGTGTTGATTTGACTCATGGCAATGCGCCTGTAACCGTCGATACCAGCGGCAAATTCACCATGCCGGCCGACTCCAACGTGCAATGCACCATCACCAGGTCCAAGCGCTCCAACCCGACGTTGAAGGTGACCACGCATGTCAATGGCGGCAGTGCGGTTCCGTCTGATTTTCCGACTTCGGCGATGCCTGCCGTCGGTGACGGGTCGACATCACTGCCCAGCGGTTTTCCGGTGTCATTTACCGAGGGTTCCTACAAGATTTCCACGGATATGTCCGGTAAACCCAACTATGAGGTAACGAGCCCGCTGGCCTGCACGCTCGACGGTTCGCCGATCACCCTCACCGGCGCAACCGTGGCGCTCGCCAATGGCGACAATGTCGAATGCGAGCAGACGGTGAATCCCCGGGCCGCGACGTTGACGCTCAAGACCCAAGTGGAACACGGCGACGCGAAACCAGACGACTTCAACTTCACAGTGGCGACCAGCGGCGGTTCGACGACCTATGCGGAGAACAATCCGCAGGTTTCCGCCGGCGACATCACCCGTGTGACCGGCTCCTCCCTGCCCGACGGATACGAGCAGGATGGCAACATTGCGTATTACAAGAATAGCGATGCCGCGCATGCTCATCCGATGACGTTGGCCGAGGCGAACACGGCGCTCAACAACGGCGAGAGTGTGACCGGCATCCGCAAGGTCACCACCCACCGGTCCAAGCTCACCGTGAAGCGTGAACGCGATTACCGTTACGGCGGCACGGCCGAGGGCGACGGTTCCAGCGTCAAGCTGACCCCGCAAGGCGGCGTGGAACGTGACGTTGCGATCGACCAGCCCGAATATGTCGGAGACGGCACGTACTCGGTGCGCCAGCTGCTCAACGACGGCTACAAGCAGGAGAGCATCAAGGCGGAACTTGCCGACGGCACCTCGATCACGATCAATCCCGACGGTACGTTCCAGGTGCCCCCGGGCGCCGATGTCATCGTCAACGTGAAGAATGCGGACGAACCGGGCACTCTGGGATGGTCGCGTTTCGACGAGGACGGCACGACCCTGCTCCCTGGCTCCAAGTGGCGGCTTAATGGCCCCAAAGGCCAGAGCCTTGATGTTGATGATTGCACGGCTGAGGTCTGCACCGGGCTTGACCAGGATCCCGCACCGGGCAAATTCAGGGTTTCCGGACTCAGTTGGGGTGCGTGGAACGTCACTGAGACGAAGGCGCCTGCCGGCCATGAGCTTTCCGAGCCCAAGACGTTGATCGCAGATCCTTCGCAAGGCGAGGGCGGAACTCCTAAGACGGAAGCGTTCCAGGGCGGCAAGTCCGCCGACGTCACCCCGGGCGTTAGGCCAGTTTCCGAGCCGCAGCAGGGTGCCAATAAGCCGATGCCAAGTAACAGGAAGCTTGGCCCGCAACTTTCCGCCACCGGTGCCGACGTGACTCAGGTTGTGGCGATTGCCGCGCTCGCATTACTTCTGGGCATGGTTCTTTCAGCCGCCATCAAGCGTTACGGCAATAGGCAACTCGGCGCCTGATGGCCAGATGCCAATCGTGACCGGACAGATGAAATCTTTTCACTGTCCAGTCACGATTGGCATCCGTAGGCAAATGCCCATAAAACTGGGGTAATAAGAACCCCTGGTTTTCTTGTTGCCCCGGTAAATGTTATTGTGGCTCTTCGGCAAGCATCATTTGCATTTTTGAGTTGTTGAGAAACCAGTCTGACAGTCTTGAATCCAGTAATTTTGTTAAAATTACACATGAATCGAAGACTTCGTCCAGAGTCATTCTGCGCTGTTCCCCGGGGATTGGGATGCCTTGTATGAGCGGCTCGTGGTGCGCGATCCGGTTACGTAAGATATGCACGCTTTTTATCGTGTTCAATGCATAGGTCCGTGTCCATTGTTTATTATTTTCCAAAGTTGTGCGTCGTCCTCCGGGAAAAACCTTGTTCAGTCCTTTTCGCCAAAAGTCTTCTTCATAGTCAGCTTTTCTTTGGTCAGGATAGCCATGATGGATAAATCCGCCTTGGTCAAAAAGATTTTGCCAAAATCCAAAAGTGAGAGAAGCAATCATGTGTCCGTGAGGATGATTTTGCCTTTGAGCCGCTGTAAGATGCTTCCAGGCTACTCGGATACATGCTAGAGAACGATCGTCGAAAGGCAAAGTACCCATATACCAATCAGGCGTATTTCCGATTTTTTGTGAGAGTTTGGATAATTGTCGATCGCAGCTGTTGCGTAATGCAATTTCCAAAAGGGCGACATCGCCCATACAGGCACTTGCCAAGTCCCGGTCCCATAAATATAATTCAAGCGGTGAGCAGTGCCGTGTTTGTGCAGAAACCTGGTATGTAGATAAACGTTCCGGAGAAATACAGGCCAACAATGCTCGTTCAGCTTCAGAGCCAGGCGGGGGCGCGGCCGAAGAAAAATTCACCAATGAGTTTGACTTGAGGTTCATTCTTCTTTATAGTAGTACATGTATTCCCCCAATGGGCCTCTCCGAACGGTAGCGATACTGAGTCGTGATGCACTGGGGGTTCTTTTTTGGGTTAAGTAAACAAAAGTGTGTCTTATTCTGTTCGGATGGTGGTCATGTTGACTGTCGGTTATTTGTCAGAATGTGGGCTTTTCGGGTGTGTCTAGTGTGATTGGCCGGCCCATCCGTGTCTGATGCCGAATCCTGATTCGTAGGGGTCGACGGCGGGGTCGTCGGGGTCGGCCTGTTGCACGGATCGGCGGTCGAGGCCGGGCAGCGCGAGAGTGCTGTCGGCCTGCTGTTTCCTTGTTTTCCCTTGCCAGTGTTCCGGGGTCGCGAACCGTTCCGGTTCGGGGTCCCGGGTGCGCATGTAGAGGAGCCATTCGCAGATTCTTCTGGCGTGCTCGGGGCTCAGGCCGCTGTGGCGGCGCATGGCGTCCTTGACCGGCTTGTTGGTGCCGCCCTCGAGCATGTTCGTGTTCCACGCGACCGGCCCTCCGGCGTCGAGTTCCGGGTCGAGCCAGGTGAAGAGCATGCCGGCGGCGTTGAGCCTGGCGAGCCGGTGGTAGGCGTCGCGGGCGCGCTGGTGGGTGTACCAGGTGCGGCGGAACCCGGTGTCGGGGTCGCGGGCCGCGGTCCGCTCGTCCAGCCATTCCTTGTTCTCTTCGTACCATTCCTGCAGGTCGGCCAGCCATTGCCCCGCCTGTTCGGGGGTGCCGCAGCGCTTCACGTTCACGAGCCTTCTGGCCAGCTTGTAGAGCGCCTTGCCGGGCTCGGTGCGGGGGCGGCTGGTCAGGTCGCGCCTGGTGTTCCGCAGCACGTGGACCAGGCAGCGCTGCACGCGCATGCCGGGCCATGCCCGGCCGATGGCGGCGAGGCAGCCGGCGCCGCCGTCGCAGACCACGACGTCGGGCCGCGGGATGCGGCGGAACAGGGCGAGCCAGGCGGCCTTCTTCTCGGTGTCGCACCACTGGAACGCCAGCGGCCTGCCGTCTTCGGCGTCGACGGCGACCAGCAGGCACCAGCCGTTCAGGTACGTGCCGTCCACCTCCACGCAATGCGCCTTCCCGGGTTTCGGCAGTCGGGGCCTGACCCGCCAGCACCATGAGGTGCGTTTCGCGAATCCCTGTCGGGTGGCGACCCCGATCGCCCGGGCGGCCTGCAGGACGTCCGTCCTTCCCAGCACCCACGACAGCCACGCGCGGAACTCGGCCAGACGCGTGGCGTCCGGCCTTGTGGCGACCCCGCTCGCCGAGCACGCGTCGCATCTCCAGCGCTGCCGTCCGGCCTTCGTGTATCCGTTCCTGCGCATCGGCAGCCCGCACAGCGGGCACAGCCTCGCCCTCGGCGATCTCCTCCTGGCCATACCGCCATGCAACAGCCAGCACACAACCGCACGAAAGTCAACTCAGGAAGCAAAAGACCCGTGTTTAACACCACAGGCGTTAAACACAGGCCCGCACGCCTACTCCCGAAACGCCAAACCCCGAAAATAAGACACACCTTTGTTTACTTAACTCTCTTTTTTAATTCTTAGGTCTCCACCGTGGCTTGTGGGTTACTTGTTGAGCTTCGCCTTGAGGCGGCCGAAGACGGACTGGCGCTGGCGGACGGCTTTCGGAAGGATCGGGCATCCGGCGCAGACCAGGGATTCCGGGTCGGGGTCGCAGCCTTCGCCGGTGGTGGAGTTGCATGAACGCAGGTCGTAGATGCTGAGACGGCCGGCGGTGCGTTCCTGCTCGATAACGAGGTCGACCAGATCCAGCGGCAGGCTGAGTTCGTTGGCAATCATGCGAGGAGACTGGCCATGGGTGAGGCCATCGATGACCGCGGTCGTGATTGAAAGTGACGATTTACCCTGAGCCGATGCCATATCTCCATCGCTGCGCAGGGTGCAATTGTGATGGTTCCGTGATGGATTGCTCGCTTTCGTAGCACGGAACCTTCCGGAACAATGTTTTCCGGTTTCAGTGCTACCGAGCCTATTCATGTGAGAATCGGGAATCGTTGGTATCATGCGAATCTCGTTTTTTTGAGTGACTCGGTTTTGCCATTTTCGTAGCTTTGGAGCGATAAAAGGTGCCTTAATGTTGTTCGATGCTGTGACTCGAGCATCAAAGTGCTGAAATTCGTGTGTGTGGTGTCCAATGCAGAGTCAAGGTGAAGCAGTGAAAACGAGTAAGGCGGCATGATTGATCTTGCGGACGTCATAATAATCGCCCGACTTGGAAGACGATAATGGCCAATATATAGGCGACTATCAGTCCTGTCGCCACCGATTGCAGCGCGGTTTCCATGCCGTATTGTCGTTTCATTTCGGCCACTGTCGCCAAGCATGGCGTATAGGCGAGAATGAAGATCATGAAGGCTGCGGCCGCAGCGTTGGGGTGTCCGTCGCTGGACTTCTCAAAGCTCTTGTGCACCGCCTGCCCTAGGCTCCCCTGGCCTTCCGCCTGTTCGGTCTGGTTGCCGGAATCGTTGATGGCGTAGCTCTGCGAAAGCGAGCCGACCACGACTTCCTTGGCCACAAAACCGGTGACCAGCGCGGCCGAGGCATGCCAATCGTCAAAGCCGGCTGGTTTGAAGACCGGCGCGATGGACGTCGAAACCGCACCGAATACGGAATTTTCGACTTTGTCGACGTGGCCGAATGAATTGGTGCCGGCCGCGCCCGCCGAAATCGGAATGGCGGAAAGCACCCAGACGATGATGAGCATGGTGACGATCACGGAGCTTGCGCCGGTGATGAACGACCAGAGACGTTGCAGCACCGACTTCAGCAGTTGCAGCAGGCGCGGCATCTGGTAAGGCGGCAGTTCCATGGCGAACGGCTGGGTTTTGAGATCCTTGAACTGCGTCTTGCGCAGCGCGAAGCCGACCGCGAGGATGATGGCGATGGAACTGACGTACATCAGGAAAATGGCCACGCCCGCGTATTTGCCGAAGAACGCATAGGCCAGGACCACGTAGACGCTCAGGCGTGCCGAACAGGAAGTGAACGGAATCAGCAGGCCGGTGAGCAGCCGTTGCCGCGAATCCGGCAGTGTGCGCGTGGAGGCCAGCGCCGGCAGGTTGCAGCCGAAGCCGACTACCAACGGCAGGAAGGCGCGGCCGTCGAGGCCGACCATACGCATCGCGCGGTCCATCACGAACGCCGCGCGCGCCAGGTAGCCCGAATCCTCCAGCAGCGAGAGGATGATGAACATGATGCCCATCGGCGGAATGAAGGTGCACACCGTGATCGCGCCGTTGAGGAACCCGTCGACGATGAGCGAATAGAGCCATCCGTCAAGCGAGCCCTTGCCGGCGATGGCGGTGAAGATCCAGGCGATGCCGTCGGTGCACCAGCCGCGCAACGTGACGTCGAACCAGTCTTGCAGAGGGCCGGCCAGGGTTGTGGTCGCCTCAAAAACGAGGAACATCGTGATGAGGAAGACTACAAGGCCGATTGCCGGATGGAGCAGAACCCGGTCAAGCTTGTCGGAGAACGTCTCGCGGTTGGCTGTGGTCACCGCGCCCTGTGGCAGGTCTTTGTTGATTTCCTTGAGTTTCTTGGCGATCCATTCGAAGCGTTCGTCTGAAGTCTCCCGCACCCATTGCGAGACTTCCTCCTGCGTTGCGCTCGCGGGCGGTGCCGGAATGCTGGTGACTGGCTTTGGCTCCAGTTGCACGTGAATCTCGCGGGAAACATCGGCTCCGCCGCCATCTAAGGTAGGTGTCGCATTTTCTGCCTTGGCCAGCGTGGTCTCCACGACCTCGGAGGCCTTGTGCGCGGCCTCGCTTATCGTTTCCTTGGCTGTTTCCGGCGGGTTCTGCGAGCTGGGTTCGACAGTAGCTCGATGTGTATTCGCATTGCTGTCTGTTTTTTTGGGGATTTGGCGCGATATGACGTCAGTCGTTGGCTGTTTGTCTTTATTCTGCAGTGGGTTTAAGCCAGGCTTGTCGGTAGGTTGAGATTTTTTGTTACGGTTTGGTTTCTCGGCATTGTGCACCCGGTCGATTGCATCCTTATCCAAGTCCGCACGAATATTTCCGTCTGGATTCCCCTGAATTGAATTCAGTTGAGAACCCCCTATTTCCAACGAATTTGGCCGTCGTTTTTCATCATTGGTTGTATGCAAGCGAGCGGACGTATTTGAGGATGAATTGGATTGTTCCGAAGTCTGTTCGGCTTCCTGCGCCCTGATTTCGGTCAAGGTTGCTGCGATGGTGTCTAATAACTCGGCTTTGCCGTAGCTGGTGCGGCCGTCGACCCGAACCATTGGAATGCCGGGAAGCGTGCGCTTGAGCCGTTTGAGGGTAACCGGCGAGTCCTGTTTTTCCGCCAAATCCAACATGGTGACCGCGATGATAATCGGGAAGCCCAAGTCCATCAGCTGGCTCAAAAGGTAATACGATTTCGAAGGTGAAGTGGCATTGAACGTGAAGACGATGATGTCTGGGCGAGCATAGCTGCGACGCCCCATCGCCGCTTCCCCCGCGACCTGCTCGTCCGGGCTGTAGGCGTCGAGCGAGGCCGTGCCGGGGGTATCGATGAAGTCCCAGCGCTCGCCGTCGCGCTCGAGGCTGCCGGATTCCACCAAAACCGTGGTGCCAGGCGCGTTCATCACCGTTGCGCTCGCGCCGAGTACGGCATTGAAGAGCGTGGATTTGCCTACGTTGGGGTTGCCGACGAACACGATGCGTGGGCTGGCATGTGTGGGTTTGCCGGCCTTGTCGCTCATCGATTCCATGCCGGCCATACCAGACATCGAGCCGGATTTGCCACCGTGATGGTGGTGCGGTTGCGGCAGCAGCACCGCGAGCCCGCGCCGGTGGTGGTGCCCGCCGTGGCCCCCATGCCCAGCGTGGCTCCCGTCTCTGCTGTTTCCTTCGCTTGCGCCGTGTCCGCCCTCGGGCCCGCTGACGGAACTGCCCCCGCCGCAGCAATCCGCCGGTTCCGGCATCAGATCAGGGTCGTTGGGATCATTGGTATCAGCGTTCGCGTTTACGGGATTACCGGCGCTGCTGTCGTTGTTGGAATTGCTTGCGTTGGTGCGGTCATTGCGGTCATTGTGGTTTCCGAGGTGATCCGCGTTATCTAAATCGCTAGGTCCGCCAGTGTTGTCGGAATCATTGGACTTGCTGTTGTCGTTCCTGCTAATTTTGCCAATTGCGTCGTTATGACGCTCGGGGCGGCCGGCATTGCTGGAATCGTTGCGATTATTGTGGCTGCTGCAATTTCTGCATTTGCCGCCTTGGGCTATTTTCTCGTCATCGAGCGTTTCGGCGGGTGATGCGGCCGTAGTTGTTTTGTCCATAATTTGCCCGCCAGGTCTTGTCGATATTGCTATTCGGTACTATAAACGTTGCGTCCGAGGGGATACGAAAATATGGCGTGCCGTAGCGCCGTCGATGGCGATGCGCTCGCCGCCGTGCGCCACCACGCACCCGCCGAACATCGCCTTTTGAATCACGCGAATCGGCTCATGCAAGCGGAATCCGAGCTCGTTCAACCTGAAGCGGCTTCGAGCCTCGAAATCCATCCTGCATATCTCCACGTCCACGCCAAGTGGGCAGGTTCGTAACGATTCGGCCATACTTGGGACAATAGTTCATTGCGTGTGTCGAGTAAAGGGTTTTTACTAAAAATTTTGATATTTGATAAAGCTTTAGTTGGGAAGAATAACTTTATTAGGCAGATGCAAAAGCATCATGAAATATCAGGGTATCCATATCTGTATTGCCGTATTAAAGATGATTAAAATCTAAAGTGGAGCTAGCCGGGTTCGAACCGGCGACCCTCTGCTTGCAAAGCAGATGCGCTACCAGCTGCGCCATAGCCCCAGAAACACAACGATTCTTAAGCGGAAACCTTTGGGATTTGAACTTTAAGAACCTTACGTGGGCCCGGGAGGACTTGAACCTCCGACCTCATCCTTATCAGGGATGCGCTCTAACCAGCTGAGCTACGGGCCCAATCAGCACGTCTTGAGACGTACAAGGGAATAGTTTACCAGTTGAGTGTTCAGAGTCAACCCGACAGTCTTGCGTGTCGTGAACGTTTGTTGAAGATATGGCGCGATAGAAATTTCGTGTGCCGCAATATGTGCTTTCGTGCTTTCGCCATGCGATTCCGGTCAATCGCACGCGAGACAATGCGGATATGCCTTATCGCCGCCGTTCGAAAGCCAGAACCGTTTCACACACCACCCTGCGCGTCGACGACTTGGACGTCGCCGTGACCCGCAAGACCATGAGAAATATGTATCTGCGCGTCAAGCCTCCGGCCGGTAACGTCGAAGTGAGCGCGCCGGTGAGAATGAGCGATGCGAAAATCGCCGCGTTCGTAAGAGATCGACGGAACTGGATTGATGTCCAGCGTCGGCGCTTGCAAGAAGCTCAGCGGCACATTCCGACTCGTTTCGATTATTTTGGGGATGTGGGAACTCAAGCCGGACTCGGCGACGGTGCAATTGCTGATCGCGATTCTGGTATGGGTTCCGTTGACCGTGGTGCTGATGAGAGGGGTGGCGGCACTCGTCCCGTTGCCGGCATGGTCGAAGAAAACGAGAGTGCTGGATTCTCGTGGACGGACGAGCGCAAACGCCTGGCGCAGGCCAATATCGACGCGCAATTGCCGGGTCTGCTGAAGCGCTGGGAGCCGGTTATCGGTCGCAAGCCGACGCATATCACCCTGCGGCTGATGACTTCGCGCTGGGGCTCGTGCACGCCGGCGACCGGTCGGATTCGCCTCAATCTACAGCTTGGGCTGATGGATCCCCGATTCCTGGAATATGTGCTGGTGCACGAGATGACGCATCTGTGGGCGAGCGGCCATGGTGCGGAATTCCAGCGGCGCATGGATCGATATCTGCCGAATTGGCGGGTTTTGCGACGCGATCTCAACCGCGAAATGGTGTGGCGGTGAAAAGTTGGCTCACACTAAGTCATGGTTACCAAAAGATACCGTACGAATTCCAGGCGGTTACTTTTAGTAACCATGGGTTAGTGTGAGTGAGGATTGTCGAAAATGCCATAAATAATATGTCGTCGTTTGCTTCCGAGTTGGTAACCCTTTGTGCCAGTGAGCCAGTCCTTCCGTGTGGCGAAGGGACTTCTGTCGGTGTGAAATTACGGAATCGGCTCTTTTATACAGACGAGATGGGAAGGGCAAGAATATTTCGTAATATTTATGCGTTTTTATGTACATTGTTGAGGGTTGAGCGGCATATTTTGCGGTAGCGTTACTATTGAAATATGGCCACCTCGGTGACGCGGCGGCATGGCATATGACGTGCTCTCAAGAGCAGCGAGGAGGTTCTCAATGGCGGGGACACTGGCCGGCAATACGTCGGAAAACGAAGGAAAATCGGAGATTCGGCTCGGCAACACCATTACATCCAGGCGGGCGGTAGTTACAGGCGCATCCAGCGGCATCGGACGTGCGACGGCACTGCAGTTGGCTTCGGTCGGCTGGAAGGTCGTGGCGCTTGCGCGGCGCAAGAACAAGCTCATCGAGCTTTCCGACCAGCTTGGCGACGCCTGCGAATATGTGGTGTGCGACTTGACCAACGAGGCCTCGACGCAGGCCGCGGTCGCAAGGATTCTGCGCGGTGGGCCTGTGAAGGCGCTGGTCAACTGTGCAGGCGGCGCAATCGGAAAAGACCGGATTGAGGATTGCAATGTCGAGAACTGGCGCAAGATGTATGACACCAATGTGCTGGGTACGTTGCGTATCACCCAGAAGCTGCTGCCAGCCTTGAAGAGGGCTACTGGCGGCGGGACGGTCGTTGTGGTCTCCTCGACGGCCGGCATCGAACCTTACGAAAGCGGCGCCGGATACTGTGGTGTGAAGTCCGCCGAGCGCGTGTTCGCACAGACGCTTCGTTACGAAGAAGTCGGCGAACCGCTACGCGTGATTGACGTTTCTCCCGGCATGGTGCATACCGAAGAGTTCTCCCTCAACCGTTTCCATGGCGACAAGGCCAAGGCCGACGCCGTGTATAAAGGCGTGCCGAACCCTCTGAATGCCGACGACATCGCCGAGTGCATCGAGTGGGCGCTTGATCTTCCCGACGGCATCGACATCGATTCACTCGTGGTTCGCCCGCGCGCGGAGGCCTCGGCCCAGCGGGTCTACCGCGAAGACTGAGTAGCGGCGAGGTGCAATCTTCAAGATTGATTGCGTTTGCGACGATGCAGGTGTGCTAAGCGTCGCAAACGCAACTTATTGTTGCAATTGCGACGGTAAATGGAGTTATTGCGTCGGTAAATGTAAGAGACGATTGCGTTTACGATGCTAGGTGAGTGCAGGCCGTCGTATCTGCAAGATTTGGTTGCTTCTGCGACGCTAGTCGGCTGTTGCGCGTCGCATCTGCAACGCAAAGTTGCGTTTGCGACGCTAAATGATTGTGGAGCGTCGCGTCTGCAAGCGGAGGAAAGTCCATAAGCATAAAAAGATGCGCCGCCACCCATATTGAAATGGATGGCGACGCACTTGTGGTTATTTGGTTATCAGTGTTCACAAGGTTTCGCGCTAATGTGATTACTTGTTACCACTCGGCACAAAACCAGACAGCCCTGAAGCTCAGGCGTGGGCCTGCTCTTCGATCAGGTGGCTGTTCATGAACCAGTTGAAGTGCTCAAGTTCCTGCACGTGGTCCTGCATGATGTTGGAGCTGATGACGTCGATCGGATCGAGCTCCTCGTAGGCCTTGCGCTCGGCGACGATGAAGTCGCTGTAGTAGTCGACCAGAGCCTTCAGGTAATCCTGGGTGTTCTGGCGGCCCATGAGCTTGAACTCGCTCCAGGTGCGGTTGCTGATGATGGACTCCGGGGTGCCTTCGGCGCTGCCGCCGAGGGTGGCGATGCGCTCTGCGGTCTCGTCGGCCATGTTGCGCACGGCGTCGACCTCGGGATCAATCATTTCGTGCACGCCAATGAAGCTCGGGCCTGCGACGTTCCAGTGCGCATGCTTCAGAATCAGCGAAGCCTCTTCCTCCTGCGCCAAACGGTTCTGCAGAATCGAAACGATCTTATCGGATGCTGCCTGATCAATACCAGGGCTCAAAAATTCGTTTGCCATAGTAATTTCCTTCCTTTTTGAAATATTGCTAGTTACCATTCTAGTGATTTGCGGGGCGCCGCCCGCTGGTTCGTCTTTAGCCCAATCCTGCCAAAACCCTTGAAATCTCGGGGTTTTTGGTGTAATGCAGTAAGGTTATTGCCGGTTATCGAGGCCAAAGTTTGCGTGTATTGAAGGGTTCGCCACGTCATTTGCAATTTTGCCTGACAAAACACTTTCTAACGTCCAGATTTGTGTTGCGTTCTGCGGTTTTTGCTTGCGTTGGGTGGCGTTGTGTGATTGCGCTGCGGAACTTCGCGCCCCAATTATGTCGAGCGTGTTATGAGCTTTTGCTGCTTCATTTTGGCATTAGTATTACAAATGAACATTATGTGAAAGCGACAAAATCGTGTTTGCGACTCAAAATGACAGAATTCTAGACATTGCCAGTCAATCAAGCGAAATGCTGCTGGAATGCAAATTGATGTCCACCATCGGCGTCCCTGGTCGGCTGGCAGAGTGCCTGTTGGCGATGATAGGTTGGCCGTCGACCGTGAGGGTGCTGCTGTGAATTTCCGCCAGATATCCGAAGTCTTTTGGGAGACCAGCGATGCGGGCACTGCTGTTATGGCAATCGATATCCAAGTTGTTGTGCACGGTTCCGTCCCATTTCATACTTCCGCCGTGGGTTATCAATGAAGCGGCATTGACCGAAATGTCATTGATTTTGGCGGAACTGCTGTGTAGGTCGAGGTCAAAGTCGCTGCTTTCCAGTCCCGTGATGACGAGACTTGAGCTATTGAGTGCGGCGGTCGTTTGCGCCAATGGTTGTGCGGCCGGGATAATTACTTCGACGTATGCGTTCCATTGGGCGGGATTGAAAACGTCCATCAGAGACATGTGTTCCCAAGGTGTGCCGGTATTGGCGATATGCAACGTGCCGGCTGTGTTTGAGATCTGGAAGTCCGAGGCTTTGCAATGGTGGAATTTGATTTCGAATGCACCGGAATCGCTTGGCTGGGTGGTGATGCGGGCGGCCATCGAATGTAGATGGAAATCGAGTTTTGTAATCGGCAGTGAGCCGGTGAATCGCTGATTTTTAACGATGACGGTTGGGCTGTTTTGTGTGCTTTTCTCGTTTGTGCTGGTATCGGGCCGATCTCGGTTGGGTGTTTGGTTAGTCGAGGTCTCTGAAGCTGTTGAAGCGTTTGATCTGGTGTTGGCTTCAGATTTGTCATTGCTGGACTCGTGGTTGAAAGCCGTTGCGTTGTTAAGTTCGTTGGCTGGCTCGTTTTGCTCACTCATGTTGGTCCCTTCCGTTACTGAATCATTCCGGGTTTGTTGTGCAGCGACAATGACGAAATCTGTTGATCTGTTTTGGGAATTTGTGTTTTCTGTATTGTCGCCGTTCTCGTCATCAGGCTCGCTGGTATCAGCGGTGTCGGCAGATTCCGAATCAGGGTAGAAATTCTCTTGGAAGTGGTGCGCCCAGCGAGCGATGAGAGCATAGGTGTCAGCGCAAAGCAGCACGGTCTCGCTTGCCTCGCTGAACGGCAGATTGGCGACGGAACTGCGCATCCACTCGGCTACGCTGCGATGATTGGTTTCGAGTGTCGTGAGCAAACGGCGGCCGGTTGCTTCGTCGGTCTGATAAAGATTCGCAACCATTGCCACAAAGTCGAAGGCGATATGCGGTGGCGCCGAGGCGATCTCATCCATGAGCTCGTCGAAATGCTGCGAGCCTTTCGGTGTTATGGAGTAGACGCGCTTTTGCGAGGAAGCTTCAGAATCATCGGTATCGATTGAGGTATAGCCGTCGTCGCAAAGCTTGATGGCGATTCGATAGACGGATTGCTCGCTGACCTGGACCCAGTTGCTGATACCGCGCGAGGCGAGGAATTTGTTGATGTCATAAGCGCTCATCGGATGGTCTTTCAACGCTCCGAGCGTCATGAGTTCAATGGAAGGCAGTGCCATGATGCACCTCTACTCTAATTACTCTAACTATTAGTACTCTTACTGAGAGTAAATGATATCGCCCTACTGTTTTGCTGTCAAAATTGCGGTGCCGATTTGCAAAGTTGGTAGTTTGGCATTTGCTTTTTTGAACATTTCTGATTTGCAAAGTTGGTAGTTTGGCATTTGCTTTTTTGAACATTGAGCGTAATATTCATTGTAAAATAAGGGAAAATCAGCAAAGAGGATTTTATGGAATTCGACGCATCGCTTTATCTCGATAGGGTCGTCGACAAGCGTTTGCAGCAGTACCTTCAAGCATTTGGTGCAGTTTCTGTTGAAGGTCCCAAATGGTGCGGCAAAACCACGACGTGTCTGAGCCGGGCCAATACTAGTGTAGAAATTTCTGATCCAGCGAATAACTATGCTATACGCGCTTTGGCGAAGCTCGATCCGGCGCAGTTGTTTGTGGGTAATCCTCCTATTTTGCTTGACGAATGGCAAGTGGCACCAGGGATTTGGGATGCAGTGCGGCATGATGTGGATGAATCTAGGACTCATGGCAAGTTTTTGCTTTGCGGTTCAGCAGGGCCTCAAAAGAAGGTGTTGCATAGTGGCGCAGGTCGTATAGCCCGTCTGAAAATGCGTACGATGACACTTTTCGAATCTGGGCTTTCCTCTGGAGACGTATCTCTTCAAGGGTTGATGAATGGTGATAAGGCTGCTGGAATCGCAACAAATGGAACGAATCTAGACGACATCACCGATTTGATTTGTCGAGGCGGCTGGCCGGCAACGATTCATGATCCGTTTGAGCAGGCGGTTCTTACGCCGAGGCAGTATATCGATACCGTCTGTAATTTTTCAAATGAAGATGATGAAGAAGGCGAGGAGCGTATTAATCCCGACCGGATGCGTGCGTTGCTGGCAGCAATTGCGCGAAGCGTTGCATCGCCTGTGCGTAAGGTTACTTTGATTCAGGATACTGATGAAACATATCGTCCTTCCAAAAAAGACAGCGTGGAAACATCCTATAAGACTCTAGACCGTTATTATGCTGTTCTTCGACGCTTGTATCTTGTTGAGGAGCAGCACGCTTGGTCGCCTGCTTTGCGTTCTTCGGTGCGTTTGCGTCGATCGCCGAAGATTCATTTAACTGACCCTTCTTTGGCGGCGGCCGCTTTGGGCGCAACGCCTACTTCGCTAAAAAGTGATTTCAAGACGTTGGGTCTGTTGTTTGAGTCACTGGTGAACCGTGACTTGGATGTGTATGCGTCAAGTTTCGGCGCTCGCGTTATGCACTATATCGATAATTCTGATCTAGAGTGTGATGAGATTGTGGAACTGCCAGACGGCGGTTGGGGCGCATTTGAGGTGAAGTTGAGCGCAGACAAGATTGACGCAGCTGCCGCTTCGCTGAATGCTGTCGAAGCGAAAATGGTCGCCGGTGGTCAGGAACCACCGCGCTGTAAATGCGTCATCGTAGGCACATTCAATCGCGCTTATAACCGTCCCGATGGTGTTCGTGTGGTGCCGCTGGCGACGTTGCGACCATAAATAAGCAGGTTATCTTAGATGCAGATAGCTGTCAGATATGGCAATAATGAGCAGACATTATTTCTTTTCGCGATGCAGGCTGACGTATCTGGTGGATCGGCCTGCGCCAAGTTTTTGGATTTGGCCGGCATTGAGTAGAGTTTTCAGTGTGCGCTCGATGGTCGAGGTGCTGATGTCCGGGAGCGTCTGTTGGATATCTGCCTTGGAGAGTGGGCTCAGGCTTTGGTTCAGGACGTCGGCGATGCGTTGCTTTTTGGTTGTTGGATGGTACAGCGAAATCGGCGTGCTGACAGCTGCGGCGCGTTCGTCGAATTCGCGATAAGCCACCAAAATCGTACTGAGCAGATAGTTGACGAATGGCGCATAATCATTGGTGTTTTCGTTCCAACCGGCGGTGCTCGCGGCCAAAGCCTCGTAATAGGTGGCTTTGCTTTGCTCGATAAGATGTTCGATGCTGATATATTTCCCGATTTCGTAACCGGAACGGTAGAGCAGAAGCAGTGTCAGCAGTCGGCTCATGCGGCCGTTGCCGTCGTTGAACGGGTGGATGCAGGTGAAATCGAAAACGAACATGCAGGTCAGTAATAGGGAATCAATATCGCCGGCATCGTTCGCTTTGTTGTAATCGCTGCACGCTGCCGCCATGAGCTCTGGCGTTTGGAGCGCCGACGGTGGTGTGAACCTGACTCTTGCGTGCCCGGTTCCGTCCGATTCGACAATCATATTGTCGGTGTCTTTCCAATGACCAGCGAAAGCAAGCGGTGTGTGACGGAAGAGATCGCGGTGCAGTTGCAGGATGACGTTCGGTTTCAGCGGTATATACGCATAATTTTCATGGATGGTCTTGAGTACGTCGCGATAGCCGGCGATTTCTTCCTCGTCGCGATTCCTTGGTGCTACTTTCTCGCTGACGATACCGGCCAAACGCTTATTGGTGGTAGAGATTCCCTCGATGCGGTTTGACGCATCGGTGCTTTGGATGCGGGCGACACTGACAAGTGGCTCGGCAAGGTCAGGGCTAATCTGCAGCTGCACATTCTGCCGCCCTTTGGCTTCATGAACTGCATTGAGCAGATTCACGGTTTTCGGCGTTAGTAGCTCGTGCCCAGACTTCTCATAGTCAAAAGTATGCATGTTATCTGCACCATTTTCTGCATCATCAATTACTTTTCTGCATCATATTATAGCAAGTTGATGCAGATAAATATGAATGAGGCAGGAAATTCCATTTGCTAGACAGTATATGCGGCTGTAGAATCCAAGTAATATATTAAAAAATAATTATAAGGATTAGATTATGATAATTACGAAATCTGTAGTTTTGCAGGATGATTATCGATATTATCTTGCGCGTAAATGGAATGACAGTCTTCCAATGATGGCGTTTATTCTCTTAAATCCCGCAACGAGATATGGTGAGCAAAAATTGGATATGGATGATTCCACTATTCAGCTTTGTTATGATTTAGCAGAGAAATGGGGGAAGGGAGGATTTGTCGTATTGAATCTATATGCGGCAGTTGCGGGTACCATCGACCAGCTAAAAACTATTAGTAATCCTATAGGTGCTGATAATGATGATTGGATTAGAAAATTAGGGCAGATGACCGAGGTTGATCTCGTTGTCGCCGCGTGGGGTGATGAAGCTTCGGCAAATCGCGTTAACGCAGTAAAGAAAATTCTGCAGAAGGAATTGGGAATTCAACTTTATTGTGTAAGAAAGAACCCTAGTGGTAACCCGATGCATCTTCAGAGAATGCATTATGCAGGTATATCGCTTGCTGATGTCGGTGAACCAATACCTTGGTAAATATTAGAACTAGTTAATATGGTCTGCTAGTTTTTGCTCTTGCGCACCTCGATGGTCTCGATGCGGCGGCCGTCGACCTTGGTCACCACCATGTCGTAGCCGTCGTCGGAGTGGAGGGTTTCGCCTACCTCGCCCATGCGGCCGGTGTGGGCGAGGAAGTAGCCGGCGACCGTCTCGTAAGGGCCGTCCTCCAGCTCGATGCCGGTGAGGTCGGCGAAGTCCTCGATGGTCATGCCGCCGTCGACTGTGACCACGCCGTCGACGAATGCGGTTTCGCCGTTGCGGCCGTCGCCAATGCCGTTGGCCGTCGCGCTGTTGCTATCTTCCGGCAAATCGTATTCGTCGCGGATATCGCCAACCAGCTCTTCCGTCATGTCTTCCAGCGTGACAATGCCGTCGGTTCCGCCGTATTCGTCAATAACCACGGCCAAGTGAATCCCGCGTTTGCGCAGCAAAGCCAAACTTGGCAAAATCTTTGAGGTGCCGGGCAGTGAAATGCCTTCACGTGTCACGTCGGCCACGGTTTTGGTATTCGGGTCACGTACGTCGAGCAAATCGCGGACGTGCACAAAGCCGAGCACGTCATCGAAATCCTTGCCGGTGACGGGATAGCGGGAATACGGCATTTCGCGCACATATTTCGCGGCTTCCTCAATCGGTTGCGAACCCTCCAAGAAAACAACGTCGGCACGCGGTCGCATCACTTCCGCCACAATGGTTTCCGAGGCGTCGAACACGTCGTCCAAAATGGTGCGTTCGTCTTTGCTCAGGTTCGTGTTGGAATTGACCAGCACGCGCAGTTCCTTGTCGCTGACCTCGGTTTCGGTCTGGCTCGGGTCGAAGCCCAGCAGCCGCACGATGCCGTTGGTGCATTTGCCGATGGCCCAGATGATCGGCCGGCAGATTTTGGCGAAAATATCGATGGCGGGCACCGCGGCGCGCGCGATTTGCTCGGTGCGCTGCATGGCGATGCGCTTCGGCACCATTTCCGCGATGACGATGTCGCAGAACGAAATGATCAGCGTCAGCACGATGGTGGTGCCCGGAGAGGCGATATGGTGCGGAATCCCCCAGCTTTCCACTGCCGGCTCGACCCAAGGTGCAATGGCGGATTCGCCGAATGATGCCGAGAAGAAGCCCGAAAGTGTCACGCCGATTTGCACGGTGGAAAGGAACGTGTTCGGGTCGCGCGCGATTCGGGCGACTTTTTGTCCGCGCGCATCCTCCTGCTCCATCTCGTCGAGCTGCGAGCCACGTAGGCTCACCAGCGCGAGCTCGGTGCACGAAAAGACGCCGCCGATAATCAGGAAGATAAAGACGAAGACGATATCCAGGGCCAAAGACATGCCTCTAGTCTAGAAGACCGGCGGGGCAAAACGCTTTCTTGGGCCGCTGCGTGCTGGATTGCGCTCAAAGTAAAGCGCTTGAAGTTTCGACGTAATGCGTTAATCGCTTTGTATTTCGTACGTTTATGGTGCATATTTTATATAAAAACTATGGAATTGTTGAATATTGCGTCGGCATATAATACAATAATTTGCGATTGGGGGATTGTTTTCTAAGAACAATCGTTTGACTGCATGATTTCAGTGAATGCTGGCATTGCGAGTGGTTACGTGCGTTGAGCACACAATTGGGGCGCGATGTGCCATGCCGCTGGAAGGGGGTTATCGTGCGGATGCGGACGCATAAGTGGTTGTGGATTGCCATGGTTTTGATGCTGCTTGTTCTATGCCTTGGCGTGGTCGCCGTCGCTTTCCAGCAGAAGTCTGTTTTCGACAGGTCCGCGAATGGTGCGGCTGCGGAGGCAGCGTCATCGGTTTCGGTTTCGCAGAAGGAGAATGCGTCGTCGGCCTCTCAGAAAACCAGGGATACGTTCAGTTTCGGTTCCGCAGCAAAATACGCCCAGCATACAGTTTTTACGGGCTTGCAGCAGCAGGACTTGCGACATAGCGTTTTCCCGGACTTGCGGCAGTGGGCTTCACAAACAGGGAATCGCGCCCCGTCCGTAGGCGTCGATTCGCCAGATCGTGGTGTCAAGCATGCCGTCAATAATGCCAATTTCAACGTAACCTATCCGCTGACGTACGATGCGAATGGCGGCACTGAAACGTCAGCGGCTAAAACGTTTTCGCCTAAAACGTTGTCGACAAGAACGGTGTCGGCTAAAACTTTACAGGGCGGAACGTTACCGGCCAAAATGGAAGCTGGAAACGGGGCCCAGGCTTGCTCGTCCCAACATGCTTCCGGCGAGACGATTACTTTGCCGACCGGTTCTGCAGGCGATTATCAGGTCAACGAACCGACCCGAGACGGTATGAAATTCGTGGGCTGGTCGACGACGAAACTGGCGCCGTTCGACACGCTTTCGGACGCCGAAGCTCATGTGGTGGGCACGTTGACGATGCCGGAAAGTTCCCAGACGATGTATGCCGTATGGGTGAGGGACGGGGAGACCCCAACCTCCTATACGGTGACGTTCAATACGCAGATGGATTCCCACGGCATTGCCGGCTCGGCGATAACGCTGAAAACGGATACAGTATCCCCGGGTGGTACGTCCACACCCCCAACGCCACCGGTTCCTTATAATCAGGGGATTAAATTCATGGGCTGGGGCGTGAGCAAAGACAGCGGGGATGCTAGCGGTGAAGGCGAGATGAATGCGTTCGATTCATCGGCACCAATCAACAGTAACGAGACGGTATGGGCGCTGTGGGGTTATGAGGACACGTTAGATGGGAACGACCACAAGTGTGTCATGGGTATTGATACGGTCGCTACCTGTTTCCCCGACCCGGTATTGGCGCAAACGGTGGTCGATGCGGCGCAGGCGACCGACGCTCACCAAACCACGGATATCTGGACGCTGCGTGACGCGCTGTTTTTCGGCAATCTGAACTACAACACAGCACAAGGGCACGAGCTGGACGATACCCCGCTGAACATCTCCGAGCTGGACGGCTTGCAGACGCTCACAGGCTTGGGGCGATTGCATATCAGCAACGTTTCCGGGCACACGCTTAATGAGCACAGCCGTGATTTGCACCAGCTGAAATATCTGGGTAAAATGAATAACCTCTTCGCGAATGGCGATGGGATTTCCGACCTGGGTAATCTTTCCGGATTGACGAACTTGACAACCTTATATTTGGCTGACAATAGTATTTCCGATTTGAGTAGCCTTTCTGGGTTGTCGGATTTGCAGACCTTGAACATGAATAATAATGGCATTGCTGATGTAAGCAATCTTTCCGGATTAACGCTTCTGACAACCTTGTATCTGGACCACAACCAGATTTCTGATCTCTCAGGCCTGATTTCAACGCCTACTGTGGAATTGACCAACCTTAAAGAGCTGGATCTGAATGACAATAGGATTGTCGATGTGCGGCCTTTGGCGAAGCTGACCACTTTGAGTACGCTGAAGCTTCAGCACAACCAAATCGAATCCATCACTTCGCTGACGTCGTTGACGGGAATATATGCGCTGTATCTGGACAACAATAATATCAAAGATATCAGCGTCATCGACGATGCGCATTTTCACTGGTTGGGTATCCTTGGATTATCCCACAACGGGATCAGCGACATCAGTTCCTTGCGCGATGTAACCAGTCTCAAGCAATTGTGGTTGCATCACAACGATATTTCGGACGTGTCGCCCTTGGCTGGATTGACGAAACTGGAGATGCTTTATATTGGCAGCAACCATATCCTCGATATTTCGTCGCTGAAGAATCTCGCGGCCTTGAGTGGCGGCACCAGCAAAAGTTGCGATGTCGGTAGTTCCAGCTTCTGTGCCGACAAGCAGGACGTGACCTTACCGCAAGGAATTGCTGATCCGGGGCTGTCGATGCTGACGGCGGTGACGCTGAAGAAAGCGGCCGACGGATCGGTTGCCGGCGCGGCCGTCGATTCGACATCCATCCACTCCACCACCCCTGGCGCCCGATTCGATGCCGAACACCGGCAGCTGACGTGGGATGGCCCGATGCAGTACAACAATGATGATTCGCCGAAAGACCTGACCCAGACGTTCGACGCGGATGCGCAATTGCCCAACACCATCGGAAACTTTTCGGGCACCATCACCGAGCCCTACGCAGTCGCGCAGCATACGGTCACGTTCGACCCTGATGGAGGCACGTTGCCTTCCGGCCAGCTGCCTTCAGTGCAGGTGTATAGCGGCTACAAAATCGCGGTCCCGACTTCGAAGCCTTCTCGTGACGGCTATCGTTTCATGAGTTGGACCTGCGCCGCTGACGTTGCTGGGGTATGCCACGCAGGCGACTCCTTCGATTTCGTCAATACCGCGGTGACCAAAGACGTGACATTGGCCGCCAAATGGCAGGAGCTGGCGGTCGCGCTGCCGCTTACCGGCGCTTCGTACCGGGACGATTTGTGGCGCGGTGCACTCGCGGTTATCGCGTTGTGCGTGGCTTTGGCCAGCGGGTTATTGAGGAAACGTGCCGCCGGGCGGTGATGTGGCGCTGGTCAGTGATGTGCCTCTGGTAATGGCGTGCCGTCGTGCAGTGACGTGGCGATCAGGAATCGTTGGGTTTCTAGCCTCTTAAAGTCAAGAAACGCGCAAACGGAAATACCCAATGCGTGTTTCTTGACCGTAAAAAGCGAGTGGAATTGCTGAAAACTACTCGGCTACCTGGATCTGGATCTTGACATCCTCGGGATGGGCTTCGACTACGCGGTCGAACGCGTCTTTGGCCTGCTCCATCGGGTAGACCTTGGAAATGAAGGGCTTGAGGTTGATCTTGCCGGCCGAGACCAGGTCGATCGCCTTCTGATAGACGTTGGCATAACGGAACACGTTTTCGATTCGCGTTTCGCGCGCCTGCACCTCGGTGATATCCATCGGAACCTTGCCGTCGGCCGGGATGCCGATAATTACGGAGGTGTTGCCCGGGGCCCCGAGCTTCCAGAAGTTGTCATACGAACGTACGTTGCCGGACGCCTCGAATGCTCGGTCGGCGCCCCAGCCGTCGGTCTCCTCCTTGACGCGCTCAAGCAGGTCCTCTTTGGTGATATCAACGGGAGTGATTCCCGGGATCTTGGAGGCGATGTCGAGCTTGACCGCGGAAGTGTCGGAAATTAGGACTTTCGAGCAACCGCCTGCAAGCGCGCAAGCCGCGGTGAGCATGCAGGCGGTGCCGGCACCGGTGACCACGCCGATGTCTCCTGGCTTGATTGCAGCCTTCGTCGCGGCCCACAGACCTACGGAAAGCGGTTCAAGCAGAGCGCCCTCTTCGTAAGTCATGTTGTCCGGTAGCTTATACGTGAAAGCGGCCGGGTGAATCACGTCGTCACACAGGCAGCCGTCGACCGGCGGGGTGGCGAAGAAGCGCACGCTCGGGTCGATGTTGTAGAGACCGAGCTTGGTGGCGCGCGAGTTCATGTCGGGGATGCCGGGTTCCATCGCGATGCGGTCACCGGGCCTGAACCCTTTGACTCCAGGTCCGACTTCCAAGACGGTGCCGGAGGCTTCGTGCCCGAGAATCATCGGCTTCTTAACGATATACTTGCCGACGCGCCCGTGCGTATAGTAGTGGACGTCGGAACCGCAGATGCCGACGCTATGGGGCGCAATCTTCAGCTCACCGGGCCCCGGCGTCCCCACATCCGCGACGTCGCGGACGTTGATGACACCCTTTTTCTCAAGAACCACAGCCTTCATCGTTCTGCCTTTCTATAGGTTTCAACATCAGCGATAACCAATATAGATAATAGAATCAGGATTATAGAAGAGGCTGATATTTATCGCAATATAATATCGGAGATTTTCGTTGTTTCGCCGGTTAAACGGTCGTAGGCCAGTCCGCGTTGGCTCTGGCATTAGGGAGACGTTCAGCGACTCAAGGCAAAAGTAAAAGTACGTTTTCTCAGCTGGTCCCCCGATTTTCTTTTGCTCCGTTGATTGCTTTGCGCGGCCTGAAGCTCTAGAAACGTTGGGATCACAACGATAATCCTTTTGCCTGCCATTTGCTTCTCTTTTGCTTTTAAAATCAAAAGAGATCGCGGAATCAGAACGAAAGCACCTCGACCTTGCCGGTGGTCAGCTGGTAGCGGGCGCCGACGATGGAGAGGCGTTGCGCGGCAAGCGCTTCCTGAATGACCGTCGAGCGGTCGACCAAAGCCTCGATGGTGCGGGCGATGTGGACGCGTTCGAAATCGTCGGTATCACTCAACGCGGCTTCCTGCGCGGCCAGAACGGAGGCTCCGACCGAGCGTACGAGCACGGATTCCGAAGCAGCGACCAGCTCCTCCATCTTGTCGAACACGTCGTCGGCGTCCATTCCGGTACGTGCGGTTTCACGTGCAGCGAATCCGGAATCATCGGAATCGGCAGGGTCGTTTGCAGCTTCATGATTTATCCCGGTGGGGGCGGGGCCATTGTCTGAATCGGCGGAACCCCAAGAATCTTCGGCATCGTCCGCGGCCGCCGGGTCGATCATTTCCGAATCGGTGACCTCTGCTGCGAAGGCGGCTCCTAGGTCGATACCCGCGCCGGAAGCAAGTGCGTCGAGTTCAGCGACGGCGCTCGCGACCGCACCGCAATGTTGGTGCCCGAGCACCACCAAAATGCTCACGCCCAGATGCGTCACGGCGTATTCCAGCGAGGCGATGACGGCATCGTCCAGCGTCTGTCCGGCGGTGCGCAGGGTGAACATGTCTCCCAAGCCTTGGTCGAAGATGATTTCCGGCGGTACGCGCGAATCCGAACAGGAAAGCACGGCGGCATCCGGGTGTTGCCCGTCGATCAGCGATTCGCGGGTCTCCCTGTCCTGCCAAGGGTGCTCGGCCTGGCCGGAAGCGAAGCGCGAGTTGCCCTGCAGCATGCGGCTCCAGGTTGCGTTGGCCGTGGATTCCGCTGAATTCGGGTCGTCGCTTCGCGATTCTGCGCCCGATTTGATATTTGAATTGTCGTTCGAGCCGGCATTGCCGTCTGCGCCTTGGTTGGATTGTCCCGCTCGGCCGGAGTGTTGATCATCGCTTCGACAAGAGCGTACGTAATTGTTTTGGCCGGAACGTGCGTCGTCGTTAAATTGCGAATCGTCTGTCATTGAGGTTTCCTTCCAAGCGAGAGCGCCCGACAAGCAAAAGTTGTTTGCGTCTAACGTTACCCTTCCGCCGCGTCACTTTGTGAGTTTCGGTATTTCTGAAAATTATCGGATTCGAACACCTATGTGACGTCGAAAATGGATGTATTTATTTATAAGATAATTAAACCGAACAAAATAAATGTTAATAATTCGTATTTTATTTTCGCAATAAATACAATTTGTCTAATTATTAAACATTTATAGTGATAATGTGTCTTATAAACCGATGTTTATTGCGGTTCACGAAAAGAAGTGCCTTTAGGCGCATCGCAACTGTCGATATTGGGGTTTCCGGCGTTACGATATTGAAGTCACGGCGATAAACGGTTCCACAGGCGCTCCTGAAGGTGCTGGGTTATGGTTACGAACGTTCGTAGAGGGCGTCAAGCGGAACACATAAAGGCCAGAGTCGCGTGCGGACGTATAGCATTTGGTTTTCAAGATAAAGGGGTACAAACTATGACCATGCTTCAGCATGAATTGACCGATTTCACGGCCAACATTTATCAGAACAACGAGTTCAGCAAGCTCACCAAGGCGGATGTGCTCGGCCACTGGTCCCTGATTTTCTTCTATCCCAACGATTTCAGCTTCGTCTGCCCCACCGAGCTCGAAGATCTTGCCGATCACTATGAGGACTTCAAGAAGGCCGGCTGTGAGATCTACGGCGTCTCCCACGACACCGAATTCGTCCACAAGGCTTGGCACGAGGCCAACGAGAAGATCGCGAAGATCCAGTTCCCGATGGTCGCCGACCCCACCAACACGCTTTCCCGCGATCTCGACAGCTATGACGAGGTCAACGGCCAGGCCGAGCGCGGCGATTTCATCCTGAGCCCTGAAGGCAAGGTTGTGGCCTACGAGGTCATCTCCTCCAACGTCGGCCGCAACGCGGAAGAGATCCTGCGCCGCGTCGAGGCCTCTCAGTTCGTTTACGAGCACGGAGACCAGGTCTGCCCCGCCAAGTGGGAGCCGGGTGACGAGACCATCGCCCCGAGCCTCGACCTTGTCGGCCAGCTCTGATTCCTGCCTGTATTCCTGTACGGCTGTACTAAAGGAAACCATGAAGCAACAAGACGATTTGTACGACGTAGTGGTTATTGGCGGAGGTCCGGCAGGTCTTACCGCCGGTCTCTATCTCGCGCGTGCGCGGTATCGCGTGCTTATCCTTGAAAAGGAAGAGTATGGCGGCCAGATCACCATCACCAATGAAGTGGTCAATTATCCTGGCATCGCCAAAACGGACGGTCGCACATTGACCGAAACCATGCGCCAGCAAGCCGAGGATTTCGGTGCTGAGTTCATGGCGGCCGAAGCCACCGGAATTGACGTTCACGGAGATATCAAGACCGTTCACACCAACCGCGGCGACCTGAAAACCTTCGGTATTCTGGTGGCTACGGGCGCGAACCCCCGTAAGATCGGCTTCCAAGGAGAGGCCGAATACGCCGGTCGCGGCATTTCCTATTGCGCGACCTGCGATGGCGAATTCTTCAACGGCATGGAGGTCGTTGTCGTTGGCGGCGGCTTTTCCGCGGCTGAGGAATCCGTTTTCCTCACCAAATATGCCAGCAAGGTCACGATTCTGGTGCGCGGCGACGATTTCACCTGCGATGCCTCCGTCTCCAACGAGGCCAAGAACGACCAGAATATCGAGATTCACTACAACACCGAGATGAAGTCGGTTTCGGCAGGCGAAGGTGGCCTGGTAAGTGCTGTGTTCCACAACCGCAAAACCGGCGAGGACACGGAATGGAAGCCGAGCAAGAGCAAGAACTTCGGTGTTTTTGTCTTTGCGGGTTATGTGCCGCAGACCGACATCCTGAAAGGCGTCATCGATCTTGACGATCACGGCTACGTCATCACGCACGATTATCTCGAGACTTCCGCCGCCGGGGTGTACGCTGCCGGCGACCTGCGTGAGAAGAATCTGCGCCAGGTGGTCACCGCAGTTTCCGACGGAGCCGTCGCAGGTGTGGAACTTGAGCGCTACGCCAAGGATTTGAGTGAGAAGACCGGTCTTGTGCCGCCTCGCCCGACCAGCTCGAATTACGAAAAGCGTGAGGCCGAAGAGGCTAGGAAAGCCGCGAATTCCGGCACTTCCCCGGCTCCGGCTGCTGCGCCTGATGCCGCTGGTGCTGCCGGCCAGGCCGCTGGTCCTGTCAAGACCTCCGGGTTCTTCGACGACGCCATTCGCAAGCAGCTCGATGTGGTCTTCGGCCGTATGAGCCAACCGCTGGTGCTGGAGCTCTCGCTTGACAAGACCAAGCTTTCGCAGGAGCTCAAGGGTTTCATTGAAGAACTTGTCGGATTAAGCGGCGGCAAACTTACTTCGGTTGTCGCGCCTGAACCAGCTGACGGCGAGGAAGACGCGGAAGGCCGTGCCAAGTTCGACGTCGAAGGCGTGATGCCGATGGCTCGTCCTTGTGTCCGCCTGTGCAAGGTGGATGCGAGCGGCAAGCTGCGGCCTACCGGACTTGCGTTCCACGGGGTTCCCAGCGGCCACGAGTTCAACTCGTTCGTGTTGGCGCTATACAACGCGGCCGGCCCCGGCCAGTCCGTCGACAACGATACCCAGCAGCGCATCGAGAAGCTCGACGCGGACGGCGGCACCACCGATGTGATGGTTTTGGTCTCGCTGACCTGCACGATGTGCCCGACCACGGTGCTCTCTTCGCAGCGCATCGCCGCCGACAACCCGAACGTGAAGGCCGAGGCATACGACATCTCGCACTTCCCCGAGCTGCAGAGCCAGTACGGCGCGATGAGCGTCCCCTGCATCGTCGTCAACAAGACCGCGCCTGACGGCACGACCTCGCAAAAGATCGAGTTCGGCAAGAAGACGGTCCCGCAAATGCTGGATCTCATCGACGAAGCGTAGCGAATAACCTACCATTCTCAAGACCTCCCCGGCTGATTCCGGCGGAGGTCTTTTTATATACGTTGTGGAATAAACAAATTTATATGGGAAAGCTATCGAATCTTTCCTGTCAGACAATGCCGAATAATTCGCAGGCTTTATCGGAAAGTTCATAATATATCGGCCTTTTGCCGACGGTTGACACCAAGCCCTTTTCTATGAGTGATTGGAGTTTCGTGCGAATTTTCACTTGACCAACACCCTCATATCGTGCGAATACAGTTCGAGTCAATTCTGGTGACTGCTCATGGAATAAACGTTGTTGGATTAACATACTGAGTATGGCATCGGATGTTTTATCTAGATGGTTTTGTTCGGCAAATTCGGCTGCAGCTCTTGAGGCATTGCCTAAAGCATAATCCTTTTCTTGTAAACTATCCTCAAGTTGTTTCTGCGCGATTTGTATAAATTGCAGCATCTGATACACAAAGAACGAGAGTTCGGAACAATTCAGCGGATTTTCGGCATTCTCAAACGCCTTATAGTAGATTTGTTTGTTTCCAGCGATTACCGGACTTAACGATAATGCCGTAGGCGCGGATAGATGTTCTCGAAGCTGTAACGCCAATAGGAACCTTCCGGTTCTACCGTTGCCGTCATAAAAAGGATGAATGTATTCGAAGGCATAGTGACAGATAATTGCTTTTACTAATGACGGAATATTTTCTTTGTGCATGAAAATCAACATCTGAGTGAGTGCTGTTTGGATGCTTATTTCTGAAGGCAGACCACGATGGATTTCACGGCCTGTGGATATGTCATGAATATAGACTTGATCTTTGCGGAATAATTCGCCGTCCGGTTCCGTGCCTTCATCCAATTCGCCTTGTACAACTTTGTCGTAAATATCGCGTATATCGACAAGCGATTCCGGCAATTGCAAGGCATCTTTGCTGTTGAGCCCTGTGTACAATTTTGCGAATTCACTAAATCTGGTATGCGAGGATGGCTTATCGACAGATTGCAGGGCGGCGCTTACTTCCTGCCTCGTTGATTGCACGCCTTCCATGAGATTGGTGCTGAGTAACTCTTCAGTTAGCAAATCGCTGAGATAAGCCTTACGCGCGACACCAGGGAGTTGCTGCCAGATGCCATCTACATGGGATTCACGATGGAGTATATCGCTGATCAGCATAATGGATTCACGAAACAATACGGCGAAAACTGAATGAGAACCTTCCAGTATGATATTTGTTTTAAAAGTTGAGGGGAGTTCTAGACGATTTCTATATTCTTTTTCAGCAAATTTTGCAGGCTCTTCTGATATTGAAGCCATGTGAAACGTAGTGGCGATATCGTTATATTTCATAAATACCGATTTCTCTCAAAATCATCATTTAGGTGGCTTAAATGATACCTCTAAATGACGATTTTGGCCATTTTCGCACTTTAGAGTGTCAATTTTGATGTGCTAAGCAGCGATTTTGACTGATTTCGTGTTTTAGCGGAAGAATTTTAAGGCGCTAAAGAGTGATTTTGGTGCTTTTCGCACTTTAAAATTGTCGAATTAGCTTTTTATCTGTCGATTTTATGCAAAAGCGACAAGTAGAAAGGCGGTAAAGCGGTTTGAAAGTTGCTCAATGAAGTGAACTTATTCGGTGTTTTTGTTGTTGATTCGAACTGAATATTTATGCAAATTTCGGAATAAAATTTATGTTAATTGGGTAGTAGCACCTATGTTAATTGTGGAGTAGAGGCTTAGAATCGTCGGAAAATCAACGGTTTTGAGCAATAGTGATTTGCTTAAATAAGCGCTTAAAATTATGCATTTTAATCAATAAAATTTGTGATTTTATGCTATTCCCCAAACTTACTTACCGTGCTGACCGCATACAGCGGCAAATCGTAGATGGCACCGTCGTGACGCGGGGCTAGCGACGAGAAACGGACTGCGGTTGGCAAATCGAACTTCTTCATCGCGTATTTGAGCCTGGCGGCGGTGAGGTTCGTGCCGGCTTTTACCTCGATCGGCACGACTTTGTCGGCGAGCTGGGTGACGAAGTCGAGTTCGTGGGTGGCGTTGGTATCGGTCCAGTAATCTGGCCTGAAACCCGCCGCGACGAGTTCCTGGCAAGCGAGTTGCTCGGCAAGTTTCGCCGTCAGTTGTCGTTCCCTTGTTATTCTGCGGTTCTTAGGCTTATACTGCACACTTTCACAGGTATTTTAGGTCTGTTTATGCACACTTTCATGGTACTTTTTGATGGTTTTTGCACACTTTCACTGCTATTTTGGGCGATTGCTTACACATTTTCACTGATTTGAGATGGAGACAAGGCATAGGAAAACGCCACAGACGAATACCGAATCAATAACGATTCGCAAACGTCTGCGGCGTTTTCCTAACGGGTCAGCTTATAGAATCAGCCGGTGTTCTGCAGGCCGGCGGCGACGCCGGAGACCGTGCAGAGGATGAGGTAGGTGAAGCCGCCGCGCTGTTGGTCGCGGGCCAGCTCATCGTTATCTGTCTTCTTGGGAGCGACGGCACCCGCTGCAGGAGCCTCGCCGTTGGCCTTCGCCTTGGCGGCTTCCGCGTCCTGCTTCTTCTGCAGTTCGCGCTGGCTGCGCAGGGCAAGCACCTGGATGACGGAAAGGATATCGACGTACGGTGAACGCACGCGGACAGCCTGGCCGAGCACGTGGCGATGCTGCAGCGGCCACTGGTCGCCGACGATGGCAAGCACCCACTTGCGGGTCAGTTCCATCTCGTTCAAGACCTTGTCGCGCAGGTCATCGCGGTCGCCCAACGCCAAGTACATCTTGGCGATGCGCTCGTCGGTCTTGGCCAGCGACATCTCGATATTGTCGATGAACGTGGAGAATACCGGCCATTCCTTGTAGGCGCTGCGTAGCGTCTTGAGGTCGCCGAAATCTTCGCACGCGGTTCCCAAGCCGTACCAGGCGGCGAGGTTGATGCGAGCCTGAGCCCAGGAGAAGACCCAAGGAATCGTACGCAGGTCATCGAGCGACTTGGCGCCGAGGCCGCGCTTGGCCGGGCGGGAGCCGATCGGCAGCAGGCCGATTTCGGTTAGCGGCGTCACCGTGGAGAACCACGGAGCGAAGTCCGGGGCGTTGATCAGATCGAGGAAGCGGTTGTGAGCCGATTCGTCGAGCTTTTCAGCCATGCCCCAATACTTTTTGGTCATCTCGGTGTTGGTCTTCTCCATGCTCGGGGCCGACTGCAGCAAAATCGCGGCAGCAACGGACTCGACGTGGCGGATGGCCAGCGCCTGGTTGCCGTAGCGAGCGAAGATGCTCTCGCCCTGTTCAGTGAGCTTGAAGCGGCAGTTGACAGAACCCTTCGGCTGCGCGAGCACTGCGCGGTTCGCGGGGCCGCCGCCACGACCGACAGCGCCGCCGCGTCCGTGGAAGAGCGTCAGGTCGATATTGTTCTTCTTGGCCCATTCCGCGATGCGTCCCTGTGCTGAATGCAGCGCGAGCGTTGCGGTGGTCGGGCCGGCGTCCTTGGAGGAATCCGAGTAGCCGAGCATGACCTCAAGTTTGCCGCCGGTGGCCTTCAGGCGGGCCTGCACCTCAGGAATCTTGATCATTTCGTCAAGCACGTCGACGCAGTTCTGCAGGTCCTGCAGCTGCTCGAAGAGCGGAATGACATCGATGGTCGGCACATCCTCGGGGTTCGAGAACGCCATGCGGTTGAGTTCGTAGACGTCGCGGATGTTCTGCGCGGACTTGGTGAACGAGATGATGTAACGGCGGGCGGCCTTCTGGCCGTTGCGCTTCTGGATGGCGCCGAGGGCGCGGAAGGTATCGAGCACTTCGTGGGTCATCGGCTGCAGCTCGCCGCGTTCGCCGTGCAGGCCGTGCTCGCGGATATCCTCCAAAGCGCGGGTGTGAACGAGCGAATGCTGGCGGAATTCCGTCTCGACGAGGTGGAATCCGAAGGTTTGCGCCTTCCAGATGACGTCCTGAACGGGTCCGTAAGCCGCGCGTCTATCGCCGGCATCTGCCAACGAACGCTGCACGATCTTGAGGTCGGCGATGAAATCATCGCAGCTCTTGTACATCAGGTCGGCGTCGCGCACCACAGTGTAATGCAAACGGTCGGCCATGACCAGCATGACCGCGCGGTGCATCTCGTGCGAGGACGTAGCGGCGGCCTTGTCGGTCAGACGCTCGCTCATCTCCTTCTGACGGTTCCAAAGGGTGACAAGTTCGTCGCTCGGAGGCGTGGTGACGGCTTCCATCGTAAGGTTCGTGCCGGCGGTACGGGTCGCCTTTTCAAGTGCCTCGATGGCGTGATCGCTGAACTTGCGGGCGACGGCGCGGCTGACTTTGGCGGTGACGTTCGGGTTGCCGTCGCGGTCGGTGCCGATCCAGGAACCGGGATGGAAGAACGCGGGGCACTGCGGTTCCGCGATTCCGGCCTGGTCGCCGAGGATCCAATCGTCGAAGCGGCGGTAGACCTGGGGAATGGTGTCGAACAATGTGTTGTCGAAAATGTCGATGATGGTGTCGGCTTCCTCAACCGGTGTCGGCTTCTTGGCGCCGATCGGTGAGGTGCGGAAAAGCGCGTCGATCTCGTTATAGAGACGACGGTAGTTTTCCTTCTTGTCGGACCCGCCCAGCAGTTTTCCGGCGCTCAAAAGCGTTGCGATTCTGCGGATCTTGCCTTCGACGGCCTTGCGGCGGGCCTCGGTGGGGTGCGCGGTGAAGACGGGATGAAACTCGAGTTTGTTCAAAAGCTTCTTGGCCTTCGCCGGGCCCATCTCGTTGATGAGCTGGTGGTAGGCGCCTGTCAGTTCGTTGACCGGATCGGTGGCAGCGTCCTCGCCCACGTTCGATTCGCGCTTGTGCAGCACGGAGACGCGGTAGTTCTCCTCGCAGAGATTCGCCAGATGGAAGTAGGTGGTGAGCGCGCGCGCGAGCAGTTGCGCCTGGTGGACGTTCAGGGCGTCGATGACCTTTTCGGCCTTTTCGAGGTTGTCTTCCTTGGGGTGTTCCTTGCCGATGGTCTCCGCATAGTGTTCGGCGCTCGCCTTGACGGCGTAGTCGCGGACGGTATCGAATGTGGAGAGCAGATCCTTGTCGTACTCCCCGAGCACGGTGCGCAGAATTTCAAGGCAGAGTGCGAGATCGTCTTTTAGCGTTTGGGGGAGATCACGTTCCTCGGGGCCCTTGGTCCCTACTCCGGAAGTGAACAGTGCGGCATCAGGCTGCGTGATTGGTTGATTATTGTCTGGCTGATTCTTGGTATTCTTAGCCATGCAGACCTCCTTCAAACCAAGCGTCCGGTTGTTCGATCTGTTGGCATTCCGCGGCTCCTCCGCGGTTGTGGTGCCATCTGTTGCGAACCCAAAGCCATTGCTTGGCGAGTCCTGTTCGATTGTAGGGTGACCTAATCGACATTTACGTAACGAAATTCAGCAATGGCCATATTGCGGACGGATTGGTTGCGTTACGTGGGTACGTGGTCGAGTTTGGCGATTTCATGACGTGCCGGCAAGAATCGGTTGTTTTCGTTGATATATCAGGATTTCTGGGATTGCATTTCCGTCAGTTGGACCGTTTTCATTTCCTGAGTTGGCAGTTTGGGGTTGGCGAGACTCTGTAATGTCTTATCAAACTTGGTGCAAAATGTAATATGAAAACGGTGTAAAATGCACAATCAAACTGGTGCAAAATGTAAGATGCGATGATGCAGAGGCATGATTCTGGCTTTAAATCAACGATATTAGGCAAGTTTAATAATTTAGTAATTGCTGATACGAAATAAGAATTTAGTTCGTTTACGCAACAATCATTGTGCGGCATTACTGCGAATAATTTAGAGGCAGCGTGCTAGAAATGATGTATCGGATATGCCGGATTTTATATGGTTTATCAACATCTCTTAGATTCCAATGAAGCGTGAGTGCAGAGAACTCGGCTTATTGCGGCTTGAGAAATGAGTGACGCTTGAGAAGATGGCGAGATGACGCCGGAAGGCGATGAGGGGAAGTCGATTATGACGATGAACGATATGGATTCGGCTGACAACAACGTTGGTGCGGATGATGCAATGGGCCGAGAAGCTGCGGAAAGCGATAGGGGAAACGTGAGTGACCGTGAAAATTTAGGTAAAGTCGCGAAAGAGGAAACCGGCATGGAGGCGGTGGCCGAAGACATCGAGAAGACGGTGAACAGCAGCGACGACGAGGACGCTGTTGAGGGCGATTCCGGGCTTGAAGACATCTTTGGAGATTTGGATGAATCCGATTCCGAGGAATACCGGCGCGTGGCCGAAGCGGTGGCTTCGATTGGCGACGGCAGCGGTGGCGGCGATTACGGCGACGGCGGCGATGTGGCCGGTTCCGGCGCTCGCGGTGACCATCGGGCCAAGGTCCACGACCGATTGACCCATTACATGCCATTGGACACCGCCGATATCGAACGCGATTGGGATACGCCGGTGGTTGATGCGGGCATCGCGGCGAAAGCCAGCATTATCGCACGAGTCGGGTTGCTGGATTTGCGCGCGGGAACCGGAAGCTTCCGTATTCATGAGCTGATGCATCGTATCGGATATCCGCTTGGCGTCCACGTTCGCGCGAACATCAATCTTACCGACATGGACGTGTCGTGCAGCGACGGTGTCAGCAGGATCACGCAGGTTGTCGATTTGCCGACAACTGGAGTCAATACTGAGCGCATTTGGCTGCTTGAGCATTTTGCGGACTGGTTCAGCGTCAATATCGGCGAGCCGGGAACCACCTATCATGCCCAGCCTGCGGTTTCGGCCGAAATGGTGCAACAGCTCGACAACCCGGATGCCCAGCGTTCTCTACTGTCGGCTACGCAAAAGGCCCACCGTGAGCTTGAAAAGCGTAAACGTGTCCACGAAAAGGCCGTCAAGCGTGCCAAAAAGCGTGGCTTCCGTCCGCCAAAAGGCCAGTATGCCAAGCATTTCGAGCATATCGGCAAGACGCGCGAGGACGTCGCCGCCGAGCAGGCTGCGGCCGCAGAGACTCAAGCCAAGGCCGATGCCGCGCTGGCTCAAAGCCAGGTCGGCGGTCAGTCGCAGGGCGATGCGGCACAGGTGCAAGGTCAGGTTGGTAATCAGTCTCACGTTAATACGGCGATTTCGAAGTCGGCGGTTCGAGACGACAAGTTTACGGTGAGTGACGGCAAAAGAGGCAATTCCGGTCGCGTTTTCAATGATTCCGCGAATGTCAGTAAAACCAAAGTATCCGATAATTCCGCTGGCACTGATGGCGGCAATATCCTCAATGGGAATTCCGCTAGTGCTGATGTCGGTAATGGCGAAAATGGAAACGTCGGCTATGTAAGTAATATAAATGTCAACGCTGCAAATCCTCCTGCTGCGACAAAATCGACGAATTCCCAATCCCAAGCCAAATCGAAAGCCTCTGCTACTGCAAAAGCCAGTCGCGGCATCACCGTCCGGCAAGCACATGAGCGCCTGAGCCTCATTCAGCACCGCAAGCCGCTATACGCGCCATGGTTCTCGGGCCTCGCGTCGGCTGTGGCGTGCGCGTGCTTCGTTTTCCTGCTTGGTGGCGGCCCGTTCGACATGATCGGTGCGTTCGTGGGCGCGGGCATCGGCCACTGGGTTCGTCGGCGGCTTTTCATCTACCATTTGAACCAGTTCTTCGTCACGTTCGTAGCCGTTGCGGTGGCTGCGTTCGCCTGCATCGGGACGTTGCGTCTGATTGGGTTCTTTGACCCTGTCGCGCTTCGACACGACACGGCCTACATCGGCGCAATGCTCTTCGTCATCCCCGGATTCCCGCTGATTACCGGCGGCCTTGACATCGCGAAAATGGATCTGCCCAGCGGCATCCAGCGTTTGGTCTACACCATGGCGATCATCCTGATGGCCACGCTCGCCGGATGGATGGTGGCGGCCATCGTCCACCTCAATCCGCAGGGCTTCGAACCCCTCGGCCTCAATCCGTGGGTCAATACCGCTCTGCGCGCGCTCTGCGCGTTCGGCGGGGTCTGGGGCTTCTCGGTCCTCTTCAATTCGCCGCAACGCATGTGCTTCACGGCAGCTTTCATCGGCGCCATCACCGACACCCTGCGCCTGACGATCGTTGATATGGGCATGCCGCCAGAAGCTGCCGCGTTCTTGGGTGCGATGCTCGCCGGCCTGCTCGCTTCGGCTTGGCGCTCGTCGGTGCGCCACGGCTTTCTCCCGCCCTATCTCGGCTACCCACGCATCTGCCTGACCGTCCCGGCCATCGTCATCATGGTGCCCGGCCTCTATATGTACCGCGCGATGTTCTACCTCGGCCAGTTCGACACCCTCAACGCGTTGGACTGGGCCTTCCGCGCTTTCATGGTCATCCTCTGCCTGCCCATCGGCCTGGCGATGGCCCGCGTCATCACCGACAAGTCCTGGCGCTACGACGTGTGAGGCCGGCCGTTGGTTCCGTACAATGGTGAATACAATGATGCTTTGACTCAATGAATGAGAGGAGAGTGCGCGGATATGGGCCCATTGTTATCGCAATCCGGTTGGCTGCTCAGCGGATTCTCGTCTGTTGTCAATGGTTATGTGGCCAATCGTCCTATGGCCTACGAGGGCCGCGATTCTCCGCCTCCCGGTTCCAATCTCGCTCAGCCGGATTTCTTCCCGATCGACGGCAAGGAATGGGACATGTTTTGGACTACCTGGACCGTGATGGTGGTGGTTCTGTTCATCTACATTTGCTGTGAGTGCTATGTGGAGAGAAAGGAAATCCGTCGTCTGCAATATGGCAGGTTTTCGTTCTTTGCGCAGTTGTTCCGTCGGGCGATGCTGAGTTATGCATACTCGTTTGGTGTGCTGGAGTTTGCGGCAGTGATTATCGTCGGGATGTGGAAGAAGTCGAGCTCGGGAATGGGCTTCCTTCAAGGGGCGATATATTGCGGCATAACACTTGGTATCGGTTGCTGGATATTCGGCAAAGTGCCGGATACCAGCGGCATAAAGCCCGGGCGACACAGTTCGTAGAACGGTGAAACAAGGTTCCGTTGGTGCCGGTTAAAAAGATTGCCGCATTGGCCCTCGGATTCATCAAAAGGTCGGGCGATACGACGTATGAGGCTGATTGAGTACCATATACAATGAAGTTTAATTTTTATCGGTAATTCATTTGACGAGGAATGGGCATGGCCATGAATCTACTTGTGTTGGGGCTCGGCAAGTTGCTTTGTGGATTATCCTCTGTTCCCTACGTTTATGCCAAGTTTCTTGCTACCAACATGGCTCCGCCGATAGGTTCTAATTTCGCCAATTTGGATTTTATCCCGTGGAATATCATAGAGTGGATAGCATCTTGGAACACCGCCATTATCGTGGTGGTGGTTCTCCTCGTTTACATTTATCAGGAGTGGCGGAGGCAAAAAGACTGGATTCATAGTCTGAAGCCCTCTGATCAATCTGTTTTCTTCGCCAGGATGTGCAGGCAAGCGATGCTGCATTACGCGCACACTTTCGGTGTTGGGGGAATGGTAGTTGTGATTGGCGTTGGGATGTCCCCGAAGACAAGTCTGGGGATGGGTTTCATTCAAGGAGCGGTATATTGCGGCATCACCCTTGGCATTGTTTGTTGGATATTCGGCAAAGTGGGAAAAGTTTCGGGTAACGGGAATAACGGGAACAACGTGAATCACCGGAATTATCCTTATAACCCGAATGGCTACAATAACAGGAATAATCCGAATTACCCCAATAATGCTAATTATCCGAATAACCCGGGGAATCTGAATTACCCCGATTACCCCATTAACGCAAACTATCCCAGTCGTTCGTATAATCTCAATTATCCCGATTATCGGAATTATCCGACTACCCCGAATAACTCAGGCAACCCGAATTCCCCTAATTATCCGAGCAGCCCGAATTACCCAAGTAGCCCTAACGGCAATAATCCGAATAATCCGAATAATCCCAACAACCCCAACAACCCCAACAACCCGAATACCGGCCGGGGTAATTCGCAGAATGGCTGATTGTCGCGATGGCGACGAGAACGGCGACAGCAACCACAACAATCCTGTTTCTGCGCCGGTGCGGACTTCTGTGTCTCTTATGGCTAAGTATATGTCGTTAAATTATCGAGTTGAGAAAGCTTCGTTTTGATTTTCGATTCGCGCTCATTCTTATTGTCAAGATGGGTAGAAATGTGTTTCGTCTTTTTTCAGTGGCAGAACTTCAATAACGTTTATAGAAATTCTAAGAATTCTTAATAAGATTCATAGAATATGCTTTAAAATTCTTAGAATCTTTGTAAGATTTAAATTCGCAAGAATCGAATTTGATAAAGTACATGTAAAATTTGATAAACTTTTATAAATTTGATAAATTGATAATAAGAATTTGATAAATTTGAGCAAAGGATTGTCGTGATAGAAATCGAATTGCAAAGTTTGGTCAAAAAAATCCAAAAAGCAAAAGCTGAATCATCAACGATTGAGCTTAAAGCCGCAAGATCTGGCTGTCCGACGCATCTTTATGACACGTTATCGAGTTTTTCAAATCAGGATGCTGGTGGGACTATCGTCTTTGGAATCGATGAGAAGGAAGATTATGCGGTCTGTGGTGTCTATGATGCGCAAGATTTGCAAAAACGTGTCACTGAGCAATGCAATCAGATGCGGCCTAAAGTCCGCGCGGTTTTTACCCTTTGTAATATTGGTGACAAAACAGTTGTCAGTGCTGAAATTCCCTCGCTCGATGTCTCTGAGCGCCCATGTTTTTATGCAAGTAAGGGACGTTACAAAGGTTCGTATGTCCGTGTAGGCGACGCCGATGAGCCGATGGATGAGAATGAGATTTACGGTTATGAGGCGTTCCGCAAGAAGTATGAAGACGAATTGCGTCCGGTTGAAAGAGCTGGGATAGAGGATTTTTCGACCGTAAAATTGATGGAATATAAAGCGAAACTGGTTGAAGGCAGACCAAATCTGGCGAAGCTTGATAATTCCCGAATTCTTGATCTCATGGGGATGACTGAAGATGGGGTGCCGACACTCGCTGGCATGTTGGTATTGGGAGAATACCCTCAGGCTTTCTTACCTCAGCTTGACATTATTGCGACTACGTTGCCAGGAACTGAAATTGGAGAGGTTGGGGTTTCTGGCGAACGTTTTGTTGATAATCAGAGGATTGATGGCACGCTTGACCAGCAACTGCAAGGGGCAATGGATTTTGTGCGGAAAAATATAAAGGTATCCGTCACAATCACCAAAGAAGGACAACGGGTTGATCGGCCACAATATCCGTTGGATGCTGTTCGTGAGTTGATTCTCAATGCTCTAGTTCATAGGGATTACAGCATCCATACCCAAGGTATGCCAATCCAGTTGCAGATTTTTGCCGATCGTTTGGTTGTCACTAATCCTGGAGGCTTGTACGGGCGTATGACGGTGGATAAACTCGGAAAAGCGCAACCGGACACCAGAAACCCGGTTATCGCGAATACGATGGAAATTATGGGATTAACGGAGAACCGTTATTCCGGAATCCCAGCTGTTCGTTACTTGACCGAAGCTGCCGGTTTGCCGGCTCCGGAATTTGAAAGCAAGAATGGTGAGTTTCGAGCGATTCTGAGATTGTCGAAGAACGAGGATCTGGCAAGAAACCTTAGTCGTAGAGGAACAGGGGTTTTTGACCTTCCGAAAGGAATAGGCACTTCTTCATATTTGGACACTCAGAATGGTGGTTTTATGACCGCAGTGCAGCGATTGCAAGAAAAGGATTCTCATCGTAATCCCGAAGCAATACTTGAATATTGTCATATACCGCGTACTCGTAAGGAACTTTCGGGATTTGTCGGTTTGGGCAGTGGGTATACCATGCAACGATATGTGAATCCGCTGGTACGCGAGGGCAAGTTGACGTTGGGGATTCCCGGGAAACCGAACAGTAGCAAGCAGACCTATCGGACTGTCGAATAGCAAAAGCAGGATAAAAGTGGGTGCGAGACTCCAAGATTTTATGGCAATGAATCAGGTTTTATTGCGAATGTGACGGTAATCAGCCCAAATTCGTCGCGATTGCAATGAATGATTGCGGATGCGACACAATGAGGACTATATCCGTCATATTTGCAAAGTGGGATTGTGTTTGCGACGCGGATGAAGTGCTAGGCGTCGCAAACACAATGGACTTAGTACTTCATGCCCATGGCTTCGCGAACCTGGTCGAGGGTTTCCTCGGCGATTTCGTTGGCGCGGCGGTTGCCGTCGTGGATGATGTCGCGGATGGTTTCCATGTCTTGGGCCAGCTCGGCGCGGCGCTCGCGGTGCGGGGCCAAGAATTCGTTGACGGACTTGATGACGTACTGTTTCAAGGCTCCGGCCCCGGCGTCGCCGATTTCCTCGGCGATATCCTTCGGGTCGCGGTTGGTAACCAAACCGGCGGTGGTCAGCAGCGCCGAAACCTGAGGACGGTTGACCGGATCAAATGTAATACGGCGTTCGGAATCGGTTGGGCTCTTCTTGATGAGCTTGGCGGTCTCCTCCGCGGTGGCGCCGAGCATGATGGAGTTGCCATAGGACTTGCTCATTTTGCGGCCGTCGAGCCCCGGAATCTCGGGCGCATCGGAAAGAATGGCCGTCGGCTCGGGGAAGACGGGATTCTTCTTGGCGTAACGTTCGTTGAAGCGGCGTGCGATGGTGCGTGTGATCTCGACGTGCGGCAGGTTGTCCTTGCCGATCGGCACGACGTTGGCCTTGCAGAAGAGGATGTCGCAGGCCTGATGGACGGGGTAGGTCAGCAAAAGCCCGGTCAGCGCGTGGCCGCTCGCCTCGGCCTCGGCTTTGACGGTCGGGTTGCGCAGCAATTCGGCTTCGGTGACCAAAGACAAGAACGGCAGCATCAGCTGGTTTTCGCAGGGAATCGCGGAATGCGCGAAAATCATGGTCTTGTTCGGGTCGATGCCGGCGGCGAGATAGTCCAGAACCATGTTCAGCGTGTTGTCCTGGATGTGCTCGGTGGTGTCGCGGTCGGTGATGACCTGGTAGTCGGCGATGAGCACGTTGGTGTGCACGCCTTTGTTCTGCATCGCGACACGCTCGCGGATCGAGCCGAAATAGTGGCCGAGGTGCAGGCGTCCGGTCGGACGGTCGCCGGTGAGCATGGTGAACTTGCCTGGGTTCTTCTCAAGTTTCGCCAAAACCGCGTCAGAACGCTTCTTCGCCTCGACAAAGCTCGCACTTATCTCGTTGCCTGCCGCAGTGACCTGTTCGTTTTCCGCGCCGTTTTGTATGTCCGCCATGACCTGCCCTTAATGTCTGGAAACGTTGAAAATCTTGTTTTTATGGTAAAAGTCTGAGCCGACAATGAAACGTGACGGATTGGGTGGTATCCTACATATTGATGGATTAATGCAAATACAGGATATTCAGGGGGTCAAATGGGCCGCGGACGTCAGAAGGCTAAACAAAAGAAAATGGCCCGTAAGCTGAAGTATTTGACAACCGATACCGATTATGACGAGCTGGCAAAGGAGCTTGGCGCGCAGGAACCGGGCAGTGGAGCGGCGGATCCGTTCACTGAGGTTGAGAAGGAATATTCACGGGCTCATGGCAGGTCCGATGAAGACACGAATACCGACGTTGTAGACGAGCATGAGGATTCGCCGGTCGCCGACGATGATTTGGACGACTATGCCAAGTGGGCCGCGGAAGCTGCGGCAAAAGCGGCTGGTGGCGACAGCGCAAAGCCCGCGTCCGCTTCCAGCGCTAGCACCAAAAAAGCGCCGATGCCCAAGCCGCATAAGCCGATTCACATGCCTATTCCCAGCGCCCTGCGCAAGCCCAAGCCTAAAGCCAGCGAGGCCTGAAAGCAGAGCTGAAACAGCAACAGTAGGCTTGGTATTTCCGCGTGACCAAATTTTCGTTGGCGCGCGGATCTTTTTGTATTCGAGAGACTTTAGCGACTTCGACGAAATCTGGGACGAGCAATATCGGGAATATCAGGATATCCTCTTATCGGTTTCGTTCAGCCTCTTATTGGCCCTGTAGCATCTCTGCAATTCGCTGATGGCTAAGTGCTGTAACTTCCGTTGCGGGGGCGATTGCACGCGGGTTTGACTGTGATTGCAACCATTCGATGAAGCGTCATAAGTATTCACGATATCTTTTGAAATTTTTTTCTTAGATTGACGCAGCCGCAGCGTTTAGACTTGAACCACAACTGGGGTACGACACCAGTCATTTCTCTCCTGAATCCAGCGAAACCGAGCCAATCCAAGCGAAGTGAAGCACAATGAAATCGAGTTGATGACGAACGGGTGGTGGGCGTCGCGCTCTGAAGGGGTATATGTGGCAGATTGGTGTGGATGCGCCGGTTCTGCGACGATAAACGATAAGGAAAGAATCGAGGAGGGCACATGGTGCTTTCAAAATCCAGGAAAAAGGTAACGGTTGGCTTGCTGGCAACAGTGGCCGCATTGGGCATCGCGCTTTCGGGCTGCGGTGGCACCAGTTCCGTGCCGGCCAATAGCCCGTCAGCGCAGGCCACGGGCAAGCCGCTCGATACCAAGGCCTACGACAAGCTCGTGAATTCCGGCGAGGTGGCGAGCGGCTCCACCGTCAATGCCAACAAGTGGGCCAAAGCTGTCAAGGAGCAGGGCGTGCTGAAAGTCGGCGGTGTGAAGTCCTCGGCGTTGTTCTCGCTGCAAAGCCCTGACGACAACAAGGTGCGTGGTTTCGACGCAGGCCTCTCCCAGTTGCTTGCCCGCTACATCCTGGGTGACGCGAAGACCTCGGTGAGTGTGGTTGACTCCTCCACTCGTGAGGCCGTTTTACAAAACGGCACCGTCAACACGGTTTTCGCCACGTATTCGATCAATCCGGCGCGCCAGCAGAAGATCGATTTCGCCGGTCCCTATCTCACCAGCCAGCAGGCGATTCTCGTCAAGTCCACCAACAAGACCATCAATTCCGCCTCCGACCTGGCGGGCAAGAAGGTTGGCGTGCAGGCTGGTTCCACCGGCCCGGCCGTCGTCAAGAAGTTCGCGCCCAAGGCCAACGCGCAGGAGTTCCAGACCGACGCCGAGCTCGTGCAGGCCCTCAAGCAGGGCCGTATCGACGCCTACGTGGTCGACGAGTCGCTCGTGCTCGGCGACATTGCCAAGGACCCACAGGCCTTGAAGCTCGCCGGCAAGCCCTTCGGCGACAAGGACGAGTATGGTATCGGCCTGCCCAAGGGATCTGACGGTGCCGAATTCGTCAACGCCTGGCTCAAGAAGATCGAGGCTGATGGCACATGGGCCAAGCTCTGGAAACTCACCGTTGGCGATCGTACCGGCGTTACCAAGGTGCCGACGCCTCCCGCCATCACCAAGGAGTGAGCAAGGGTTCGTGCGTGCGTAGGCACATAATAGGGTAAACGGCTGGATGCGCGAGAGCGTGCGCGCAAACCGACGCATCGTGAACAGGGATGGTGAAGAAGGGCGGATATGGCCACACATCAATCGTTATGGGGGTCGCTGGTTTACCTCCTCGCCCACTATGGCTGGCAGTATGTCTCCAGTTACGGGGTCGCGCTGCGCATCGGCGTGCTCTCGTTCCTTGGTGGCCTGGCGCTCGCGTTCGTGCTCACCATGCTGCGTGTCAGCCCCATTCCCCCGCTGCGCGCCGCAGTCTCGTTCTATGTCGAGGTCTTCCGTAACATCCCGGTGCTTGCGCTCCTTATTTTCATTGTCTTCGCGTTGCCTGAGGTCGGGCTGGTGATCGACTACGAGCCCAGCGTTATCGTTACGCTCATCCTCGTGGCTTCGGCGTTCGGCTGCGACGCCCTGCGTAGCGGCATCAACGCCATCGACCCGGGCCAGGTGGAGGCCGCCCGGTCGCTTGGCCTCACGTTCTTCGACATCGTCAGTTCCATCATCATGCCGCAGGCGCTGCGCACGGTGGTGCAGCCGATGGTTACTCTCTTCATCTCGGTGATTGTCAGCTCCTCGATCGGCGCGATGGTGCCGCTGGCCCACACCGAGCTCACGGGCCTGGTCAACCAGATCAACACCAAAGACGCGCTCGGCATCCCCACCTTCTTCGTCGCCGCGCTGTTCTATGTGTGCACGGGCTTGGTGATCGCCGGGTTTGGCCGGTTCCTCGAGAAGAAGGTGGCGCTATGTCGGTGAAATCGAGATCGTTAAGTCCCACCGAGGCCGCGCTGTTTGAGGTTGGCGGGCCGCGTACCAAGCGTCGCATCGCCGTGGGTACCGCCGTGGCCGTCGCCGTGCTGCTGGCGTTGCTCGCGTGGGTGGTTTATCGGTTGTATATCAATGGGCAATTCGCGCCCATGTATTGGAGCCTTTTCGGCGACCCGAAGGTCTGGGGATTCCTCGGAATGGGCCTCATCGGTACATTGCGTGCGGCGTTTGGTGCAGGCGCGATCGGGCTGGTGTGCGGCCTGGTGCTGATGTTCGGGCGCATGTCCGGCGTTGCGCCGATTCGCTGGCTTTGCACCGCCGTCATCGAGTTCGTGCGCGGAACCCCGACCCTGCTCTTCATTTACTTCTTCTTCCTTGTGCCGGCGCAGTTCGGCATCCATATGAGCACCTACTGGATGGTCGTCATTCCCGTGGCCAGCTACGCCTCCGCCGTGCTCGCCGAGGTCTTCCGCTCGGGCGTCGAGGCTGTGCCGATCGGGCAGAAGGAGGCCGCACTTTCGCTGGGCCTCACCCGCTGGCAGATGTACCAGTCCGTCGTCCTGCCGCAGATGTTCCGCATCGTGGTGCCGACCATGGTCGCCCAGCTCGTTGTGGTCGTCAAGGACACGACCTTCGGCTACGTGGTCACCTACCCCGAGATGATGCAGAACACGAAGGTGCTCATCGCCAACTACAACAGCTTGCTGCCGGTCTATTTGGTGACGTCCATTATCTATGTGCTTATCAATTATGCGATTTCGTGGTTCGCGCGCTGGCTTTCCGACCGGCTTGGCCTCGATTTTGAGGTCTGATGCTTGAAGTTGTGGACGCTTTTGGGTTGTAGTCAAAAAATGGACACTCGATTTTCAATCTAGTGGTAACAGTGCGGTTAAATCGTCGCGCTCGCCCACCGCAGTGACCCGGCCGGCGTCCTTCTCTTCGGCCCATGAGGTCAGGCCGCACGCCAAGCGCAACCATACGTCAGGGTCGAGTTCGATGACGTCGGGTGGGGTGAGATTATGCGGGTCCGAAGCCGGCCCGTCTAGGATTTTCACCGCTCCCCAAGGTGCCACGCGGACTTCGACGCCGGGGCCGGGAGCCTTGTTTTCCAAAAGATAGAGCGAATACCGCACGGCCATCGCCCAAGTGTTGCGCGGCAGGCCGTCTGGTGAAAACGTGAGTCTCGCCTCAAGCGGTTCTCCGCGATGCGTGTCCGCCGCTTTGCGCCACTGGTCCAGCGCCGCCATGCCCTTCGAAATATCCTGTTCCCGTATCGCTGCCATAGCGTCATCGTCCCTCGCGTTATGGACGGAAGGAAATGAAAGGCAATGGCAATACTCGGTCGGTCGCTTTTCTCTTGTCCTGCACCTTGTGGACGGAAGAAGATGAAAGGCAATACCTGGTCGGTCGTTTTTCCCGTCCCCCACCTTGTGGACGGAACGGCGTGAATGGCAATAGCCAGTCAGTTGTTTCCCATGTCTCTTTTTGTGGACGGAGGTAGGCATAACAAAACCGCCGCACTAGCGCCAAGGCAATGCGACGGTTCTGGATAATAAAATAAATAAAGGTCAGTCGGTAGCGGCTTCCGAACCCTCTTCGGGCTTCGAATCGGCTTCCTTATCAAGACCCAAATCGACTGGCGAAGAGCTGTTTTCCCACGGCTCTTCCCACGGATCATAGTCGGGGTTCTGCTGCTTGTACATATAGAGACCGACGACTGCAGCGAGCAGACCGCCGAAGAGCAGCGCAAAGAACTTCCAACCGTTAGAAGACTTGTTCTCCATGACGGCTCCTTTCTTAAGTGCCGGCTTGCGCGTCCAAGCCAACGTTGCTTCTATCCTAGCCGATGTTCTGTGACAATTGAGTGGAAAGCCTGAAGAAAACCAAAAAGTTCAAGGTTTATTGATATGGGAATCAAGGTTTTTGAAGGTGTGGCTTTGCGATGGATTATATAAAAGACTGGAAAATAATATATCCTATAAAGACAAAAGCGAGATGGCTGAATCTGCCGTAATGGTTCTGGAAAAGTATTGAAAGGCGAAAAGCGTTGGAAATACAGGGAAAGTGTAAGACGCCGCAATCGGTTTTGTACCTGTCAATCGATAAAATGCAACAATGACCAATGAGAACAGCGACCTTCAGCTTGTGTATCGAAAACTACGATACCAATGGAAGTCCAACGGACCGGTGTTTACGTGGACAATCGTTGTCATCTGCGTGGTGGTGTGGCTTGTAGAAGTGCTCTGTAAACTAGCTTCTACGCAGGATTACAATACCATGCTTTACGATTGGTCGTTCATCCCAGGTTTGGCGCTTTTGAAGCCTTGGACGTGGCTGACGTCGATGTTCATGCACGCCCCCAATGTGCTGCACGTGCTCTGCAATATGCTCACGTTGATCGCCATAGGGCCGTATTTGGAGGGGCTGCTCGGGCATTGGTGTTTCCTCGGGGTCTATATGGTTTGCGGGCTTGGCGCGGCCGACGGCATGATTGTATCCAGCTATTTCACCCATGATTGGGCTACGGGCGGGTACGGTGCTTCCGGTGGCCTGTTCGGTCTTTTTGCGGTTTTGCTTTTGGTTTTCAGGCGTACGCATACCGACATCCGTGCGATGCTGGTGTGCATCGCCATCAATTTCGCGATGCCGCTGTTCATCCCGGGTGTGGGGTGGCAGGCTCATGTCGGCGGGTTTGTGGTCGGCCTGGTGCTGGGCTGGTTGCTGCTTGACGGGATTCCCGCACTGCGTCGCCGTCCGTTGTGGGTGCGCACGCTGGTTTACGGGTTGATTCTTGCGGTGCTGCTGGTGGCTTTGGCGGTGGTGCTGACGCCGTCGTGGGTGATCAGGCTAGAGCAAGCTGGGCAACAGCTCAACCTGCCGTAAACGCGTACGCCCGGCCTAGCCGGTAGCTGTAGGCGTCAGTTAGGCGTTTTCCTGACGTTGGTGTTGAAAAGTGCACTTTAGCGTGGGTGTGGTGCGCTTTTTGGCGGTGCCGTCAAAAACGTGCGTTTTGGCTGGGGTGTGGTGCGCTTTTTTGACGGTGGTGTGCAAAAGGTGCGTTTTAGTGTGGATAGGGTGCATTTTTCTGACGGTGCCGTCAAAAACGTGCGTTTGGGCGAAGGTAAAGTGCACTTTTCCGACAGTGGTGTTGAAAAGGTGCGTTTTGGCTGGGGTAAAGTGCACCTTTTTGACGTAATACACGAAAGGTGCAACCTGAACATGGCCAGATTGCACCTTGCTGACGCGGGATGGTTGTCGGATAGGGGATTTCCTGTCTGTTTATCCCTTACTTATCCGCGCGATGCTGGCGCAGAACGGACTCGACCAGCTGCGAGTAGAGGTCGGACAGGCTGTAACCGGCGGCGATGGCGGCCTGCGGGAGTTGCGAGGTCGCGGTCATGCCGGGGGCCACGTTCGATTCGAGGAACTGCGGGGTGCCGGACTCGTCGACGATGAAGTCGGTGCGGGAGATGTCTCGCAGGCTCAGCGTATTGTGCGCGGTCAAAGCCGCTTCTTGAGCCGCCTCGAGAACGTCTTCCGGCAGACGCGCGGGGACGTAGAAATCCGTGGGGCCGGGGGTCACGCGGGCTTCGTAATCGTAGTCGCCGTCGGGCGTGGCCACTTCCAGCGGCGGCAGGACGAGCGGTTCCCCGTCGATTTCCAGCACGGATACGGAAATTTCGGTGCCGGTGACGGCCTGCTCCACCAACGCGACGTCGCTGTACGCAAAGCTCTTCACCATCGCTTGCGGCAGCTCTGACGCCTTGTCGACGCGGGTGCAGCCCATCGCGGATCCGCCTTGGGTCGGCTTGACGAAAAGCGGCAACTTGAGTGAGGAAACCAGCAAATCGACCACTTTCTTCGCACCGAGCTCGCGGAACGTCGATTCGGGCAGCGCGACCGAAACCGGGGTTGAAAGCCCGCCGAGCTTGCGCACCACGTTCTTGGCGATGGGCTTGCTCCAGGCGGTGCGCGAGGCCTTCGCGCGCGAGCCGATATACGGTAGTCCTTCCATTTCGAGGATGTCGCGGATCGAGCCGTCCTCGCCGTTGGCGCCGTGCAGCAGTGGCCAGACGATGTCGGGGCGGGTTTTGGGGTCGCTCAGGTACGGCAGCAGCTCGCTGTCCATATCGTGCGTGGCGACGTTCCAGCCGGCCTCTTCAAGGTAGCCGCCGACGCGATGACCGCTGGAAAGCGAGACGTCGCGCTCGTGGCTCATGCCGCCGCAGATGACGAGCACCTTGGTGGCGGCGCGGTCGATGGGAGCGTGGTCTTTTATTGTGGCTGCGTGCTTCGTGGCTTTGATGTGCTTTGCCATAATGGAATGCTCCTTCAGTCTTTCTTATCCGTCTTATTTGTGGTGGTGCGACTGTCGTGACGCGCGTCCGCGTCGGCCGATGCGGTGCCGAAGAGTTCGGCGGTCTTGAGCTCGTTGTTCATCACGCCCGCGAGACGCTTGATGCCCAGCGTGATCTTGTCCGGCGTCGGATAGCAGAACGAAAGGCGCATGTGGTGCGTGCCGCTGCCGTCGAGATAGAAGCCGGTGCCGGCCACGTAGGCGACTTTCGCGGTGATGGCGCGAGGCAGCATTTCCTTGGAATTCAAGCCCTCAGGAATCTTCAGCCAGATGTAGAAGCCGCCCTTGGGCTTGTTCCACGAGCAGTACGGCAAGTACTCGCGCAGCGCCGCGTCCATGGTGTCGCAACGTTCCTTGTACATGCCGCGGTACTGGCTGATCTGATGCTTCCAGTCGAAGTTGTCGAGGTAGGTGGTGATGGTCATCTGGCTCATGTTCGGCGGGCAGAGGATCGACGCCTCGTTGGCCAGAATGAGCTTCTTGCGGATTCCCGGAGGCGCCACGATCCACGCGATGCGCATGCCCGGCGCGATGATCTTGGAGAAGCTGGAAAGGTAGACCACGTTCTCGGCGTCCATCGAACGCAGCGCGGGGTAGGTCTGGCCGTCGAAACCGAGCAGGCCGTAAGGATTATCCTCCACGATAAGCACGTGGTATTTGCGCGCGATCTCGATGATGCGCGGACGGCGCTCGACACTCATCGTCACGCCGGCGGGGTTGTGGAAATTGGGCACGGTATAGAGGAACTTGACCTTTTTGCCGGACGCAAGCTGGGCCTTGATGGTCTCCTCGAACGATTCGGGGATGAGCCCGTCCTTGTCGGTCTGCGCGTTGACCACGTCGACCTGGAAGGACGAGAAGACGCCGAGTGCGCCCACGTAGTTCGGGGCTTCGGCAATCACCACATCCCCCGGGTCGCACATGATGCGTGTGACCAGATCGATGGCGTTCTGCGAACCGTTGGAAATCACCACGTCGTCGGGCTGCACGTCCGTGATGCCCTCAAGCTCCATGATTTGCAGCACGTCCTCGCGCAGATGCGGGTCGCCCTGCGCCGAGCCGTACTGCCAGGCCACATCGCCCTTATCGACGAGCATCTTGGCGATAAGCTGCGAAAGCTCCTTGAACGGCAGGTATTCCAGATACGGCATGCCGCCGGCCAGCGAAACGACGTCCGGACGCGAGGCGGTGGCGAACAAGGCCCGGATCTCGGAGGCACGCATATTGTCGGCACGGGCCGCGTAGGAGCCGTACCACGGGTCGTTCTTGAAGACCTTGGACTCCGTGGTTTTCGCGCCCGATGCCGTTGAACCTGTTGCCTTCGTGCCGTTGACTTCCGACGCGCTTGGTATCTGTGCCGTTTTCCCTGCTTGTTTCCGCGCTTTGGCGTCTTCGGCTTTGGCGGCGGTGGCGTCGTTCCCGGCGTTCGCCGCATTCGCGCTCGCATTCAAACCGCTGCCTTTCCCCTCGTTCGGTTTTCCGGAAATGTTCTTGGTCTCAGACATCAACCATCCCTTTCTTCGGTTGCGGCCCCGCTTCAAACGAGCTCCGCTTTCCAAACAGATTTCGCGCGTTTAAACAATATAGAAGCAGACTTTAGTCGCCATCGCTCGCCGCGTAAACACCCGCGAAAAACCGGCACCGCTTCAACACGCTTCCGGCGGTTCGTATAGCGTATCTTTGTTTAGGCGTTAATGAAGATGTTAAGCAAAAAAGGTTGGCGTATCAGCGTAACTACAATCCCTTATTGCAGTGGTACTGGGGGGAATTGGGTTGTGCCCGTCAATGAGCACGAGACGAATGATTGGATTCGGGTCTTAAACTGAACTATGGTCGGCCTTTTGGTTCAGATAAGCCATGGCATCTGCTGCGTTGGTAAACGTCGGTGAGTCGTCGGGCACTTTCCCGCCGGCTCTTTCCTGTGCGTATCGCATGGCTTTGGTGGTTGCTTGGTTCGGGTTGAACGATGCGGAGGGCCGTAGGCAGAAAGCAATCTCCTGGTCTTCGACGAATTTCTGAGTCATGACTGTGGATGCCTCCGTTATTGCTTCTCATGCCGTCTGTATGCCGGTTGAGCGTGTGCCGTTGAGATATGTGGCTATCGCCTTGCGTATGAAGGCGCTAATGCCTAGGTTCTCGCGTTTGGCCTGCTGCCGTACACTTTTGTCCAAAGTCTCTGTGAGGTAGGTCTTACGCATGACGGTGGCTTTTTCACGTGGGCTGTCAACCAAAGGGCGACCGGCAAAGATGTCATTGAGGTCGTCCATGGTGATTTCCCGGTGGGGATGAAGTACCGGACCGATTGTCTCGGGCGTCGTTTGCGCGTAGCTGTCTGAGATTTCTTCCCATTTGGTCTTATTGTTTTGTGGGCTCTTAGTCATTGTTTCCTCTTTCGTGCTCTGCGAAGCGGCTTATCCATTCCGGACGACAATCCATGGCGTGGAACACCTTTCGTGTTCGCGCGGAAACCAGAATCTCCACACGACGCTCCTCGGATTCGTCCGGGTAACCGAGCATCGCCATGACCCGATCCCCTGGATTGCGTGAAGACACTTCGAACATGGCGACAGGATGGCGGAACACGTAGTCGATTTGCGGCTGTGTGAGCCAGTGCTTGTACGCTGAATCCTCACATTCAATCATGATTAATATAGTACCATATTTTGGGACTTAATTTAAAAATACTGAAATTCAAATGATGTATCACGGATGCGAGCCTTTAGAACAGCTGGACGTGGTTGATGTAGAGGGAGTGGTTGGGCAGGGAGTCCATCGGCACCCAGAGCAGGAAGTCCTGCGACTTGACGGGCTTCTGCAGCTTGACCTCGGTGGTGCCGCTCTGGTCGAACGTGAACTGCGCGACCTGCTGGCCGGCGTTCGGGTCCTGCGTGGTGTTGGCGATGAGATAGCCCGTGCCGCCGGAAGTGCGGATCTGGACCACGAATCGGGTGACGTCCGCGGGCTGGCTCACATGCATGTAATACGCTAGGCCGTTCTGTCCGGCTGGCTGGCGGTAGAATTCCTGCTTGTCGATGGTCAGCGGGGTGTTGTTCACCGGGATCGATGGCGCTGGCACGGCGTTGGCGATCTTGTCGGCGGTTATCAGTTTCGAACCGGAGCCGGAGCCGGCTTCCGACTTGGAAGAAGACCCGCCGGACGCGCCGTTTGAAGAGTCGGTCGAAGAACCGCCGTTCTGCTTGCCGGAGGTGTCGGAGTTGCCGGAATTACCCGAGCCCTGATCCTCGCTGTTGGCGCCGTTGCCCTGCGCGCCGAACGGCACCTTGTTGAGGTTCATGTTCGGCCACGGGTCGGAGCTGGATTGCTGGTAGCTGCCGTTGCCTTTGTTGTTGTGGTCGGTCAGCACGTACGCGGCGACGCCTGCAGCCGCGAGAATCAGCACGATGACGGCGATGATGGCCACGACTTTGGTGGTGAGCTTGCCGAGCAACGGGGTGTCGGCGATGTCGTCGCCGGTCGGGTTGGCGGATTGCTGCTGGGTCTGCTGCTGAGGGGTGAAGCTCGGCGGGGTGATGACCGGGTTGGCCGCGTCGATGGCCTCTTGTTCGGCCTGAAGCGCCTGAGCCGATTCATGCCCTGGTTCGATGAAATTCCCGTTGGCGTCGAGCAGCGGAATGCGGCCCGTCGCCTCGGTGCGGTTGCCGGGAGTGGTGTCGTGCGGCGCAGCGGGGTTGCCCTTCATGGCGAAGTCGAATTGCATCGTCGGGTTGGTGGTCTGCACCGTGTTCTGGTCGAAATCCGGGAAAATGGAATCGTCGGCGGTCGAATCGAAGGATTTGAAAGCGTCCGCCATTTCCGCTGCGGCCAGATCGTGCAGATCCATGCGCGGGGCTGCGGCGTTGGTCAAATCGTCGGAAGGCTTGGGCTGATTGCTGCCGGACTTGCCGCGCTGACGCCACCATTTTGAGGATTTGTCTTGAGCGGGTTCGCCCGGATTCGTGCCCTGCGCCCCGGCGGGGTTGCCCTTGGCGTTATTGGCTGCGGCAGCGCCCGAAGGCATGGGAAGGGCTGAAGCGGTTGACGCGCCTGGCGCGGTGCGTTTGTTCGGCGACGGTGCCGTACCATGTTGCGACGATGCCGTCTTTGAAGCGGTCGCTGCGTTGCGAGAAGCAGTGTTGCCAGAAGCGGGGTTGGCGTTCGCGGTTCCGGCAACACCCGCACGTCCGGAGGCTTTCGTTTGGTTCGGGGAACCGGCCTTTACCGGTTTTGCACCAGGCCGGCCTGCAGCGGCGGCGGGAACCGCGGAAGCCCTGGAAGCCCCGGCATTCGAGGCCGCTGCCCCCGTTTGCTTTTGTGCCGCATTGGCCAGAGCGCCGGCCCCCGCAGCGGTGGCAGCGCCCTTCGCTGCGGCCGATTCCGCGGCGCTCGCGGCCTGACGCGCACGGAACTGCAGCTGGTTGGTCGAAAGGTTCTGCGGGAAATCAAGCAGATTGCCCGGCCGTGCCCTGCGCACCGCAAGCCTCAAAACGGAAGCCTCGCCGTCGGAATTCGGCCGTCTCACCTCGCTTGGGGGAAGTTCCGCCAAAGGCTTGACCGCACCGAGCAATGCGACAAGCTCGGCTAGGGAGACCATCGAAAGGGTCGGGCTTCCGTCCACATCGGTAATGGGCAGCCCGCGTTCGCAGATGATGCGCAGTTCCTCCGGAGTGTCTTCCGGAATGGCGGAAAGGTCGAAATCCTTGATTTCCGAAGTCCATTCGCCGGTGAGCATGGCGTAAAGCAGCAGGGCAAGTTCGTTGACCGCGAGCATTTCCGGCTGCAAATGTTGCGTTTTGGGGTTGCTGACGAACATCGCTTCAAGCGGGGCATCGGCGATCTGAACGCCTTTTGAGGTGATGCGCACGATGTCGGTGCTCAGGGCCTTCATCTTCAGGTCGTCGCGCAGCAGCGTTTCCATGCCGTCGGCGGCCTCGGCGATGATGGAGCGCATGGCTTCGTAGCCAAGTCTGCGCGAGCCGTGGCCGATGAAATTATTAAGCGAAAGCCCTTGGTCGAGACGGGTGATGAGCACGGGAATCTCGCCGACGTGCTGCATCTGGATGACCTGCGTGAAATGCGGGTTGCGCGAGAGGGTGAGCGTCGACGCGATTGCCTCGAAGCTGGGAATCGCGGCCTTGTCGGTGACGATGAAAAGCTGGCAGTCGCGCGCGAGAATGCGGTCGTTGGCCTTCCACGCCTCAAGCCCGGGTATGCTACGCAGCGGCGACACCAACGTATATCTGCTGATGACGATATCTCCCAGCTGTGGCTTCATAATGTCCTCGACCCTACCCGCAAACGAATGTAAAAAATATCAGGCGACAAATCGCCCCTTTTATTCTATCCATGGCCGTAGCCGGGGTGAAATTTTTTGTGGCAAGGTTTCGTGTCGATTTGGCGGAAAACTCGCGGTTTGTAGTGCATCGGATTTTTGCGTTATGCCAGATTTCTGCCGGCTCAGCGCGCGCGGTGACGGGCGGTCTTGGAAATTTCCTCTTTCAAGGTTATTTTGTAGTTTTCGGCCATCGACGGCAGACCGAGCGACTCTGCGGTAAGCCAGGCAAATTTATCGGCTGAGGCCGAAAGCCTGGTGTCTGATTCGGCGGGGGTTGGGGGTTCGGCGTTGCCGTCTCCGTCTCCGGCTTCGGAGGTTTCGGCTTCGGAGGTTTCGGCGTCGGCCTTGGCCTCGGCGTGGCGTGCCGGCACGTTCGCGGAGCCGAAAAGCGGCTTGATCTGGGAGGCGGGGCGCTCGTTGTAAGAGCCATCGCCGGAATTGATGGGTTCGATGGGAAGGGAGGGAAGCTCCGTCCCGTCTGCGTCCCTTGATGTTGAACGTGCGGAAATGGAAGAGAACGTCAGATCGTCCGATATCCTGAAATCCAGCAAGGGGTTTTGGTTTTCGGCTTCCACAGTATCGGCCGAGGCCCCGGCGTTTGGTAACGTTGGCGCAGCTTCGGGAAGACCGCTCGTTTCCTCGCCGATTGACGGATTGACGCGCAGGATATCGCCATCCGTTGAACCGGTGCTCAACGGATGGTCATCCGACTGGCCAACGCCCAATGAAATGCTCTTCAAAGGGTTGAAACCTATCGGATTATAATGACGTGCGCGGCCTACGCCGAAAGGAAATTTGTCTTCCAAAATCTAGAAGCCCTTCTTTTCGGTATCTGGGGAATCGACGTTCGTGGTGGGCATACCCCCTACTGTAGCGCCACGGGGCGCAACAGGCGAATCGTTGATCCTTGTTTCTTGCAACATTTCGGGCTTCCCTGTTTGGTTCGTGCCCCAATTATTCGCATTATTCGTTTGTGATAAGTCGGAATTGTTTGAATTGTTTGAATTGTCTGAATTATCCGAATCGTCGGAATTGTCTGGATTATCCGAATCGTTCGTTTCGTCCGTTTGCGGCACATCCGGTTCGTCCGGTACGCCGAAATTGCCGGGAATGCCCGCGTCTTCGATTTCCTCCGTACGCGCGAAGTTGCGCTCGGCCGGCGTGAGGTTGGCTGAGGTGGCGTCGGAGGAGGTGAGGTTGGCTGAGGTGGCGTCGGAGGAGGTGAGGTCGGCCGAGCCGGCGTCGGAGGAGGTGAGGTTGGCTGGGCCGGCGTCGGATTGGGTGCCGTTGATGATTTGGCTGAAGCCGTCGGCGGTGTGCGCGCTGCTTCGGACAGACCGTGTGGTGCCGTTGCCGCTGGCGTTCCGGTTGCCGTTATCGCTGACGTTCCGGTTGGCATTGCCGCTGGTGTTGGTGCCGCCGTTGTCGTTGCTGTCATTGGCAGTGCTGCCGCTACCGTTATCGTTGCCGTTTCCATTACCATTATCGTTTACGCGACCGCGAGCGTCAGCCCCGCCAGGGAGTTTGATGCCGAATTTGCCGGCAAGCGAGCGGGCGATGGGCATCAATTCGTGCGTACGCAGCACCCACAGCGTACCCACGTAAAGCAGGATGATGACGATGGCCAGCACGCAGCAGACGCCAACGGCCTGGAACCAGTTCATGTGCCCGCCGCGCACGCCCGAGCCCGGCTCGATGTCCGAATGGAACAGCGCGTAGACCGGGTAGCGCAGCAACAGCCCGCCGGCGATGGCGATCAGCGTGGCGATGATGCCCTTGGTGTAGGTCGCGGTGATGCGCTTGCCGTCGATATTGCCATCGAAACGTTTGCGGATCATCACCAGCAGCGTCGGGAACGAGAGAATATAGCCGGCCGCGCTTGAGAACGCGAGCAATGAGGCCCAGTTCGAAGGCGAGATGAAGAGGCAGCCGACCAGCAGAATGCCGATTTGTATGACGTTTTGGATGACGACGAACAGGAATGGATGGTAGCCGTCCTCGAAGCCGTAGAACGTGCGCTGGATGAGCAGGTAGGCCGAGGAAATCGGCAGGCTCAGCGAGAGCAGACTCATCGGTGCTGCCATCAGCACGGCTTCCTTGACGCTGACGCTGGGAAGCAGGGCCAGCGCAATCGGCGTGGGCATCACGACGAAGGCGACGGTGAAGAAGCACATCATCAGCCATACGTTGCGCAGGGATTCGCTGAGGTCGCCGCGCGCGGCGTCGATGTTGCGGTCGGCGATGGCCTGCGCGATTTTGGGGAAAACGGCCGTGGCCACGGAGACGGCAATCAGCGAATACGGCAGGATGTAAATGGTGTACGCGTTCTGGTACGAGGCGTTGCCGGCGACGTCGAACTGGCTCAAGTGCTGCGCTGCGGCGGCTTTCCCGGGGATGCTGGTGAGCACGCGGGTATTGACGATGTTCGAGATCTGCCCGGCCACGACGATGCCGAGGCTCCATGCCGCCACGGAACCCATCGAGCGCAGGCCGATGCCGCGTATCCCCCAGCTCGGGCGGTAATGAATGCCGATGCGGAAGAGCGGAACGAACAGAATCAGCGCCTGGAAGGCCACGCCGAGCGTCCACGTTCCGGCGGTCAGCGCCATTTTGCCGGCGGTCCAGTAGCCGAGCGGCTGGTGGCTTGAGCGGCCGAACACGAAGATGAACACCGTGAAACCGATGCAGCTGATGACGTTGGCGCCCACCGAGCTCCACGCGTAGGTGCCGAAATGGTCTTTCGCCGCCAAAATCTGGCCGATGACCGTGTAAAGCCCGTAGAAGAAGATCTGCGGGACGCACCAGAAGGTGAAGGAGGTGGAAAGCGCGAGCATATCCGGACCGGCGTGCACGTAAAGCCGCACCAGAAGCGGGGTGAGCGCCGCGACGAGCGCGGTGACCCCGGCGAGCAAAACGATGGCGAAGGTGATGAGCTTGTTGAGCCGGTCTTCGGCGTCCTTGGCCTTGAGCGTCCGTACGATCTGCGGAACAAGCACGGCGTTGAAGATGCCGCCGGAAACGAGCGTGAAGATGACCTGCGGAATGGTTGAGCCGGCCTGATAGGCGTTCGCCGCCAGCCCGGTGGTACCAAGAGCGGCGGCAAGCAAGATGGTGCGAATCTGACCGGTGACGCGGCTCGCGGCCGTGCCCACGGCCATAACCATCGAATTATGACCTACAGAAGAACTCATTCGTCAGGATCTTTCTTACGGTTAAATTGGCGCCACAGGCCGAGCGCGCCGAGGACCAGCGCGATGGCAATGAAAATCATGCCGCTCATGTCGCTCAAACGCAAGGTGCTGGTGATGCGTGTCGATTGCGGGGTGGAGAAGTCGTCTCCCCTGCGGTCGGTGAGCGCGAGGTGCGCGGTGGCCGTGCCGGAGGTCGAAACGCGCACATTGAACGTGGTCTGGGCTTCGCTGCGGGCGGGGATGGAAAGCGTCACGAAACGTGTCGTAACAATTTCCATCGAATCGGAAAGCGAAGAGACTTTCACCGTGACCGGGTAAGGGTGGTTGTTGCTCACCGTCACCGGCATTTTCGCCGACTCGCTTAAGACGGTGATGGATTCCGAAGGGGTGATTTTGATGCCGTCCATCAGTTGGGCGGCGAGGTTCTGGGCGCTCGCGCCCATGCGTTTGGCAACGGTGTTGTTGCTGGAAAGCGCGTGCAGGGCGATGGAGTTTTGCATCGAGGCGATGGCGGCGATCCAGTCGCAGCCGTTCTTCGAGCGTTTCGCCGTGGTGTCGGCATCTTGGCGGGCGAGGGATTGCGCGTCGCCGGTGTCTGTTTTGCCGCCGTTGGCATCGTTGGAGTTGCCGGTGAGTGGGTTGTTGCCGTTGTTTCCGTTGCCGCCGTTGGTATTCGAAGACGAGGAGGAAGAAGTGTTTCCGGAATTATTTGTATTACTTGATTTGTCGGAACCGCTGGTTTTGGAGGAGTTTCCGGACTGGCCTGAAGCCGAGGCGCTTCCTGCGCTCGAGCTTGACCCTGACCCTGACCCTGAACCTGTGGCCGAGCCGGAACTGGAACTGGCTCCCGCCCCCGATTTGGCGCTCGATGAGCCGTTTTGCCCGCCTTGCGTTTTCGATGCTCCGGAATTACTTGAATCGCTGGAATTCCCCGACGAGGACGAATTGGAGGATGAATCGGACGGTGAATTGGAAGACGAATCGGAAGAAGATTCATCGAGAATAGATGATTTGAACCGGTCGATGTCGTTTTTGCTTGCCGTGAGCGTGGCAAGCGTCTGCCGGATATTCTTCAACGTGGAAGCGCGGATGTTGGGCGAATCGGGAACCAGCGTGGTGGCCTTTTCCGCGGAAAGATAGGCTTTGGCCTGGTCGAGATCGCCCATATTGCTCAGCTTGAGCCACGGCGCCTGCTCCACAGTCTGCATCAAAGTATCCGCGTCCATCGCGTTGCTTTCGGAATTCGCGGTTTCGTTGTCGAAGCAGATCAGCAGGTTGCGCGTGGCGTAGGGGCTTTCCATCTGGTAGAAGGCGCTTTGGGCCATGAAGCGCGCGAGCCGGCCGGCGGGGCTTGATTCCCCGTCCACGGTTTTGTCGGTCGCCTTGCCTTGCGCCAGGCGGCTCAGCTCGTCCTGCCCGGTGAGCACGGTGACGTCGCCGGCCGGAGTGTGCACGATGTATTTGCCGGTGCGGATGGTGGAATTGGTGTTGCTGTCGCCAGCGCCCGTCGCATCCGGCGCGATGACGGTGGAATACCCCTGTGCTCTGGCCGTTTCCAGCGAGGCCATTGTCCACTGCCCGCGCCCCGGCCAGGCGTAAGCCGGCGCATTGGCGTTGCCGTCGCCCAAGGCGTCGCGGTATTCCTTGAGCCCCGTTTCCGCGTTCCAGTCTTTGGCTGCAATCCCGGCTTTTTCGTAAGCGCTGCCGTCGTTGATGGCGGAATACGCGGTGATATCGAAATCGCCGGACTGCATGATTCCGCTGGATTTCGGCGGTACGGGAAGGCTTTGCGCCAGCGTCGGATCGGTGATCACCTGCAGGCCGGGATGCTTGTTGACCAGCTGCTCGGCGGCCTGCGAAAGCCTGTGGGTATTGACGATTTTGCTGGTATCGTTCTCCCCCGCGGTCATGAATTGTGCGAGTTTTTCGCCGTCAATCTGCCAGCCGTCGCTCGTGAGCGGCAGGGCGATGGTGATATCCATCGGCGGTGTGCCTGCCGTTTTGAGGCCGTCGGTGGAACGCGTCAGGAAGGTGTGGGTGGTATTGAAATAGTTGTTCCCCGATTTTGAGGAAGTGTTGCCGTTGCCCGTCGTATCCCGAACGAACGAATAATCGATACGCACCGGTTTCGGCCCCCACGAAAGCATGTTTTTCAGGCTCGGCTGGTCCGGGTTCGCGTCGATGGTGACGCTGGTTTTCTCGCCTTTTGCGATTGTCGGGACGCTGGCCTGCCCGATTTGGTTGGGCACCTGGATCCGCGAATTTCCCTGCGCCCACTGCTGCAGGTCCGAACGCGAGGCGAAGGTGTAATAATCGTTGACGGCCACGCTCAATGTGCCCGCCGGCAGCGCGTCGTCACTCAGGTTTTTGATGGCCACGCTCAGGTGGTAGCCGGAATTCGAGGTGACCACAGGGGTTGAGGCGGCAACGGTGACTTCGGCTTCTTTTTCCGCGCCGTCGGTGTCCTGCACGCTGGGGGCCGAGTTGTCTTGGGAACTGTTGCCGGTGCTGTTTTGCGTTGAACGCCTTGAGGAAGATGATGAATTATTTGAGGAGCGCGGCGTCGTGGTCGTCTGCAGGTTCGGTGTTTGCCCTTTTAATGTTCCGTTTGGCTGCGATGGAGCCGGTTGGCTTGGAACGGCTGGTTTTGCCGGTTCCGTATTGGTATCGTCGTTTGGCGTGGAAGGCGAGGCGGGGGTTTGCGACGTGCCGGTATCGCCGGGTTCCGAAGTGCTGCCGGAAGGTGGGGTCGTTTCTGCCGGGTCTGCGGCGAATGCGGTATTCGGCGAGAAAACGAGGGCGGACGCGCAAAGCAAGGCTATGGCGGACGAAACAATCGCCGAAATCCGATTGCGGATCAGCGATTGCCTGTGTTGCGCATCGGCGCGTGCGACGCAGGTGTGCGAGCGTTTCAACCTTCTGCCTGCCTGTTCAGTTTCTTGGCGTAAAGCCACGCGATTTTACGTTCGTTAGGATAGCTCAGCACGCGGTCAAGGTCATCGAAATCCACCCAGATTGCGTCTTCCGCTTCATGGTCGGGGTCGCCTTCCACGGTCAGGCTGCCGCCGATTTGACGTAATGCAAAGTGATGGACCAGCTTGTGGACGCGCTCGGACTGGCCGGTGAACCAATAGTCGATGGTGGCGATGGAATCGATGACTTCGCCCAAAATCCCGGTTTCCTCGTGTACCTCGCGTACGGCGGTCTCTTCCGGCGTCTCCCCTTTTTCGATATGACCTTTCGGCAGGCACCATTCGAGGTGTCCGCTGCGGGAATGGCGTGCGATCAGCGCGACACGGTTATGGGTATCGAAAATCAAGCCGCCGGCTGAATATTCGCGTGCCACGGGCAGTTCCTGGGCGTCGAGCGTCGCGAATTTCATCGGCCCGTGGGTGGCGCGATGGTGCGGCATCATCTTCGGTGTCGGTGCCCCGTCCGGCTCGATGAAGCGGACGATATGCCCTTCGGACTCGGAAGTATAAAGGAGTTTGTCTTGCCTGTCCTCGTTTTGGGCATGGTCGCCCGAGGCGTTGGCCATCATGCGGGCCAGGTCTGCGGGCGTAATCATACCTCCAGCTTACTCAGAAGGATGTGCAGGTAGGGTAACGGGATAGCAAACGGCACAAAACCGGCCGGAATCGGGTTCAGGAGACCTAGCGCTTTGAATTGGCATTTTCACTCGTTAATACTTTTGGTCCGGCTTATCTGATTCGTGAACAAGTTACGGGATAGCCTAGGAACGCTAAAATTCTTGCATCTGCAATTTCGCCATTACGCACAGCGAATATCGTTGGAAGCCTTCAAAGTCGCGATAAATTTTTCATAGGTCAAATCCTTCGAAGGCTCTTCTACCGTTCCCTTTTCAGGGTTCACAAATGCCAGCCATACCGCATTGTACATGTTCTTTTGGCGAAGTCTGGTGCAAAGAATCTGGAATCGATCGAGATAAGACTTATTATTAAAAACTTGATCAATGGAATAAAACTTGCTTTTGGGCTTTGTAATTTTTCGGCTATCCTCGCAATCGCGGACAAGCATGACGTAGCCCAAAGCAGGCGGAACTGCGCTGTTGCCTAAAAGATTTTCGGAGCTGGCGGTTTGAGCGTCCACAGCTGAACCGAGCGATTCTTCCACGCGGTTATTCGCGTTGTTGCCAAAGGAGCTGTTGATGGTTTTCAATTCAACGGCTGCAACGAGTTCATTCTCGTGGAAAGCAACAATATCCCAGGCTTTTGTGGGGCGGAACCAACCGGGTATGGACAGTTCCCCGCGTTTTATATGTATCCCGTCTTTATCAAAGCCCTTTTTGACGAGATCATCTGCAATCAACTCAGCGAGCTTATCGAGATGCTTTCCAGAAGTGATACCTTCGCGATTGCCTTGGTCGGCTTGCCCGTGTGTTTCCTGTTGTTCTTTCGCTTCGTCGATGGCGGTATAGACTCCGAGGACCGCAGCCTTTACGTCGTCACGCATGATGTTTCTCGTTTCTTGTTGCCTTGTATGCGGCTTGGGTGTAAGTAGAAGCCTTGTCGCGGTTGCGCTCGCGGAAAGCGAGACGTAGGCCGTTCCGTATTTCTGGCGAGAGGTCGTCATATTCCGGTATGTGAAGCAGCTTCAGATATTGGGCTTGGAAACGCAGCGTATTTCCCCTCATTTTCACGCCCAACGTGTCAATGAACATCTGTGTTTGCCGGCTCATCAGCAAGCCGCCCAACACTTCCAAATCCCAGATATCCGAGTCTATCCAATAGCAATTGTGGTGAGGATATTTGCCTTCGGAAAGAATGGGATCCGGGTGGGCTGCGAGATCAGGCAGCAGAAGCAGTGGGCGAGAGAGCAAATCGAATTTCGGTTTGTCGATGGTGCGATACCATTCAGCCTCATTCTTTCGTGCTATGTGCCTGCGTTCGAGACGAGTGCGGTGCGCTTCGTAATACGCTTTCAGTCTCGGGTATTTGCTCAACGTAACGAGGTCGCCGTTTTTACTCCATGGATTGATGAGCCAACGTTGTCTGTCGCTTTGGCCGCGCCGGTAGTCTCGCATATAAAACAGTGGCAAAAGGCGTGACGGCTCAACGATATTTGGGTTTTCGGTCAGGAAGATGTCGTCGCAGCCGGTTGCAATCCCGATGCCGATGCCAGCAGCTTCGACCAGTTGCGGATACCGGTCGACGGCTTCATGCACGAAAGCGACATCTTCGGCATTCCCCAAAGAGAAAACCCTATCGCCCGACGGTTTTTCCAACACAGCACCCGAGCAATGTGGAGCCGGTTTATCGGCTGAAGGGTGTTCGAGCCAAGCGTGCAAAGAAGGGATGTCCGCATATGAGAAATCGCTCTCGCAAGAGACATATGCAAAGGAATCGTTTCGGCGCTGCTTGGTGATGGTTGTAATGGCAGGGTAGGCGTCGACTTCGGAGGCAAAGGCGTCGACACCGTACATCCGAATATGGCGGGTCAGGTTGAAAGCGGAGCCAAACAGGTCATTGTCTCGGTTGAGTTCGGCGCGCAGCTTGCGTCCGTAGGCGTTTTGCATCCAATGATCCGAGCAGATGAAGCCCAATGTGCCGCCGTCGTTGAGTAATGAAAGCCCCTTGTCGAAGAAGCCGATATAGAGGTCGCATCCGGCGCTCATACAGGGCAATGCCTTTACGTAGGCTTCGCGCTTTTGGCGGTTGATTGATACGGATCTGATATAGGGAGGGTTGCCTACCACCCAGTCGCATGCTGGAGCGTCGGTCAGCAGGAAATCCGCGCAGATGAACCAAGAATTTATAAGGTTGGTTGCGACGGAAGCTGGGCAGCCGTGCTCGGCCAGAATCTTTGCCGCTCCTTCTTGGGCTTTTTTGAGGGCAACCGGGTCGAGATCATAGGCTCTGAGGCAACGCGAAAGCTGCTGCCAAGAGAGGGAACCTTTTTGTTGTTCCGTCGCATTACATAGTCGATCGATGATCTGTGAAGTAAATGAGCCTTCTCCGCAGGAGGGTTCCACAATACATTTGGATAGGATGTCATGTTTGTCGTCATAGCCAACCAAATCCAAAATAAAGTCGACGACCCATGGTTTGGTATAGATTTTGCTGCCTTGAGCCATGAGCCACCGCCTTTCATTGCAATCCGTTTCAACTATAGGTCTCAGGTAGGAATCAAGGCAAGACGTAGAGAAAACTTGAGTATGAATTGCCATACTTATGGAACCCAGCAGATCTAAGTGCAAAAGAACTGCAGGTAGGGTAACGGCATAACAAACGGCACAAAACCGGCCGGAATCGGGCTGACATCACTTAGCTCAGGAACGGTTCCTGTACCTATTGCGGTTGAGGAAGACGGAGGTGGCGCACGCCCCGATGATGCCGAAGATGATGAGCACAATCGGGAAGTTCTGCCCATGCCCGCCTGTAAACGGAACGCTGGAGACTGTGTCGGGAGTCGCCGGGTCTTTGATAGTGATGCTTACGGCTGTGCTGACATTGCCGTCCAGATCCTTGGCAGTAATGGACGCGCTTCCCGTGCCGTGCGTGGAGCTTGCCGATTTCCTGAATGACCATGTGCCGTCTGCGTCGCTCGTCACTTTGCTGGTCATGCCATTGGGCCAAGTGATGGTGATGATGTCGTATGCTTCGGCAGGGCCGCCCTCATGTTCGTAAACAGTTCCAGAAATAGCCTCATCAGTACGGAATGTATTTTTACTCATTGCAATAAATGGTGGGACGCCATCATTTGACCAGCGTGCATAGAGAACAGTCGTGCCATCCGCGGGATACATCCTGTCCCCCATGTGATATGTAATACCGTTGCCGTCCCTTCTGGTATTCCACGAAAGGAATGTGCAACCGGGTTTTGCAACGAGTGCATTGCCGGTGGGAATGATTATGCTATTGCCTATTCCGGTTCCCGTAGTCCCGGTTATATTTGGAATGGTTCCGCTGCCTCCATTGGCATCAAATAGCACAGTGAATGGCATGCTTAACGTCGTGACATATGTACCTGCCGCGCCTCCTGGGTTTTGCGAAGCCGCGATAAGATTAGGAGAAGTATAAGAGGGGGCTGTTGCTTGGTTGCCGTTTCCAGAAAGCCTGTACCATGTCGCGTTGTACAAAGAAACATTATTGTTTGTTGCATTACTTAATTTTGTTTTTGCTCCGATGCTAATGCGTTTCAAGTTGTTCGTCGTGTAGAACATTTGATCCATGTTGGTGACGTTGCCGGTGTCCCAGCCAGATAAGTCAAGCGTTTTAAGGTTGCTTACATAGCTGAACATATTTTGCATGTTTTGAACGTTGCTGGTGTCCCAGCTTGATAAATCAAGAGTGGAGAGGTTTGGTGAGCTGTAAAACATGTCATTCATAGCGATGACGCTGCTGGTGTCGAATCCAGATAGGTCAAGGACGGAGAGCGTCTGCAAGTTTTTGAACATACAGCTCATGTCGGTGACTTTGCTGGTGTCCCAGCCTGTGAGATTGAGCTTAGTCAGCATTCTCATGTTGTAGAACATGCTGTTCATAGTGCTGACGCTGCCGGTGTCCCACTCGGACAGATCGAGCGTAGCAAGAGGTATGCCGGCAAACATATAGCTCATGTCGGTGACTTTGCTGGTGTCCCAGCCTGTGAGATCGAGGGTAGTCAGTGTTCTCATGTTGTAGAACATACTGCTCATGTCGGTGACTTTGCTGGTATCGAACTTGGAGAGGTCGAGGCTGGTGAGGCTGCTGCACATGGAGAACATGTTGCTCATGTTGGTGACGTTGCTGGTGTCGAACTTGGAGAGGTTGAGGCTGGTGAGACTGGTGCAGCTGGAGAACATGCTGCTCATGTTGGTGACGTTGGTGGTGTTGAGGTTGCTGAGGTTGAGGCTGGTGAGTCTGTTGCAGTTGTAGAACATGCTGCTCATGTTGGTGACGTTGGTGGTGTTGAGGTTGCTGAGGTCGAGATTGGTGAGGCTGCGGCAGAAGTAGAACATGTAAGCTGCGGCTTGGTCTTGCAGAGAAAGAGTTGCGCTGGGGGCGAGCGAGAACTGTCCCAGATTGCTCATTGAGGCGAAAAGGCCGGTGTAGTAGTCGTTAGGGGCTGAACCCTGAGGTTTTGCTTCTTTTGTTGCTTTGACGGTTAGGTTGCCTTCGATGATGACTTTGGCGATTTCGCTTCGGTAGGTGTCGTTGGTTACCCAGGGGATGTCGGTGATGTCGGTGTTGGTTACCTCGTCATGTCGCCTGATGTCGGGCGAGGTGCCACCGGAGATGTGGAGGGTGCAGCCGGCGTCGATCGACCAGCGGACGTCGCTGTCGCCCCACGGCGTGCTTCCGACGGGCGTGCAGCTGTGCACCCATTTCACGTAGAGTGTGGTATAGCCTGCGGCCGGGTAGAAGGTGCTGCCGGCCTGGTAGTCGGATCCGTTGCCGTCGGGTTGGGTGTTCCATGACGTTGCCGCGTAGCCGTTTCTGCTGATTCCGGTGAATTGGGGGAGGGTGACCGTGCTTCCCGTGGTGCCGGACAGGACTTGAGGCGTGGTACCGCTTCCCCCGTTGAGGTTGAATCTAAGCGTGTAGGATGCAGAACTCAGCCCGCCGTTGACCACGTAGGTGCCTTGTGCATGCCCTTGCTGTGTCTCCGTGTAAAGCTGATCGGTTGTGATGCCGGTTTTTGCCGGGTTCGGGCTCCCATACATGCGTGTCCAATTAGCGTCGCGAAGACGAGTATCAGAGTCTATTTTCGTTTTCAACCCCAGAACAAGGGTGGCGAGTCTGTCGCAGCCTCTGAACATGTTGCTCATGTTGGTGGTGTTGGTGGTGTTGAAGTTGGTGAGGTTGAGGTTGGTGAGTCCGGTGCAGCCGTAGAACATGCTGTTCATGTTGGTGACGTTGCTGGTGTTGAAGTTGCTGAGGTTGAGGCTGGTGAGGTTGCTGCAGAAGCTGAACATGCGGCTCATGTCGGTGGTGTTGGTGGTGTTGAAGTTGGTGAGGTTGAGGCTGGTGAGGTTGCTGCAGCCGTTGAACATGCCGTGCATGTCGGCGACCTTGGTGGTGTTGAAGTTGGTGAGGTTGAGGCTGGTGAGGTTGCTGCAGTTTTCGAACATGCCGCTCATGTCGGTGACGTTGCTGGTATCGAAGTTGCTGAGGTTGAGGCTGCTGAGGGCGTAGTTGCCGAACATGTCGCTCATGTTGGTGACGTTGCTGGTGTCGAAGTTGCTGAGGTTGAGGCTGCTGAGGGAAAGGCAGACGGCGAACATGCCGCTCATGTCGGTGACGTTGCTGGTGTCGAAGTTGCTGAGGTTGAGGCCGGTGAGACTGCTGCAGTAGTAGAACATGTAGCTCATGTTGGTGACTTTGCTGGTGTTGAAGTTGGTGAGGTTGAGGCCGGTGAGACTGCCGCATTTGGAGAACATGTAAGCTGCGGCTGAGTCTTTCAGGGTAAGGGCCGCACCTGTGGTAATCGAAAACTGGCTTAGTTTGTTCACTGAAAAAAGGCCCGTGCAGTAGTCGTTAGGGTACGTGCCCAGATATTGTGCTTCTTTTGTGGCAGTAACGGTCAGGTTGCCTTCGATGCTGACGGCGGTTATTTGGGTTCTGTACGAGACATAGGTTGAATTGGAGTCATCTTTGATCCATGGGATGTGTGTTGTACCATCCTCTGGCCGGATGTCCGGCGACGTGCCTCCGGAGATGTGGAGGGTGCAGCTGGCGTCGATTGACCACGTAACGTCGCTGTCTCCCCATCGCTGACTTGGAACGGGAGCACAGCTACTCTGTGGCCCCACAGTTGCTTGCTGTTTGGGGTTTTCTTCTGGGCTCGTTGTTACAGCGGTGTCGTTTTGTTTGTCTTGTGTTTGGCTGTCGCTAGCTGATTCGTCTGCATTCTTGCGTTGTGCAGATGACGCAGCATCTGCAGCTTCCCCATTTTGGTTCGGTTTAGTTTTCGATGGAACGGTGCCGCTTTCCAGATGATTTGACTCAGTGCTGCTTGGTTTGGATGCGATGGATGGAGATTGACTGGATGAGGTTGCGTTTGGTTTAGCTTCGCTTGGTGAGGTTTGGTCGGCTGCAGTTTGGCTTGGCGGATTCTGGCCAGGGGTTTTCGAAGGATCGTCCGCAGAAGTCTGAGCCGGATCCGCGGCGTCGGTGCTTTCTGCATTGGGCGTTGACGGTGCTGGGTTGGCTTTCTGTTGCTCGGAACTCGGCTGCGTCAAGGCGGCGGGCAGGGTGTTGGCCATAGCCGTCTGGGTCAGCGCGGGGCTGAAGGAAAGAGCGCAAACGAGGGCCGCCCCTATCGCCTTGAATGCATTGCGCATCGTTTTGCTCCCTTCTTCCTTCTTTGGTCTCGTGCCCGTTTCATGCGTCATCGCGAGCACTTTTGCCCTCGCCGTTCGTCGGCCGGCATACTTCTTTCCAGTAAATTAGATAATCAATATGCGCCTTTTATATTACCTTGTTTGTGGGATAATAAATGCGGTGGATTCGGCGTTTTATGGCCGGTAATTGGTCAACTTACGTAATGCTACGTAATTCCAAGGAAGTAATACGAAATATTATCGGTTCAACCGGTTGCCTTGGTGTGTCATTCGCGGCTATCGGGTATGGCGACGGCCGGTCGGGCGCGGGGAACTTGCGGGGGCAACGGTGACGGTATGCTGGAAGGCGCGTGAAATTCGAACGTTGGAGGCAAATCGTGGAGTTTGAGGTGTGGCCTGAGGCCATTGAGCTGGGGCACATGTTCGCAGATCAAGGATACGAGCTTTCGCTGGTGGGCGGGCCCGTGCGCGACCTGCTGTTGCACCGCAAAAGCCACGACCTTGACTTCTGCTCCTCCGCACGACCCGAGCAGTTCGAGCCGATCCTGAAGCGTTTCGGACACGATGGCTTCTGGGATATGGGCCGCAAATTCGGCACGTTGGGTGCGATGCGGCGTCGCAAGGACGGCACCGAAGTCAAGGTCGAAGTCACTACGTACCGTTCTGATAAATACGACCCCGATTCCCGCAAGCCGGAAGTAAGCTATGGGGATTCGCTGGAAGGTGACCTTTCGCGGCGCGATTTCACTGTCAACGCGATGGCTCTGCGCGTCCCCGACCTTGAGTTTGTGGACCCGTTCGGCGGGGCCAGCGATTTGGCTAAGGGCGTATTACGCACGCCGGTCGACCCGCGGCAATCCTTCGAGGATGACCCGCTGCGCATGATGCGTGCGGTGCGTTTCGTTGCCCAGCTCGGCTTCCGCATCGAGCCGGACACCGCCGAGGCTATCACCGACATGGTCGACCGCATCTCCATCGTCTCCGCCGAGCGCGTGCGTGACGAAATCACCAAGCTGCTGCTTTCCGGGCGCCCGCACGAGGGCATCGAGGCGTTGGTCGATTCCGGCTTGGCTGATATCGTATTGCCTGAGATTCCGGCGCTGAAGCTGGAGATCGACGAGCATCATCGTCACAAGGACGTTTTCGAGCACACGCTGATGGTGCTCGACCGTGCGATCGCACTGGAAACCGGGCCCGACGGGCCTGTGCCGGCACCTGATTTGACCTTGCGCCTTGCCGCATTGCTGCACGACATCGGCAAGCCCGCCACCCGCCGCTTCGAACCGCACGGCAAGGTGAGCTTCCATCATCACGACGTGGTAGGGGCGAAGCTGGTGCGCAAACGCCTGAAAGCGTTGCGTTTCGACCACCATATCGTCTCCGACGTCAGTGAGCTGGTGAACCTGCATCTGCGCTTCCACGGCTACGTCGACGAGCCGTGGACGGACTCTGCCGTTCGCCGGTATGTCAAGGATTCCGGGCATCTTTACGAGCGTCTGAACCGCCTGACCCGCGCCGACGCCACCACGCAGAACAAGCGCAAGGCGCTGATGTTCTCCGATGCGATGGACGAGCTGGAGGCCCGTGTTCGCGACCTGAAGAAGAAAGAGGACTTCGACGCGATTCGCCCGGACGTCAACGGTAACGAGATCATCGAAATCCTCGGTATCAAGCCCGGCCCGGAGGTCGGCCGCGCCTACAAGCACATGCTCGACTACCGCCTCGATCACGGCCCCGCCGACCACGACACGGCGGTCGCCGAGCTCAAGCGTTGGGCCACTGATGAGGGCTTGGTCAGCTAATTCGACTGTGACTGTCGACAGCACGTTTGATATCGGCAATGTACGCGAATGCGCGAAAACGTACGCGAATGTACGCGAGATTGTACGAGATACTCCGAAATAGTACGAGTTACCGCGAGTTACCGCGAAATAGTACGAGATAGTACGAGATTGTGTACGCGAATGTACGCGAATACGCGAAAACGTACGCGAATGTACGCGAAAATGTACGCGAAAATGTGGGCGAGATAACGCGAGTTACCGCGAGTTACCGCGAGTTACCGCGAGTTACCGCGAGTTACCGCGAGATAACGCGAGATAACGCGAGATAACGCGAGATAACGCGAGATAACGCGAGATAACGCGAGATAACGCGAGATAACGCGAGATAACGCGAGATAACGCGAGATAACGCGAGATAACGCGAGGCCCGCCAAAATACTATGGCGGGCCTCGCGTTTTCGGTTTGTTTAGTTATTTGTGGACTGTATAGTGTGCACCTCTTGTAACCCCATCACGGCTAACCATCCCTCTCGCCTCAAGGGATCTCAACTGTTGGCTTGTCCAAGAAATGCTTAAGCCGAGCTGTTGCGCTACTTCGCTTGTCTTCATTGGTTGGGGGGATTCTGTCAAGAGGTCAACTATGCGGCGTTCATTATTGGAAAGCCCCGAGTTCGCTTGTTCGGATTGTTGATTTTCCGCTTCCGATACATCTGTCGCTCGCTTCTTAACGTTCTTTATCGGCACGGTCAGCGTCGTGCGGTTCGGGAACGACTGGGTGGTGGTGAGGGTGGCGTCTTCGGCGCCGATGTCTGCAGCGCCCTGGCGCATCACATCGAACCCGCTGCCCATGCGTTCCCCGCCGCCGACGAGGTTGAACATCGCAAGCAGCGTGGGGTTGCGTGAATCCGAGATGCCGCCTTGTAATACTTCATCTTTGGTGAGCCTGAGCCCGCCGGGGTTGGTGAATTCGAGGCAGTCGAGCTCGCGAATGACAACGGTTCCGCGTCGGCCGTAGTAATCCGCGTGGACGAGGGTGTTGGTCAGCGCCTCGCGTACGGCCTTGTCCATCGGGCCTTCGTCGATCCGCTGCATGTTCGGGGCGAGCCGGAAGGGGTGCGGAATGGCGGCGATGAGTTTCGTGGTGACTTTTAGCCAGAAGTCGTAAAGATTGCCGCTCCATGTGCCTTCGGTTGAAATGATGCGGTCGTCCCAGCGGTTCTGCCCGAGTTTTTCGTGATAATCGAGGAAATAGTCGGGGAATTCCCGCGTGATTGCCTGATTGTCGCAGAACATCAGCAGGCCGGCGCGGGTCGGATAAAGCGTGGAATCCTTCGCGAAATCCACGGCGTTGAGTTTCAGGAGGAAATCCTTGTCTGGCAGGCTGTTCCACGGGTGGTCGGGACGCCGGAACGCAAGGTTCTTGCGGTAGGTGTCGAGCGTGTCCTTGCTGATGGCGTCGAGACTCACCTCTTCTACGATTTTGCGGTCGAGAGGGGCAAGGCTGCTGTCGCGTAGCATCGCACGGCTTTCATCGGCCGTGCAATGGTAGTCGCCGTCCGCGTTCCGGCGGTATGCGCCGGTGAGCGGGTTGGGCCCGAGATAGACGGGCTTGTTTTCCCGTCTGGCTGCGGGGACGTTGATGACGACAATGTCTTTGCCGTTTTCGGACTGGACGCTTATGTCCTCGTCTGTGAGGATATTGATGCTGACCTTTTCACGGTCGTTGAGAGTGCTCCAGAAATCTCTGATGAGTTTTTCGGCGTTGTCCACGCCGGAGATGGACAGTTTGCGCGTTGCTTTGTCTTCGGCGACGCCCAACAGGATTTTTCCGCCCTCGCTGTTCGCGAAGGAGGAATAGGTCTCCCAAATGCTATGTGGAAGGCCGTGTTTGGCGAGTTTGGCCTCTATCTGGTTGGTCTCGCACAGCTTCGAAATGTCAAGTCGATCAGCCATGATTCAACCTTTCCGAAAGCGGCTCCATGCCTATTGGTATTCCTTTATTCGATGATAACCCAGAATAGAGAAGGCTTTGATCGGTCGCAAATCCCGCCGGCCACGATACCGCTGTCGCTGAGTTGAAGCGTTGGACTGCGAAAGTTGGGTTATAGGCCAGAAGGTGGCTTAATCGCCGAGTAAGCGTGGGTTATAGGCGCAATCAAAAAACTCGTGCGGGCCGCCAGCCGAAGCCAGCGACCCGCACAAATCATCTACATAAGTAAGGACGATAATAGACAACGCCCTATCGGTGAAGTCCAACGGAGCGAAGCTTTGAAGACCCGGGCTGATGCCCCGAGGTGAGACGACTCCAACCGACGTTTCGAACATATCACAACGGTGTTTGGTTCTCAAATTTTCTCAAGGTTTCTTGATTTTTCCTTGATTTTGCTGTTTTAATTTGCAATTCGTCTCTCAATGTGTCACGTTGGATATGCCGCACGCACGTGGCACGGTAATCCCGTGAGACGGAGAACCGGAAACGTGCGGGCGACCGGCCGGGACCATAAGGCCGGCTGAATCCACATAAGTTTGGAGGCCTGAAATGGCGTCTAGAAATAGAAAGCCCGGGGACTCCGGGCTCTGCCGGCTCGCGGCGGTGGTGTTGCTCGCGATGGTGTCCAGGGTTGATCCCCTCTGGGAGGCTGCGATTCTTGCAGGTTGCCTGTTGTTGGTGGTCTGGAAGCTAGAGTAGCGCCGGTACCGAACTACCTTTGCAGGTAGCGAGGCGGGTTTCGGCGGCGGAGTAATCTGCCGCCGATTTTAAAAGCTAATATTTCTAAATCGCTAATTGCGAGTAATTACTGCTTGGGCTGGCGGAAATCCCGGGGAAGCTTGTTGACGTCGACTTTGCTCGGCGGGATGCAGCCCTCGATGTTTTTGATTGCGGTGCCGGAGGCGGGCACCGATTCCTTTGCGGCCAGATCGGTGAACGTCGAGCCGATGACCACGCTCACCACCGCGTCCTGCCGCTGATCCATCACCATTTTCGCGTCGGTCAAATTGCTGTAGACCGTATAAGCCTGCGCAATATTGTTGCGTCCGTAGTAAATAGTGGTCCGTTCGACTTTTCGCGAACTGAAATCACCCACGGTGGAGACGTTGAAATGACGGTTTTGCAGCGCGTCGCCGACCGCTTTGGCAAGGCCGACCGCTTTCGTCCCGTTCAATACGTTGACCTCAACGTTGCCGTTTGCCTGATACGCGGCCGGACTTTTAACGGGGTCGTCGGATGCGCAGACAAGCGGCGCCCCGAAATTGGTTTGCGCCTGTGGCACGCCGGCGTTGCTTTTGCCGATGGTGTGGAAGAAGACGAAGAACGAAATCACGAGCGCGACAACGAGAACGGCCGCAATCGTTGAAAACACGCGCACCTGACGGTGGTGCACATACTGCTTGCGTGCCTGGCGTTCGTCGCTAAATTGCTGCATTGTTCGTTCCTGTCAACCCGTGTCTGGGCCATTCCCCGCAAGTTCGTGGACTTACCCGACGTGCAGGGGATTTGGCGAAATATCGACGTTTTCACTCTACCGTGAGAGTGTGACGCGAGGACGGGTATTCGCGTTCGGCGGCGACAAGGCTAACAAAACCTATTCATAATATATTGTATTGAAATTCATTGGATTATAGTTACTTTTCGAATGAGCCAGAAGCTGCGAGAATAGGGCGAACAAAGAGAGTCAGCTTTCGGCCGCGACGGCCGCCAGTGACGCGAATTCTTCGATGGTCAGGGTCTCGCCGCGTCTGGTCGGGTCGATGCCGGCTTTTGCGTATGCCTCTGCCGGTACCAGCTTTTTCAGTGCCGCGTGCAAGGTCTTGCGGCGCTGGCCGAAAGCAGCGTCAATCAGCTGGAACACCTTCTCGCGACTGGCTTGTGCTCTAATGGGTGAGGTGGGCCGATTCGTGGTATCTGTGGATTGCGAATTTTGAAGGGCGGACTTCTTGTCGGCGTTCTGGCCGGGTTTTGTGTCGGCGTCGCTCGTCGTCTCATTTTTGCTGTTGGCGTTTTCGTCGTAGCGCGTGAACGAAACCAGCGCGGAATCGACGTTCGGCGCTGGCCAGAAGACGTTGCGACCAACGAGTCCGACGCGCTCTGCTTGCCCGTACCATGCCAGTTTCACGCTCGGAGTGCCGTAGATCTTGGAGCCGGGCTTGGCTGCAAGCCGGTCGGCCACTTCCTTCTGCACCATGACGAGGAAATGGTCGAGGTTTTCGAAGCGTTCCAGCAAAGTCAGCAATATCGGCGTCGCCACGTTATAAGGCAAATTGGAGACGAGGGTAAAGGGGTTGCCGATACTGCCACTTGTAGTGTCTGGGCAGCTGGCGGATGATTTGGCACTGCCAATATTGTAACCAGTCGTTGAAGTCTCAGATTCTGACGCATCTTTGCTGGTAGCGTCGTTTCCCTTAACGTTCGCTAGAGAGTTGCCATTGTTGTTGCTGGAATCCGAATTTGTCTCAGTATTTATGGCCGAATGCCTACGGCCAGGTTGGCAAACATTGTTCGGCGCAAAATCTGGTAGCGTCTCGGGACTCAGGCTCATCGCGTCGGCGGTGACGATGGTAAGTCGGTCGGTCGCTTCCGGCATGAATTCGGCGACGGTTTCCGGCAGACGTTTCGCCAGCGCAGGGTCGATTTCCACCGCCGTGACGGATGCGCCGCTTTCCAGCAATGCCAACGTAAGCGAGCCCAGGCCGGGCCCGACTTCGAGCACTTTGGTATCGGCGGAAACCCCGGCTTCGCGCACGATTCGCCGTACGGTCCCGGGGTCAATCACAAAGTTCTGCCCGAATTTCTTGGTCGGGCTGATCCCCGCTTCGCTAGCGATCCGCCGAATATCCCCCGCCCCCAGCAGGTGGCCGGTATGAGACTGTCCGTTGGCGTGAGTGGCCGAAGCGTCCCCATTTTCTGCGTCTTTCGTTCCCGATAAATGGCAGGTATGTGACCGACCGTCTGTGTGAGTGGCTGAAGCGTCGTTATTTTCTGTTTCTTGCGTTTCCGATAAACGGTCCGATAAGTGGTCCGATAAGTGGCCGGTGTGCGACCGGTCATCTATCCGACTAGGCGGCGTCGCCTCATTTCTCGTTTCTGCTGTGCGTTTGTTGCCGCCGGACGGAACCGTTCCAGATTGCCCCATCATGTCCCTCGTTGCTCGCTCGTTCATGCAGTCCAAATTACTCGTAGGCGTGGCGCGGCTCATTGCTTTGCAGTCAGCCAGTCGATGATATTGACGATATTGATGCCGTCTTCGGTGGTCCCGGTGGAGAAATGGTCCAGCGTCAGCACCGTCTTTGGGAACGAGTCGCGCAGAGCTTGCAACGGCGCGAGCTCACGGGCGCGAACGTCAGCACCGAGCATGGTTTCCGTAACTTGGAAATATTCTATTTTCGCGTATTTTCGTGCCACAAAATCGACTTCCGCCTTGCCGTCTGTGCCGACCTCCACCTTCCAGCCGCGGCGCAGCAGCTCGTTGCATACCACGTTTTCGAGTTGGAAACCGAGGTCTCGGCTGGCTGAAAAGTCGTTCGCCATGTTGCGCAAGCCGGTGTCGACCGGATAGAACTTGCGAAGAGGCGTGAGCGCTTTTTTGCCCCGAAGCCCGGTTTGTGCCACGCCGTTGATGATGAACGCCTGACTCAACGCGGCGATGTAGTTTTCCACCGTTTCCGCCGAGGTCTTCCTGCCGGAGCTCACCAGTGCGCCGACGATTTTACGTGTGGAGAAAAGGTTGCCGGATGTGGAGAACAGGTACGAGACCAGGCGGTTGAGCAGAGCGATGTCGCGGATATCGAGTCGTTCGGCCACGTCGCGCAGGATGACCGTGTTGTAAATCGAGTCCAATTCACGCGCGATGATTTCCGGATTCCAGGATTGGAGTGAGAAAAGGCTTGGCATGCCGCCGAAACGCAGGTATTCCAAGAATAGATCATCGGTTGATTTTTTGGCAAGCACTTTGGCGCTGGTTTCTTTGAAATGGTCGATGAAATCGAGGTATTCGGCGAACGAAAGCGGGTAAATGTTGAAAGTGATGGTACGTCCCGCAAGCAGCGTCGCGAGATCGCTCGAAAGCAGGGCCGCGTTGGAACCGGTGATATAGACGTCGGTGTTTTCGCGTGTGTGCAGGCCGCGCACGACCTTTTCCCATTGGTCGACTTCCTGAATCTCGTCGAGGAAGACGTACATCATCTTGCTGGGGTCGCTGCGTTCGAAGGCTTTCGAGAGTTCCCGGGTCAGTTCATCCCCGGTCTTGCGCATAGGCAGGCCGAATTCGTCGAAGCGCTTGTAGTAAATGTTGCTTTTTGGCACGCCAGTGGCTGCCAGTTCGTCGCAGATCATGCGGAGGATGGTGGATTTGCCGCAGCGGCGGACGCCTTGAAGCACCTTGACCTGTTCCGTGCCGATGAAGGGCTTGAGTTCGGCAAGATATTGCGGTCGGAGGACGGCGGTTTTATGGTTCATAGTGATGCTCCAAAGTGTCAGTTGTAACTTACACTTTAGCATAAAATTGTAAAAGTGTAAGTTATACCTGACACTTTCATAATAAAATGTAAGAGTGTCAGTTGTAACTGATATTTCGAGGTTTGTATGCTGGAAGTTTCAGTTACGCCTGAAAGTTGATGGTGAAAACGGCAAAAGCGTCAGGTATAACTTACGTTTTACGGGATAAATATGAGAGCGTCAGGTATAACTTACACTCTCATATTCAGGAAGACGAAGACTTACAAGTCAGATTAAGGACCTGGAATCGCGGAATGCTACCGCTATCGCTACCATCCACCACGCGTATCAGTAGCTGCCGGTTTGCAGCCAGTGGTTCCAAGCCGCTGTCGGGCTGCCGTACCTGTTGTGGATATAGCTCAAGCCCCAATCAATCTGGGTGGCGGAGTTGTCCAACCAGTCGCTGCCGAAGTCGGCCATTTTGCGACCGGGATACGACTGGGGAATGCCATAGGCGTTATTGTATGGATCATTGCGACCATTATTGTAATACTGTGCGTTCCATCTCCAGCCGGATTCCTTGTTCCACATGTTGATGAGCGGCTGGCAATCCCCCTGGCCCCAGCCCCATCCGCTGTGTTGCATCACCATTGCGCAGGCGTAGGTCTGTGCCACCGTTCCGGAAGCATGCCACAAGCCGCCTTGGTTGGGTGTCGAAGGTGCGGGTGCCGGAGCCGGCGCAGGACTTGGTGCCGGTGCCGGCTGTGAGGGCTTGCTCGGCTGCTGTGGCTGTTGAGGTTGCTGCGGCTGTTGAGCCGGCGCGGAAGGTGTACTCGGTTGGCTGGGCTGATTTGGCTGTTGTGACGGAGCAGAAGGTGAAGGCGCGGACGGGCTCGAATTGCTCGAATTGTCATTGCCCTTGTTCGCGTCACTACTGCTGTTTGATCCGCTATCAGAGTCGGTTCCGGTTCCAGTGCTACTTCCATTGCTGCTGCTATCGCCGCCGGTTGAAGGCGCCGGAGCAGGCGCTGCCGGGCCCACGGCCACAATCTGGTCGACCGGCACTTGCGTGACGGCTTCGGATTTGAGCGTCGAGCTTTCGGCCTGTCCGTCGACGTAGGTGACGTCGTAGACCTGCTGTTTGTTGCCGTTTTGGCCGGCCTGGCGAATCTCGGTCTGGCCGGGCTGGAGGTTCGGGTCGACCACGGTGCGCGTGGAGAACGGCAGGCTGACGTCCTTCGTCTCCTCGCCATGGGTGACGCGCTGGACGCGCAGAATGGTCTGCCCATTTTCCTCGCTGACGCTCACCCGGTCGTCTTTGCCGATGGTGATGTTTTTGGAATCGAGAATCGAGGCGGCCGTAAGCTTGCCGTTGGGTGCCACTGAGGTCTTGCCGTCGGCGATCACCGTCACCGGGCCGGCCTTGTTGATGACGAACCCGCCGGTGAGCTGGTTATAGACGTTGCCGACGTTGACCGACACCTTTGCGGCGTTCTGATCATTGGCCTTGAAGAAGCCGAGCAGCTGGTCGGCACTCGTCGCGTAGGTCCAGAAGGGCACTTCCTGGCCCTCGATATTGATGGTGGTTTGGTAGGCGCTGCGCACGGTGACCACATCGTTATTGGTAAGCCCCGCCTGCTCGTTGGTGGAATCGATGAAATCGTGGGTTTTTGTCTTGACGCCCTGCGATTCAAGGAATCTGGGAACGCTCGCCGAATAAGTAGTGACGTTTTTGGTTTCGCCATTGACCGTCAGGGCCACGGTTTTGCGCGCGGTGATGGCGAAGAAAATGATGCTGGCCAGCAGCACCACGCCCACGCAAACCGCCACGCGAATCCTGCGCAACGTGACGAAGCGCCGCGGAGTCCATCGACGTGCCATCCAAACCCCCTGAAGAAATTGCCGGATATGCCGCGCATATCCATAGTCCTATCCATTCTACAGTCTATCGGTTTCACGCTGGGGGTTGCATGCCTATCCGGGTTATGAGGTCAAGGTTTTGCAAAGAAAGCATGGCTACAGACGGCGTACTCAATGGCGCTGTCCGAAAAGGTGCTTTTCTCCTCACGTGGGTTATGAAGCAGTGGGAAAAGCACTAAAACGGCCTCGAAATGGTGCTTTTTCCACGGGAAGCCTGTCAATCAGTGGGAAAAGCACTAAAACGGCCGTGGAATGGTGCTTTTCTCCTCGGTTGGGTTGTGAATCAGTGGGAAAAGCACTAAAACGGCCTCGAAAAGGTGCTTTTCTCCTCGGTTGGGTTGTGGGGCAGTGGGAAAAGCACCAAATCGGCGTTGAAATGGTGCTTTTCCCACTGGAATCCCAAAGTGCTAGGCACTTTTAAAAAGGGAAAAGGGGCGGGAGAGAAGGGGATATTCCCGCCCCTAAAGGGCGAAGCAAATTGGGGGAAGTTTCGCCCTTGGACGTTGCCCCCGTATGGAAGAGGAACAACGCTTACTTACTCGAGCACGAGTAATACCGTCGGCGCCTCCTTCACGCCGGGATCGCTGTGACGTGAGGTTTACGAACCGCCACAACGCACACAACCCACTCTCGTGGGCTTACAACAAAATCCGTTACTGCTTTAATTGAAGCGCACCGCTTGCCTCAACCGCGAACAACTACAACACACAACTCAACTGCACACATCTACAACACAAACAACCCTTGTCTCTCACCGCAACATCGCACCGGTGAGCCTCCTGTCGGGATCGAACCGACGACCTGCCGCTTACAAGGCGGCCGCTCTGGCCATCTGAGCTAAGGAGGCGTTGGCTTCGATCGTATCCGACAAAACCAGACAGACCATTACTGTAACAGCAAGGCTCGATTACCTTGAGGCGTTCGTTTGGCTTTCGTAGTACGCGGAAATTTGAACTAAAAAATTTCATCATTCCAAACGTAATTCAAACGTTTGTGATAAGTGTTACTTAAAACGAAGTATGACTACATTCAGGCTTGACATAAAACGTTCCACGTTTATTTTTAGTTCCGGTTTTCTATGGGTGTTAAAAAGTGATAATTACTGATATAAATGGATTTCTGGCCTCTTTTATCATTCTACGTCATATAAAATGGAGTTGCGTTTTGCGCAAAACGACTTCGCTAGACGAGACATGATTCGGCGGGTTTTGACTCGTGTTATATTGTAAGAATGCTGCTTCTTGCACATCGTATTTGGTATTGCATTTTCGTAAATGCCACATAGCTTGTTGGGGGGTAGGAATGTTAGGACATGATCGGCCGGTATCCCGCAAGGGTCCGGCAAAGTGGACAACGTTGCTAGCGCAAAGAGTATAGAGGACAGGGCATGGCTCGGCATACACGCAATAGCTACGCACGGTCGACAGCTAATACCTCTTGGTATGGTGCCGCCGACGCTGGAGATTTGCTGATTCAGGCCCGTCGGGCGCAGGAAATCAAAGAACGTAAGCAGCGTCGTGTCGTCGGATTCATTGCTTTTGTCATTGTCGTCATTTTCGTGGCCGTTATCGGACTTGTCAGTTACCGTTCCATTGCCAAGCGCAATGCCGCACAAAATATTACCGAGGATCAGGCTTACTCCGCGTTGCAGAGCGTAAAACTGAAGCCGAGATATACCAACGACAAAGGTGGCATACTCTTTTCGCACGAGGGATACGGTAAAAAGGCCGCCAACGCCCCGACGCTCGAAATCTACACCGATCCGATGTGCCCGGGATGCGCCGTCCTCCATCAGCAGATGGATGCGACGTTCCGTGCGTTGCTCGATGCCGGTCAGATCAATCTTGAAGTTCACCCGGTGACGTTCCTGGACAACATGTCAACCGATCATTATTCATCGCGTGCCGATAACGGCGTGGCCTATATTTCGTCCAACGACCCCGACCCCGACCATCTGCTTGACTTCCTCACCAATATCCACGCCGATGCCTTCCAGCCCGAAGAGGCGGCCAATTACAAGCCCGTGAGCAACGAACAGCTGCAGCAGCAGGCCGTGGCGTCCGGTGTTCCGGCGGATATTGCCGCCAAGGCTTTCGGCAACGAATACGAGCCGTGGCTTTCCGCAGCTGCGCAATACACATTGCGTCGGCCTGAGCTCAAGGACATCACCGGCCAGTTCAAGGGCAAGCTCACCACGCCCGTGGTGGTCATCAACGGCAAGATGCTTGATATTTCGGGAATTTCCGACATCGGCCTCACCTATAAGGTGGCCATTCTGCAGTCCATCGGCCTTGCCAATGAAGACATCGGTATGCCCGGCAGGCAGCCGGCCATCGGCAGCAACGGCAGTCCAGCGTTCCCCAAGACCGAGCCTTCTGCGTGAACTTGCTGCGGTTTTGCCGGTGGGGGCGGCTTCGGCGGTAGTGGCGGTAGTGCTGGCTTTGTAATCTTGCCTGTTTTATTGCGGTTTTGTAGTTTTGTAGTTTTGTAGTCTTGCTGACGGCGAGCTGTAGGTTCTATGCGCCGCGTTGATTCGGGTTTCCGCTCCTGCTCGTTTGCTGCGGAGCTATACAGGATGGCTGATGTCGGCTGACGGATACAGTAAACAAGCCAAGTGGTTTCGCGCCGGGATACGGATACAGCAAACACGTTAAATGGTTTCGCACCGGGATGCGGATATAGAGAGATACGGTTGCCGCAAAGTTGTCAGTCAAGCGGTGAGGCCGGGACGATGGGCCTTCTGCGATGAAGCGATGAAGCCGTGAAACAGTGAAGCAGTGAAACAGTGAAGCAATAAGTCTGTTAGTAATAAAGCAATGAAGCAACAAAGTGGCAAGGCAATAAAACAACAAGTCTGTCAGTAATAAAGTAGTAAAACCTGTTAACGCTGAAACGGAGTAATCATAAAGTTGTCAATCGCAGCGATGAATCGTGCCGATAACCGACAAAACCGGCGGCAGACTGCACGCAAAAGCGTGAATCTACCGCCGGCTTTGTGAAGCGGGATGGTGAGAATCTTGTCAGCTCAAGGATTCAGGCGCCCCGGTGCCGATTTTCGGCTTGACGCCTTCCTTGCCGACTTGTGCCTCTTTGATGCCAAGCGACTTCAGCAGAGCCTGCTGCTGGGTGATGCCCAGCTGCGAGATCTCGGACATGTCCATGAGCTTGCCGTTGATGGTGACGGCCGGGGTACTCATCTGCCCGGAGCTGTTGAGCAGGTCCTTGCGCCGGACCGTGTAATCGTATGACGCCTTGAGCCACTTGTTGTACGTGCCGTCGAACGCCTTGTTCATCACGTCGCGGGAAATGCCGGCGGACACGGCCTGCGCCTGAATCTGCGCATTGCTGGTCGGCTTGTAATCCGGGCCTTCGGCGGGCTGGTAGTCCTTCTTGTAAAGGTTGCTGACGAAATCGAGCAGATGCTGGGAATCCGCATCGTGGCTGGCGACGTAAAGCAAGGCGCCGGCGGCGCGGGTGGAATACTGGTCGGTTGAATCCGGGTCCAGGAAATTCATGAAATGGTAGACGAGATTGATCTGGCCGGAATCCACCAATTTATCGAGGTCGGTGTCGATTTGGCGGTGCAGCGAACCGCAGCCGGGGCAAAGCGGGTCCATGTAGATCTCGACGGTCGGTACTTTGGCGATCTTCTTGTCGTAACCGTCCTTGGAGATGAGGATACCGCCCTTGCTGTCGATGTGCTTCGGCTTGGTCTTCACTTTTTGCAGGGCGGAATATGAAGCATCCGGGGTGATCTTGTTCGCCTCGTGTTTCTTGTGGATGGATTGCAAGGAAACCACGGCGATAATGATGGCGAGAATGAGGATGATGGCAACGACGAGGGCGCCGATGATGGTCTGCTGCTTGCGTTCCTTGGCAGCGGCCTCTTCTAGCGCTTTCTGCCGTGCCTCTTCCTCGGCTTTGCGTCTGGCTCTTGTCTGGCGTTTTTGCGCTTTTTTATTGCCCTGCTGTGCCATATGTCCTTCTTTATATTTACAGAAATGCTGCCAATCGCGGGTTCATCGACCGTTAAAACGACTCAAGCAACAAATGTACTCAAATAGACTCAGTGTTCTCTTATTTTGCACGTATGGGTGGATGAATAGCCCTACAGCTGAGTGCGTTGGCGGTTTCTTGCAGATATTGCCACTTTGTCTAAATTGTACGATTTCGGTTTGCCTACGACATTGATAGTGTATCACAATTGGGGATTGGGGAGTGGAATCCAGTTGATCTGATGATTGGTGAGGGCCAATGCGAGCGCCGCAAGCGTTGCTATCGCCCAAATCGCCAAAAGCATCCAGCGTCGAGTCGAATGGTGTTTGAGGGTTTTCGCGCTTTCCGTGTCTGTTTCGTCGTCTTCGCCGTCATCTATATCGTCGATATCGTCTGCGTTGCCATCGATATCGCCCATCGCGCTTTCCTGATTCGATGCGTTTCCGTATCCGTCTGCTGCAGGATACGGGGAAAGTGGTTGTGCCGCAACGTCTGGCTTGGGATAAGCGGGGCCGCGCAGACGGCCGGCGCCGATACGCAGCAACGTGGTCTTCGGGCCGAAAACGGTGACCAGCCAGGCGACGGCCATGAATATCGCCAGCGATGCACTCGAATAGGAAAGCGAAAGGTCGGCAGGCAAGGGGAGCGGGAGGTGCCAGGAACCAATCTGCAGAGCCGCCATGTGCGTGGGAAGTCCCGAAACCAGATTCACCACCACCGGGCCCACACCGGCGATGATGAAAAGGATAAGCGCTCGCGGAATGGTGAAAATCAGGGCTTTGAGGATATGCCAGGGAAGACCGACGGTGCGCAGCGCCGGGTCCCCTCCCTTGCGGATGCCGCCGCGGCGACCTTCGCGCTCAAGCTGGCCCTCTTCGCTGTAGCCCAGTGTCAGAAGGAACCAAAGCAGGGCCGTCGCGCAGCATATCGAAATTGTCGGCATGCTTGCCGAAAGCAGCGCGAACGGAATCGCCAGAAGCCACAGCGGCAGAATGGAGCGCGAAATGAGCTTGCCGCGCCTGACGTCCGCGGGGTTCGCCGCCGGCTGTGGTTCCAGCGATTGAATCATGGGCTGGGGCTGGGCCTGCTGGGGTATGTAGCCGGGTTGCTGCGGTTGCGGCGTATAGCCGGGTTGCGCGTTCGGCTGACCATATATATATGGTGCCGGGGCCACCGTGAGCGGCATCGTGGCGTCTTCGGTTTGTTGTGGTGTCGCCTGCGTGTTCGCAGCGCAAAGAGGCGACGTCTGCTCCAGGCTTTGTGTCATCCCTGCGCTGAGTGGCATTGTCCCGGTAGCTGGGGCAAGTGGAACCGTTGCGGCCACATCGCCGTTGCTTTTGCCCTGTGCCATTGCCTGTGTGGAACCGCGTATTTGACGTTGCGGGGAATTGATCGGCTGCGTAACCGATATAGATGGGTCGTCAGTCCAATTGGCTCGGGGATTGTTCGGCGCCTTGTCCAAGGAATCCGAATCAGGCCGAGGCGTTTGGCCAAAAGGGGGCACCACCCCTTCAGCGCTGTTGTCGCTCTTGCCGGTGGCGTTTTCAATGCCGCTATTATCGTCATCGTCCAGCTCGCCGTTTTCGAACGGATTCAAGGCGTCGAGTGTGATGGCTTGCAACAGTTGGTCGGGGCTGCAACGTTTCGTCGGATCGGGGTTGAGCGCGCTGCGCAAGGCGTTAAGCGTATTGGGCGGCAGGCCGGCGAGATTCGCGTTGCCGCTCGCCTCGCGTTCGAGCACGGCCATCATCGGCTTGCTGCCGAAAACCGGCCGGCCGGTGGCGGCGAAGGCGATGACGCTGGCGAGCGACCACCAGTCGGTGGCCTCGTTGCTTTCCGCGCCGTCGATGATTTCCGGGGCGATGAAGCCGGGTGTGCCCATCACCAGTCCGGTTCGCGTGACGTGGCTTTCGCCTGCGGTCATGGCAATGCCGAAATCCACCAGAACCGGGCCCGCGGCCGAGACCATGACGTTGGTCGGCTTGATGTCACGGTGGATAATGCCTTGCGCGTGCACCGCGCGCACGGCATCGATAAGTTTGGAGGCAAGACGCTGCAGGTCGTCTCCGACGTAGCGCCCGTTTGCCGCCACGTCGTCGCGCAGGTTCTTGCCCTCAATCAGCTCCGTGACGATGAAAGCCAGCGAATCGTCAAGCTCCATGTCGACGATGGCGCAGACGCCGGGATGGTTGACCTTGCGCATGGCCACCGCCTCGCGCCGCATGCGCTCGCGGGCCGTGACGTGCGGGTCGTGGCTGTGGTGATGGTGCTGTGTGTTACTTGCGTCGGTGCCGTATCTATTGCCGGCAGCGTTGCCGTTTGCTGAATCGTAACCTGCGGTGCCGGAACCCACAGACCCGTTGCTGTCGGCTGCGTTTCCATAACTCCCAGAATCGCCTTCTGATGACATATCGTCGTTTTGATAGCTGTCACTACCGGTTTCGCCATCGTCCTTGAGCGAATCCCGCAGGATTTTCATGGCGTAGACCTGCCCGCCGTCGTCGCGCACGCGCCAGACCGAGCCCATCGCGCCGCCGCCCAGCCGCGAGATCAGCGTGTATCCGCCGACGATCTCCCCAGGTTCCAAGTCCAACGCGTTCAAGTCGCTCATACCCCTAATACTACCGAGGTGGCTGCATCGTTACTGTTTGGATGCCAATGCTGTTTGTTTCTGAGTCATAGGGTGCATGTTTTCGGTACTGGTGTGAAAAACGTGCAAGTTGCTTCAGGTAAGGTGCATGTTTTTGACGGTGCTGTCAAGAATGTGCGGGTTGGCTCGTGTGGGGTGCATATTTTTCGCATTGGTGTCAGGAAAGTGCGCTTTGCCTCGCGCAAGGTGCACTTTTTACACAGCACCGTTGCAAAAGTGCACCCTGAAAAGGGTAGGCGCGAGGCCGTTAATCCTGCAATGCCCATTGCCAGGCCGGAATGACCTCGATGTTGCGTCCGTCGAGATTTGACGCCAAGCTGTCCTTTTGCCGCAATGTGATAATGGTGCCTTTGATGTTTTTCATACGTTTCATCGCAGCGTTGAGGCTTCTGGTTTCTCGCATCTTTGTTTTCTCGTTGCTCATATTTGCCGTGACTTGTATGGCTTGATAAGGTTCTGCGCCCAGTGCGTCGCCGACGACGAAATCGACCTTTTCTCCTTGTACATCGGGCAAAGTCAAGGAAGTGATGAAGTCCGTCCTTCTGCCGGATTGGCGCCTTCGCAATTCCAGATAGACTGCGGTCTCAAGCCGTTTGCCGATGTCCTGCTGGTTTGCGCGTGAGACGGCATAGACCAGTCCCGGGTCCACCGCATAGATCTTGGGGGTTGTCGACTTGGGTTTGAGCGTTGTGGTGTATTCGCCGACTTCAAAGCAGAGAAACGCCTGTTCGAGAAGGTCGAGGATGCCGCGTGCCTTGGTCCAGTACATTCGGTAGCCGAGCTGGTCAAGCTGCGCGGCCAAATTGTTTACGGAAAGCTCGCAGGCGGTGTTACGCAAGGCGAAAAGCGCAATCTGGTTGGCTGCGGCAATATCGCTGTTGCCCATTCGCTCAGCGACGTCACGTGCCACTACGTCGCGCATATAGCTTTGCAGCATGTCGGTTTTGGCTTCTGCGGGCATGCTTTGAATGCCAGGAAAGCCGCCGTCGATGAGATACCGGTCGAACGCCGATTCCATGGCGGTTGCGGTCTGCGGGGAGAAGGAATCCGCGCCGACTTCCGGTGTCTCGATGTCGTGGAACTTGCAATATTCGCGGAACGAAAGGGGCAGTACCTCGTGTGAGTATGAACGCCCGCGGAAGTTTGTCGCGATTTCCTGGCTGGAAAGTTTTGAAGACGAACCGGTGACTACCATGGTGACGTTTTCGTGTTCTGCAATGCGCTGGCAGAATCCTTGCCAATGATTCGCTTCCTGGATTTCGTCGAAGAAGACATATGCGCCCTGTTTGCGTGCCGCTGGAACCTGACGCCAAAATTCGTCGAGGACCTGTTGAAGCACGTCGTCAGGCATGGGTTGCAGGCGTTCGTCTGAAAAATTGAAATAGAAGATATTCTCCCGCGGAGTTCCTGCTTTCAGCAAATCCTGTATGAGCTGGAAGAGGTGAAAAGTCTTGCCGCTGCGACGCATGCCGACGAGGATATGCACCAGATTGAACATGGCCGGTTTGGGCAGTCCGTCGGCGATGACTGGTTTGCGTCGAATCGGCATGGGGAACTGGTACTCGCGCATTTCGCGAACCAGAGTCGGGTAATCCGGTGTTGCCAATGACGTTGCTGGTGTCGTTGTGGACATAGAGCCTCGATTGATAAACTGAAGTCGACAAGTATACTTCTAAATTATTTTAAGAAGATTATAGCATAATTTCTTAATTATTTTTAGAAGCTTGAGCATGGCTGTATATCAATCTTATTATGTGTTATGTGCGCCAACCGGGCAACTGCATGGCAATGATGAAGTCAGCCTTCTTCACTGTCCGTTCTACTGGATTCGCAGGGATGTTGGAATATTGCGCACGTCAATTCTTCTGGGATTGACGTGCGCAATCCGTTACGCGGCCTTCTTGCCGGCGTCGTAATACTGCAGGCTGCCGATGTCGCCGACCAGCGTGAACTTGCCGTTCTTGTAGGTGAGCTTGGTGACCGAGTCGTTCTTCAGCGGGCCCACGTTGTTGGGGATCTTTTGAGCTTCCAGGAACAGACCGATCGACATTCCGGAGCTTACCACGAGGACGTTGCCGCCCTTGTCCTGCTTCTTGGCGATTTGGGTCAGGGCCTCGCTCATTCGGTTTTCAACGGTTTCGGGCTTCTCGGCGCGGTATTGCGCCGGTAGGTCGGTTTTGAGGGTGTTCGCCTGGTCGAGTTCGTAATATCCTTCCTGCATCTTGCTCATCAGCTCGTTGCCCGCACCCTTCATGAAGTCTTGGGCGTTCGCATAGCCGAAATGCTGTGCGATGGCGGGTATGGCCTGACCCTGGTCCGGCATGCCTTCGTAGCTGCCATAGTTGCATTCCCTCAGGCGTGGGTCTATCTTCAGCTTGACGTTTTTGTTGCCTGAAGCTTCCAGCGCGCCGTCGGCGGTCTTTTCCTGTCTTGTCAGATCGCCGGAATAAGCGGCTGCGAATTTGACGTCTTTCAGACCCTTGCCGAGGTATTTGGCTCCATCGACACCGTTTTGGGTCAGCGTGAAGTCGCTCCAACCTTGCGCGCGATGCATTACGTTTGCAGTGGTTTCGCCATGGCGGACCAAGTAGATGGTGGTGGTTTGGGTTGCGGCGGAAGTCTCGGCCGGAGCGCTCGCCTTCGTGTTGGAACCGCATGCGCCGGCAAGGCAGATCAGCGCTATTGCCGCCGGCATCGCGATTGCTTTCGCTAGGATTTTCTTCATGGTGTCTCTTCCTTCTTTTGAGTTCCCGGCGTTACTTCTTTGTGAATGGCGCAGGTCGGTGATTGGGGTGTGAATGCAGCGTGGGAAACTATCGTCCATGCGTCCTACGATGGATTGGTATGCGTTTCGCGGTAAAGACGTATAGTTGCCCAGTTTTATTCTTTTTAAATTATAATTATCGTAAAATAATATCATGCGATTGAAGTGCGACAATTTGCGCGTTTGGGGCGTTGGCGTCAGAAGGGGTGACTGTGCTGGTGCAGGGTGCATGTTTCTGACGGTGCCGTCAAAAACGTGCGGGTTGGTTGATGTAGGGTGCGGTTTTTCTGCATCAGTGTGTGAAAGGTGCAACTTGGAGTGCGCAAGGTGCATGTTTAGGACAGTAGCGTCAGAAAAGTGCAACTTGGGGTGTGCGAGGTGCGTGTTTGGGGCGTTGGCGTCAGAAAAGTGCACGTTTTGATGCAAAAAGCAGACGAACGGCCTCAAAGATGGTAGTTCTGAAGCCTCATGGCAATTGTAGGCGATGGGTTATCGGGGGTTGTGGCTCATTGGGACTCCGCTGTTGATGAGTTTTTGAATGAGCGATCTTGGCTGCATGACCTCTTCGTAATCCGTCCGCAAAATGCTGGTCACGCCTGCGCGCCGTAGCGCTTCCTCGCGCTTTCGTTCCTTGTAAACCACCTGTCGGGTGTCATGTCCATTTGTCATATGTTGGTCTGTGTATTTTTGCATGCCGTCATATTCCAGAACCACGACTTTGCGGTTACAGACCCATAAAAAATCAGTGCGGAAAGTGTGTCTCAGATTAGCAGGATCTCGGAATTCGTGTTGCAGCTCAGGTCGCGCAAACCCTGCTTCAAGAATTACCGAACGGCACAATGATTCACCTCCGTTCTCGCTTTTCCCGTCAACGTCATGTAGAAGTTTCTGCACTGGAGAACAGTCTCTGTGCAAGCTGGAACAGGTTTCGGCTATTTTTTGCTTATTTACTATTCCGGCGCGCAATGCGGAATCGAAGACTCCCAAGGATTGGTTATAGGAGTACCGCAAAGCGCAATCCACCAGTGTCCGTTCAGGAGGGGTGACGCGGATTCCGTCATGGACGACGAACGTTAACGGATGTACGTATATTTTCTCGATGACTCCTTGCATGTGCTTTGGTATCGATTCTTCCGTTGCGATTTGCGCGTGTTCCAACGCAGCGTTGTACCAAGGGCATTCGAGCCCAAGCACCAGTGCGGCGCTCATTGCGCCAAATACTTTTTGAGGAAATTTAGTAGCCAGCGTGCGTATCAGGTGCATGGCGCGTTCCTGTGGGTTGAGCGTTTGGTAATACTCGTTTTTCGTGTAGATGTTCGGATGTAGGCGAACATACTCGTGGGCAAGCCAGCGTTTGCGCATTGCCCTCTTCTGATTTGGGGTCGCGCCGAAGAAGTAGCGGTGCCGTTGTTGGGCATCGTCGGATATTCGCTCGATTTCCGGATTGCGTTTCATGGAATCGACGCTAGACTAACGAGGCCTGGCGAGGCAAGCTGCGCGGGCGACTGTGGTCGAATGATTAGGGTTATGCACAAATCCGGGCGTGTCGCGGCTGACTTATCCACAGGTTTGGATATGAGAATGATGACTTATCCACAGCCTCATGGGCCCATACTGCCGTCAGAAAAGTGCAACTTAGCGCATGCAAAGTGCATGTTTTTTATATCACCGTCAGAAAAGTGCATTTAGCAAGCTGTAAAGTGCGCTTTTTCAGCATTGCCGTCTAGAAAGTGCATTTTGGATATTGTAAAGTGCACTTTTTTAACATGAGCGATGACAGGTTCGTGGGTTTATCGCAAAATATGCGCGAAAAATGACAGGCTAAGTGCAACGGTGGAAAGTGCCGGAATCTGTAGGCACAATGAAAATGACATGAATAGACATGATTAGTGCGCGATTCGCTGATGGGCAACACCGCCCGCAAATTGCGTATATGGTTTTAGCAGAGCTGTTGAAGCCGAGATTCATGTGTGAGCAAATAAAGGAGAAGACTCATCGTGCTGAAAATCAACATGGATGATGTTGTCGCAGTGCTGCATTCGCTGGTGCCTTATTTCATAGGCATGGCCGTGCTGCTTCTGCTGGCACTTATCATCACGTTTGCCGTTAACAAGAAGACGGTGCAAAATACCGCGAATCGTAAGCTGATTCATTCCGAGTCCTGGATTGTCGTCCTGATCGGCATGGTCGTGGCCGTTTCGATGATGGTCTCCGGGCCGCTGTCGACGCTGCTCAACAACACTGCTTCCACCAAGCACGAGCTTACCAGCGAGACCAAGGACAGGGCCAAGCATCTTGCCGAGCAGGTGCAGTCCGAGGCCATTACGATGCTGCAGAACAAGGACTCGAATCTGCCGTTGAGCGGCAAGAAGGTCAACGTGTTCGGTTGGGCTTCGTCCAACCCGATTTACAGCGGGTCTGGTTCAGGCGCCATGTCGACGCAATACAAGACCGTATCCATTATGGACGGCTTGAAGCAGGCCGGCCTGCAAGCCAACCCCGAACTGTCGCAGATGTATACCGCATACCGCAAGGACCGCCCCGAAATCGGCATGTGGAAGGCTGATTGGACTCTTCCCGAGCCCACTGCCGATCACTATACCGAATCGCTGATGAACAATGCGAAGAAGTATTCGGGCCAGGCCGTGGTGGTCATCGCCCGTGGCGGCGGAGAGCACGCCGATCTACCGACGAACATGAAGGCCAAGAACGTCCTGTATCAGGACAATTCCAAGAGCTATCAGGACTTCGCCAACGGTGAGAGCTACCTGCAGCTGAGCAAGACCGAGCAGGATATGCTTGACGTCGTCGCCAAGAATTTCAAGAACGTCACGCTCGTCTACAACGGCGCGAACACCCTGCAATTCGATTTCCTGAGCAAGTATCCGCAGATCAAGTCCGTGCTGTGGTGCCCGCCTGCAGGCCAGACCGGGTTCTCGGCTCTGGGCAAGGTCCTCGCGGGATCGGTCAATCCTTCCGGCAGGACTTCGGATACGTTCCTGAAGAACGCGAAGCAGTCGAACACGTTCAATAATTATGGTGATTTCGCCTATACGAACGCAGACGAATTCGCTATCGACGGCAAGAGCCCTGTAGGGCAACCGTTGCACACTTTGCCGCATTTCATCAACTACACCGAAGGCATCTACGTCGGCTACAAGTTCTATGAGACCGCTGCCAAGGAAGGCCTCATCAAATACGACGATGTGGTGCAATATCCGTTCGGTTACGGCCTGAGCTATACGAAGTTCAAGCAGTCGATGGGCAAGATCAACTATGCGAATGGCAAGATTTCCTTCGATGTCACAGTGACGAACACCGGCAACAAGCCCGGCAAGGACGTTGTCGAGACGTATTACAACCCTCCGTACACCAACGGCGGCATCGAAAAGGCATCCACGAATCTGGTGGGCTTCGAGAAGACCGGAGTGCTGAAACCCGGCGCCTCGCAGACGGTGAATGTTTCCTTCAACGATGCCGACATGGCTTCCTACGATTCCAAGAAGGCCAAGTCCTACGTTCTGGAAAAGGGCGACTACGACATCTCGATTCAGTCCGATTCCCACCACGTCACCGACCATCAGTCGTTGAAGATCGGGCAGACCATCAAGTACAACTCCAAGTCCAATACGCATGATGGCGACAAGACGCCGGCCACGAATCGTTTCGATTACACCGCTGGAGACGTGCAGTATCTTTCGCGTGCCAACCATTTCGCGAATTATGCCCAGACCTCCGCTGCGCCCACCGATTTCAAGATGAGCGACAAGGCGAAGTCCGAGTTCATCAACAACAAGAACTATAAGGTCGCCGACCACAACAAGGCCAGCGACAAGATGCCGACGATGGGTGCCAAGAACAACGTGAAGCTGGCCGATTTGCGCGGCAAGTCCTTCAACGACCCGAAGTGGAACCACCTGCTCGACGAGCTGACGTTCGATGACATGGACGGCCTGATCGCCACCGGCGGCTACGGCACCAAGCCCATCAAGTCCATCGGCAAGGTCCAGACCACGTTCGTTGACGGCCCAACAGCTCTCAACAACAACTTCACCAAGGTCGGTTCCATCGGTTTCCCGGCGGCCACCGCAGTGGCATGCACGTGGAACAAGGGACTCGCCCGTCAGTTCGGCGAGATGATCGGCGAAATGGCTCGCGATATGCATGTCGTCGGCTGGTATGCGCCGGCCATGAACATTCATCGTGGGCCGTTCGAAGGCCGTAACTTCGAGTACTTCTCGGAAGACAGCCTGCTTTCCGGTGCCATCGCCTCCAGCGAGATCGCCGGAGCCAAGTCCAAGGGTGTCTACGCTTTCATGAAGCATTTCGTCCTGAGCGAGCAGGAGATCGACCGTACGAGCATGCTGACCACGTGGATCAACGAGCAGTCGCTGCGTGAGCTCTACCTCAAGCCGTTCGAGATGTCGGTGAAGACCGGCGGCGCACAGGCCGTGATGAGCTCCGACAACTTCCTCGGCCCGGTTTACGCCGGTGCCTCGGCTCCTCTGCTGCAGAAGGTGCTCCGTGACGAATGGGGCTTCCACGGCATGGTTTCCACCGATTACTTCGGTAATTTCGGATTCCTGAACGCCGACCAGATCATCCGCGGCGGCGGAGACGTCATGCTGGCCACCACCACGGTCACCAACCACATCACCGACAAATCCGCGACCTCCGTCATCGCGATGCGTAGGGCCACGAAGAACATCCTCTATGCCACGGTGAATGGCTGGACTTATGAGAGCGCCGACAAGGCCAAGAGCGACAACCCGTACTGGGAGAAGATCATGTACGTGGTCTGGGGCGTGACGGCCGTGCTGGCGATCGGGCTCGAAGTCTTGGCTATCATACGGTTCATGCGTCGTCGTAATGGCGCAGATGCTGTGGCCGTCGTAGAAGCGGATACCGACAGCAAGGAATAAGAATAAGCAAGCTTCGTGGAATCTTTATTGATGATTCCTGAGGTTTGCAGATTGGCTGGTGACGGGTTCGGTTTTGCCGAATTCGTCACCAGCATCCTTGGCTGGTTTGTGTTACAAGGCTTGGGAATTTAGATAGCAAAGTAAATTTACTGGTAGTGGATTGTATGCGATGTGGCAGTAATCGTGCAGCACGGCATATATGTGCGACTGGTTTCACTGGAAGTTGTTGCAGTTGGTCCCGGCAGGGGCGCTGAGCGGCAAAATTTGCATAAGGAGAAGTCATGAAGCTTGAGGAGCTTTCGGTTACCGAGAAGGCGGCGTTGCTCTCTGGCGCGTCCGAGTGGGATTCTCGGGGTAATGAGCGAGCGAGGATTCCGAGCTTCGTGATGAGCGATGGGCCCAACGGCGTACGTCGTCAGCTCGGGGTGGGCGACCACTTGGGTATCGGCGCGTCCAAGCCCGCGACCTGCTTCCCGACTTCCGGCACCGTGGCCAATTCCTGGGATCCGGCGCTCGCCGAGGAATTGGGCAAGGCGCTGGGGCGCGAGGCGCACGACCTCGATGTCAACGTGCTGCTTGGACCGGGTTTGAACATCAAGCGCAGCCCGCTTTGTGGCAGGAATTTCGAGTATTATTCCGAGGATCCGCAGGTCGCCGGGCGTATGGCTGCCGGTCTGGTCAAAGGCATCCAGAGCAATGGCGTTGCTTCCTGCCCCAAGCATTTCGCGGTCAACAGCCAGGAGCTGCGTCGGCAGGCATCCAATTCCGTGGTTGACGAACGCACGTTGCGCGAACTGTATCTCACCGGTTTCGAGATTATGATCCGCGAGGCCCGTCCATGGGCCATCATGTCTTCCTACAACCAAATCAATGGCACGTATACCAACGAAAACAAGCATCTACTGACTGAGATTTTGCGCCAGGAGTGGGGCTTCGACGGTGCTGTCATCTCCGATTGGGGCGGCTCGAATTCCGCCGTCGCCGCGGTGAAAGCCGGCGGAACGCTTGAGATGCCTTCTCCTGGCTACACTTCCGTGCGTGAGCTGGTAGGCGCGGTGAAGGCTGGAACACTATCCGAAGCTGATATCAACGTGCGGGCTGGCGAAGTCGCCAAACTTGCGGAACGCACGCGTTTCGAAGGCGTCGGCCGTGACGATTTGCTGAGCGATGACATCGCGAAAAAGCATCACAAGATTGCGCGTCACGTAGCCGAAAATACCGCTGTGCTGCTCAAGAACGATGTTATAGCAGCTACGCAAGTCGGCAAGAGCGGAGGCACTGCGGATTCCGTATCAAATTCCGATAATCGCGCAAAGCCGATTTCCGCCAATGGGACTGCGGCTACGGCTACGGATGCTGCGATAACAAACAAGTCGCGTAATACGTCTGTAGCAAATTCCCAAGAGTCCGGCACCCGCGTCTTGCCTCTCAAGCCCGGTACGCGCGTCGCGGTTATCGGCGACATGGCGAAAACCGCGCGTTATCAGGGTTCCGGTTCCTCCAAGGTCAACGCGACGCAGGAGGAAAACCTGCTTGACGAACTCAAAAAGATCGATGGCATCGAAGTCGCGGGCTATCAGCAGGGTTACGAGCGCCACGGCGGCAAGAACAGCGTCTTGATTGAGGACGCCGTCGCGCTGGCCGCTGCCGACACCACCGATGTGGTCGTCGCCGTTGTGGGCCTTGACGAACGCAGCGAGTCCGAGGGTCTTGACCGTTCCACCATGGCCATTCCCGAAGGTCAAAACGAGCTGGTGAAGGCGTTGGCGGCCACCGGCAAGCCCGTGGTCATCGTTCTTGTGGCAGGCTCCCCCGTCGAGCTTCCTTGGTTCGACGATATTTCCGCACTCCTATACATAGGTCTTTCCGGTCAGGCCGGCGCCTCGGCCGCGGCTCGCGTGCTTACCGGCGCGGTCAATCCTTCCGGTCATCTCGCCGAAACCTGGCCACTCAAATACGAGGACTCCCCCAGCTCCAGCTGGTACCCGGCCATTGGCCGCGACGCCATCTACCGTGAAGGTCCGTTCGTCGGCTATCGCTATTACGAAACCGCCGGCGTGCCCGTGCGCTTCCCGTTCGGTTACGGACTGAGCTACAGCGCGTTCACATATTCTGGCCTGGCCAGCGACGAGAAGGGCGTTGCGTTCACGGTGACCAACGATTCCGACATTCCCGGTGCTACCGTCGCGCAGATGTACGTCCGCGGGCCGGTGGGCGGTGCGATGCGTCCCGACCGCGAGCTCAAAGGCTTCAGGAAGGTCTTCCTTGACGCTCACGAGACCAAGACGATTACGATCCCATTCGACCGCTATACGTTCCGTCACTACGACGTCGTGCCCGGCACTTGGAAGACCGAGACCGGCGAACGCGAGATTCTGGTCGGCGACAGCGTTGAAAATCTGCCGCTTTCGACCACCCAGATGGTTCAGGGCGACATCGATCTCTGCCCGCCGAACCCGGTTCTCGGGCATTATCTCAAGGGTCAGGTCAAGGACGTCACCGACAACGAGATGACGGCTCTCTTTGGTCATGGTGTGGTTGCGCCCGGCAAGCCGACGGTTTTCGGAGAGAACGACCCGATTTCCTCGTGGGTTGATTCGCGTGGTTTTGTTGCGCGCACCGTTGCCAAGACGCTGAGCAAGCGCGAGGCCAAAATCCGCCAGAAGACCGGCCAGCCAGACCTCAATACCCTCTTCATTCTGAACATGCCGCCGCGTGCGATGTGCAAGATGACGCAGGGCATCATCGATTCGGCGATGGTCCAGGCCGTCGTCAAGATCGCGAACGGCCATACTTTCCGTGGTTTGGGCTCGTTCGTCGTGGGCTATTTCCGCAATATCTCGGCCAACAAGCGTGTGGCGAAGGAGCTTGAAAAGAAATGAGCAATATTGGCGAGAACGAACCAGAACAGCAGGTCGAGGGCACGGGCTTCATCGCCGCCTGCAAGCGCCTGATCAACAAGTATCCGAATCTGTGGGAATTCATCAAATTCAACGTGCTTTCAAACATCTCGACCATAACGCGCTTCGTGGCCGTGTGGATTCTGACCGCGCTGTTCGTACACGCCATGCACCTGACCCAGCCCTTCAGCTTCCTGATTTTCAACTATTCGAAGCCCAGCACCAACGGTCTCGGTGGCTTCCTCACCTTCCTTATCGCGGAAATCTGTGCGCAGGCCGTCAACTTTGTGGTGCAGATGAAGTGGGTCTTCAAGTCCGACGCGAGCTTCAAATCCGCCGCGTGGAAGTATGCGATCCTGGCCATCATCATCGTGGTCTGCGGCTTGCTGCTGCCGGGCTACATCACCACGCTTTGCAAGGGCTTCGGTTGGAATGACGCCGTTTCTTCCACCCTCGCCTCGGTGGTCAACACGGTTCTCGCGGTCATCATCAGCTATCCGCTCCTGAAGTGGTGGATTGCCCCCGCCAAGAAAGCCGACAAAGCCGAAAAGTAAACAGGCTGTGGTGCCGCTAAGTACAGTGCCGACGTATAAGCACACACAAGTCGGTTAATGGGAAAATGAGATTGGCGGAATTCCGCCATTGTGGATAACCTATTGGCCGACTTGTGCGTTATCGGATATCCCGTCGGCGCCGTTTGTGGCGAATAGCGTCACGGTCATTTGAGAATGCTGACGGTCACCTGGCTACGATGATGACGGTCATTTCACACAGTCATATAACCGTGTGAATCTGACTGTGTGGTCGTAATGTTACTGTGTGAATGTGCTCAGGGTAGATTGGCAGTGATCGTCAAGTTCTGAAAGCCTTGCAAAGTAGGTATGTCCGAAACGGCTTTGTTGATTGGCGAAGTCGTGTTCGGCGGTATTTTAGCGTTCACGCGGTCAACGTCACGGTCAAATGACTGTGTGAATGCGACCGGTTGAATGCGATTGTGCGAATATGGCTAACGAACGAGGCCAGAACCGGAATACTAAGGTCTTACAAACTCTTCACTTCCGCTTTCTTGAATATGCCAGATAATTATCCATCGTATGATAAAATATTCAAGCTTTCTGTTTTGTGCAATTAGAAAGAACTGTTGTACGGCAATAAAGTCCATCACGCGATAAGAGATTTATAGAAATCACGCAATGAGGCGAGAAAAAGAAAGGTATTCAATAATGCATCAAGGAATGAAAGCTGCCGGAATTGCGGCGTTTGTGTCTGCTTGCGTGCTGTTGTCAACCGCAAGTATTGCGAACGCGGATGAGACGCAGACGCAGACCGCTCCTGCTGCTCCGACCACCTCGCAGGTTGCTCCCGCTGCCGAAGGCAATGCGAAGCAGCCAGCAAGTCAGGATCTCGAAGAAGCCACTCCGACTCCGTCCGCTCAGGACGCTGAGACCGATCAGGCCAGGGCTGCGCTGAAAGCCGTTATCGATCAGGTAAGTAATAAGGTAGTGGATAAGGATTATTACCCGGCTTGGCGCACCTCCGGTGTTGAAGCTGAACTGACCACGGCGAAAAGCGTCTACGATGATCAGAGCGCGACTGCTGCCGACATCAACGATGAGGCTGCTACACTTACCACTGCGTTCAAAACTGCAACTGCCGTGTATTCGTATGAAGTGTGGATGTATATCAATAATGCCCCTCATCTTATAAGGGATCCTTACACTGCGGAGTCATTGGCTGTTTATGATGCCGCAATCTCGAAGGGCCATACCGATGTCTGGGATTCCACTGTCACCCAGGCTACACTCGATGCCGATGCACAGGCTATTCAGAAGGCTCTCGACAATCTGAAATATACCGAAACTGCTTGGAAAGGCTTCCTGCAGACGGCTGTAAACAATGCGTATGGCAGCAACTACAAGCAGGGAGATTACACTCCCGATTCCTGGAAGGCCTTCGACGCGGCTCGCGCTGCGGGCAAGGCTGCGCTGCAATCGGGTCCGCAATCCGGCTCCAGCTATGAGGCTTTGGACAACCAGTTGAAGGCTGCCGTGGCTGGTCTCAAGAAGGCCGCTGCTCCTGCTCCTGGTCCGCAACAGACTCCCAATAAGGGTCAGCAGAACGCTGGAAACAAGGCCAAGGGCGGAAAGCTCGCGAATACCGGTTCCAACGTTGCCGTTGTGGCGCTGGTGATGTTCGCGGCTCTTGCAGCGGCTGGTTCGCTGAGCCTGCTGCGCAAACGCGTTTGAGGCGAGTGGATTCTCTGCTCTTATTCCTATTTGTGTATAGCGTCGAAAATCCTCGAAATGCGTGAATAAAGAATAGAGAGAGCTGTATAAGGTCGTTTCGTCGGATACATGTCCGGTGGAACGGCCTTTTACGTTGGTCTTTAACTTTCAGCGTGAATTAATGAACGCAGTCTTTGGTTAGTCTCGGATTACAAAGATTTAATTCACTCAGTTCAAAGGAGTTATTTCAGTAAATCAGCGAGCATAAAGTCGTTGTGTTGTTTCTTCCGGCTTGCTATGTGTTGATATTTCAGCAAGGTTTCCACGAGCTTGTCGCCATCTCGCCAATATTCTGCAAGGAAGCGTCGTTCTTTTACGTCACTCATTCCGAGTTCTTCCTTGCAGAAAAGACTCGGCTTTAGTTTGGTTTCTTTCTTATGTCGTTTGCTCTGTTTCCAGTGCTCATATTGTTCTGTGGCGTTTTCACGGCAAATCACGAGCATTTCGATTTCGGGGTGAGTAGTGATATTCAAAGCGACTGATTGATGCACGGGTTGGGTGCCAGGACCCAAAGTCAACCCATTCCGTCGTGCCGGTCCTAGGCTGATTTTGTGATTGACTTGGTCCTGCACGCAAAGCACGAAGACGTCACTGCCGTAATCCTGATTAAGGTATTGCTGGACTATGCTGGAACCTTTGCGTTCCAAGGTATAGCAGGCATCCGTCAGTGGGTCGGTGATGATGTTATCGATGTCAAGGAATGTCAGGTCTTGTTCCACCAGCGCTGTAATGATGACGGATTCGGCCACACCTTCACAAGAGAACAGAACGTGGGAGTCGCCAATGCGGCGTGCAAGCTCATTTTGCCGGCTTTTCATGTCTTTCTCCCGTCTTTGGAAGTGCGTGGTGAGTGGACGATGGCTTGTTGACCTCTGTGGCAATATAATCGCGTATGGCTTTGAGGCTGCTGGCTTTGGGGGCTGTGCCGCCTATAAAATTCGACGCAAAGACTTCACTACGTTTGAGCTCTCCGCGCTTGACTGCCGAGGAATATTTCACCGCATCGACTTTGTTGCCGTCTTGATTATTGCGTCGCAAGAAGTAGATGTTGTCTTTCCTGTTGAGTAGGTCGAGCAGCTCGGGATAGTGGGTAGTGAAAACGAGAGTTGCACCGTGTGGATTAGTCTTTCTGGACACAAAAAGATTGATGATCATGTGGACCAGCTCTTTGTTGATGCTGTTTTCGATTTCATCGACCAAGAGATATCCGCCTTTTTGCAATACGGATAGCGCGTTTGCGACCATTCTTGAGCCGCGTTCAGTTCCGGAAGACAGTATTGAATGAGCTTCGCTGCGAGCCATGACATATTCTTTTGGGTCTCCAGTGAAACGAATGTGTACTTGCTGACTGTCTTTGTCCAAGTGATAGTAATCTATGCTGTCATCGAAAACATGCAGAATTGGGTCTGCAATGGTTGTTACCGGGTTATGGTCATCGAGTGTAGCGGGCATAAAAATATCCGGATGTTGAAGAACTGGATTGGGTGCAATGTGAGTTAGTGAAGGCGAGGGTTTCGCTTCTTGTGCAATATTTACGATTGTGCTCATATATGGTGATAGATATGGAAGCACGATGTCTGGTAAACGCACAGTTGCATCGAAGTATTTATCGTGTTTCCTGTTTTCCTCAGGCTCAAAGTCTCGCACTTGAGTGAGAGTTGCCGATCTCATGAAAGCTTCGAAATCTTTTAGCTGCGCTCGAGATGGTTGTTTCTTGTCAAAACGCCAAAGTGCTTCAAAAGTGAAGGCAAATCTTTTGGTCTCATTTGAAATGCCGTCCTCTAAATCAGATACTGGTTGCAACCTTGCCTCGTGTAGATAAAATATTCCTTTTGCTTCGAATATGGTTTCTATATGTATGGAGTTATCGCAAGTTGATAACGGATGTACTTGTTGGAAAAGGGCAATATTGTCCGTCAACGCAGAAATGACGAAGCTTAAGAGACGAAGTGCCGTGGTTTTGCCGGTTGCGTTGACGCCGGTAAGCGCGATGACGTTTTGGGAATAAACCGAACTTGATTCCCCGCCGAGTCTGGTGATTCCGGAGGCTGGCCCATAGGAGCGTACTTGATCTTCCGCAAAGAAATCAAGATCTAGCGTTTTATCGCTGTAAGGTTCTGAACCGCTTACAGAAACGTGTAGTAAACGCATTTTACATCCTTTTTGATAGCTGTAAACATTTTTTCTGTTTACAGTATATCACAAAAGGTAAGTTCTCTTAGTGTGATGTTTGTGTTTGTCTCTTAGCTGACGGTAGATTTTTGGGCTACCTATAGGGGTTTGATTGCAAATCCTGTTTATTCTGATGGACTTTTCTGTATCTCAGACTTCACCGCGGCAGCAGCACAGTCAGGATGAACCAGTGGTCGCGGGCCTTGATGGTGACGTCGCCGTGGTAGAGATCGGCGATGTGCTTGATCGATTTCACGCCGTAACCGTGGGCGCGCTGGTCGGATTTGGTGGTGCGCAGGTCGCCTTGGTCGTCCGTCTGCAAAGCCGATTCGTAATAGTTTTCGACGCGGATGACCGTAAATTGACCGTGTTTGTAAAGCGCGAGCTTGATCAGCCGCCGTTCCGGTTCCGAGACCTTGGAAGCCGCCTCGATGGCGTTGTCGAGCGCATTGCCGAAAAGCGTGGCGATATCCATCGAACTCATGTCGCTCAGCAACTTGCCGTCGGCCACCGTCGTCAACGTAATACCCTTCTTCGCGCAGGCATTCACTTTCGAGGTGAGAATGATGTCGAGCACGGAGTTGCCGGTGTGCTCCTGCGCGCTGTATTCCTTGACCGACGCCTCAAGCTGTTCGAAGCCGGCGGCCGCGTGCTCGGGGTCGACCTCGGCCCGAAGCGCCGTGATCTGGTGTTTCAGATCGTGCGAAATGCGCCCGAGCGATTCGATGTTTTCCTTGGATTGCAGGTATTCCTGGTGCTCGCTCTGCAGCTTCGCGTCGATGGAGGTGAGCTCGACGTTCGCCCGCGTCACCCTGGCCTGTTCCTGTTGCGCGCCGAGAATTGCGTATCCGCACAGATCGACCAGCGTGCGGATATAGAAGATTTCTTGCCCCACCGAGCCGGAGAAAGGTGTATTGGTCGAGACAAAGCTCAGGTTGCTCATTGCGAACGTGACGATGGTGATGATGATGGAACCGGCCACCGCGGTGCGGCTTGGGTTCATGGGCTTGTCGCATTCAAAATTGTGGCGTTCGATGGCCCAAGCCAGGCCGAAACCGATCAGGTAGATTATCGTGGCCAGTATCGCTGTGGGCAAGTCCAGGCCCGAAACCGAGGTGTGGCCGTGGCTGTGTTTGTCGAACCCGATGAACGTCGCAATCTGCCAGTGCAGCGATGCGACGAGTTCCGCGAGCACAAACGCGCGGGCAGTGATGTAAAGCCCCTCGCGCGGCGTGGTTTGTGCGCCGAGAAAAATAATAAGGTACATTCCGGCTACGGCAAGCAGCATACCCAGAATCCAGAAATCAATGCTCATCGCCCCGTCAAGGTATTGGATGCCGATAATCGCAGGCAAACCGATCGCGGCCGCAAGTACGCTACGCCATTTCGGCGCTCGCCGGTAGATGACCAGTAAGTAGACCACGCAGGCCAGCCATTCGCAGATGCCGGTGTAGAGCCGCGGAATGTTGGGCAGCGCGTTGGTGATGGTGTTCAGCGTGTTCATTGCAGCCCGCCGTTGATGTAGCCGGCCAGAGCGGCCACGAACGCCTTTTTGCGCGGGCGGCTGATGCGCAGGCGCTCGCCGTTGCTCATGATGCAGTCCTGGTCCTCGATGCCGGTGACGTGCCGCAGATTGACTAGATAGCAGGAGTTGGAGCGGAAGAAGTCGTGCCCGTCCAGTTGCGCTTCCAGTTCCTTCAGCGTCGAGGTGATGGAAAGTTTGCCGTCGAGCGTATGAATGATGATTGTATGACGAATTGATTCGATGTAGACGATCGATTTGAGCTCGACGCGCGTACGCTGCGACCCGGCCTCGAAGAGCATCGAATCGTCGGCCTGACGCCGCACCGTCTCGATTGAGCGTTTGATTTCCTGGCTGAACGCGAAGTACGGCACCGGTTTCAGGAGGTAGGAGAGCGCCTGCACCTCGTAGCCGTTGATGGCATATTGTGAGGCGTTGGTGATGAACACGATGACGACGCTGCTGTCGACCTTGCGGATCCGCCGCGCGGCTTCCATGCCGTCCATCTGCTTCATTTCGATGTCGAGCAGGAGGATATCGTAAATGGGCCGGTAGCCTTCAACGATTTTCGCGCCGTCGTCGAAGACCGAAACCGTGAAGTTCTCGCTGTTTTCGCTTTGGTAACGGTTGAGATAATCGAGTACTTTCTGACATGCGGCGGGCTCGTCTTCCACTACTCCGATTCGTATGCTGCGCATCGTCGCCGCCTTTCGCTTGAGGTTTTTGCCTCATAATATTTCTCTATAGCACAGTTTGATGGCATAGCCGGGCAGATTGCTATATTGTCGTTATGAGTTCCCAATTTGTTTTATATCCATAATAAATAGTTAAATAATTCAGCTTTATCTTAATTATCGCATATCACAGTAGGGGTTTTGGTGTGAGTGAATAATTGTAGGTAAGAAAATTGATGTAAGTCTAATTTGGGAAAAATGTATGGCAACAGTTTGCCATACGTATTTATGATTATTTTTTTACCGTTTATCGGCGTTATTGTGCCGATAATTGGACAGGATTGGACAAATCGCAAAAAAGAGAGTAAAAAGTTTGACGTTAGGTTATTTTCCAACGGAGGTTGATATATGAAGAAGACGAAGAAGATGGTCGTTGTCGCGTCGTTTGCGGCAGCTTGCACCCTGTTTGCAGGTGTTGGTTTCGCATCGGCGGCCGAGACCCCGGCCCCGGGTTCAACTCCGTCGGTTTCGGCGCAGGCGTCTGATTTTGATAAGACGCAGCTTCAATCCGAATACAATAGGGTGCTTAATATCGCGAATACATATCCCGGTGGTAACTACACCCAGAGCTCTTGGGCAGTTATGTACAATGATTTGGATACTGCACAAGCCATGCTCAATGATGCCAACGACCACACCACACAGGGTGCCGGGCACCAAGGCGACGTTGACAATCAAACGGCAATACTTAAATCCTATCCTGGTAAGCTCCAGCCTGCCGTTGCCGGTCTGCCGACTGGCGCCGACTCATGGAAAACCAAGGATGACTTGCTTGCTTTCTACAACAAGGTCAAAGACGTACAGGAAAGCAGCTATCCCGGTAATGAAAATTGGACAAGCTTTAAGCTAAGCCGTACGTCGGCTAGTTGGATATTTGAGCCCACTAACCATAGTAATGTGCATGATATCACTTTAGCGTATGACCTTTTGTATAAGGCCACAAGGGATCTGGATCCCTCGCTGCTGCCGTCCGCTCCTGCGCCGGCTCCTGGTCAGGGTGGATCCTCAACCCCTGCACCTGCTCCGGCTCCCGCTCCTGTCGACAAGAAGGCCGGACTGCGCAGCGCCTATGACAAGGTGAAGAATTATCAGCAGAGCGATTTCACCGCCGCCTCCCCTTGGGCTGCGTTCACCACCGAGCGTGATAAGGCCAAGGCCATGCTCGATACCGACAATACCCAGGCCGCATTCGACGCCGAAGCCACCGCCCTCAACACGAAGGCAGGCGCTCTGATCAGCATCGCCGGACTCAAGGCCGACATCGCCAAGGTCGCCACGTTGAAGCCTGCCGATTATACCGAGTTCACTTGGTACCTCGTCACTCTCGACGTCCCCTACGCTCAAAGCATCGTGAATGATGCAGACGCCACTCAAGAAGATGTCAGCACTGCCCAGAGCATTTTCGACGAGGATCTCGCCGGTTTGAAGACCCCGATTGCCGGTCAGAAGACCGGTGCGGATGTTCCCACTACTCCCAAGACCAAGGCCGACCTGAGTGGTTTGGTCGCCCAAGCCGAAAAGCTCAAGCAGGCCGATTACACCGAGGCTTCCTGGAAGGTCTTCGCCGAGGCATTGAAGGACGCCAAGGAAGCCCTCAACCCGGATGCACAGTCTCAGCTGCTGCGTGACAGCGGTGAGGATTACACCTACAACTACGTGGAGCTCGAGGACGCCCAGTCCGCTTTGGTCCGTAAGGCTTCCCCGACTCAAGGTAAGGGTGGAGCCGGTGGCGCAGCTGCCGGCAACAAGGCCGGTCTGGCAAAGACCGGTGCCGCGGTTTCCATCGTCGCAGGCATCATGGCGCTGCTCGCAGCCGCCGGTGCCGCTATCAAGCTCGTCGATCGCAAGCGTGCCTAGCAACCAGCACGCTCGTCGTTAACGACAGCTTCGCCATTTAGAAGGTCGGCCGACAGGTAATACGGATTTGGTATGGGTTTCACCATTTCCCGCAGCCTGTCGGCCGACCTTTATGCGTCTTAGGGTGCGGACGGAATATTAAAGACCGAACCTTCTAAATCAAGTCTTCAGCCTTTCGCCTGCACGTCCTCGTTTTTTTTCAGAGAAGTGGCGAATGGTTGCCTGATGGACGGTTGAGCTAGGTGTCGAACGGGTGGGTTTTATTTAATAATATAAATTATTATAATATAATTTCTTGTGGTATCGTTTCTTCATGGGTGAGATACGGAGTGCTTCGGCTACCGCGCAAAGTTGTGCTGACGCCTTGGAGCATGTTATGGATGCTGCGGAGGCTGGGCCTGTCTTCTATGCCGGTGCCACGAATATCTGTGCGGTGGCAAGTGCGGCTTCGGCTTGTGCGGCCAGTTCACAAGCGGCGGGATTGCTGGCGGGTATGATGCGCGCACTGTCGGTTGGGACGTCTTGGGCCCACGAGGGATTGTGTGAGGCGGATCAGACAGTAGCCGATGCCATCGAGGGTCTGAAATGAGCGGCGAGCGTGGTGATACCGGAATTGACAGGCGTCTGCGCGCCGACAAGGAGAGAACGGACACGTTTCGCCGTGAGTGCGCGTCTTTGAATGATGCATCGGATACGGTTCGGCAGGCTCAGACTCTTCATCACGATGTGTGGATGGGTCTGTCGGAAGGATTGCGGGGTAACGCTACATACGCGGAGTTTGGCAGGATTGAAGAGGAGTTTCAAGGTATTGTAAGCCATCTTTCCGTCCAGATTGAGCAGGAAGCCGAGGATCGTGACGCAGAGGCTCGCAGGATACATGTTCGCGATGAGGAACTTGAACGAGGTCAGGCTGCGCTTAAGAAGCAGGGTGCCGCGAGGCGAGGCAAATTGGAGAGGCGGTAATAGTGGGTCTGATTGTAGACAAGGGCGCAATGCATGCGGCGCTCGCTACATCTGTTAGAACTATCACGGAACGTGACCAGCGGTTGGAAGAAGCTGCTCTCGCGTGTGACAGGTTGGCGAATGAAGGTCAGTTGACCGGTGAGGCGTGGCAAGCCGTCAAGCGGCAAGCTGAAACCACTGGACAGAAAATCAGCGCAACTCTTGATTATGACCGCGCCATACTTGGTGACCATGCCGCCCTGTCGCGCATGCTCGACCAGTATATCGAGGACGATTTCATCGCAGAGGATGCTATCGTCCAAGCCCAGGATCGTCTTCGGCAGGTCGGCCGCATCATCGAAATAGCCCAAGAGCTTCTTCCCCCGGTTACGCGTGCTCTGCTCTCTCCCAATCTGAATAATCTACTTGCTCGGGATCGCAAGACCAATGCGTGGCTTCAACAAAAGATTGATCGCCTTCACGAATTTGACCAAGCCACTGCCGGCCTCTATGGAGGACAAAACGGTTATGGCGATACTGGGAATCTTCACGATCATCAATGGTGGCAATTCTGGGAACATGATGACTCAAGCCTTGATTGGAGCGAAACTGTAGAATCAGGGATTGTGGCGAACGATCCACTAGTCGCTGGTGAGTTAAGACAGAGTGGTATTGGCGATTGTTGGTTGCTTTCCACAATCAATGCGATGATTGATGCTGGTATGGACGATGAGCTTAGGGCCGGTATCCAGGATCATACGGATGAAAAACCGCCGTACTATCTTGTTAGGATTTATGATGATGGCAAACCTGTATGGGTGAAGGTGTCTCAAGTACCATTGAACGGTGTAGGCGTTATGGGACTTTCTGGTAACCAATATATGCTGGACCGAAATGGCAATAAGTGGTTTAACGGTGGCCAATCAATTGCTTCATTGTATGAGGCCGCGATTGAGGACCAGTTTAAGAATGGTGCACTGAATGGCAATAATCCGGATAGCGCTTGGGAAGCCATTACCGGCAGAAAACCGCTTAAAACGGGCGGTGATCCTGGTAACGAAGCGATGGAATCACAAGGCTCAATGCCTACGAATGTCGAACGACGCATCGGTAAGGGCGAAGGCACTATATCTGTCGCTGGCAGTAAGCCGGCACCCCTGTGTTGGCCGTGGCAGAAAACAGAAGAGTATTCTGGTTCCATTCAGGCCAAAATAAGTCCAGAAGCTTCAGGCAGCGGAACGGTCGAGATTGTTTATAACCACGCCTATGAGGTCGTGGATGCGAGAGGTGGCATGGTGGCTCTACGTAATCCTTGGGGGCAGGGCAATCAGGCAGATGGGAAGTTCAGCGACCAGAATAATGGTGTCTTCTGGATTAGCAAAAGTGACTTTGACCGGATGTTTGATAGTGAATCTCGGCAATAATATGAAACAGGGAACCGATAATAGTCATGGAAGGCAAGAGATTAATAAGCGGTCGCGTCATCGGGGTTGGCTCATTGCCGGTATCGTCGTCTTAGTCGTTTCCTTGGTCGGCGGACTGTTATTCGGGTTTTTATATGTGACGTCGAAAGGACGGATAATGAACGCGTTTCTGCATCCAATCGTGAAACAATCAGCCAATATTCCACAGCAACGGCTTGATAACGGATATGTCGAGTCAACTCAGCTTGATGGACAGATGAGATTCGGGGATCTCAGGATAGGCGTACAGAACGCCCTGTTCCAGGATAAGGATGGGTACAGCGTCGAACTCATGGTTGGCAATTCTAGCCACAAAGGAGGCTGGTCTGATGCACTGAAGGTTGGCGAAACGAAAAGTAGTGCTGAACTTGGCGTTTCGGTGACTTTGACTGCGCTTATCGACTTTGACGGTGTGCAGGGGGTGAAGGTCATGGTTGAGCCTTACCAAAAGGGGCCTGTCGTTGAGCGGAAAGCTGACATGTCGCAGAATCAAGCTGCGCTTGACATGGTTAAAAGTGCTTGTTTGGGGGAGACTATTGATTTTGGAAGAATGCGTATCAATGTTCCTTGGTCGTTAAACAAGTCTGGAAATGCGGAACCCACAGTATCGATAGATGTATATGATACAAAGACAAACCTATCTGACGCCATGACATTGGAACTTGGACAGGCTAAAAAATCCGACAGAATTGGATGGGTCTTTACCCTTTCGGCTTTCATTAAGATTAAGGGACGGCAAGGCATAACTCTGCAAGCGGTTCCTGGGCGCCAAGCCATCTTTCGTCAGCAGGCCGATATTCCTCGGGAGAAGCTTGACCGCGGCCAGGTCTTTACGATGAAGATGGGTAACGATATCGACTTGGGATATGCCGACCTTCACGTATATCCCAACTTTTTGAATTACGATACGAGAACAATCGGTTTGATTCTATGTAGTAATCCGAAAATCGGAAGCACTTATGATCACAACATAGGGCTGAAGATCGGAGAAACGAAGACGTCAGAAAAATACAAGTGTTCAGTGACATTGGTTGCGCTGACTGAAGTGGATGGCGAACAGGGCGTTACGTTGCTGGTTACACCGGTGAAATAAACCGTTGTGCGCCGTGACAGGTGATTGCGGCGCACAGGAAATTTCGGGTTGTTGATTAGCAAGACCTAGACGGTACTGGATTATTCGGCTTCGGCGTCCTTACTGTTGTTGGACGGACGAAGGCCGCACATGTCGTCGCCTTGGCCGTCTAGCGCGGCGGACGGGGAGAAGCTCAGCAGGTTGCTGGCGGCGGAGAGATGCAGCGGGCTGGCGGTTGCGGTTGAGGTTCTGGCGGCGTTCGCATCGACAGCGGGTTGTGCGTTGGGATTGTTCTGCGTTGCGTCGAGTTGAGCAGAGGTGTCGGCATCCGTATCCGTTCCACTGCCGCTGGGCCCTGCAACCGCTTCTGCGTCTTCTGCGGTTGCGTCTCCGGTTGCTGCGGAAGCGCTGACGCCGGCCGGCACCTTGGCGGAATCCTGCTTGGCGCCTGCATCCAAGGCGTCTGTATCCAAGTCCGAATCGACGAATTCCTTGCGGCCGTCGTAGAGGTCACGGTCGAGCTGATGCTCGGTGGCGGCGACGATGAAGGCGGTGTTGGTGGCGCCGGCCACGTTCAGGGCGGTGCGGCCCATGTCGACGATCTGCGAGATTGGCTGGGCGATGGCGATGAAGGCGATCGGCAGGCCGGTGGCCGCGAACAGGGAAGTCGCGGTGATGGTGGCGGTGCCGGGCACGCCAACAGTGCCGATGGAAACCAGCAGGGTCAGGGCGACGAGCAGCAGATACTGCAACGGAGTGTAATGCATATTCAGCGAGTTGACGGCGAACACAGCGAGCAGCGTCGGCCACACACCGGCGCATCCGGGCATGCCGAGGTTGGCGCCCAGCGAGGCGACGAATGAGGCGATGTCATCGGGGACTCCGCCCTTGCGCATTTGGCGCACGGTCACGGGAATGGTGCCGATGCTGGATTCGGAGGTAAAAGCGACAACGCCGGCGGGCCAGAAGAACTTGAAGAATCGTAGCGGATTGGTGCGCGTGGTCACGCCGAGGATGGCCGGCTGAACGACGAACATCTGCAGCGCGATGGCGATATAGGCCACCACAAGCACGAGCAGCAGTGGAAGCAAGGCGACGAGGTTGCTGTTGGAGATGGCGGCGGCGATCAGCACGAGCACGGCGTAAGGCGTGAAACCGACGACGATCTGCGTGGCCTTGGAGAGCACGACGTTGCCGGCGTCCACGAAAGTTTTGAACGGCTTGACTGCGGCCTCACCCTTGGGCGTCGAGGCGGCGGCGTTGTAGGCCAGCGCGACGAGAATGGCGAAGATAACGACCGGGACCACTTGGTTGGCGGCCCAGTTGGCCACGAGATTCGAGGGGAAAAGCCCGACGATGGTGTCGAGCACCGCCGGCACGTGCTTGGCTTGGTAGTGCTGTGGCATGGCCACGTCGAAGCCCTTGCCCACGCCGAATGCCAGCGCGAGCCCGAGCGTGATCAGCGAGGCCGTCAGTGTGTTCAGGAGCAAAAACACCACGGTTTTCACGCCGATATTTTTCAGTCTCAAAGATGAGCCGAGGTTGGTGATGCTGGCGATGACACTGAACAGCAGCAGCGGCACCACGATGGCCCCGATGGCGTTCGACCAGACGGTGCCGAACGCGGCGACGTAGTCGGTGTGGCCCTTGAAAATCAGGCCCATCGCGATGCCGAGCACGGTGGCGATGATGACGCGGGCGCTGAACCCGGCCTTTTTGGTGCGGCTCAGCACGGCCAGCCCGGCGAAAAGCAGAACGCTGACGCCGAGCGCCAGCCAGTTCCAAGTAATTGCGGTCATGATCTTCCTCTCAATCAGTTTGTATAAAATTATGTATATATGTACGAAATAAATGTGCTTTTGGTGGCGTGAAACTCTGCTTTTGCGGGTTCAGACCGGTGGGTTCGGCCTCGTTTGAATCCGTGCATCCGTTACGGAATACGTAACGTTCGGCAAGGTTTGGCGGTCTATGACAGAAGTCGGCTGGTCCCGTAGCTGAAACGTTGAGGGTTTGAATATATTCGTAATTCTCTGGAAACAGATATCAATTATTCATTCGATTGAATATCGATGACGAATCGATAGATCAACCGACGCAACAAGCGACGAATGAATGAATTCTAAAAAGAATACGAAAAATGCAGCGGCGGAATTATCGAAAATTCAGCGACAACAAGGCATCGTCATACAAGACATCATCATTTGCAGACGAGAATTACAGCTGGCGGCGGAGCGATAGAGTCCGTAGCCGTTGCTGCTGCCTGCAGAAGAAATTTGTGATGTCATGGATGCAACAATAACCGATGACGGCGATATTTGCAATAGTAAATCTTATGAAATTGGATTTTTGTGCCAACAGAAAAGCATTTTGACGCAGTGTTCGGCAAGCAAAGTGGCGGCAGAGCAATGCCCAGATTGACGTGCGGAGTGACGCGAACGGTGTGCAAAGTGACGCGTGGCAGTGTGCTGAGTAGCCCTAGACAGTCTGCTGAGTAACCTTGGGGCGGCGCTGAGTGACGTGCGGAGTGCCGTGTAAGGCGGCGCAGGCGGAGTGAGTAGGGGGAAATAGGCTTGGAATGTCAGGCGGAGCAGCACGTGGAGTGCCGCGTGGCCGAAAGCCAAAATAAAAAAGGGCTGACGACTGATATGTCATCAACCCGATAGAATTTGCGAAAGTATTCAGGCGGCCATCGTGTTGGCATCCTGTGCCTCGACGTCGCTCTTGTGCTTGTCGTTGCCCCTTGGCTGCGTCTTTTCGTTGTCGCGGCGGACGATTTCCTTGGCGATCGACTGGATGCTGCACAGACGCAAGGCGTTGTCCCCACGCACGCCTGAAGCCTCTTCGTTGCTGACGATGCCGGTTTTCACCAACGCGTCAACGGGGTTGATGCTGTAGCTTCGTGCGATGGCGACGATTTCGTCGGTCGCCAGCTCGCCTGACTTGAAGCGCTTGTAAAGGGTGGCATAAGGAATGCCGGCTTGTTGCGAGATTCTGTTGATGGAATCGTCGTGTGTGATTTCTCGTAGCCATTCAATATGATTATGTCGAATTTTTTCCATGTTTTTATTTTCTGATAATTCAGGTGAAAATGTGAGAGGGAAAAATTTGTTAAACGTTTGACGTTTGTAGCAACTTTATTTTGCGATATTTTACAGACGGGTTTATCTTTATATCGATTTGTCGAATATTTGGTTGCTAATCGTTGCAAAAACGGGAAATCTGAAGTCAAATTTAACCTGAATTGGAATTCCGTTTTTTATAATTTGTCAACAAAAAACCGTTCATAAATTTTTTGACTTCAATCAAGCGTTTAAAAAAAAATTTGAAAAAAAATACGTAAAACGTTCGCAATTGTTGAGATTCAGTTACTAGCGTAATTCGCGCTATTTGTCTAATGCAAAAATGCGTGTTTATCTTCGCCGTTGCATGAGGCGTTGTGCTGTGCCGAGTGTCTGCACTCCCGATTTCCCGATCCGATTGTTCGATGACGATTATTTCTAAATAAGCTCGCAACCCCAATGGGGTTTCTTAAGGCTTTGAGATTTCTTGCGACCATCTTGCTTTTAGCACTCAGCTCTGTGGCCTTGCCGCGCATGCCAGGGATCTCCTGGCTCAGAGTTTTTCGTTAAAGTCGGCTTCGTGTTTTTGAGATTTCCCGGCACTGCTGGATTGTCGGTGTCGGTCAGCCCCTATTCGAGGTGTTTCGCCGCACGATTTCATGGGCGATGTCGGTGATGCTGGAGAGTCTCAGGGCGTTTTCCCCGCGTACGTCTGTGGCCTCGTCCGCGGTGATTACGTTGTTTTGGACCAATGCCTCCACGGGGTTCATGTTGTAACCGCGCGCAATCGCTATGATTTCGTCGGTGGAGAGCGTGTTGGATTTGAAGCGTTTGTAAAGGGTTGTGTAAGGAATGCCGCTCAGGTGTGAAATTTTGTTGATGGAGTCGTCATGCGTGATGCGTTTCAGCCATTCAATCGGATTGCCGGTCGGATTGTTACGCGTGTTTTCATTCATGCATTCATTATGCGACATTTAGCCTTAAAAAGTAACCATTTAAACTGAAACGTTTGATGTGAAAGAGAGATATGCCATAAAATAAACAATATAGATAGATAATAATTAACATAAATCGATTACCGTCAAAACCGCCTTTACGGCCTGCCTCCAAAGGTCTTCTGCGCCATATCGTCGGAATTATGGGCTTTGTCCGTGTCCTAAATGCTCTGTTGGTAGGGTTTCCAATCTGAATGTCATGCTGTACAAAAGTGTAGGAAATGTGAAGTTTATGAATTTGTGAGATTTTACATGTTTCGATAATAGCGTAAATTCGTGATTTTCCTGTGAATAAGTGCATCGTAGTTTAGGGACTCCAAAAGTTAGTAAATATCAAACGTTTGCCTTAACAACAGAAAGAGGTTTCTGCCTCCGGGGACGCGGTTTTGTGGCTGGCTTTTGGCGGAGTGAAAGACATATCTGAAGACAGAATTAGATAATAGTAATTATTACTATGTTATAGTAATTGTCAGTTCCGCAACGGGGTTGCTGCGGAAATATCAAAAACGACTTGCCGATTTGCATTTCTCTGCCGTAATAATTATCATCGAAAACTAATAACGTTGAGAGAAAGTCTGAACATGAAAAAAACTACGACAAGCTGGCGCAGCTTATCCGCCAAGCTTTTGGCTGCTGTAGTTGCAGTTGGAACTGTTATCGGGTTGGCGGTCGTAGGCGGCGCAAGTGCCCAGACCGCTACTTCGCAGGCGGATTCAGCGACCTCGAAGGCAGCCCAGCCCCTTTCCTCCGATGTCATCGGACACAAGCCCGGGTTGACAAAACTGATGGGCTATAACGCCAGCGCTTCCTGGACCACACAAGGTCTGCGAGCAGACCTTGTGTTGCGAGTGGGCCATGGCGATGTCTCGCCGCAGTGCGTTAAACTCGCCACCGGTGCCCAAGGCAAGGATGTGAAATCGGCGTCCGAAGCCGGACTCGATGAGCAGGGCAAATGTGGTTTGCAGCTCTTCGTCGGCGATGGGGCCGATGCCAAGTCGAAGAACATGATGCGTCCGTTGGCTTATATGAACACCTTGCAAGCCGGCAAAGAGGCCGACAACACCGCGCAGGATCTTGCAGCGGCCAAGCAGGCGTTCGGTGATGCGAACGGCAATTTCTTCACTATTCATTCCGTTGCCGCTTCCGCCGAACAGGGTTATGACGACCTGACTATCGGCCTGAAGACCGACGCGCTGAAAAGCTCTGACACCAATGCGCTGAGAATCTACGCGGTGGTCAATGACGGTGAGGCGCATGCCCCGGTCGCGCTCGATGACACGAGCATTGCTGGAGCCGACGCCGATGTGGCCGTCCCCGATGACCTTGAAAATTCCGGCTATGCCGCAGAACTCATCGAGGGGCAGGCCCTGAACGCCGATGGCATGTCTTGGTGCGGCGATCAGTCCTCCATCACCTGCGCCACGCCGGCCGCTCAGGCCCAGGGTTCGGCAAAGAATGATGCGGCTTCCAAGGCGAACAACGCCGAAGTGGGCGCACAATCTTCGAATTCCCAAATTTCGTTGAAGACGATGCTCAACTATGTCAGCCGCGTTGAGGTACCGGGCAGCTTCCTGCGTGCCGATTTCGTATTGCGTGTTCCGCATCATTCCGTCAACGCCAGCCTTGATAAGCCGGGAATCTCGTTCCTGTTCTCGAAAGACGGCAAGAGGGATTCCGCGCTGGTGCCCACCAAGTACGTTAAGTCGATGGGCACTTCGAAGGGTGCTGCGGACTGGGCCAAGACCCCGAATGTCGCCGGTGACGGCAGCTCCAACGCATTCACCATCCACAGTGTCAACGTTGAGCCCGTGGCAAGCGGCGAACCGGAATTCGACGATGTCTCCGTTTCGATAAAGGGCAACCTTGACTATTCCTCTACTCCGGTCAATGAGAGCACACCCGGCGGTGTGGACGCCCAGCTTTATCTTTACGCCACACAAAGCGACAATGTTGATTCGAATGCGACCGGCAGCACGCTTGATATGACCTATGCCGCAGAGATAGCCGAACCGCTAAAGCTCTATTCGAGTGCCACCTGCGCAGACACCACCAGCGGCTGCAACGGCCCGCGTCTGGGCGTCGGCAAGGAAGGCGCCGTAGACACTTGGTGGGATATCAGCAAGTCCGGTTCATGGAAATCCAATAACTCCCAAGATACCCCGGGGACCAAGGGCGATTCCGCCAACTGGGGCCTGGATACCTCTTCAGGGCTGGCGACGGCGGGTCGCGGCTTCTCCGGCGATACTGCAGCAGGTATTGCTCCTAGCACGACGTTCATGAACCTTTGGTACAACCCCGCAAGCCCCTCCGATCCGCACAATAACGTGCCCAAGGCAGCAGGCAAGCATGATTGCTCGCAAGTCGGCAAGTACTTCTTCCAGTGGGTGGGCCTCAACAGAGACAACAACTGGGTGCCTGTCAAAGATCTGACCCCAACGGCTCAAGAGAACAACCAAGTTGTCGTCTCTTCGCCCGACAACAACGAGTACGGCTACTTCACCGCGTTCAACAAGACGAATACTTCCCCGTCCTTCGATGGTCGTACCACCGATCCCTTGGTTGCCAAAAAACAGGGAAGTTCGGACCCTGCCCCGGCTCAGTTACAAGACGGTTCCATCGACTTCGCCATGGCGCGCATCGACCAGCCGGAACTCACCGGTTACTTCAAGCTGGTTGCCTGGCCTGAAACGACGAACCCGAACAATTCGGCCTGCTCCGCCAACCAGGATGTCTACAACCCGCTGGCAGCTCAGAGCACCGGCAGCAAGGGCATTCTTTCGAGCATGCAGCCCTCTGAGGCCAATGAGTGGCTGGCCAAGGGCTGGTCGGTCAACTCGGCGTTCTATAACTTCAACACTTTCACGGAGATTCCGACCATCGACACCCCTGCCGATAACGCCAAGCTCCCCGAGGTCTACAAGCCGTCCCTGACCGGGCACGGCACTCCCGGCGACAAAGTCCTGATTTACCGTCAGATTGACGGCAAGGGCTTCACTGAGCAGGACACTAAGGATGTGATAGTGGGCTCGAACGGGATCTGGCAGTTCAAAGACACCAATACCCCAGCCGCAGACGGCAACCAACACACCTATCAATACCGCGTGCAGCAGGTTCCCACAACGCTGGGCGGCGGTCGCGATATGCCATCCGATTTCTCGGCGATCAAGACCTTGACCATCACGCCGGTGGACCACAAGCCGATGCTCTTCAAGATGCTCAATTACTTCAACCGCATGGACACCGGCAACGACAAGCTTCGTATGGACTTTGTGATTCGCGTGGCCCACGGTGACGTCGATTACACCACCGATACGGGCTACCATGTCGAAACCGATAAAAACGGCAATCAGACCAATGTTCCCGATCCGAGCAGCAAGCAGAAAACAATCGGTGTGTATTACGACTTTAACGGTGGCTCGGGTCATGACGATGCGATGAGGAAGGCCCTATACACCAGAACCATCGACGACTATCCAGCGGCGCAGTACTGGGCCAACGCACAGAGCAGCGACCCTCGCTTCACCATCAACAGTGTGCTGAATTCCGGCGTCTACGATTACCTGAACGTTTCGATCAAAGCCGACGTCGATTACACCAACGATGAACTTGAATGCTCCGGCAGCAAGATAGATCCGGGTTGCGCGAATCCTACGCCCGACCAGATCAGCAAGGATACCCCTGGCGGCACGGATTACATGCAGTATGTCTATGTCACCACCGGTGAGAAGGCCGTGGCTGCGGCGGATGCCAACCATACCCACGCCGCGCTCAACAGTTCCGCCAGAACCGTGGATGTCGCGAACACGTTCGACGCCGATCAGGACGAGGCCGGCGATCACACCGTGCATCATTACACCACCAAGCTTTACGCCTCCGATGACTGCGACGACCAAACGTCCGGCTGCAATGGTCCGAGAATCGCTGCAGGTCCAATCGCCAAGACTGGACAATCGGTAAATGTCGATCAAACATGGAATCACGGTGAAAGCAACTGGGCATTGGTTACCGACAACGGCTATAGCCAGTCGCCGCAGAACCAACTGCCTAAAGGCGTCGCTCCCATGAATTCGTTCTGGTCGATGTGGTACGACATGTCATTGCCTTCAAGCCGTGACCCTGAACATGATGGTGCAAGATCCAAAAAAGATAATAGACAACGCAACCATCCCTGCTCTGAAGTCGATGACTTCTACTTCCAATGGCTTGGCCTGGATCACAACAACAATTGGGTGCCTGTCAAGGATCTGACCCCGACGGCGCAGTTGCGTTCCCAGCAGCAGCTTTCGCACTGGAGCAACGATAAGATCGCTAGGTATTCGTCAATGAACGGCGAGCTCAATTCAGGTAACTTCACACTTGGCACTAACAACATGCCTTACCAGTTGAGCCAGAACCTTCTTTCGGTAAGCGACACCCCGAATACGCTTTCCCCAGTTGGCAAGGATCCTGCAGATGGCAATGGCGGCGGCGGACATAAAGATCACCGCAACCCTACGAATTATCCAAACATGTATGCTCCTGCCCAACTGCAGAATCGTTTCGGTGGCCCGTTGGCGAACACCGCAAGCGGTGACATCGACTTCGCCAAGGCGAAAGCCGACCAGCCTGAGCTGACCGGCTACTTCAAGATGGTGACCTGGCCGGTGACCACGAACCCACAGGGCGTCAAGCAGCAAGACAACTCCTCCTGCAGCACCCAGACCCAAGCGGCGCAGGACATCTACAACCCGATCGATCGGATCGGCGACCCCAGCGACAAGGGCATCACCTTGGACAAGGTGAAGAACCATCCCGATCAGGTCAACAAGCTGCTTGATGAGAGCTGGACCAATAATTCGGCCTACTTCCGCTACGATGTGCCGCGTCCGAACGCCCTTACCGTCAATAAGATCGACGGCAGCCCGTTCGAGAGCCCGAGCGTCGCGAGGACCATTACCGGTTCTGGAGCCGCAAAGGACTCCACTGTGATGGTTTACCGCGAGCGCAACGGAGCTACCGGAGAGGACGTCTCTGGCGACGACTTGGTTGGAGAAGCGACGGTGAACGCCGACGGCACGTGGTCGATTGTCGATGCCGATGCCAACTTGGACATCACCAATGCGGCAAACAGGACGATTCAGTACCGTGCCCGGCAGACCCAGAACAGCGGGTACCACCTCACTTCGGCCATGTCGAATGCGCAGACCGTCACCTTCAAGTCGCCTAAGCCCAGCGAACCGCCGACCTTCAATGGTGAGAACGTGGTCGGCTCGATCACCTACACGCACACGGTCAACGGCAAGCTGCCGCAGAATGCAAAGCTCCACGTTTCGGGAACATACTCCTGGAACGAGGACGGTGCCTCCGTCAAGCTTTGTGCCCAAGCGGCCGATGCCGGCTACCAGCCTGTCGATAAGCCGGGGACCAGCACCCCCGTAGCTCCGGTATGCAATACGGTACCGGTTACCGGCGGAACATGGTCCGTTGATCTCGACGAGAACCAGTTCAACAACGGTGTCGGCACCAACGGCAACGTCACCGACAAACGCACGCACTATGTGCTCACCGCCGTGCTCGTCAACAAGGACGGCGTGGAATCCGACCCGGCCACCAAGAACGCGGTCCTCGACATGCGTGCCCCGAACCCTGGCACTTCCTCCGCAGGGTGGAACGGCCTGAGCGGTACCGCCTGGCATGCTTCCGACACGTCGGACAATGAACCATTGCCTGATGGGTTCACCGTGCAGGTGACCTGGCCCAGCGGTTCAACCACGCAGACGAGCAGCAAGACCTTCACCGGCACCAACGGCAAATGGTCCTTCGACATTCCGAAGGGCACGACCCAAGGCGACGTGAAGATCCAGGTCACCGACAAGGAGACCAACCAGTCCGGTGTCGAAACCAAGAAGCTCAACCTGACGCGCACCAAGAACCTGCCGATCACCGGCGGATGGTGGGCCCTCGTAGCCGCTCTCCTGGCAGCAGCCGCGCTTGCCTTTGCATACTTCATGAGCCAAAAGCGGCCTCAGAAGAAGCATTCAATGAAATCCATCGGTTCAGAAGGGTCTTCGCACTGATGAAGAAACCGCAAATCGTTGAATGTTGTACAGCGCTGGGGCCTTGAGACCTCCGTGTTGTGGGAATGCAAACAATCACAAGAAGTAAAGGATAAATAATGAATAAGAAGAAAAAGCTGAGCGCAATCGTGGGAGCGGTCGTCTCCGCAGCCACCTTGCTAGCGTTCGCGCCTTTCGGTGTGGCGAACGCAGGTCCCGCAACCGGTGGTGACAACGACGGTTCAACGCCGCTCACCCTGGTCGATCCGGGTGCGAACGTAGGGGCGACCATCAAGGTGATGGCTTCTCCCAAGTACATCTCCGGGCACACTTTCGCGGCCGTCCGCGTTGGAACCTACAAGGCGGCTTCCGCTGATAGCAGTTCTTTGACCGGTTTCGTGCTCGACACCGATCCTGGTGTGCTCACAGGTTCGAAGACCGCGCTGAACAGCATCTCCAGTTTCCAGCACGACAACAACTATTCCCTGAACAATCCTGTCGGTGAGCTGGCTTCGAAGTATCTTGGTTTCACCCCTACAGACAATTCGATGAACAAGGATACGACCTCCTACGATCCGACCGTTCCGGACAACAAGACCTCGATGTGGGCCGGTGGCGTCCGTCAGTTCGTCACTACCCTGACCCAGCAAACCGATTTCGTAGCAAGGCAGCAAGCTGCTGCGGCAAACGCCAATACTCCGAATTCGGGCATGACGGCTCCGGTGAACAACACCAGCTCCTCCTTCGAGGTTCCAGTTGGTGAGCCTGGCCTGTATGTGATTGAGGATGTAACTGGTGGCAGCACCAACGGTGGCACGAATTCCATCCCGATGCTTGTGGGCACCGCTGTGTACTCGGATCTCGGCTCAGGCAGTACAAAGGCCTATACCGCTGTCGCCAACGGAGGTCAGTTGGGCCAAGTGAGCATGAAGAACGATCTGCCCACGGTCACCAAGGAACGTGTGGATAAGAAGCCTTTGGGCGCTGATGGCGGCTATATCCATTATTACATCAAGACTCAGGTGCCGCTGACGACAGGTTTCCAGCATTATGTCTTCAATGTTCAGGATGATTCCACCACTCCGTTGACCTATGTCAACGACGGCAACCATAAGACCAAGGTCTTCGTCAAGAATGTGGATGTGGACAACGATGCAGAAATCCCGTCCAATTCCTATAACATCACCAACAGCGACATCGATAGCACTGAGGTGACCGGTATGCCGAGCACGAATTATGCTCATCGCATCGTTTTCAACTTCTACGATACGTTCGTGGGCCATTACACCCATGGTGATCCGATCGTCATCTCCTATTGGATGAAGTACGATCTGAACGGTGATCGCAACAACGTCAAGAACAAGGCAATGCTGGAATATTCTGACGATGTGAACAATCAGGCGAACATGATGGGCAACGGCAACGCCAACAACGCTCCCAACAACGGTCATACAAGCGGTTCCGGCAGTGCCACCAGCAATAATGGCAACAACTCTAACGGTACCAGCGGTAGCATTTCTGTAGTCGACAACACGCTCTATGGCGTCTCTCTGCTCAACAAGCTCTACGGTGACGACGGGGCCAAATTGGTCGGTTCGGAATTCAGGCTCTTCAGGTCCGATGACTTGACCACGCCGCTTCATTTCGCAGCTGATCCCAGCAACCCCGGCGTCTACTCGCTGTCGACCAAGCCTGCTGACACGTTGACCAACTTGACGCCTGCCGCTAGCGGCGACAACCTGGGCAAGATTCAGCTCAAGGATCTTGACGGCGGCGATTATGTCGTCAAGCAGGTCAAGGGCGCGACCAACGTGCGCAATCTGTTCCTGCCGCAGTTCACGCTTACCGTTGGCTCCGATGCCGCCGGCGCTCCGTTCGTCAAGAACGGTGGCGACAACTGGAACCTGAACCTGGTTACTGCAAGCAACAATGCCACCAACGGCACCGTCACCGTCAACAACGTGGCCGCCATCTCCCAGCTGCCTCTCACCGGCAGCGCCGGAATCGCGCTGATCGTCCTCGCGGTCGTTGCGCTTTCGATGGTTGCAGCAGGCACTACGGTGCTCAAGCGTCGTCACAATGCGGCTCGCCAAGCCAAGTGATTGCTGATTTCTCCGCAGATGAATGTCACGTTGATGTTTCCGGCATTCGTCGCGAGAGAATGAGGTAAGAACCTTGATATCACGTCTGCCGGAATGGGTTAGTCCCCGTCCCGGCAGACGCTTTCTTGTTATATATATTGATATAATTTAACAGAATAGAAATTATCCGTGGGTTTGAAGCCGCTCACTGATTTCATACTTCCAGGCGAATAGGGAATGGCACACGTTAGATTGACTGAAACCTCGCACTTTGGAGACGATTCAACGCTGAACCCTGTCTCAACTAAGCCATCTGACGATGGTGCCTACCATTTTCCGCAATTTCAGGAATTTATCGACAATGCCAAAGAAAACGACAAAGATGTCTATGGGATGGTCATTCAGATTATTCACGACGTCGTCGTTCTTGCGCTGATCGTCGCCGTGCTCTGGATACCCATCAACCGTGTCTACAGCTCTCAGCAGGAGAGCAAGGCCATCGCCATGTCGGAACGTGAGGTTGGCAAATGGCCCCAGAGCAGTATTGTAGGCGAACTCAATGCGGACCAGCAGTACAACGCCAAAATCGCGCAGTCCGGCCAGCCGTTGCTGGGCGACAAGATCGATCCCTTTTCCAACGACGACTCCCATAAGGACCTTCAATCGGCCAATGACAAGGATTATCAGGCCAGGCTCAACACCGTCGAAGGCATTATGGGAACCATCAGGATTCCCAAGATATCGGTGAAACTGCCGATCTATCACGGCACCTCCGATACGGCTCTTGCGCAAGGTGCCGGTCATCTTTATGGCACCAGCCTGCCGGTGGGAGGAGCGTCCACCAACGCGGTGATCTCAGGGCATCGTGGGCTAGCCAACGCCACGATGTTCACGCGTCTCGACGAGCTGCGGGTACACGACATCATCTATATCGATTCGCTTCAGCACACGATGGGTTATAGGGTCATCGGCATTCATGTGATCTTGCCTGACGACACGCACCTTTATAAGGTGGTTCCCGGCAAAGATCTGATCACACTGATGACCTGCACCCCCTATGGCGTCAATTCGCACCGTCTCGTCATCACCGCCGAGCGTGGCAGGATTCCCGAAGACATCCCTTCGTCGACGGCCGGCGACGCGTTGCTGCTGGGGCTCTTGACGACGGCTGCCGTGCTGCTTGGCGGGGTGGCCATCGTCATGGTGCGCCATGCCCGTTATAACTTCTCGCCGGTTCCCTGGCACTTCTCCGGCGAGTTCTCGCGCTGACGGGTCGTCGAGCCCTCTGAATCGCAGGCCGGATCTTTCTTTTACATTCGGTTTCACACGCGAGCCTGCTGAAATGCGGGAGATGGTTCATTGAGTAGCTGCCGGTAAGTGTGTTAAGCATAAGCATGCAGGCCGAACCGTTTATGTTTACCGGCTCTGGTTCTGACTTGTTTGGGCATTGTAAAAGGCCGGTCGCTGTTGGAAGGCGACCGGCCTTTTACTTATTTCAGGGTAGGAGAGAAACCCTGGTGCTTGGCTCAGTAGGCCACGTGCTGAGAACCTTCAGGCTGTTCGTCCTCCTCTTTGTTCTTCTCGTAACGGTGGTATGCATACAACGCCACTAGCACAAGAAGGAGCAGGAGCAGCAGCCACCAGAGCCACATGAAGGAGTGGTGTTGCTTGGCCTGCGTGGTGGTCTGGTTGGCGAGAACGCACTTGGGGTTGATCTTGGCCATCTCCACGCTGCCGTCGGTGTTCTCGAAGTAGGAGGACTGCTCCAGGACGTAGCCCTCTGGGCACACGGGTAGAGGCTTCTTCTTGGGTTGCTTGCTCTTGGAGCTGTTGTCCTGGCTCTGGTCATTCTGCTGCTGAGCAGGAACCGGAGCTGGAGTCGTGGCTGCGTTGGGGGCGGCACCGATGTAAGTGTTCCGAGTGACGTTCAGCACGCGAACGCGGGGATTGCCGAGTACACGGGTGCGTGATGCGAAGGCTGATCCAGCAGGGCCCATGGGGCCAGGCCGGCCGGCAGGGCCGGGAATTCCACCATTGTTGTTGGTGTTATTTCCATTGTTATTGCCGTTGCCGTTGTTGGAGCCTCCGCCGTTGTTGTTACCGGAGCCTCCGCCGTTGTTGGAGTTTCCACCATTGTTGTTGCCGTTGTTGGAGCCTCCGTTGTTGTTGTTGTTGCCGTTGTTGTTGTTACCGGAGCCTCCGCCGTTGTTTTGGTTTTGAGTCCAGTGCTCGTAGACGGTGACGTCGCGGGTGATGGTCTGGGTGCCAAAATCGAATGGGGTGGTTGCACCCTGTTCGTACCAGCCGTCGAACTTGTAGCCGTCCTTCTTTCCGGGGTTGGGCACATTTGTCGCTTTCTCGCCTTCATAGACGGTCTCGCTGCTGATCTGTGAACCGGATTCGGAAAGGTATCTCACCGTGTAGGTGGTCGTAATCCCTTCCCACCTGGCGTGCAGCGTGATGGGTTCCTTTACCGGCTGGGTGAAATCATATTTGCTGCCGTTGGACGTATACCATCCGAGCAGGGCATGGGTGTTGCCCTTGCCGTCGGTGAAGACCGGAGCATTGCCTTTGGAGTCCGTGGGCTCTGTGGCCGTCTTGAAGCGCATGATATGCTGTTTGGCAATGGCCGGCCCGCCTTGTGAATCGAACGTCACGTCATAGCTGTCGCTGCTCCACAGTGCGAAGAGCGTCCAGTCATGCGTCATCACGGTATTCGTGTAGTCGAAGGGTTCGGCCTTCTCGAAGGTGCATCCGTCTGTATATGGCGTTCCACGATTCTGGCTGAAATCATAATCCGTATTGATTGATCTGTCAGTGGGGCAGGCGACCCATCCCTGGAACAGGTTGTTCGTCTCGTCCCTGGACCCATCTGCGTTGAACATCCACGGATGCCACATCGCTGGCAGTTTTTGGCCGTATGGTGTATTTCTGGGCGCGGTCGTGGTGTTGTATCCGTTCGGGGTTCTGCCCCCGCGAAAATCGAAAGTGACCTGCGGATTATGGAAGTCATGGTTGAGGATGATCTGAAGAGAACCCAGATTCTTGCCGTTGTGGATAATGGAGCCGAGGAGCGTAATGCAAGCTTCATCCTTATTCTGATTGATGCTCGGTATCGTGATGATGTGGTTGACGGTGTCATTCGTGTATTGGTTTTGTGGGATGAGTTCATTCATCAAGCCGAATGCCCCGTACTCTATCGAGTTCAAGGCAGGCACCGTTCCGTCGATGTTGTAGTTTTTGCTGTAGTCGAACCTGGCGGTTCCCCCTGCGTCGATTATGGAGGCGTCGGGTACGCGAGGTATCTCATTAACCGCCTGAACGTGCTCAAGATTCGACAAAGACACGAGGGGTCTCAGATCGGTTATCTCATTGTCGTTGATATTCAGGGTCTTGAGATTGGTCATGCCTGACAGGAAGCTGAGGTCGAAGATGCTGTCGGAACTCAGATCGAGATCGGTGACATACGGAAGCTGTGCGATGTAATTGAGAATAGTGTTCTGATAAAGGAACAGCGCAACGAATCCGAACGACGTCAGATGCTTGAGGTTCTTCAGCGGCAGCACGCTTTCCGGTTTGGCTTTCATGTGGTAGGCATTACTGAACGACAGGCTTTCCAAATCGGGGAAATGGTCGACGATTGCCTGGACGTCCGACGCGCCATTCAGGCCGACATTGGTGTTGCCCAGCGACAACGTCTTGAGTTGTGGGAGGCCGTAGAACATGCTCACGTCGGAGAAAGCGTGGTCGACATCGTAAGTATAGATATTGGCCAGCTTTGGCGCCTTGGCTGCTGTGAAATTCCTGCAGCTCTGCGCTACGGCACCGTTGAAGTTATTAAGTTTCAGGGTCTCCAGATTGGGCATGTTGGCCGAAGCAAGGGGACTGTAATCAGTGAGTGCGTAAAAGCCGGCCGAGTAATGCTTCGTCTCTTGCGGGTCTGTGCTGTCGAAATCCGTATTGAAGGATTTGAGGTTCCGGAAAAGCTCTATACCTCTCACATCCGTTATCTCAACGCCTTCATTGGGCCCGTTCGGAATTCCATCGCTGGAGATGGCGGTTATCGAGTCGAGCCACGATTGCGTCACGGGGAAATCCTCGGCGAAATCCTTGTTTTCAATACCCCAGCCGGTCTGACCGGTGGGATTTGGGTACTGCGTCGTATTGATGAACTTCTTAAGGTATTTGCGGAAGTTCTGGTTGGGGAAGCAGCTACGGAGCGTTCCGCAGGGAACGGTAGCTTCGCCGCCCTGGGCTGCGGGCTGCGGGGCGCTTTGTGCGCTTGGCGCTTGCGGCTCGGCGTTTTTGCTGTCCTTGCTTTCAGATTGCCCCTGGCCGGTTGTTTCCTTCGAGGCCGCACCCGTCTTGGCGGCATCTGCAGAAGTTGCCGTCTCTTTTGAGCCCGAAGCCGGGTTGCCGGTTGCGGGAATTTGTGTGGCCGGTGCTGCAGGTCCATTAGTGCTTGGCGTTTGCGAAGTCTGCGAAGGCTTGCTGGCCTCGGCGCCCTGCTGTTGAGCGCTTTGTGCTTGGGCGCTTTCGGCAGAGGAGTTCTCTGGCGTTGCGTTGGCGACTATTGATGGGCCCATTACCATACAAACCGAAGTCATTAATGTTGTTAGTGTAACGATTAACTTTTTATACGGAGGCCGTATTGGTTTTCTCATTTTTTCTCTTTCCTGGCTACACTTTTGGTTGAATGCATTACGCAGCCATGAGTATAATTTCCTCTTTCTTTATTATGGTATGTATTATAATATCACGAAGTAATAACTATTTCGCAGAGCGAGATGTTTTTGTATTTAATCATGATACAATTTAGCCAGTTTGCTATAAAAATAGGTAGGGGCCGGACTTTTCGGGAAAGAACAGGGAATGGGCTATATTGACGTAATTCATGAAGTCAAACGATATAAAAGTGGCGGTGCTAGTCTGGTTGCAAATAACGATGTCACTTTTTCCATTCTGCAAGGTGAGCTGGTGGTGATTCTTGGCGCCTCCGGCACCGGTAAGTCGACATTGCTCAATGTCATCGGAGGCATGGATGGCTGCGATGAAGGCGATGTGATTGTCGACGGGGAGAACATCGCCAAATACAACGCCAAGGAACTCACCGAATATCGCCGCCTCGATGTCGGCTTTGTTTTCCAGTTCTACAATCTCGTTCCGAATCTGACCGCGCTGGAAAATGTCGAAATGGCCTCCGAAATCGTCCCCTATTCCAACGACCCCATGGAAGTGCTGGCCAGCGTCGGCCTGTCCAATCGCTGCGACAATTTCCCATCCCAGCTTTCCGGCGGTGAGCAGCAGCGTGTGGCCATCGCGCGTGCCGTGGCAAAAAGGCCAAAAATCCTATTATGCGACGAACCTACCGGTGCCCTTGATTACAAAACAGGCAAGCAAGTGCTACATATCCTTCAGAACATGAGTCGTAAGCACGGCGCCACGGTCCTCATCGTGACCCATAATTCAGCCATCGCCCCCATTGCCGACCGCGTTATACGGATGCGTGATGCACGTATCGCCAGCGTCAATCGCAATGCCAACCCTCGTAATGTCGATCAATTGGAGTGGTGATCTTGCAATTCCTGATTTCGCGCAGTTCCAAAGCACATTCTTCGGCTTCCGCTGACTCAAATACCAATGAAAATGCGTCTGATGCCGTGGCAGAGCCTGTGGACACTGCAGCCCAGGGATCCGCGCCTTCTGAAAATGGCGCCAAGCCGGAACCTTCAAAACAGCGTGACCGGGAGGCGAAATCTGTCCTGAAGCCGGAAGCCGGAAAAAAGGAAGAGAAGAACAAGAAAGAAAAAGGAGAAAAGAACAAGCAGGGAGAAGGGGAAAAGAAAGAAAAAGAAGTCGGAGAAAAGGAAAAGAACAAGCAAGAAGAGGAGGGAAAGAAAGAAGTCGGAGAAAAAGGGGAAAAGGAAGAAAAGGGCGAAAAGAAAAAGAATGAACCTGACAATTCTCAATCCGAATTTCGGGTCACGCCGACCATCCCCCATTTGCCGGCGAAGTCGGGAGCATCGCGGAAGTCTAGTCCAGACTTCGATCAAACCGTCATTCTTCCCCAGCGCCCACAATCGGACGGCAAAGATTCTGTGCAAAACTCCGCGCATAACCAAGGGGAACTCCCCAGATTCGCGCCGCAGGGCATACAGCGGGTGCAGGGCCAACCCCAGCAGGCTCATGCCGTGCATACATGGGCGGAGTACGATCCGTGGGCTTTGACCGGCGGTGAGGTTGCCGGCGGTTCGGTTCCCCTGCCGCAACGCCACCATTTCTTTGCCGCGCATCAGGTTCCTCAGGCTACTACGGTGGGTGCGTCTCAGCCGTGGCAGCAGCAGGCTTCACCGAGCGTGCGGCAGGTACAAAGCCGGTCACCACAGTCACCGCAGTCTCAGCCGTCGCAGGCCCAGCCTCAGCAGGCTCATGCCGTGCATACATGGGCGGAGTACGATCCGTGGGCTTTGACCGGCGGTGAGGTCGCTGGCGGTTCGGTTCCGCTGCCCCGTCCCAAGCGGATGTCGCCAGTGTCGGGATTCACCAACCAGCATTCGCCGGCGCAAGGGTCGTCAAGAGCACAACGTCAGTCGTATGACAATCAGAATGATTCCTTCTCCTTCCATACCCCGGAAGATGACACATCGCTATCGTGGTCGGTTTCGGCCCCGCCCGTCCAACGCCGTGTCGTTCCGGCCCGACGCGAGGGCGCTCCCTCCACTTTGCCGCCCACCCCCGCGCAGCCTTACTCTGCCGGCGTCTCCGACGATTCTACTGTCGCGGCGCTTCCATCTTCCAGACCTCATGTTGAGCCCTGGGATGATTTCGAGTCAAGCGGCAAACACAAGATCTCGCACCGCATGCTTTGGCGTGATACGCGTCGTTCGCTGGGCAAATCGCTGGGCCGTTTCATCTCGATTGTGTGCATGGTGGCGTTGGGTTCGTTTGCGCTCGTCGGTTTGAACGTCACCGGTCCGGATATGCGCAGCACCGCCGACCAGTATTTCGAAGAACACCAGCTCGCCGATATCTCCGTGATGAGCAAAATCGGTTTGGACTCCTCCCAGCTCGAAGCGATCAGAAACGCCTCCGGGGTCACGAAGGTCGAATACGGCTTTTTCAAGGATGTCGCCGTCAACCAGCGCGATGAGAGCATGCGTATCTTTTCGGAAACCGGCAGTATTTCCACCTATGAATTGCGCAGCGGTTCGATGCCGAAGAAATCCAATGAGATCGCCATCGACGCACAGCAGGCCCAAAAGCACCCGGTCGGTTCCACCATCTCCTTCCTGGAGAAGTCCGGTGCCGACGGACGCACCATGCTTAAAAGCACACAATTTAAGGTAACCGGTGTGGTCGATTCCGTCGAAATCGTCAGTTCGGTCAATCGTGGTCCTTCGGATTCGGGCTCGGGCTCTCTTGACGGCTATGGGGTGGTCACTCCGCAGGCGTTCGTTTCTCCGTCATACAATATTGCAAGGTTGCGGTACAAGGTCCTTGACGATATGCCCGATCATATTTCGAACGATTACGACAAAAAGGTCCAACAGGAAAAGGACCTGCTTGCCGACTCGCTCGAAAACCGCGATACGGGTGTCTCGCCGACTTCTTCCACGCTTGCCGAGCCTTCCGCCAGTCCCGCCTCCGCTTCCTTCAATGGCGGCCCAGCGGCGCAGGCTCAGGCTCAAACCCAATCTGTGGCCCAGACTGAACCACTATCTATGCTCCCCACCTACACCATCAATTCAAGGCGCGATATCCCCGGTAGCTCCGGATATGTGACCTATGATTCCATCTCAAGGATCATCGGCTCGTTGGGCAGCATCTTCCCCATATTCATGTACCTGATAGCCGCGCTTCTGACCTTCACCTCCATGACTCGTTTCGTCGACGAGGAACGCGTTGGTGTGGGCACGCTCAAGGCGTTCGGCTATTCGGACTGGGATGTGATGAAGAAATTCATCGTCTATGGTTTCATCGCAGGACTGTTCGGCGGCATCATCGGTGCCGTGGCGGGGCAGTTGCTTATGCCCCAGATCGTCTATCGCGCCTACTGCTTTGCCTTTGACGTGCCGCCCGCGCATCTGCGACTTGGGGTGATAGCCACTGTGGTCGCGCTCGTCCTCGCGTTTGCTGCTACGGTGCTGCCGGCGTATGTCGCGGCTCATCGTCAGCTGAAAGAAAAAACCAGTGCCCTACTTGCTCCGAAACCTCCCAAAGGAGGGGCTTCCATCGCTTTGGAGAAGGTCGGTTGGTTCTGGAACAAGCTTAATTTCAAAAACAAGATCACCTTGCGCAACGTTTTCCGTTATAAGATTCGTACCTTCACCACGATAATCGGCGTCGCCGGGGCGCTTGCATTGCTCGTGGCAGGCGTCGGTGTGCAGCGTTCGATTGATTCGATCAATGATCTGCAATATAACAATGTCATCCAATATGATCTCATCGCCGGGCAGAAAGACGGGGTGACCAGCGATGAACAAGAACAAATATCTCAGGAATTGCACGGCAACAATGTCAAGCGTTTCGCCCCCATTCATTATGAGCAAAGCACCATGGAGGCCGGCCCCTACCGCAACAAACAGAGCCTGACGGTTATCGCCGCAAGGAGCGCAAAGTCCTTTGACGGTTACGTGAACCTGCACGAGAGGGCCGGCGGCCGTCATCTTGACCTTGATAATTATGGCGCCGTGATTTCCGAACGGCTTGCGAAGCTCAACAAGGTCAAGGCGGGCGACAACATTGTCATCCAGGATTCCGGCGGCCACGATCGCGTCGTCCCCATCAGCGGGGTTTGCGAGATGTATATCGGCCATTTCGTCTTCATGAATTCGCAATCGTACGAAAAGATATTCCATCAGAGTTACGTTCCCAACGCGGATATGGTCGGGCTGAAAGACCGCAGCTCTTCCAATGCCAAGCGTGAAGCGGCAAGGTTCATGGCGCTCGACGGCATTACGCAGGTCTCGCAGAATTCGATGCTCATCGACCAGACCGATATGCTTGTGCGCTCGCTGAACCTTTTGATGGAGCTGTTGATTGCCGTCTCGGTTCTGCTCAGTGTCGTCATTCTTTATAATCTGAACAATCTCGACATTTCCGAACGCGTGCGTGAGCTGAGTACCATCAAGGTGCTTGGATATTTCAATCGCGAGGCCACTATGTATGTCTATCGCGAAACCCTTGGGCTCACCGCCGTCGGCGTCCTGCTGGGTGCTGGTGTCGGCATTCTGCTGCACGAACGCATCATCAGGAAGGTTGCCCCCGAGAGCATGATGTTCAGCCCGAGCCTCACCATCGGGCAATTCGGCTTCCCGATACTCCTGATCGTGGCGGTCACGCTTGTCCTCGCTTTCTACGTGTCGGCGAGAATAGCGAGGATCAACATGCTCAAGGCCCTGCAGGCCAGGGAGTAGCCGGGCTTTTTCGTGGGGAGTGACCGGGCTTGCGCCGGGAGTGGCCGGGGTTTCGCCGGGGAGTGACCTGGCTTGCGTCGGGGATAGCCGAGCCTTTCGGCAGAGGTAACCGGGGCTTCCGCCGGGGAGTAACCGTGCTTTTCGACACGGGGTAACCGGGGTTTCGCCGGGGAGTAACTGGGCTCTTCGGCCGTGCTTTTTCTGGAAGCCTGCTTTTCCGTTGCTTCCTTGAAGCCGTTTCCCTTTAAGCCGCTGCGCCTGCAGCCTACTTTTCAGTCGGCGCTGACGGTGTTCAGCGGGGCGGCGGCACCTTCACCGCTGCGCCGCACGATTTCATCCGCGAGGGACTCGATGCTGCACAGCCTCAGCGAGTTGTTGCCGCGCACGCCGGAAGCCTCGTCGGTGCTGATGACCTTGGTGTCCACCAAGGCGTTGATTGGGTTGATCCCGTAGCAACGCGCGATGGTGATGATCTCGTTGGTCGTCAGCTCGTCGGACTGGAACCGCTTGTAAAGCGTGGCGTATGGGATGTTTGTGCGCCTCGCGATGCTGTTGATGGAGTCGTCGTGGGTGATTCTGCGTAACCAAGCAATCCGGTTGCCTGCTGTATTTGTTTTTGTCATGTTCTTATTTTCTGATAATTACTTGAAAAATGTAAGACCCTAAAAAAGTGATTACGTTTGACGTTTACGTGTATCACGATTCGGCTGATTGAAGCCTTGATTTCTTTAGTGATAATTGTTATTCTATTGAGTTAAAAACTCAATTGGCAGTTAGGCTTACTGCCGCTTGTGTTGCAAAAAAAATATCGTTGACTTGGTTGTAAATGTACAACGTAAAATCGGAATGCGAAATTGCGAATAAAAGTTTACGTCAAAAGATTTTTAAAAATTTGTCAAAAAAATTATTAAAAAAGAATAACGACTTGATTTTTTCGTTGACAGCATAAAATCGGCGGTTCCTGTGCCGTTTTATCACGCATCGACGTGTTTCCTACCGTGTGCCGAGCATCTGATGACCACTCCATCGCGCTTGTGCGTTATGTGGCGTGTTGTCGCGATATTGTGCCGCTGACCGTGTATAGTGGGCCTTGAGCTCACGGGGGAGGAACCTCGGAAGGCTCCACTCATAATGGAATGAAAGTGCGGAAGTTCGCTTGCCGAAGTTGGCTTGCGGGTGGATGCAGAACCCCTTCACTACGGATCGTTCGGCACGTACCTGCCGATGAAAGGAAATATTAATTATGGCAAAAGTCGTATTTGACCATGTCACTCGTATCTACCCGGGCAACACGGAGCCCTCGGTATCCGATCTCTCACTTGACATTAAAGATGGTGAATTCCTCGTGCTCGTCGGCCCTTCCGGCTGCGGCAAGTCAACGACCCTGCGTATGCTCGCGGGCCTCGAGGAAGTCAACAAAGGCAAGATTTTCATTGGCGATAAGGACGTCACGACGATGCAGCCGAAAGACCGCGATATCGCTATGGTCTTCCAGAATTACGCACTGTATCCGCACATGACCGTCGCCGACAACATGGGCTTCGCCCTGAAGATTGCAGGCGTTCCGAAGGCCGAGATTCGCCAGCGCGTCGAGGAGGCCGCCAAGGTCCTCGATCTGACCGAGTTCCTCGACCGCAAGCCGAAGGCACTTTCCGGTGGTCAGCGTCAGCGCGTCGCCATGGGCCGCGCAATCGTTCGTAAGCCTAAGGTCTTCCTGATGGACGAGCCGCTTTCCAACTTGGATGCGAAGCTCCGTGTGCAGACCCGTACCCAGATCGCCGCACTGCAGCGTCAGCTCGGCGTCACTACCCTCTACGTCACCCACGATCAGACCGAGGCTCTGACGATGGGCGACCGCATCGCCGTCATCAAGCTGGGCATCCTCCAGCAGGTCGGCGCTCCGACCGATCTCTATGACAAGCCGCAGAACGTCTTCGTCGCCGGCTTCATCGGCTCGCCTTCCATGAACATCAACACCCACCCGGTGGAGAACGGCAAGGCGAAGATCGGCAGCGATACCGTCGATCTCGATCCTGCCGCCGTCGACAAGCTCACCCCGGAAGACAAGGGCCGCATCGTTGTCGGCTTCCGTCCTGAGGACGCTTCGCTCGCCGCTCCTGACGAGGCCAACGCCTTCTCGCTCAAGGTCCAGAACGTTGAGGATCTGGGAAGCGACGGCTATATCTACGGCGATATCATCACCGACGGTTCCGCAGCCGAGTCCGCCGCCACGATGTCAGATCAGAACAAGCTGACCACGATTCGCGTCAACCCGCGTGATCTGCCGAAGGTCGGCGAGACCGTCAAGATCAAGATCGATCCGTCCAAGATGCACCTGTTCTCCCCGGCTTCCGAGCTGCGCCTGAACTGATTCGCTGACATTTCAGCGTTTAGCGTCGTTTAAAAAGGGCCCGCACATTCGTGTGCGGGTCTTTTTGCGTTTCGGCGCAATCGCAATCGCAGTGCCGAAATTGCGTTTGCGACGCAAATGGCGCCTATAGCGTCCCATGTGCAATGTGGGGTTGCGGATGTGTCGCAATGGGTGTCGGTTGCGTCGTGTGTGCAAGGTGGGGTTGCGGATGTGTCGCAATGGGTGTCGGTTGCGTCGTGTGTGCAATGTGGGGTTGCGGATGTGTCGCTGGTGGTGTCGGTTGCGTCGTGTGTGCAAGGTGGGGTTGCGGATGTGTTGCAATGGGCCTCAGTTGCGTCGTATCTGCAATTGTCGGTTTGTGTTGCGGGCGGGGCTAGCTACTGTGAATAAGTGATGTGTGATTGGGTTTGCGTCGCTGATGGTGTTTATGGTGTCGTATGTGCAATGTGGGGTTGCGTTTGCGACGGGTTTGGCTGCTGTGGCGTCGCAAACGCAATATGACGGCACGCGGGTGTGCCTATCTGCTACCGGTCCGCAACGATGCTGGACTATCCTACGCGGGCGGTAGATTGAGAGGTATGAAAATAAGTGGTGGGATGCAAGGAATGCAAATGGACCCCAGGGCGCTGAAGGCGACGTCCGTGACGGCCGCCGAGGCCGGCGATGAAGATGTCGCCGAACCCCACGCGCTGCAGATCACTGCCGCGAGCTCGAACCCGAAGATGTTCACCCTGCCATGGGAAAAGCCGCTGGCGACATGGCCCAAGGAGCTTCTTGCGAATCTGCCGCGAGGCATCTCCCGGCACGTCGTGCGTTTCGTACACGTCGGCGACGAGATCTACGCGATGAAGGAAATCACCAGTCGCGTGGCAGCGCACGAATACGAGCTGTTGCGGCGTCTGCAGAAGCTGGAACTGCCCACCGTCACGCCGATTGCCGTGGTCACCGGCCGGCATACCCGCGAGGGCGAGCCGCTGGAATCGATTCTGGTGACCAAGCAGCTCAAGTTCTCGCTGCCGTATCGTGCGCTGTTCGCCGGAAATCTCCGGCCCGATACCGCCGACCGTTTGATCGACGCGCTCGCCGTCTTGATGGTCCGTCTGCACCTTTCCGGTTTCTATTGGGGCGACGTCTCGCTTTCCAATGTGCTCTTCCTGCGCGACGCCGACGCGTTTTCGGCTTTCCTGGTTGACGCGGAAACCGGCGCGCTTTATACAACGCTTACCGAGGGCCAGCGCAATTATGACATGGACCTGGCGCGCACCAATATCATCGGCGAGCTCATGGATCTGAGCTCCGGCAAGCTGCTGCCCGATGAGGTGGACGAGGTCGAGGTCGGCGACCGGTTGATCGAGCGCTACGACTCGCTGTGGGGTGCGCTGACCGATCAGGAGGACTTCGGCCCCGACGAGATGTGGAAGATCGAGAAGCGCGTCAACAAGCTCAACGACTTGGGCTTCGACGTCGACGAGCTTGAGGTCAAAACCGTCGACGATGGCAAGCGCGTGCTGGTCCGTCCGCGCGTGGTCGATGCCGGTTATGCCTCCCGCAAGCTGCTGCGGCTCACGGGCCTCGACGTTCAGGAGAACCAGGCACGCCGGCTTTTGAACGATTTGGATGCCTACCGCGCCTCCACTTGGCGTGACGGCGAGGAGCTGGAAATCGTGGCGACCGACTGGATGCGCGAGGTCTTCGAGCCCGTCGTGCGCATGATCCCCAAGGAATACCGCTCCAAGATCGAGCCGGCGCAGTTCTTCCACGAGGTTTTGCAAAATCGTTGGTATATGGCCGAAAAGGCCGGGCACGACGTGTCCACGGCCGTGGCCGCGAGCGATTACATCAAGCACAATCTGCCAAAGTACAACCTTGACTCCAAGGCGCTCGCCGAGATCAATGCGGACGCAGATTCCGGCGTGGTCGACGACAGCTCGACCTACGACCAGGCCGCAGAGGGTGCGGACGATACGGATAGCGAGGACGCTGCGGACACCGTGGGTTCCGACAACGATGATGTCGACAGCATCGGGCGTGGCGATTACAGCGCGCTTGGCGACGGTCTGGGCAATCTAGGCGCAACGCAAACCACCGGCGAGGATTTCAATAACCTAGATACCGATTCGGACGTGTCGGAAGACATCTGGCCGACTCAGCCCGACCCGGCCACGGCTGCTGCGCGTAATGCAAATAGCGGGCCCATGACGGACGCCGGCTCAGAAACCGGCCACGCAAAGAAAAGCGCCGGCGGTGGGAATGGTGCTGGTGCCAAAGTTTCCGACGCCGCTGGCGCCGACGTTTCTGGTGTCGCTGGGGATGACGTTTCCGACGCTGACGTTTCCGGCGCCGCTGGGGATGGTGCTGGTGCTGCTCTGAATGATGCGAATGCCAATGCTTCTGACGCTTCTGACGCTGGCGTTTCTGATGCCACTGGGGATGGTGTTGGCGTCGACGCTTCTGATATCGGCGATTCCGACGATGACGACGATTATGATCCGGCCGAATACGACCAGGACGCCGCCGTCTGGAGCCACTGAGCGATCCCGAAGGTCCGAAGCTCGAGATTTCTGCGCTAACTGTGTTTTTTTACTTGCGATAAGAGGGTTACTAAGTAAAAAGACACATTTGAGCACGCTAATTGTGTCTTTTTACTTAGTCGGTACGAGCAAGCAAGTAAAAAGACACAAATACGAAGTGGTGGGCAGGCATAAACGTGGACTTGAACTGAATCCGAGAGCCTGCGAACCCTTTATCCACCGTACGGCTGCATTCGGTATTGCCATGTGAAAGGCCAAATCTTCCAATCCGGATTTTACCTTTCGGGCTTGCGGCCTTTAGATCTGAGGCTATTGCCGAAATACGCGTCCGGAATCAGCCCTAGGCATTGAAAGAGTAGCGGAAGAAGGGGTCGAATCTTTCTGACCCAATCTTAAACAGCTTTGATACCATATGGCAGAACGTTTTAAAGCTGAGTTCGATGCATGTCTTAGCCGATAGCCCAAAATCTGGGTTCGAAATTTGCAAAAATAAACCCGAACCACATCTCGTGAATGGGGATGAGATTCGGGCGTAAGCGGATAAGCGTGTTGTCGCCGGTTTTATTTGCTGCTGTCGGCCTGTTCCCCGGCCTTGCTGCGGGCGCGGGAGACGGCGTAGAGGCTGATGCCCGCCGCCACGGAGGCGTTGAGCGACTCGACTTCGCTGGAAATCGGAATGCCGGCGATGGAATCGCAAGCCTCGCGCACCAGGCGGCTCAGGCCCTTGCCTTCCGAGCCCAGCACGACCACCAGCGGGTCGGTCTCGAAGCCGCTTTCGCCGACAATCGCGTTGCCGCCACCGTCAAGTCCGACCACGTAATAGCCGCGTTCCTTCATCGCCTCGATGGCTTTGGTCAGATTGACCACGCGGGCCACGGGCAGGTGAGCGGCCGCGCCGGCCGAGACCTTCCAGGCTGCGGCGTTGACTGAGGCCGAACGTCGTTCCGGAAGAATGACGCCGTTGGCGCCGAATGCCGCCGCCGAACGGATGACAGCGCCGAGGTTCTGCGGGTCGGTGACGCCATCCAGTGCGATAAAGAGCGGGCGGGCATTGATGCGGGCGCTTTGCGAATCGGCCTCTTCCATGGCGTGCGATTTCTTATCCGCGCGATCGGCGAGCTCCGCCAGTGTGTGATACTGGTAAGGCTGCACCTTCAGAATGATGCCCTGATGGTTGCGCGAGTGCGCAATGCGGTCCATCTCCAGCCGGTCGGCCTCAAGCAGGTTCAGCCCTTGCATACCGGCGAGCTTCACGATTTCGCGGGTGCGATCGTCGTGCTCGATGCGATTGGCGATATAAAGCTGCGTGCTCGGCACCCCAACGCGCAGCGCCTCAAGCACCGCGTTGCGGCCGACCACCAGATCGTCGGATTCGGAGGTGTACCTTGCCGCGCGCCGACGTGCCGCCAGCCGCGGATCGGCGAAACGGCGCTTCTCGTTCTGCTTCTTCGCGCGATACGCTTTGTGATACACACGATCCTCGGCCTTGGGCGTCGGCCCGCGGCCTTTCAACGCGTTGCGATGTTTTCCGCCCGAACCTTTGACCGGGCCCTTCTTGTTAGTCATGCCCCAATTGTCCCAGCACCCCGCGCCAACCTTGCCAGCAGTCCGCGCGTGTCAGCTCAGCTGCTGTCCCTCTTCTATCCGCAAAAGGTGCTTTTCTCCTCAGTAAAAGCGCCAATCAGTGCGAAAAGCACTAAAAATGCCCCGAAAAGGTGCTTTTCTCCTCGGTAAAAGCGCCAATCAGTGCGAAAAGCACCAAAAATGCCCTGAAAAGGTGCTTTTCGCCTCGACAAGAGCTGGTTCCAGTGAGAAAAGCACCATTATGGGTCGATTTTGGTGCTTTTCTCACTGGCTTGACGTGACGGCGATAGCAAAGCAAGCGATGGCGGGAACGGCGAGCATTGCCGCGCCCGCTTTCAGTCCTTGATCTCGGCCTTGTAGAAGTTGACGTAGGAACGCGACGGGGTGGGGCCGCGCTGGCCCTGATAGTGCGAGCCGACGCCGGTCGAACCGTAGGGGTGCGCGGCGGGGGAGCTGAGCTCGAAGAAGCACATCTGTCCGATTTTCATGCCCGGCCAGAGTTTCACCGGCAGCGTGCTGACGTTGGAAAGTTCCAGCGTGATGTGCCCCTCAAAGCCAGGGTCGATGAAACCGGCGGTGGAGTGCGTCAGAATGCCGAGCCGCCCGAGCGAGCTCTTGCCCTCAAGCCGCGCCGCGATGGTGCCGTCGAGCTTGACGTACTCCCAAGTGGAGGCCAGTGCGAACTCGCCGGGGTGCATGATCCACGGCTCGTCCGGCCCGACCTCGAACTGCTCGGTCAGGTCGCCTTGGTTCTCTGCCGGATCGACGTAGGTATAGGCATGGTTGTTGAAAAGCCTGAAATACCGGTCGAGCCGCACATCGATGGAGGCGGGCTGCACCATCTCGGGCGTCCACGGATCCAGCGAGATATGGCCGTCGGCCTGGGCGGCGAGGATGTCACGATCTGACAGCAGCATACGTTCCTCCAGATTGGGTTATGTGCCCAACGGTCGATCAGGCAGAGCCGCGGAAATCAGCGATAGTGCCTGCCGACGTTAGATTATTTCCTGCTTTCAAGTGTAGACGTTACCGGCGTCGAAGTTGGCGGGAGATCAACGGCCGTTCCATGAAGGCGCTCGGCGGGCTCAGTCTCGCTCATACCTCGCTATCGAAACGGACAGGATACAATCAAGGGAAACAACAGTGTTGCGCTTCTGGCTTGAACTCGGGTGGGGGTTGGACATAGCTGTTGTGTGGGCGGGACATTCGCGGGATGCTCGCTTTAATCCCGTTCGATATCGGTTTTGGTTATGCTGAGAACTTGTGTCGGCCAGTTGTATTTGACACTTGTTTTTGCCGGATAACATGTATTCGGCCTTGATTCGATTCGCGGCGTTTGCCGTTCAGTGTTTGAGCTCTGGAGTTTGGTGTTTGTGTTTGATGTCTGGCGCTTGGTTTGGTGCTTGGCTTTGATCGTTGAGGTGTGCGATGCCTTTGTGTTGGTGCTTTTGCTGCTGTGTCACGAAAGTTTTACACTGACCACGACCTGTTCGGAGGTTTCGTATGCTCGTTCGTCCGAAATTCCGCAGGAAAACCGAAAAAAATGGTCAAAAAACCAAAATTTTCAGGTAATTTTCAGGTAATCCGATTCTTGCGTCAAGGATTGTGGAGTTATATAAGAGTTGTCAGCAAGAGCTGGCCGGTGATCTTGAGGTTTGGATTTTCCGATAATTGAACCCTTTCTTCTTCTCTCTTCTCTTCCCCGGTGCGTTCTAGCACCGGGGTTTCTCTTTTCCGCGGGCTTTGCAGGTCTCGACGCGGGTTGCCGCGTGTGCGGTATGGCGGAAGCGGGATTATTGGGGGTTATAGGCCAATAATCCCGGAAACGGGCAATGTTATGCTACGCAAAAAATTTGCATTCAGACATGTAACTCGACATTTAACCCACGCATAATAAATACATTTGGCGTAAGTTGTGCAGTGTAAGTCGTGCGGCGTGCAGTGTGTGGCGTGCAGCGTGCGGCGCGCAATGTGACCGTGTCGCGTACGCTATCCGGCATATCGCGTTCGCGCGAGGTAAACTAAAACAAACAGTTCGTTTCGCAGACGGATGACGCCATAAATCCGTTGTATGGAATCGTGAGTTTATATCACGGATACGGATTCGGGCAGACGGGACAAACGAGGATATGAAGGATTCCGACCATCGCGACAATCGGGGCAGTGTTTCGCGCCCGGACCCCCACAACGGTTCCCGGCCCGACAATGCGCATGTTTACAGCGTCAACGAGCTACGTCACGATAGGCCCGAGGAGCTGCGCAAAGCCCGTCGCCGCAAGTCTTTTATTATCAGCGCGATCGTCGTTATCGTCGTTATCATTGCGATTGTCGTGGCGCTGTTGGTGTCGCTCAAAACGCTCAAACATAACACAAGTTCGTTGACCGGAGACGATACGTCCACGGTGGTCAAGGGCAAGACCAAGGCTCCGCAAAACGACGCCAACCAAATGAAGCAGGGCATCGAACAATTCGCCGGAACCTGCTCAAGCGGTTGGATGGACGTGGATGTTTCCGGCCAACTGCCCGGGGCCGGCCCCGCGTCGTTCTGCACTTCGACCCAGGTCGCGTTCATCACGTTCCAGACCAAGGCCGCGGCTTCGATGGACGGAGACATGGTTCGCTCGCAGGCTCCGAACCTCATCGACCAGTACGCCGGCAGCAAGGTCGACCAGAACGATTTGCGTGTGTTGAGCAACGACCAGTGGATGGCCGTTGGCAAGACCGACGCGATGAAGGCATTGCAGCAGCAGTGGGGTGGCAAGCTGGAGGAGATCGGGTCTGGCGATTCCGACTGAGGACTGGCTTATTCTGGCGATTCCGACTGAGGACTGGCTTATTCTGGCGATTCTGACCGATTCTAACTGGGGAATGGCGCTATCTATGCTTTAGCGACGAGTACGGCTTCCCGAACCTTTCAGCGAGAATTCGCGACTATATTGGCATGATTGGCATGATTGGCATGAAGCATGTCTTCAACCAGAGCGTACCGGTTCTGAGAATGCGGTCAATCCGAACGAAACTTGTGCGCCTGTCCTCTTATTACCGCCCCTTATCAGTTGACGTTTAGTCAGTATGTTGTCGTCGGTTTGTTCCGAATCCGCGAGTGAACATTTTGGGCTGCTGTAACACTTGCCGTTTATCATGGTGTCTATGAGCGATGAAGCAGTGAACAGCGAATATTCCGGCGAACCAGACGAACCGAACGAGAAAATCGGCGGTAACGCGGGCAGCGGGAATGGTAATGGTAACGGCAGCAACAGTAATGCGGGCAGTGGGAGTGACAACGGTAACGGCGGCAACGGCCTGATTGGCCGCGAATCCGATGCCATTGAAGGCCGCTTCGGCGACCCGATGGAGATTGCCCACGTCATTTATTCACAGGGCGGCGGCAAGGCTCGCCCGACGCGGCCGATGTTCCTGTGCCTGCATGGCTGGGGTTCCAACGAGCAGGATCTGGCGCAGATGATGCGCTACGTCGCGCCCGGCAATGATTACGTTTCGCTGCGCGCGCCGCTGGTGCTGCAGGCCGAGGGGCCGGGGGAGTTCGGCAGCGGGTCCGGCGCGTATAGCTGGTTCCACGACGGCGTGCCCACCGGCGAGGATTTGGACAGGGACATTTTTGCGGCGGCCACTGCGGTCGATAATTGGGTCGGCGAGCACATCGATCCTGAGCGCGAGCTTGTGCCGATCGGCTTCTCGCAGGGTGCGGCGCTCGCGATTCATCTTTTGCGCGTTCACCCAGAGCGTTACCGCGCGGTTGCGGCGCTTTCCGGGTTCGTGGCCCCTGCGCAGGTTCCGGGCACGGCTCCGGCCGATGACCGGCTTGCGGATATGGAAAAGCCGGTTTTCTACGGTTACGGCGACCGCGACAACGTCCTGCCGAAATACGAGATTTACGGCGCGACCGCATGGCTTGAGGAGCACACGTGGCTGACGGTGAAGAACTATCACCAGCTCGATCACGCCGTGAGCCCGGCAGAATTCACCGACCTCACCCAGTGGCTCCTCCTCAACGACATTTCCTCCGGCGTCGTCTGAGCTCTACAGTTCCGCTTCCGCATCAACTTGCTGAACCGCTGAGCCGTTAAGCAGAAAGTCCAGTGGACTTTCTGTAGGCGATGAGAGCGCGATTTTCGAGCGCGAAAGAGCGATGAGAACCCAACCGAAGTCTGTTTTTTCAACGCCACTAGCCCTGTGGGCTCCGCGTAGGCGAGGTGAGCACGCGCTAAGCGTGCGAAGGATGCAGGTCGAAATTAGTGTGGTTGTAGAATTGGAAACCTTTATAATTCGGCCTCAGCATCGACCTGCATCACATACACGTTCCTGCGCAAGTGCTTCGCCTGATTACGCGTAATCTCGCCGGAGTCGAGCATGTCCTGAATCACTCCGAGCTCGATGGAATAGCTCTCGTGCTTGACCTCGTCGATTTGCGGCGCGGCCTTAGCGGCGGCGGCGATGTCCTTGCGGCTGCGCAGTTCCGCCCGTGCGCGCTGGTAGTCGCGCAGCAGCAGCGTGCAGTATTCGGATTTGTAGGTGTCGCCGCGCATTTCCTCATACAGCCGGTTGATGACGTGGTCGATGGCGTCGATCTGTGTGGCTCGCAGATAATAGTAAATTTCATTCTCATTGAGCATCGGCGCGGTGCGACGGAACTTGTTGTTGGCACGTCGCGCAAGCGTAAGGATTTGCCGGCGCAGCGCGTGCGCCCGTCCGCGAATCTGCGAAACCGCGCGATGATGCGTTTTCTTGTCGGCCGTGTGCCGCAGCGTGTTCATGATCTGGTCGAGCATGCGTTCGCACGCCTCGATCTGCAGCTGACGATTGTGCTCGTTCATTTCCGTGTCGGCCTGAGTGTCCGCCAACCGCTGCCGCACGTAGTCCTTCTCCCAGTGCAGTGCGTCGATCTGCAGCGTCTCGAATTCCTCCACATTGAAGCCGCTGATGCGTTGGCGCAGGCGGGTGATGCGGTTGTTGTATGAATCGATGACCGGCAGAATCACACGGCGATTGCTATCGTTGACGCGCTCGGAAAGTTCCTGTACGGTGCGTGTGAGTTCTTCGATGGTGATTTCCGTGAGCTTTTCGGATTCCTCGGCATCGTCCTTGGCCGGCGCGAGCAATGGCAGCATGAAATTGGCCAGCAGCAGCGTCAGGACGATGACACCGGAAGCGATGAAAATAAGTTCGTTGCGCATTGGGAACGCGTCGCCGGAAGCGACGGTGTAAGGAATGGTGAACATCAACGCGAGAGTGATGGTGCCCTTCGGCCCGCCGAACGTCATAACCGCCGCGTCGCGTAGTGAGCGCCGCTTCAGAGTAATACGTTTGCCGGTTTCGGGGTCACGGGTTGGCGCGGCGATAAGCCAGACCCACAGGAACCGAATGGCGATGGCCACGATGGTGACCAGAAGAATGATGCAGACCAGCGCGGTGTTGCTGACATGGTGGTCGTTCCAGCTGGCCAGCATGGCGTCGGGCAGCTGCATGCCGAGCAAAATGAATACGGTGCCGTTCAACACGAACGAAAGCACCGTCCACACGCTGTTCGAGACGATATTGGTGCGCGCGACGTTGGGTCGGCCGGTGCCGTTGCGGTCGAAATGGACGGTCAGGCCGAAGGCGACCACCGCGAGAATGCCGGAAATATGCAGTTCTTCGGCACCCAGGAAGACGAGGAACGGCAGGAACAGTTCCATTAGAATGCGCGTGGTCATCGTCTCCCAGCCCAGTTGCCGGGCCAAAGTGAAGACCCAGTTGGCGAGGAAGCCCATCAGAACGCCGACGATGATGCCGCCGAAGAACGAAAGCAGGAAATCCTTGGTGGCGTTGGCCATCGAGAACGAGCCGGTGACGGCCGCGAGAATCGAGAACTGGAAGCCGATGACGCCGGAAGCGTCGTTGAACAGCGATTCTCCGGTCAGTATTCCGGCCTGTTCCTTGGTAAACGAGGCTTCGCTGGAAAGCGAGGAGACCGCCACCGCGTCGGTCGGCCCGAGCGCCGCGCCCAACGCAAACGCCGCCGCCAACGGAATCACCGGCCACACCGCGTGCAGCATGAAGCCCACGACGGCCATCGTTCCCAGCGCCAGTCCGATGGCCATGGGCAGCGAGAATTTCAGCGTTTTGAAGAGCATCCGCTTGTCGATTTCGTGCGCTTCGACGTAAAGCAGCGGTGCGATGAAGAGCACCATAAAAAGTTCAGGGTCGAGCTTTACGTGCGGGAACGCGGGCAGGAAGGCAAGCGCGACGCCGAGCGCGATTTGCACGAGTGGGGTCGATATTCGCGGAATGAACCGGCTGATGAACGATGAGAGCACGACGGCCCCCAGGATGCAGAGAATCAGCTCGAAAATTGCCACGGATTTCGATTCCTTTCTTGGTCCGGCTTCGTTGCGTTTTGCTCGTCGGTTCGGACATTTCAAAGATTTCGGACACTATATATATTCACTATATCGAATCGTTATTTCGGCATTATGCCGCGAGCTTTGCGGTTTTAAAGGAACGCGGGGTCTGCGCCCGCACGTTTGAGGATTCTTTTGAAAACAGTCCTGATTTTCTGCGTTAAACGTTGTGAGGCTAATGTTTCTTGACTCAAGAAGTAATACGATATTCTGTACAATTTTCACACTTTTGCAATCATTACCAATGACATCCCCGAAATCGGCCGCCGGCTTTAATCGAACCCGCTTGTTTTCGTATTTGGTTGCCGATTGCTTTTAGACTGGGAGTCATGGACACTGCGAGTTTGCGTTGCGCGATGGATGCCGCGCTGGATTTGGCGCGCGAGGCGGGAGGTGCCGGCGAGGTGCCGGTGGGCGCTCTCGTGCTCGACGCCGACGGCAGGATTATCGGACGCGGCCGCAACCGGCGTGAGGCTGACGGCGATCCGCTCGCCCATGCCGAGGTGATGGCGATGCGCGATGCGGCGGCAAGCCGCAGAAAGCTGCCGAATAATCTCCGGAAAACTCATGTAATGCGTATCGATGATTCTCATGTCTCGGATAATGAAATTGATGAAAGAATCAATGCGGATAATGCCGATATCGATGATTCTGCAGATTCGAAACCTGTGGGCGAAAATCGAAATATACCGGTGCAGAACGCTTGGAATCTCGCCGATTGCACGCTGGTGGTCACCCTTGAGCCGTGCCCGATGTGCGCCGGAGCTGCATTACAAACTCACATCGGCCGAATCGTTTTCGGTGCGTGGGACGCCAAACTGGGCGCGTGCGGCTCGGTGTGGGATATTCCGCGTGACCCGCATGTCGGCGCTCGCCCCGAGGTCATCGGTGGCGTGCGAGAGAGCGAGTGTGCGCAGCTGCTCGCGGGGTTTTTCTCTGTAAAACGGTAGCGGTGGTGTCTTCATTCATCAAGTATGTGATGAATTTGTGAAGAGCAAGTCGTTTTTACAGCACTGAATGAACGATATGAATCTTTTGCCGCTCCCTGCTACGTCGGACTTGATAGTGAACTATCAAATCGTTGAAATTATGCCGTTTCGAAATTTTCGGTTTCAATAATTGTCATACAAATGCAGCAGCGAACCCCTGTTTTGAGTATTTTAGCTTTTAGTGCTGCGTACTACGTACAGTCGTACTTACCGATTGCTCGTGCTTCTTCATTGCCAAAATAAACAGCCGGATATTCTATTTGTTCGGCAGCTTCGGGCCGATGCCGGGCGTGATCTTCAGAGCTGTCCAAGCGGAACGCAGCATAATAATAAAGAGGTAGGCCGCGAGCAGGTACGAGCCCACTTTCGCGGAGACGAACGCGGCGACCCAAGCGCCCAGCGGTGTGCCGCAAGCAGCCGCGATGCCAATGATCAGGCCGTTTTTGAGATGTACCAGCCCACGCTTCCAGTTGGCGATGGTGCCGGTGATGGCGCTGGGGAACATAGCCAAAAGCGAGGTGCCGCGCGCGACCAGATCGCTCGCCCCGAACAGCAGCGAAAGCGCCGGAACGGTGACGGCCCCGCCGCCGATGCCGAGCAGCGCCGAAAGCATACCGATGAATATGCCGAGCAGCACCAGCAGAATGCCTTTGATGACGGTCAAGTGAATGCTGGAATTGCGCGAAGGTGTCAAGATCAGTTGGCTGACCACGACGAATGCGAGGAACGCGACGAAGAACCAGCGCAGGAAGACTTCGGAAAGCCGCGAGAGCAGCCAGCTGCCGATTTGCGAGCCGATAATCGTGCCGACCACCATCAGCAGCGCCGCGATCCAATCGACGTGCCCGCTCATCGCGTAGGAAACCACGCCGGAAATCGAAAGCGGAATAATCGCCGCCAGCGAGGTCGCCGCCGCATGCCGCTGGGTCATGCCGAGCCAAACGAGCGCCGGCACGATGATCGATCCGCCGCCGATGCCGAAAAGCCCCGAGAAGAAACCGGCGATAAGCCCGACCACGATCATGATGACAATCTGCTGCACCGGCCCGCGCGTAACAGGCAATTCCTCCTGAACTTCCTCATCGGCCCCGACTTCCTTCTCAGCCCCGGCTTCCGTTTCGCGGCTTTTCTTCCCGGCCTTCGCTTCGTCGTCCGCCGCGCGTTCCTGCTCGCCCATACCTTCCCGCTTCTTTCTGCTCTTTCGGTGCTATCGGCCTTTATGCTACGGCCTTTTATGCTATCGGCCTGTAGTCTTGCTCGTAGTTCGTACTTTCGATTTTCGTTGTTCCAAGCCGATAACTGTTACCGATAACCGTTGCCTTATATTCTATGGATATTCTATGGAGTGCCGCAAAGTTTCTGCCCCGATTACCGCATAAAAATCATGATGTGGTCAAATAAGTTTTGTTATTTCCGTTTCGTGCCGGGTGCTGACGGGTTATGCCTTTGCTCGAACAATTCTCCTGTAAGGGCTTTGTGAGTTAGAATACAAATATAAGCAACATGCCTGTATGAGGGCGAGCTCGTCATTGCTTTCTCACATACAAGGGTTTCAGTGACGAAGGAGTATTCATGGCGCGTTTGATCATCGTTTCCAATAGACTACCTATGTCTTTGCACGCAAAAGCAGATGGCACATACGCCCTGAGCCAGAATGTTGGCGGCCTTGCCACGGCCATCGGCCCCTACCACAAGTCCCACAACGATTGCCTGTGGGTCGGCTGGAGCGGCATCAATCCCCAAACCCGCAGCAAAGCCGAGATCGACAAGATCAGCGACGAATTTGTCAATAATCGTTGTATTCCGGTTTTCCTCGACCAAAGGGAGATCGACGGTTACTACGCCGGTTATTCCAACGATACGTTGTGGCCGCTGTTCCACGATTTCGCGCACGAGGCCAAATTCGATTCGTCTACGTGGAAGATCTATCAGGAGGTCAACCAGAAATTCGCCGACGCTATCGCCGAGCTGGTTAATCCCGACGACACCGTATGGATTCAGGACTATCACCTCATGCTCCTGCCGGCCATGTTGCGCTCGCGTTTCCCCAAGCTTAAAATCGGCTGGTTCCTTCATATTCCGTTCCCGAGCCCCGAGATATTCCACCAGCTTCCCAACGGCAAGGAGCTTTTGGAAGGTTTGATGGGTGCCGATCTGCTCGGTTTCCATACCGAGGATTTCTGCATGAATTTCCTTGCCTCGGTACGCGCGTTGCTGCATGTCGAAGTCGATAAGGACGGCCGCATCCCGGTTCAGAGCGGCGAGACTCAACGATTCGTCACCGTGGACGCCTTCCCCATCGGCATCGATTATGGCCTCTACCGCCGCAACGCCCATTCCAGCCTTGCGCAGGCCATGCGCCACGGCATCGAGGCCGTCAGCGGCAAACGTACGAGGCGTTTGAGCACTTCTCTTACCGCAGAATCCGAAGCTGCCGCCGAAGTCAGCGAGAATTGGAGCGCCTATACCGAAGACGATCTCTCCGAGGTCAAGCTGGCGCAGTCCGCGGCGGCCAAGCGCGGTACCAAAGACAACAAGGTCGTCGTCTCCGTTGATCGCCTCGATTACACGAAGGGCCTTCCGGAGCGTCTGCGCGCCTTCGCCCTGATGCTCAGCCGCTACCCGGAATGGGTCGGCCATGTCACGTATTACCTGCTGGCCACGCCCTCGCGTGAAGATGTCGAAACATATCGCCAGCTCAAGAATCAGGTCGATCAGCTCGTCGGCGAGATCAACGGCAAATATTCGCTGCTTTCGTGGACGCCTATCCATTACATCACCCGTTCCCTGCCGATCAAGCCGGTTTGCGGCATCTATACCGCGGGCGACGTGGCGCTGGTCACCCCGCTTCGCGACGGCATGAACCTGGTCGCCAAGGAATACCTGGCTTCGCGCGACGGCTCCGACGGTGCGTTGGTGCTTTCCGACGAGTGCGGCGCGGCCCGCGAGCTGACGGATGCGTTCATCGTCAATCCTTACGACATCGAAGCGGTCTGCGAGGCCCTGCACTCGGCCTTGGAGATCGGCTCGGGCGAGGCCAAGCGCCGCAACGCCGCCATGCAGGCCAGGCTCAAGTATCGCACCGCTGGCCTGTGGAGCGCCGAGTTCCTGAGCACGTTGCGTCAGGTCAGCGACCCGCGCATGGCCGACCGCCGCCTGCAGAGCGCCCAGCGCGACCGCTTGGTTCACGAATGGGGTGTTTCCAAGCACAAGTTGGTGTTGTGCGATTACGACGGCACCTTGACGCAGATCGTCCGTACGCCCGGCCGCGCAAAGCCGACGCGACGCCTGCGTGATTTGCTGCGTGAAGTCGGCTCCATTCCCGATGTCGATCTGTATCTTGTTTCCGGCCGTATGCGCGAGACGATGGACGAATGGTTCGGCGATTTGCCGGTTGGTCTCATCGCCGAACACGGTGCGTGGCACAGCAAGCCGCTTGGGGACGGCACCGCCAAATCCGCAGACGGCAAGACGGTTGAGCCCAAGCGTTACTGGCGTCGTGCCAGTGATCTTCCCGACCCCGACGAATGGCGCCCGATCATCGAGACCATTATGAACAAGTTCGTCTCCCGTGTTCCGCAGTCGTTCATCGAATACAAGTCCACGGATTTGGCTTGGCATTATCGTATGAGCGACCCGAAGCTTGCCAAGGAGCAGCGTGAGCGTCTGGTGACGGAGCTGCAGAAGGTCTGCCCGCAGTACGGCCTGATGGTCATGCGCAACGCCAAGGTCATCGAGGTTTGCCCGGCCAACGTCAGCAAGGGCGAGTCCGTCAAGCCGTTGCTGGATAGCGGCCGTTACGATTTCGCGCTTGCGTTGGGCGACGATACCACCGACGAGACCATGTTCGCCGCCGTCTCCAGTTGTGATTCCGCTCGTGATGGTGAGAATTTGCTCGATGAGCGCGATGTCGAGAACGTTGGTGTGTCCAAGACGGCCGATTCCGCGCAGACCTCAGCCGCAGATGGCGGCGCAGCGTCTGAAGCCGATGGCTCGAAGCCTGCGAAGAAGTCCGCAAAGCCTTCCGTTGCGTGGACCATCAAGGTCGGCGCCGGAGATACGAACGCCCGTTCGCGCATTGCCACCCCGACCGATACGGCCCGCCTGCTGGGCTACCTGGTAGCCGAGTCCGAGGCCGTAGCCGCCGGCACCGCTCCTGATGAAGTTCCCGAGGCTCCCAAGTCCAAGCCCAAGACGAAGCGCGCGTCAAAGTCCAAAGCCAAGTCAAAGACTTCCGCCAAGTCTAAGGCCAAGGCCGCTTCAAAGTCCCAAAAGTAGTATTCGTATTTTGGAACATTGAGCTGGATGCCGCGCGGCGCGGCCGTAGAATCGGCGTATGAAACAAGTTGACGTTGTCAAAGCGCTGCAGCACGATCATGCGGCCGAGTTGAAGAAGGCCGCCGAAAGACTGAAAGGGACCGCGCGCCATACGCGTATTATCCCTTCGCCCGCCCTTTCCGAGGCCACGGGCCACGAGGTTCTTCTGAAGCCGGAGAACCTTCAGGTCACGGGTTCCTTCAAGATTCGCGGCGCGTACAACAAAATCGCCTCGCTGTCAGACGAGGAGTTGGACAGGGGCATCGTCACGGCCTCGGCCGGCAACCACGCGCAGGGTGTCGCCTACGCGGCCCGCGAGCGCGGCGCGAAAGCGACGATCGTCATGCCCGAGAGCACTCCGCCGCTGAAGGTCGACGCGACGAAGTCCTACGGAGCCGACGTCGTCCTGCACGGCAATCTCTTCGACGACGCGGCCGAATACGCCTCCGAGCTTTCCGAGCGCGACGGCCTGGTCTACGTCCGTCCGTTCGACGATTACGAGGTGCTTTGCGGCCAGGGCACCATCGGCTTGGAGATCCTCGAGGACGTCCCGAACGTCACCGACGTCGTCGTTCCCTTGGGTGGGGGCGGCCTGGGCTCAGGTGTGGCGCTCGCCATCAAGACGTTCAAGCCGGAGGTTCGCGTCATCGGCGCGATTCCGGAGGGCTCGCCCGCTTTCAAGAATTCGTTCGCGGCCGGCATGGTCGTTCCGGCCGATAAGGTGGTCACTTCCGCCGAAGGCGTCGCGGTCGGCCATCCCGGCGATCTCACTTTCGCGATTTTGAACGAATACCTTGATGATCTGATCACCGTCACCGAACGCGACATCAACGAGATGATCCTTCTGATGATGGAGAAGCACAAGCTCGTGGTCGAGGCCGCCGGCGCCGTTTCGCTGGCCGCGCTTGAGCACCTGAGCCTGCGCTCGCGGGTTTTCGCCTCGGCCAAGGGCAAGCACGTCATCGTTCCGATCATTTCCGGCGGCAACATTGACACGGTCACCATCGGCGCCGTCATACAAAAAGGCATGATCGCCCGCGGCCGCATCATGAACTTCGAGGTCGAGCTGCCCGATACCCCCGGCCAGCTGGTCAAGGTCGCGCAGGTGCTCGCCGAGGCCCGCGCCAACGTCATCGAGCTCAACCACGACCAGTTCAAGGCTTCCAGCCACTATACGGATTCCGTCTCATTGGGCGTCACCGTCGAAACGAACGGCCCCGACCACATTGCCCAGGTCTTGAAGGCCCTTAAAGAAGCCGGTTTCGACCCGAAGCGCATCTACTGACCGAGTTTCCGCCCAGCTGAGTTTCGTTCGCCCGCGTCCATATTTGCGCTTTGCGGTCGTTTTGCGGCGCATTTACAGTTTTTCAGTCGCATTTCGGTCGCGAATCGGCCGCGTGCGACCGATAACGCGACCGCAAGCGACCGATAAATATTCCTTGGCATCAAGGTAGGGAAGCGGGAAGAAGTACAAAAATACGTTGCATCCTGAGGCCCGGTTTGCGACAGTTTTGAGCGCGGATGGCGCTTCAATGGGAAACCGTCACAGAAATATCACGCAATATTGTGCAAAAATTCCGAAATGTTTGATTTAATAAATGAATCTGTCGGACACGGGCAAGAACGGCTTAGTTTGAGGCGTGTCGTGCTTTTTGTCACAAATATCAACGGTGTAATTTAATCTGCTTAGACAAATATGCATCAAACAATAAACTGCAATATTTTCAACAGTATAACATTTTTATTAAAACCTTTGACGTTTTAAAATTAGATTTTAAAAATGACGGAATATCAACGATTTAGGCGTTTGAAGCCGCGTCAAACGGTGTTATGTCTGGATTTTATTGTCCCTTGCGATGGATTAAATAATAATAAAGTATGCGTATTGTCATACCTTTCTTTGGATTGATGTGACAAGCAGCAGTCGTGCCGAGCCGATGCAGTAGCGGTCCGACAGCGGTGCCGAAGCCGCAGAGTAGTTGTGCGGTGCGCAGTTTCGGCGTCGTAGCAGTTGAGCAGTTAGCAGTACGAGCAGTTGAGCAGTGAAGCAGTAAGCGGAGCGTGCGGTTGGCCCCGTGGCAGTTTGTAGTTGCAGTTGAGAAGTTGCGGTTAGAAGTGAAAAAGATTGGGAGGCAGCCCATGTCTGACGTCGAAGGTGTGTCGCGCGACAAGCAGGTGCATGGTGACGACGGCAAGGTTGTCCCCGGTCAGGGTAGAGGTGCGGCCATGTCTGGAGAGAAGAAGTCGTTGAGCGGGGACGACTATGCGTTCAAAAAGGCTGAAACGAAACATTCCGGCAAGGCCAAGCGCCACATCCTTGATTATTGGTGCCATTTGGACAGCAAAGACGGCGACGATGTGGAGTCGATCAAGCTGAGGAACCGCGTGCGCGGCGCGAAGGCCGCCGAGGGCGACGTGCAGAAGAAGGGTCTCGGAGACCGTCTTTACGCCATGATTTTGGGACCTCCGGCAGTTGCCGAAGAAATCACCAACGCTAACGAAAAAATGACCACGACACCAGATATGCACACTGGCCGTATCGGCAACGATGCCGAAGGGACTTTCACGAAAGCGGCTGCAACGGAGCAGCGAAGCAACACGAAGATTCCGAAAACGGGATCCGGTATGAAACCGAAACCTCAATCTGTAATACAAGATATATCGAACAATTCTTTGAATGAAGTCGTCTCGGATTTAAACAGCAGTGAAAGTGACAGGGGCATGAACGCCACGGATATGAACAGCATCGATAAGGGCTCCACGCACGCTTCAGGTGCATCGGGCACCAAGCCGAGTATGGCGCGTCTGGGGAAGGCGGTGTCCGGCTGGTTCGCGCGCGTCGGCGCCACCGTGATGGGCTGGTTCGGCCGAGGCTCGAAGTCCGATTCGCACTCGAAGTATGCCCGCAGACTGGGCCTCTTCGGCAACCTGGTGTGCATTGTGGCCGCCGCGTCCATGGCGTTGCCGGGCATGGCTTCGGCCACCGAGGTGGAGCAGAACGGCGGGCCCGACGCGGTGCAGGCGCAGGCCGACGCGATGCGTAAGCAGCAGAAGCAGCAGCAGGAGCAGCAGGCTCAGCAGGCGAATAACCAGATTTCCGGGCTCACCAAGGTCATGGTCGACAAGAACGGCAAGGTCACGCAGGTGCCGATGAACGCCAGCGAGCAGCAGCAGGCGGCCAAGGCCGTCAATGCGCAATCCGGCAAGTCTGCCAAGGCTACTAAATCCACGAAGTCAGCCAAGGTAGCGAAGGCCGGTCAGAAGCCTTCGGCGCAGTCGGGCAACGGCCCGGCGTTGAAGACGATGCTTGGCTACACCAACAAGGTGCAGGGCGGCAAAGGCCAGACCGCGTACTTCAGCTACGACTTCATCATGACCGTGCCCAAGGGCCAGGTCACCACCCAGATGCTCAGCGATCGGAGCCTGACCAAAGACGGCGAGACTCCCGCTCCCAGCAATCCGTTGGCGAGCAAGCCCACGGTCTCCACGAAACTACGATTCATTGTGCAGACCCACGTTGCGGCCACCCCATGGTGGTCTTTGCCGTATGTGAGCATGATTCCCGATGGCGCCGGCTCGGAGCAGAAGGGCGCCATGAACTACGCCAACTGCAAGAACGGCTGGACCATCCAGAAGACCATCGATGACAAGGAAGATTCCTCGCTCACCGATCTGTATGTGAGCCTGAAATACACGATTGCGGCTGCGGATGACAATACGGTTGCCTTGACCGATGTCACGCCGAAAACGACCGAGGGCGGCACCTCGGTGTCGAACAAGATTTTGGCCTACATGGGGGCAGGCGACGCGATTACCGCGCCTTCCGACAACAACCTCTTCCCTGATACGCAAGAACTGCGCGACGATGCTACGGTTCCCACCGATGCTCCCGCTGCTGGTCTTGACGGCGATGCGCTGCTGAGCGGTCACCCCGATGTGGTCGCCAACATGGCTTCTGGCCCGGTGAGCGTGTATTTCAACGGCCAAAATGGACCGAGTGCGACGCATAATGAGAAAGGCATTAATGCAGCAACATCAGGCTATATCGCATATGGGGCATGGGGAAGAGTCGCCGCTTATAATTCTCCTTCCATAAAAGATGCAAAAGAAAATTTTGGATTCGGATTGGGCCTGACTGGAGGAATGCCTGGGTTGCAAGGCGGCAAAGGCGAGTACGCTATTGGCGGTAATGACAGAAGGTGGGACTCTTGGGGTGTATATCGGTATTACGATGAGGGCGATTTTGATTTAGCTGCTTCGGCTTGGACCACTAACCCCGCGAAGCCAGGCATTGCACCACCTGCTTCTTTTAACTTTGTTTGGAACGCAGGTGATTCTGTAGCCGTAAAATCGGTATATTATCAATGGATGGGACTAAAAGACGGAAAATGGGTTCCCGTTACGTCTTTAACGAAGAAGCCCAGTCAAATCGAGTTTAATCATGATTTCACCATGGTGCCATTCTATAATCATATCGGTCATTTTGCTGCAGCTGATCATAGTGCCCGTTATTGGGGATGCTGGTCCAGATTAAGTTGTGATTATACGGCAGGCCATTTTACGCGGACCGCTACAGGAGACTATGATTTATCTTCTCCTGGCCCCGCTCAGAACTCTGATGGCTCCATCGACTTTGGTAAAGCAACTGCTGACCAAGGGCTTGACGGCTACTTCAAACTGGTAACATGGCCTGGTACCGGTCGTAGCTCTGATCCGGTCAATTCGTCGGTACAAATCACTGACGGTATGAGCCAGTCCCAGATGCAGGATCTTATCAATAAAGGTTGGGTTGCCGGCACCGCCTTCTATGATCAGGATCGCACGCTCGATAAGCCGACCATCACTTCCCCGGTGGACAGTACCGCTGAAGTCAAGACGAATGTCGTGTATAACACCACCGTTACCGGGCCGAGCAATCAGGCCGGCAATTGGGAGCTGTGGGCTGAGGACCCGAAGCATCCATGGGGTGCCAAGGGCAGCGCCACCGATCCCGAGAAGATGATTGCGGCTTGCGACGACGAAAACAAGGAATCCGATGGCGAGATGCCGGTTGATGCGGATGGCAATCCGAAGACGGAAGATGTCAAGGGCAGAGCTGGGTGCAAGGTCTACCGTTCGTCGACCACGACGACGACTGGTTCCGATGACGCGTATACGTTCCTGGACAAGGGCGCGAACTCGCAGTTCACAACCCGTCGCGACGGCACGCGTCGCTACATCGTGCGTGTGAATCACAACGGCAAGCAGTGGCTCTACACCGACCCGATTACGGTGCATGTCACCGACGCCATACCTTCGATTGATTCTCCGAAGCACGGGGAAGGCAAGACCGGCACTTACAACACTTACAGCACGCCATTGAGCGGCAAGGGTGTGCCTGGATCCACCGTCACCATCCTGCGTACCACCGAGCGTCGCATCACCGATGCCGATGGCGACAAGACCGATGATTCCGATGCGGCTTTCACGGCCGCCAATCGTGACCCGAACAGCAGTGATCTCAACGCCACATGGAACGTCGATGGCGTGGATGCCGAAGGCGAGGACGAAGGCAACAAGGGCCCGGCCGAAGAAGCCGGAGGCCAGATGCTGCCTGAACCCGCTTCACCGTTGGTCAAGTCCAAAGCGGCATTCGCCGCACCGGCAAGTGCCGTTTCCGGGGAGAACTCTGCCCAAAATCAGGGTGCCGCTGCCAAAACGGTGAGTGTCACCATGGGCAAGGATCTGAAGGCCAAGGATGAGTCCGGCGTTTTCAATGATGCTGCAACCCTCTCCGCCGCGCCCAAGGCTGGCTTTTTCTCCACTGTGAAGAAGAAAGTGCTTTCCCTCTTCGGTGCCAAGTCGGCGCAGACCCGTGGCGCCCCCACCTTCCACACCGAAGTGCTCGGCACCGCCACCGTCGAGGGCGATCCCACCGCTCCTGACACGACAGGCACATGGACATTTACCGACAAGCAGGGCAAGACCCGCTATGAGGACGGCCAGCGCTGGTATTGGGTGCGCACCACTTACAAGAACGGCGACGTGGACACCGAACAACACCACGCCAACTCCCGTTCCAACTATTCTTTGATGAGTTCTATCGTCCCAAAGTATTACATTCCTTCCATCGACACTGCCGATGGCACCAAGTTCGACTGGGGTAACGGCACCACCGGTCCGAAGCGCACCACCATCACCGGCCATGGCGTGCCTGGACAGTGGGTCGATCTCTATGAGACCGGCGACGAAAGCCATAAGCTCGCTGCAAAGGGTGAGACGGATCCGACCAAGTACACCGATCCCAACGCTCTTACCCCTAACCGGATGCATCCTGAGGATGTCGTCGCCACCACCGAACCAAACGCCGGTGATGATGTGCCCTCCACGTATGCCACACGCGTCGGTCGTACACAGGTCGGTAACGACGGCACTTGGACAATCAACGATGACGCCCAGGATGAGAGCGATACCGCCGACGGCCACTCGGCCGGCAACACCCGTGCCGAGGACGGCACCCGTTGGTACTTCGCACGTCAGGAGGTTATCGCTGATCCGGAGAACCCTGACACGACGACGGTGAAGACGCCTTACTCCAAGGCCATGCATACGGAAATGAACAATTTCACGCCGACCCTGACCGATGTGCTCACCGGCAAGGACCAGTCCAACAACGATGTGTATACACACTTCGATAACGGCATGCACGTCAAGGGTTGGAAGCAGACCATCAAGGGCCTCGGCGTGCCTGGCAGCACTGTGACGCTCTACGCGGCCGATCCCAGTCAGGCCAATGGTTTCGACGCTGGGTTGTCTGGCGACGACTCGAAGGTCCACCTCATCGAGGTGGGCAAAGGCCAGGTACAGGACGACAGCACATGGGTGGCCGTGGACTCCGGCAAGCACGCCAACACCCGTATCAAGGATGCCAACCGTGTCTACTATGCCAAGCAGACTCTGCCCGACAAAACCATCTCGCACTATTCTCCCGGCATGGCCGTGGTGATTGACGAGACGGTGGCTACCATTACCACTCCAGCCAGCGGCGACTCGGTGACCAATTGGCAGCGTAATCTCGCCGGCCGTGGTGTGCCCGGAGGCCACATCGACCTCTATTCCGTCAATCCGAAGGCTCCTTGCAAGGCCGACGCCGACCATGAGGCCACTGAAGTGGGCGAGAACTGCCTCATCCTCGTCGGCTCCGGCGACGTGGACGACAATGGCGACTGGCAGGCGATGGACAACGGCAGCCACAACACCACCGACAAGAACGGCAACCGTTGGTATTTCGCCCAGCAGACCTTGCCTGATACCGACGACATCGCCGATGGTACCAAGACCGCTTACAGCGCCAAGGGCTATTACCTGAACGTCAAGGACGTCAAACCCACCATCAACGCCCCTGCGGACGGTGCACACGACGCCGGCTGGAAGAAGGCTCTCTCCGGCAAGGCCACGCCCGGCATGACGCTCTACCTCTATCAGGAGGACCCGAGTGGTGTCATCAACACCACGGACCCCGAGGCCGAAGGCGTCAAGAAGATTCTGCTCGACACGGTCACCGTCTCCGACGGCACCGATGGCAGAGCTGCCGGCGCATGGAACGCCACCGATGACGGCACTAAGTCCAAGACCCCGAACAAGGGCGACGGCAAGTACCTGCGTTACTACTACGTCGATCAGAAGATGCCCGATGGCTCCATCTCCGCACCTTCGAATGTCGTCTCGCTCAAGGTCGACAACATGGAGCCCAAGATCACCACGCCGACAGGCAAGACCACGCCGAGCTGGGAATACACCATCGAAGGCACCGGTGTTGCCGGATCCGACGTCACCATCTGGGCCGCCGATCCGAGCGGCAAGGTGATTGACGGTGCCGAAGCCACCGATTCGAAGGTGCACCTGCGCGACATCGGCCATGCCACCGTGGGCAGCGACTCCAGCAAGCCCGACTTCGGCAAGTGGACCTTCACCGATGACGGTTCGCACAACAACACGGTGCTCACCAACGGCCGCCGTGCCTACTACGTGAGCCAGAAGCGTCCCGACGACAGCATCTCCGGTTATTCGGAGAACATCACCGTCACCGTGGCCGGCTACATTCCCACCATCGACACCCCCACCAAGGGCAGCACCGTCAACGGCTGGAAGCAGACCGTAGGCGGCACCGGCATCGCGGGCGCGACAATCACGCTCTACACCGCGCGTGCCGACCAGGGCTGCAAGGCCGATCCGAACGCTTCCGCCACTGATGAGGACGTGTGCCTGCGCAAGATCGGCACCGGCGTCGTCGGTTCCGATTCGACCAATGCCGCCACCTACCATCGGTGGAGCATCGATGACCCCGGCACGTTCAGGGACGAGGACGACCATGACCAGATCAACACCGACGAGAACGGCCGGCGTATCTACTATGTCAGGCAGACCCTGCCCAAGGCCACTGAAGCGAACGCCGAGAGCCAGACCACGGCCTATTCCGGCAGCCATTACATCTACATCAACGGCGCGGTGCCTACGATCGACACCCCTACCGAGAACCAGGCCGTCAACCAGTGGGCGCAGACCATCACCGGCCATGGCGTGCCCGGTGCCAAGATTCAGCTTTACGGCGCCGACCCGAAGTACAAGTTCGTCAAAGACAACCAGAAGGGCACCGACCTTCAGGCCACCGACCCGGATGTGGAGCCCCACCTCATCACCATCGGCGACCCGGTGACCGTCAGCGACGGCACCGGCGAGGGCGCATTGCCTTCCGGCCAGTGGCAGAGCGTCTCCACCGACAAGGGCTGCCCCAACGAGGCGGAAAACAACGGCTGCGAGGTCGACAAGAAGACCATGAAGCGTGTGCTCTACGTCAAGGAGACCTTGCCTGACAACCGTGTGACCGCGTACTCGCCTGGCCGCATGACCCGCGTCTCCGACATGGATCCCGCCATCACCGCGCCTACCAACAACTGGATCACCGCTCCGTGGACCTACACGGTCAAGGGCACCGGTGTGGCCGGCGCGAAGGTCTTCGTCTATGAGACCCCTGACGACGCCAACCATGATCCGTACAACCCGAACTCCTTCGCCAGCGCGAAGAAGACCAAGGCCAACGGCGACTTCGACGATGATGCCATCGATCAGGAGGCCAAAGACAAGCTCGACGCCAAGAATATTGGCTCGGTTACGGTACAGAACGATGGTACATGGTCGTTCGATGACACCGCCATGGAGAAAGGCCGCACCCGCCTGGATGAGGGCTCGCGTTGGTACTTCGCCCGCCAGACCCTCCCCAACGGCGTACATTCCAACTACTCCGGCGCCAAATTCATGGGCTTCAACTACTGGAAGCCGAGTATCAACAGCGTGGATGACGACTACTACAACCGTCCGTGGGAGCGCACTCTCTCCGGCTATGGTGTGCCAGGCTCCAAGATGACGCTGTATGTCGAACTGCCCACCAACAAGGCTGACGGTACCGGCCGAGTCTTCGACGCCAGCAGCGACGACAAGATTGCCGACTCCATCGCCCACGCCCATAAGATCGGTACAGTCACCGTCTCTGACGGCACTGATGGCAAGAGAGCCGGCACGTGGAGCATGGTTGATCCAGGCGACCACGACGGCACCTATAAGCTCAACGACGTGAACGGACGGCGTACCTACTTCGTGCGTCAGCAGTACCCGGATACCAACCAGTCCACAATCCAGGAGAACCGTGTCGACTTCGCCTATGCGCGTCCATGGTCTGACGGCGACAAGTGGAATAGGAACCGCAAGGGTCCGTGGGGCACCAATTTCGGCTTCCGCACGCTCAACGATACCGATAACACCAAGATCGGCATGGAGCTCTACGAGACTCCCGATAATAAGCACGTCATTGACGCCGACGGTTTCGATATCAACAAGTGCATGGCCGACACCGCGGAAGGCGGCTGCCGGGCCAAGCTCGGCGCCAAGAAGATGACGGTCGGCACCACCGATGACGATGACATCAAGGTCAACGACTACACCTCGGGCAGCGTCTACGCAGGCAAGCAGTTCTGGGACAAGGCCAAGGACGGGCGCACCCGCCAGTCCGACGGCGCCCGCTTCTACTTCGTGCGTGAGATTCTGCCCAAGGTCAAGGATAATCAGGGAGTCCCGCAGGAGCGCTTCTCCGAGTTCTCCGACGTCCGCAACTATGGGGTTTACAACAAGTCCATCCCGACGGTGACCTCTTACGGTTCCAACAACTGGCCGGGCAACCAAAGCCAGACCATCAAGGGCGAAGGCACCTGGGGCCAGAAGGTGACGCTCTACGCCGCCGACCCGCGCAGCCCTGCGTTCGCTCAGGATTCCTTCGACGACAAGGGCTTCGACAAGGCCAACGCGAAGGCGACTTTCCACAACCTCGCCGAGGCGGCGGCCAACGGCATCAACCTCATCAAGGTCGGCACCTCCGACGTCACGCGTAGCGAGACCCCGACCGACGGATGGGACTATAACTCCGGCTGGTACGGCACCTGGTCCATCAACGACAACGGCAAGTACAAGGAAGCCGGCGACACCGATACCTCGCTCGGCTGCGACCCGGCTAACCCTTCCAACTCCAAGACATGCAGCGATACCACGTCCACCATCGCCAAGGGCGATCCGAACCCGGACGGCAGCGTCAACACCGTGGCCCGCAAGACCTACAGCCACGCCAAGGATGAACCGTATCGCGACATCGCCGCCAACGGCAACCGCATCTACTATGTGCAGCAGACCTGGCCCGACGGCACCACTTCCGGCATCTCCCAGCCGAATCAGACCACCGTCGACCGCGCGGTACCCACCATCACCTCGCCCAACGACAAGGACACGAGCGTGCCGTGGGGCACCGAGCTCAAGGGCGACGGCATGCCCGGCTCGCTTGTCACCATCTATGAGACCGACGATGACGAGAACGACGACCACACCGGCGTCTACGACACCGACCCCAACCCGAACAAGATTCGTTTCACGGACAATAAGAAGGCTTTGGGCAAGCCGGTCAACGTCGAGGAAGTTCCTGTTGTTTCGGATCCCAGCAAGACCACGCTCAAGACCGTCAAGGTGAAGGTCGGCAACGACGTCTCCGATCCGACGACATATGGCCACTGGAGCTTTAAGGACATGTCGACCGACGACCGGACCCGTCCCGACGGCACCCGTTGGTATTACGTCAGTGCGGTGCTGCCAGATGGCACCACCACGCAGTTCAGCCAGGCCCGGCGTGTGGTCTACTCCAACATCCGTCCGACCATCGACCCCCAGCCCAACGGCCAGAAGCCGAACTGGGCCCAAAACGTCTCCGGCACCGGTGTGCCCGGTGAGACGTTGACGCTCTATGCCTGCAACCCGGCCTTGGTCGACAACGACCAGTCGAAGTGCAAGCCCGACCCCTACGATCGCACGGACCCGAAGTTCGGACAGGACAAGAGCCTGATCGTCATCGGCACCACCACCATCGGTGCCAAGGGCGCTGTTGATGAAGGCAAGTGGCATCTCGAGGATCCGGGCACTCTGAAGGACACCTTCAAGGCCGACGGCACCCGCATCTACTATGCGCGCCAGACCCTGCCGAGCAAGACCAAGTTCTCGCAGTATTCCAACAAGTCGAACTTCACCATCAGCAACGTGATGCCCACCATCGACAAGCCCGCCGACGACAAACTCGGCTCCATCCCATGGACCATCTCCTTGGGCGGCACCGGCATGAACGGCCAGACGGTCACCGTGTGGGAGAGCGCGGACAACGACGGCGTGTTCGACAATGCCACCAGCGCCGCGGACCTCAACCCCTATGACGCTTCGACGGACACCAAGACCAAGATCAAGGGCAAGAAGCTCGCCGAAAACATTCCGGTGACCGACGGCCGCTGGGTCTTCAACGACCGCGCCGTGAACGACGAAACCACCAGCCCGGCCTCCGTGGCCGGATCCACCCGCGTTAAGGACGGCAACCGTACCTATTGGGTGGAGCAGACCCTGCCGGACAACGACACCAAGTCGTGGTATTCGCAGATCCGCTCGACCAAGTTCACCCAGATCACCCCGAAGATCTTGACGCCCACCGACGGCAGCTCGCAGACCGAATGGAAGTCGCAGCTCACCGGCACCGGCATCCCCGGCCAGACGGTGACCCTCTACGCGGTCAAACCTGATCAGACGCCGTTCGACAGCTCCTTCGACGCCAATCATCAGGACGAGAACAAGTTCATCGCGATTTCCAGCTACGTGATTCCTCTAAGTGACCCCAGCGGCACTTGGATCCTGCGTGACGACGGTGCCCAGAATGACACCCGTCTCTCCGACGGCTCACGTATCTACTTCGTGCGTCAGACCCTGCCCATCGGCGGCAACTCGGTGTATTCAAGCTCCATCAAGATCATCGTCAAGTCGGCCGTGCCCACCGTCTCGGCCTCGGTCGATACCGTCAACCACTGGGGCATGAACCTCAGCGGTACCGGTGTGCCCGGAGCCGTATTGCACATCTATGAGACGCCTGATAAAGACAGGCTCTTCGAAAAGGAGGGTCAGTTCGACCCCGATGCCAACGACCCCAACGAGAAATGGAACGAGAACGAAGCCCAGGACGCCACCAAGTCCAAGGAGCTCGCCCACGTCACCGTCGATTCGCTGACCGGCAAGTGGTCGTGGCGAGACCCTGCGCTCGACACCCGCACCCGTGCCGACGGCGTTCGCCGTTACTTCGTGCGTCAGGTGATTCAGGGCACTTCCAGCGACAGCAACGTCTCCAAGTTCTCCAAGCCCGCTTCCGCCCGCTTCGAGGACACCAAGCCCTCCTTCACCTCACCGGCCAAGAACTTCCATAGCCAGACGTGGAGCCTCAACCTCGCCGGACGCGGTGTGCCGCGTCAGCGCGTGACCATCTACTCCGCCCAGGTGCCCGAGAACGCCCAAGACACCACCAAGTTCGACGAGTCCATCGCGGCGGGCACCGGTTCCGGTGTGAAGCTCAAGGCGGTGGCCTATGCCAACGTCGGCGACGACGGCACATGGAGTGCCACCGACCTCGGCGACGCGAAGGGCGTCACCCGGCAGTCCGACGGCAAGCGTGTCTACTATGCACACCAGACCCTGCCCAACGACCAGCCCCCCGAGCACGGTCATGAGACCGACCTGCCCGGCGACAACTACTCCGACGGCTTGGCCGTCTATATGGACGCCATGGTGCCGAAGATTACCTCGCCCGGCAACGGCAGCGAATTGAGCGGTTGGGACCATGAGATTTCCGGTACCGGCGTGGCCGGCGCCACCATGCACCTTTATGCGGTCGATCCCACCGACACGCGCTTCGACCCCTCGAAGGACGGTTCGGCCTATGAGGACTCCCATACCTTGATCGACCTCGGCACCGACGAGGTGAAGGCCGACGGCACTTGGACGATTTCCGATTCCGGCAAGTCCAAGGACACGAAGCTGAGCATCGGCACCACGCCCGACCACAGGCTCGACACTCGCGGCCAGCGCATCTACTATGCCCGCCAGACCTACAAGGACGGCGGCAATTCGGTCTATTCCGATTCGTCCACCATTAAGATCAAGGACGCCGTGCCTTCCATCACCTCGCCCGCCGAAGGCACCAAGGACGTCTCCTGGGTGAAGCATCTGACCGGTCGCGGCGTGCCCGGCGAGAAGCTCTCGCTCTATGGTGTCGACAAGACCTCCAAGAACTTCGGTTCCGAGATCGACGTCAACAGCGTCACCAACGGCACCGACACCACCATCGTCGACCCCATCACCAATCCGGACGCCACCACCAAGCTGAAGCTGATTCGCGACGAGATCCCGATTCACGATGACGGCACTTGGGAAGCCACCGATAACGGCACCGTTTCCGGGCTCACCAAGGACTTCTCCGACTCCGGCCGACGCATCTACTATGTGCGCCAGACCCTGCCGAACAAGGACGGCGTCGCCGCAGAGGACCTGCAGATCTCGAAGTTCTCGAACGGCCTGAGCCTCAACATCGGCAACGTGGTGCCCACCATCACCACACCGACCAACAACGTCACCGACACGGCCAACGGCATGCTCGACAGCATGCACATCGAGCTCGACGGCACCGGCATCACCAACTCGAAGATGAAGATCTACGAGGCCGATGACCCCGACAAGATCCTCGCGCAGAACCCGGATCCGAACGATTTGAGCCAGGACGATTGGAACAAGCTCAACCCCGTGCTCGTGGCCGACGATACCGACGCCTCCTCCACCAACAAGGTCAACGAAGGCAATTGGCAGGACTTCGACGAAGCCAACGTCAAGGGACGCACCGCCACAGACGGCACCCGTTGGTACTTCGCCCAGCAGATCCTGCCCGAAGGTACCGCCTCCAAGTATTCCAAGGCCATCCGCGCCAAGTTCCGCCTGACCCAGCCGGTGATCGACCGGCCCACGGCCTCTGCGGCCGGCGGCGACAACGGCCAGTGGGCCACAAGCTCCGATCCAAGGGAGAACGGCAAGTGGTGGTCGAAGCCCATCAACGGCTGGAGCACAACCGTCAGCGGCCGTGGTGTGCCCGGCATGAAGGTGCAGCTCTATGTGGCCAGCGCCTCCGGCAAGTTCGGCGTGCAATTCGACCCGACCGCCGATAGCGCCGTGAAGCTGCTGCCTCTGGGCAACACGGTGACTGTTGGCGACGACGGCACGTGGAACATGCCCGATAATGGCGGATTGTATGACTTCGCTTCCGACCCACCTGACCCCAAGCCCGAGAACTATACCCGCTTCTCCGACGGTGCTCGTATCTACTATGTGCGCCAATATGCGCCGAATCCGGCGGATACCGCGCATCCGGTTGATTTGGGTTACTCCGTGGGCAAGGGCGCCAAGGTCAAGGACGCCCACCCGCAGATTCTCACCCCGAAGGACGGCGGTGCCATCGACTGGAAGAGCGTGGTCAGCGGCACCGGTGTGCCCGGAGCCAGGATTCGCCTCTATGCAGCCGATCCGAAGGGCGACACCTTCAGCCCGACGGCCTCCGCCGCCAACCCCAAGGTCAAGCTCATCGCCATCGACCCCACCAGTGAGGACAAGCCGAACAGCGACGGCACCATGACCGTCGACAACAACGGCACATGGTCGATCACCGACAACGGCGACCACGACGACACCTCCGACGGCGGCCAGCGCATCTACTATGCCCAGGAGACCCTGCCCAACGGTGCTGGTCTGCCCGGTGTGAAGGAAAGCAAGCCGGATTATTCGGTGGCCAATTTCTCTGATGCCTCTGACGGCATGGTCAGCAGCATTGTCCCGCAGGTCCTCACCCCGGTCCATGGCTCCAGCCAGATCGAATGGGGTGTGAAGGTCAGCGGCAAGGGTGTGCCGAAGTCGAAGATCGAGATTTGGGAGACCCCCGACAACGGTGGCGCCTTCGACAAGTCCCGTGACCCGAACTCGCAGATTCTTTCCAACCCGGATCCGGTGCTCGTGCAGGGCAACGTCGAAGTGAAGGACAATGGCACCTGGACCTGGACCGACCCGGCCAACGATTCCACCGACCCCGTGGCTCCTGCCACAGTGGCTTGCGGCGAGGGCGTCACTGCCGCCTGCTCTAATGGCGACGGCACCACCCGTTCCGACGGCGTGCGTTGGTATTACGTCAGGCAGACGCTGCCCGGCGGCAAGCGTTCCGTCTATACCACCGCCGTCTCCGTCAAGTTCGGCAACATGACTCCGACCATCGACGCCACTGCGGGTGACGGTAGCCAGGGCAAGTGGGCCCAGACCATCACCGGCACCGGTGTGCCCGGCTCGAAGCTCACCGTCTTCTATGCCGATCCGCACGACGGCACATTCAACGAGACCGTCGACGCCAACAACACGGCCAGCGGCATTCAGCTGCACAAGCTCAATGGCGTGCCCGCCGAGGTAGACAACTACGGCAAGTGGCACGTCGTCGACTCCGGCACCGAGCCGGACACCGACTCCGGCGACGCCACCGGCACCGGCCACCGCATCTACTATGCGCGCCAGACCCTGCCGAGGAAGCCGAAGTCTAGCAGCGACCCCGAAGCGTATTCCGCGTACTCGGCCGGTGTGAAGATGAACGTCGACAACGTCATCCCCACCATCACCGGCCCGGCTCCTACGGGCGCCAACAACCTCTACAACCCCGGCAACGCCGGTGGCTGGAAGGTGCCGCTGACGGGCAAGGCCATCGCCGGCCAGAAGGTGACCGTTTGGGCGGTCGACCCTGAAGACGGCCCGTTCGACCCGAACGTCAGTCCTAATAACAACTCAATCGTCGACGGCGTTGACAAAGGCCCGGTCAAGCTCATCAAGCTCGGTGAAACCGCGCCTGTGGGCAACGACGGCGTCTGGAACTTCACTGATGAAGACAACGGCAACATCGACCACACCAAGCGCGATACGCGCCTGAAGGATGGCAAGCGCATCTACTACGCCACGCAGCAGATGCCCGGTTCCAGCGAGTCCAGCGTCAAGCAGTCTCGCTACTCCGCCCCGAAGTGGTACACGATGCCCGGAGCCACCCCGCAGATTACGAGCCCAGGTGCGGAGAACACCGGTCTCGATAAGTGGGATGTGCAGCTCAACGGCACCGGCGTGCCCGGCGCGCAGATCCACGTCTGGGAGATGGCCGACATCAACCACGTGCTCGACCACGGCAACAACAACCCGAACACCAACTCGTCCGTCACCCTGAACGACATCACCAAGGGCAACAAGCTGATTGCAGGCTCCGACGGCAAGTGGAGCTTCCACGACGATGCCAAGGACGACGGCACTCGTTCCGACGGCGTGCGTTGGTATTGGGTCAGCCAGTCCACCTCGGAGAAGAACAAGTCGCTCTACTCCATGGCGCTTGAGGTTCACTTCCTCTATTCCAACCCGTCCATCACCAAGGTCGAGGCCCCGCAGTTCGCGCCTGGCAGCGACAAGAACGGCTGGACGGTCAACGTCTCCGGTACCGGCTTGACCGGCGAGACGCTCACGCTCTACGCCGCCGATCCGAAGAACTGGTATGCGGCCGACGCCGACCCGAGCAAGCTCGACCTTTCGAAGCTTATCGAGGTGGGCCACGCCAAGATCGGCGATGACGTCGATCCTACCGTCACCGACGCGCAGAAGAAGTCCCATTCCTGGCAGGTCACCGACGATGGTCACACCGGCGACACCCGGCCCGACGACGGCAAGCGCGTCTACTTCGCGCGCCAGACCATCCCCGCGCAAGACAAGAGCAGCAGCTCTTCCACCCCCGCCGAGACCAAGTACTCGATCTTCTCCTCCGGCATGGAAACCAGCATCGCCGGAGTGCGGCCAGTCATCGACACTCCTACGCTGCCCGGTGATCAATGGCAGCAGACCATCAGCGGCACCGGTGTGCCTTCCTCGACGGTCACGCTCTACGCGGCCGACCCGAAGAAGCCCGGCTTCAGCTCCGTCACTCCTGGCTCCGAGGCCGTCGGCCTGATCAAGATCGGCTCCGGCAAGGTCGGCAACGACGGCCGCTGGTCGATCGTCGACGACGGCTCGCATCTGCGCGACGGTTGCACGCCGGGCGCTGCAGGCTGCAACGTCACCACCGATCTCGACAGCGGTCACCGTATCTACTACGCTCGCCAGACCACCCCGCAGCTCGACTCCGCGGTCACGCCTTCCGTACCGCCTGTGCCTTCCGACTATGTGCAATCGCTCTATTCCGACGGCAAGCAGTTGGGCGTCAACAACGTCACCCCGCTTGTTGACAGCGCGGTCGCCGGCGAGAGTGTCAGCACCGCCATCATCTCCGGCAAGGGCGTGCCCGGCATGCACCTCGAACTTTGGGCCGCCCAGCCCAAGGAAACCGGCCATGAAGGCAGGGTCTTCGACCCGAACGCCCCGGCCGAGTCCGATGGCGTCGAGCTGGTGAAGGTGGCTTCGGGCATTGTGGTCAAGCCCGACGGCTCCTATTCGATTCCCGATGCCGATGCCAACGGCGTGGCCACCGCAAGCGACAACACGCGTGTCTACTACGTGCGTCAGTCGCTGACTTCCGGCGACCATTCCGGCACGGAACTGGCGCACGCCTTCTCGCATGGCGTGCTCTACTCCGTGGGCGACACCACCCCGGTCATCGTCGAGCCGACCTCCGGTTCCACCGTGCCTTACACCTCCATCACCCTGCGTGGCACCGGCTACACCAACTCCACCATCAAGGTCTTCGAGACCCCCGATACCAGCAAGGCGTTCGACAAGGACTCCGACCCGTCCAGCAGCATCAACAACGCTGAAAACGGTGTGACCAAGGGCGCCACGGAAGTGCAGTGCAGCAACGCGCCGGTCACCGTGGGCGGCGACGGCAAGTGGGCCTGCACCGATCAGATCAGCGGCCTCACCGGCACCCGTTCCGACGGCGTGCGCTGGTACTTCGTCCAGCAGACCCAGCCCGGCGTCAACGGCATGAAGAAGTATTCCCGTGCCATCTCCACCCGCTTCGAGGGCGCGATTCCGACGATCACCTCGCCGGCCGCCGGCTCCACCGTCAACAAGTGGAACTTCGACGTCACCGGTCATGGCCTGCCCGGACTGCACATTGTGCTTTACGCGGCCGACCCTTACAAGAGCAACTTCAGCACCAGCGCCACCGGCGATGACAAGCTGAAGGAAGGCAGCTTGGTCAAGGTCGGCGAAGCCACCGTCGACGAAGGCGGCAATTGGACCGTCACCGACGACGGCACGGCCAAGACCACCCGTCTTTCCGACGGCCATCGCATCTACTACGTCAAGCAGATGCGCGATGCCCACGACGACAGCGACCACCAGTTCTCGGCGGCCCATCCGATCACGATTAGCAACGTCACTCCGACGATCACCAAGCCGTTGCAGGATGCCGAGATTTCCGGCTCGAAGGTTGACCTTGAGGGCACCTATCTGCCTGGCGCGCAGGTCGAGGTCTACGCGGCCAGCCCGTCCAGCAGCTCCGTCGGTGCGAATGTGCCCGGCGAAACTGCCACACTGGATCAGGTTTCCTCGGCTGAGGATCCCGTCAACGCCAATGCTGCGGCAGGCACCTGGACCTTCACCGATAATCACTTCGGTGATCATGTCAACGCCCTGGGCCAAGCCGTCTACTATGTGCGGCAGAAGCTCGGCGACGGACGTTGGTCCCAGTATTCGCACGGCATAGGCGTCACCACCAAGAGCAACAAGCCGGTCATCACCGGTCCGGTTACTTCCGGCGCGCCAGACCACAAGGTCTATACGTGGAAATTTGACGTCTCCGGTTCCGGCATGCCCGGCCAGCAGATTGACCTTTACGCGGCCAATCCGTTGGGCACGTTCGATGCGACGGCATCCGCCCAAAGCGTCGACCTCATCCCGATCGGCACCGACACGGTCGCCCAAGACGGCACCTGGAAGGTCACCGATGATGGCACGGCCAAGGCTGCAGCTGCGGCCGAAGGCGCTGGGCACACCCGTGCCGATGGTCTTGACGGGCTGGGCAGGCGTATCTACTACGCCCGTCAGCACGTGGGTGGTTCGCTGATCGATTCCGCCGGCGTCTACGTCGATATCGTCAACGCCGGACCCAAGATCAAGGTCCCCGAAACCGAGGCCGGTGTTCCGCATACCACCGTTGGCAATAACGGCCAGCTCGCCCCCAATTCCAAGGTGACGATTACCGGCGCTGCCATACCAAACGTGAGGGGTGCGAAGCTTAGGCTCTATATGCTTGCGGACACCGCTTCGGGGCAGTCTCTTGCCGCCCCGTCTTCCCTCTCCGCTGCGTCTGCAAGCCGGCTTGCCTCGCCGAGCATCGGTGTCGCGCCTCAAGACCTGGTGCTGCCCGCCGAACCGGGTGACAACACCGAACTTACAGGCTGCCGGCAGACGCTCGGTGAACCGGTACTGCAGACTTGGACCTGCGATGTTGACACCTCCAAGTTCACCGTCCCCGGCGACTATTACCTCATGGGCCGTATCCTCAACGGTGGCGACCGGCTTTCGCCGACCACCTCCGACGATTGGCAGAAGGTCCATGTCGACATGGTGCCGCCGAAGTTCACGGTCGACGCGGTGCCCGACAAGTCCGGCAACCGCGTGGTCAAGGGCACGGCTGAGGCAGGCGCGAAGGTCAAGGTCGATTTCGACTGGACCGATCCTGTCAGCGATTCCACCTTCAATACAGTTGACGCCACCCAAGAAGCCACGGCTGATGAGGACGGCAACTGGACGCTCGACTTGCCGCAAGGTGCACACAACGGCAAGCTTCGTGCCTATGCCATTGACACCGACAAGAACGAATCCGCCTATTCCGCAATCAAGACCTACACCGGCACTCGCTGGTCGGTCACCTACGATGCGGGAGACGGCAAGTTCGCTTCCGAGGACGGCACGCCGTCCAAGCATGTCGATCAGGTCTACGATGCCGACAAGGCTACCAAGCCCGCCACCAACCCGACCCGCGACGGTTACGACTTCGCCGGCTGGTACAAGGCGAAGGACGCGGAGACCGGCAACGGCACCGGCGACGAGGTGTTCCCCGACGAAGCCACGCAGACCGGTCCTATCACCTCGGCCGTCACGTATTACGCCAAGTGGGCGAAGATGGCTACGGTGAGCTTCGATCTCAACGGTTCCGAGGATGCCCCCGCCACCGCGGCGGACGGTACCTCCACCACCATCGACAGCCAGCGTATCCCCGCCGGCACCACGCCTAACAAGCCGCAGGATCCGAAGCGCAAAGGCTACAAGTTCGACGGCTGGTTCACCCAGGCTGAAGGTGGCACACGCTTCCTCTTCGACGGTGATGTGCCTAGCGTCGCCGACGGCGACATGACCCTGCACGCCCACTGGCTGGAGCAGAGCTTCACCGCCACCTTCGACCCGAACAACGGCGGTCTGGATCCGGTCTTCACCAGGCCGGTCGGCCGCAAGGGCCTCGTTGACGATCCTGGCATCCCGGCGCACGCTCCCGACAAGAAGAAGTTTGATCATTGGTATCTTGCCAATGAGGACGGCAATCCTACCGGTGAGCCTCTCAAGTTCGAGGGCAATGACCGTGTGAAGATCGACAAGGACACGAAGTTCGTGGCCAACTGGGTCGATGACAATGTCACCGTCACCTTCGATCCGAACAACGGCAAGGATGTCAACAAGGTCACCCTGCTTCGTGGCAACAAGGTCGCCGCAAACGATCAGGCCGCCCCGAGCTTCACGCCGGATGGCAAGAAGTTCAAGGGTTGGTACAAGTTCGCCGACCTCGATCCCGCAGGCAACCCGAAAGATGGCGCGACGCCGTTCGACTTCAACACCCCGATTGCGGGCGATCTGCTCGACGGCAACGACAACCTCAACCTCAAGGCCCGCTGGACCGACGCCAAGCACAAGGTGACGTTCGACCCGGCCAACGGCAAGGGCAAGACGATTCTGACCGTCGATGACGCCACTGCCATCGGCAGCTCCTCCAAGCCCACCGACCCGAAGAGGGACAGCTATCGCTTCGCCGGCTGGTACAAGGCCAGCGATCTTGACGGCAACGGCAGGCCGAAGGACGGCACTCAGGCGTTCGACTTCGACAACACCCTGATCGAGTCCGACCTGGCGCTCACCGCCGGTTGGGTGCGCCAGCACAACGTCCAGTTCGACGTGGCCGGCGGCACTCCTGCCGACAGCGGCAAGCTCGCGGGGCTCACCGTTGACGAGGGTTCCACCATCGACAACCCGGGTGATCCCACCAAGGCCGGCTACGAGTTCAAGGGCTGGTTCAAGTCCGGCGATATCAATGAGGACGGCGAGCCGAAGCCTTCCACCACAGCCTGGAAGTTCAACGACCAGGGTGAGGCGGCCAGCAAGGTCAACGACGAGCTGATCCTCAAGGCCGGCTGGGTCGCTGTGCAATACACCGTCAAGTTCACCGACTTCGACGGCGGCAACAACGTGCCCTCCAAGAAGGTCTCCTACAACAAGAACGTGGACGAGCCGACCCCGGCCCCGACGCGTGAGGGATACCAATTCGATGGCTGGTTCACTGAGGTGAGCGGCGGCGACAAGGTCACTTTCCCCTACAAGGTCACCAAGGACGTTGAGTTCTACGCCCATTGGAGCCAGCAGTCCAAGGTCACCTTCGACTTGGGCGGCGATCCCGAATCGCCGGTCACCTCTGCGGCCATTCCGGCGCAGACGGTCGGGGGCAACGGTCACGCCAAGCGCCCGACGGACGACCCAGTGCGTACGCATTATGATTTCGACGATTGGTATACGGAAGCCGTCGGTGGCACGAAGTTCGACTTCGAGCACACCGCGATCAATTCCGATACCGTCATCCACGCTCACTGGACGCCGAAGACCTTCACGGTCACCTTCCACCTCGAAGGCGGCGACGCTGCCAGCAGCGACGCGGTGAAGGACCAGTCCGTGGTCTACAAGGGCAAGGCCACCAAGCCTGTCACCGATTTGACCAAGAACGGCTTCCGCTTCGACGATTGGTATACCCAGGCTGACGGCGGTACGAAGTTCGACTTCGATTCCACCGAAATCACCAAGAATACCGATGTGTATGCGCACTGGATTCGTGCCTACAAGGTCAGCTTCGATGTCAACGGCGGCACCGCCTCCACAGACCCGCAGTTCAAGGACGCCCTGAAGACGCAGTATGTCGACGCGGGCGGCCACAAGGCCACCGAGCCTCCTGAGGGTGCGGTGAGCCGCGACGGCTACAAGTTCGCGGGCTGGTTCAAGCAGAAGACCGGCGGCACGAAGTTCAACTTCAACGACACCATCGGCACCGACACCCCGCTCTACGCGCAGTGGAAGCAGCTCTACACCGTGGACTTCGACATGCAGGGCGGCACTCCGCAAGAGGCCGCGCAGCAGGTTGCGAAGGGTGACAAGGTCAAGGCACCGACCGGTACCTACTCGCTGCAAGGCAAGAAGTTCGCCGGCTGGTACACCAAGGCTGATGGCGGCACGAAGTTCGACTTCGATACCACTGCCATCTACGGCGCCACGACGATCTACGCGCATTGGGACGACGCCACCACGTGGACGGTGAAGTTCCATACCGACGGCGGTTCCGATGTTGACCCGCAGACGGTGGTGGACGGCGAGAAGGCGCAGAAGCCTGCCAACGACCCGACCAAGGCCGGTTACGATTTTGCCGGTTGGTATGTTTCGGCCGACGATGGTGCCGCTGCGTTCGATTTCGGCGCCACTGTCATCAACAAGAACACCGATGTGTACGCGCACTGGACCGCCTCCTCCTACAAGGTCACGTACGTGACCCGTCCGGACGCCTCCCCGGCTCCCGGCTCCACCGAGGTGCCATACAACAGCACTCTCGGTCGTCCGGCCGCTCCCACCAGGGACGGCTACCGGTTCGCCGGCTGGTTCGCCGGTGCCAACGACCTTGACTCCGACGGCAAGCCTGCGAAGGATGCCAAGGCCTGGAAGTTCAGCGATCAGGCCGACGCCGACAAGGTGACAGGCGTCACCACGTTGACGGCTGGCTGGATCAAGCAGGTCACGGTCACCTTCGATACCGGTGACGGCGGTTCCTCGGTCAATCCGCAGACCTTCGACACCGGCAGCAAGGCCACAAGGCCCGGCAAGCCGACGCGCGACCATTACGACTTCGGCGATTGGTACCTGTCGACCGATCTTGACGAAAGCGGCAAGCCCGCCAACGGCAAGCATCCGTTCGACTTTGCCAACACCAAGGTCGAGGGCGACATCACGCTCAAGGCCACATGGACGCCGAAGAAGTACACGGTCACTTTCGATACAGGCGAGGGCGGTTCCGCGGTTCCTTCGAAGAGCGTCGATTACAACAGCACCGTCAAGAAGCCGGCGCAGGATCCGACACGCGACGGCTACCGCTTCGACAAGTGGCAGCAAGACGGCATGGATTACAATTTCGACTCCCCGGTGACTGAGGACATCACGCTCAAGGCCACTTGGGTCAAGGTCTGGAAGGTCAGCTTCGACACCGACGGCGGCAACGCCATCGATCCGGTGACTGTGGACGACGGCACCCCTGTCGGCGCTCGCAAGCCGGCCGATCCGAAGAAGGCCGGTTACAAGTTCGACAAGTGGCAGCACAACGGTACGGACTTCGATCTTGACGCCGACAATGTGACGGACAACATCACGCTGAAGGCCACCTGGCGCAAGGCGCACACGGTGCAGTTCATCACCGGCGCCGGTGCTTCGCACGTCGATGACCAGCCGGTTGTCGACGGCGATAATGCCACCAAGCCCGAAACCGATCCGACCCGCAACCATTACAGCTTCGGCGGCTGGTTCGTCTCGGCTGACGATGGTGCTGCTGCGTTCGACTTCGAGCACACCCCGATCACGCAGGACACCAAGATCTACGCCCATTGGAACGCCGATGAGCTCACGGTGACCTTCACCGATCCCAGCGGCCAAACCACCACCGAGGCGAAGACGGTCGGCTACGGCAAGACCATCACCGAGCCTGGCGCTCCGGTGCGTGACGGCTGGCACTTCGACGGCTGGTACACCAAGGCCGATGGCGGCGACAAGGTCACCTTCCCCTACAAGGTGAGCGCCAACGTCGAGTTCTTCGCCCACTGGACCCAGCAGTTCAAGGTCTCCTTCGACCTCAATGGCGACAACGACGACCCGGCCAAGGCCGGTGACGGCTCGAACGCCGAGGCCGACCAGCAGGTGCTGAAGGACGGCTTCGCCTCGAAGCCCAAGGATCCGACTCGTCCGCACTATGACTTCGCGGGCTGGTTCGATGCCAAGGACGGCGGCACGAAGTTCGACTTCGACAGCCACGCGATTGACGCCGATACGCCTCTCTTCGCCCATTGGACAGCGAAGAGCTACGACGTGACGTTCAAGACCGGTGGCGGTTCCGTGGTGGATACGCAGTCGGTGACCTATAAGGGCCACGCCAAGCGTCCGACCAAGAATCCGACGAAGTCCGGCGGCTACCGCTTCGACGATTGGTATGTCTCGGCTGACGATGCTGCGGGCAAGTTCGACTTCGAACACACCGCGATCACCGGACCCACCGAGGTCTATGCCCACTGGATCAAGCAGGTCACGGTCACCTTCGATTCCAACGGCGGCACCAGTGTTGACAAGCAGACGTTCGACGTCAATGGCAAGGCATCCAAGCCTGGCGATCCGACCAAGGAGAACTCCGAGTTCGACGGCTGGTACAAGCTGGAGTCCGGCACCCCGAGTTCGACGCAATGGAACTTCGATCTTGCCGTTACCGGCGACATGACCCTGCAGGCCAAGTGGAGGAGCGCCACCACCTATAAGGTGGACTTCGACACCGACGGCGGCTCCACGATTGACCCGCAGTATGTGGTCAGCGGCAAGAAGGCCAGCAAGCCTGAAGACCCGAAGAAGACCGGTTACGACTTCAAGGGTTGGTTCGTCTCGAAGGACGCTGGTTCCGACCAGTTCGACTTCGACAACACTTCCATCACCCAGGCCACCACGGTCTACGCCCATTGGAAGGCCAGCTCGTACACGGTTACGTATGTCACCGGTGACGGAGCCTCCGCGGCCCCGACATCCGATCCGGTTGGTTACAATGCGACACTCGACAATCCTGGCGACCCGACGAAGGACGACTACCGGTTCGCCGGTTGGTACGCCAACGCCGGCGACCTCAACGCCGACGGCTCGCCGAAGGACGAGTCGAAGGCCTGGAAGTTCAGCGACCAAGGCGAATCCGCCGACAAGGTGACGGCCAACGTCACGCTGACGGCCGGCTGGGTCAGGCAGGTCAAGGTCACGTTCAGGTCCAACGGCGGTTCCGATGTCACTTCGCCCGATGCGTTCGACGCGGGCAAGAAGGTCAGCAAGCCGAAGGACCCGACGCGCGATGGCTATACTTTCGCGGGCTGGTTCAAGTCGGAGAACGGTTCCGATGTCTTCGACTTCAGCAAGCCTGTCATGCAAAGCGTCACGCTCTACGCCCACTGGACGAAGAACGAGACGCCCGCTCCCAGCGAGTTCCTTGTGAGCTTCGACGCGAACGGCGGCTCCGGTGCCCCGGCTCCGCAGGCGACAATCGACCACAAGTTGGCTAGCGTGCCCAACGGCCCGACCACGGCTCCTGACGGCAAGGAATTCGACGGCTGGTACACGCGCAAGGTCGGTGGCAAGTCCGTCACTACATCGTCCGTATTCACGCAGAACACGACGGTCTACGCCCACTGGAAGAACTCGTCTTCCTCGTCGAGCGTCCCGGCCGGCCAGTTCCTCGTCAAGTTCGAAACGGGTGACGGCGCTTCGCTGGTCGCCTCGCAGAACGTGACTTCCGGCCAGAAGGCCACCCGTCCTGAAACCGACCCGACTCGTGCGGGCTATAGCTTCGTGGACTGGTTCAAGGCGGCCGATGGCGATGCCAAGTTCGACTTCGACACCCCGATTACGAAGGCCACCACGGTCTACGCTCATTGGCAGAAGAACGCGACGCCCGCTCCCAGCGAGTTCCTCGTGAGCTTCGACGCGAACGGCGGTTCCGGTGCCCCTGCGGCCCAGACGACCAATGACGGAAAGCTTGCTTCCCTGCCTGATGGCCCGAGCGTCGCTCCGGAAGGCATGCGTTTCGATCACTGGTCGACGCAGCGCGAGAACGGTGATCAGGTGACTACCGACACCGTGTTCACCGAGAACACCACGGTCTATGCGATCTGGAAGCAGATTCCGGTCGAGTACCAGATTTCGTTCTATGCCAACAACGGCACCGACACCCTCCCGTACAAGACCATGCAGACCACAGACCACAAGCTGACTTCGCTGCCCGACGCGCCCACCCCGGCGCCGATCGGCAAGGAGTTCGACGCATGGTACACGGCCAAGGAAGGCGGCCAGAAGGTCACCACCAACACCGAGTTCAATGTGGACATGCCGGTCTATGCACACTGGAAGGCGCAGACCGAGGTTCCGTCCGAGGGCGAGTACACGATCACGTTCAAGCCCGCCAACGGTGGTCTTGACGCAGACTTCACTATGAACACCACCAACCAGAAGCTCGGCCAGCCGGCCGCGCCGAAGGTCCCGCTGGGTGCCGATACGTTCGATGGCTGGTTCGCGCCTGGTGCAAGCCATGCCTATGACTTCGCCAACACTCCGTTCACGCAAGACACGACCCTTACTGCGCACTACTCGATGAGTGCTACGGCACCCGCCGATGGTGAGCACACGGTCACCTTCGACCTGCAAGGCGGCAGAACAGCCGGCGGCGACACCTCGTTCAAGGCGTTCACTTCCGCAGGCAAGGTCGGTGAACCCACCGCCGATCAGATCGCAAGCCTCACCGCGCCGCATGGCAAGGTGTTCCTGCACTGGTCTCAGGCGGTCGATGGCGATGGCTTCGACTTCGCCACGTCGCTCGCTGCCGACACCACGCTCTACGCGGTGTGGATGGACGAGCCGCCGGTGACGCCGGACGGTGAGTTCCTGGTCACCTATGACCCGCAGAACGGCCACGGTTCACAGGCATTCGGCAAGTCCACGGTCAACAAGTTGGCTGTCGAGCCCACCGAGTCCGAAGTGGCGGCGCTCACGGTGCCTGCTGGCAAGCAGTTCCTGCACTGGTCCGCTTCGAAGGATGGCCCGGCGTTCGACTTCACTACGCCGCTTTCCGCCAACACCACGCTCTATGCGGTGTGGATGGCGATTCCTCCGGCTCCGTCCGACGAAGAGCTCACCGTCACCTATGACCCGCAGAACGGCCATTCGTCCGAGGCGTTTGGCAAGTCCACGTCCGGCAAGAAGGCCGTGGCTCCGACTGATGAGGAGATGTCGCAGTTCACGGTGCCGGAGGGCAAGACCTTCCGTCACTGGTCCGCGACTCCCGACGGCGAGGCGTTCGACTTCAACACCGAGCTCACCGAAGACACCACGCTCTATGCGGTGTGGATGGCGACTCCGCCTACTCCGGCTGACGGCGAGTTCCTGGTCACCTATGATCCGCAGAACGGCCATGCTTCGCAGGCCTTCGGCAAGTCCACCGCCTCCAAGAAGGCCGTGGCTCCGACCGACGAGGAAATGGGCAAGCTCACTGTTCCCGCTGGCAAGCAGTTCGATCACTGGTCCGCTTCCAAGGGTGGCACGGCGTTCGACTTCAACACCGAGCTCTCCGCTGCCACGACGCTCTACGCGGTCTGGAAGGACAAGCCCACGGCGTCCACCCAGTTCACGGTGACGTTCGAGATGGGCAACGGCCAGCCTGCTTTGAAGTCGAAAGTCCAGAACGGCAAGAAGGCCTCCAGGCCCAATACCGATCCGACGCGTGAAGGCTATACCTTCCTCGGCTGGTTCAAGCAGGCAGAGGGCGGCGCACCGTTCGACTTCGACACCCCGATTACCGGCGATATCACGGTCTACGCTCATTGGCAGAAGAACGAGACGCCCGCTGACAGCGAGTTCCTCGTGAGCTTCGATGCCAACGGCGGTTCCGGTGCTCCTGCTCCTGTGGCCACGGTCGGCGGTATGTTGCCGGTTGTTCCTGCCGGACCGAGCGTTGCTCCTGACGGCAAGTCGTTCGACGGTTGGTATACCCAGCCCTCCGACGGCGACAAGGTGACCACGTCCACCAAGTTCACTGCGAACTCGACGGTGTACGCCCACTGGAAGACCGTCGAGGCCGCCCCTGCCGGCAAGCATACGGTGACCTTCGACACGCACGGTGGCTCGACCATCGAGCCCGAGCAGGTGGATGATGGGCAGAAGGCCACACGGCCTTCGGACCCGACATTGCCCGGATACTCGTTCCTCGGCTGGTTCAAGGCCGCCAACGGTTCCGACAAGTTCGATTTCGATGCCCCGATTACCGGCGATGTCACGGTGCACGCGCACTGGGCGGTAAACACGGTTCCTGATTCCGGCGAGTTCCTCGTGAGCTTCGACGCGAACGGTGGTTCCGGTGCTCCTGTGGCTCAGAAGACCGTTGGCAAGAAGCTTACCAACGTGCCCGACGGCCCGGCAGTCGCTCCTACCGGCAAGTCCTTCGACGGCTGGTACACCGAGCGGTCCGGTGGCGACCAGATCACTGGCGACACCGTATTCAGCGAGAACACTACGGTGTACGCGCACTGGAAGGGTCGTCCGGAGCCCACCCCGGCTCCAACTCCTGCGCCTGCCGAGTTCAAGGTGACCTTCGATCTCAACGGTGGCATGACCGCCGCCGGCAAGACCGAATTCACCGCCGAAACGGAGAACGGCAAGATCGCCAAGCCTTCGCGCACCCTCATTGGCCCCGATGGCAAGGAGTTCAGCTATTGGTCCACCACGAAGGGCGGTGCCGAGTTCGACTTCAACACCACGTTGACACAGAACACGACGCTCTATGCGGTTTGGAAGGACAAGGCGCCCGCCCCGGCACCTACTCCTGTTGAGAATGCGCAGGTCAGCCTCGAAGAGGTCATGATCCCGCATGTCCGCAACGGCGTGCTGGACAATGGCGGCAAGCTCGATGTGGCTGGTGGCATCGCTGGCGGCAAGTCCGGCGATACCCTCACCCTGACGGCTCGTCGCAGCGGCGTCGCCCATCCCGAGATCACGGTTACGAATATCGTGCCGAACCTCGATAACGGCACCTGGCACTACTCCTTCAACGACCCTGTCCATACCTTCACGGATTCCATCGGTACCGGTGATGACTGGATCTTCAACGTCACGTTGAAGCGGTCCGGCCTGACCAAGCCGGTGACCGCCACGTCCGGTTGGGTATTCGTCGATATGACGGCACCTGCCATCTCCGCAAGCGGTCTCTCCGCCGATTGGTTCAACGGCATCAGCAGCTGGATGTGCACCAACGCGTCCTGCAAGTGGTATGAGCCGGGCGTCGAGGTGACTGATTCGCTGGCGCAAGGCGGCAATCTGGTCAACGAGAACTTCAGTGACAGCAATGGTTACTGGTTCCTCGATCGACCTGTTGGCATGAACAACACCGGAACGGTCAAGGTCACTGCGACCGATGCCTCGGGCAACGAGTCCGAGATCTCCTTCACGCTGACCAAGCCGGGCAGCGGTGAGTCCGCGAAGCTGCTCGTCACGTTCAACCTGAACGGCGGCATTGCCGATGACCCGTCACGCGTCAAGGATCAGAACGTTGCCTTCAACGGCAAGCTGACCGATCCGGATGCCGGCATGCTTCCCGGCCAGCACGCGGTGCACCGCAACGGTTACGACTTCACCGGTTGGTATGTCGTCAACGCCAATGGTTCGCTTTCCAACAATCCGTGGGACTTCAACCTCAACACGGTCGGTAGCAGCTTGACGCTGCAGGCCGGCTGGAAGCGGCAGGAGAACACGGTGAAGGTCTCGTTCAATACCGGAAAGGATGCTTCCACGGTTCCTGATCAGGTCATCCCCACTGGCTCCAAGGCTCATCGCCCGACCCCGAATCCGGTCCGCAACGGCTATCTCTTTGCCGGGTGGCACGGCCCCGACGGCCAGCCCTTCGACTTCGACAAGCCCGTCACGGCCGATACGGTCGTCTCGGCGGTCTGGGTCGAGGCTCCTGACGCCAACGATTGGAGTGATCTGCAGGATGCCATCGAGCAAGCCAAGCAGGATGAACAGCATAAGGGCGATTACACCGATGCGTCCTGGAATGAAGTTCAGCATGCTCTTGACCACGCCAAGGAAGTGGCTGTTGCCGATACTCCGTCCAAGCATGATGTTGAGCAGGCTGCGGACGATTTGCAGAATGCTCTCAATAACCTGGTCGACAAGAATGAGAAGCCGAGTCAGGATGATTGGAATAAGCTGCAGGCTGCCATCAACACGGCCAAGGGCAAGCACAAGGACGATTACACGAGTGGTTCGTGGAACGGCCTTCAAGATGCTCTCGACGGTGCCGAGGGTGTGGTGAACAATTCGGATAACGCCTCGAAGAGTGACGTCATCAATGCCATCAATGCCCTCAATTCAGCCATCAATCGCCTCCAGCTCAAGCCGGCCAGCGCCGACACGAAGCCGAGCGAAGCGGATTGGGAGAAATTGAAGGCGGCCGTCAAGGTAGCGAAGGGCAAGAACAAGAATCAGTACACGAGTAGTTCGTGGGCTGGTTTGAGCGATGCACTTGATACCGCTGAAGGTCTGCTGGACGACCCGTCCAACGCGTCTCAGGCTGATGTGTATAACGCTACGGTTGCTCTGCTGGGTGCCCTTGCGGCGCTCGTCGCCAAGCCGAATAATTCCGGTGACGGTGACAATTCCGGCAACGGTGGCAACAACGGCAATGGTTCTGGCAACGGTAACGGAAACGGCGGCGGTAACGGTAACGGAAACGGCGGCCACGGCGGTAACGGTAACGGTTCTGGTAACGGCAACGGCAACAACGGCAACGGTTTCGGAAACGGAAACGGTTTCGGAAATGGAAACGGTTTCGGTGACGGTTCAAACCCGAATATTATCGGTGGACGCTTCCCGGCTACCAGCAATGGCCTCGTTGGCGCGAACGGTCTCGTTGGTGCAAACGGCCTTGCTGGTTCTTCCCCGATCTTCGGTGCGGGAGCTGGTCTCGGTAGCGGTTCCAACGCCAGCCGTAACGCCGACAACCGTGTCACGATCAACGGCGGAGGTGCTCGTTCCGGCGAAAATAGCGCTGCGGGCAAGGCTCCAGCCAATGCTTCTGGGCCGCAGGGACAGCAGAAGAGAGGAACTCCTCTTAACAACTCCACCCGCCATAGCGGTTCTTCGGATAGGGCGAACAATACCGCTTATCAGTCTCCGAAGGGTCTTTCTGGCCTGACGCCATTGGAGGTCGCCGCGATTGTCGCGCTTGTCGCTTTCACGGTGCTCACCATCGCCGTCATCGTCTCGCTGGCAGCCTTCTGGATTTACCTGCGTCGCAAGTCGCGGCCGATCCCCGGTCAGCAGCAGAGAGATGAAACGACGTTGCCGCCATCAGCAGGTCCCGACTCGACTGGCGTTGGTCCCATGGGTGCCGGTCCGGTAGGTCCCGGTTCTATGGGTGCCGGCCCCTCCGGTGTCGGTCCCGCAGCCTTCTAAGAGCCACCGGCGTCGGCCCCCTATGGGCGGCGGTTCGGCTGGCCCCTAGAAGCCTTCGGAGTCGTCTTCAATCGGTCGCAATCGGGTCCGGTTTGTGCGTCCGCCTTTTGGCCCGCGCAAACCGGACCTAACCCCACCCCGGACTCGGACTAACTCGGATTTGAACTGACCCGAGTTAATCCTGACCCAGATCCGAACTGACGCGGATCCAACCCTGCCCCAGACCCGAGCTTGACCTGAGCCGATCTTGTCGTGTTCTAGATTTGATTTGAACCGAGTTCGACCAGTATTTTGACCCGGTCCGGTTGCATTCCGGATTTGAATCGAACGGAATGAGACACGTTCCAAACCCAATTCGACCGGAACGTGACCAGCCGCATCCGATGATTCATCGGCATCTGCATTTGGCGCGTTTACGTTGAATCGGACGTGACCAAGGCCAGGCCCAATAAGTAAATGCAGTGATCCCCACCGGTTTCAAGCCAGTGGGGATCACTGCGTATCAAGGCCTCATGCAAGTGGAGAGTTCATGATTGAATTCGGGATGTCTTTGACAGGCACCCCAATTACGTCACGCGCCTTGTTTATTTCTCGGCTTCGGCGATGGCTTCGTCCACCAGTTCCGGCAGAGCCTTGGCGATGTCGTCGTGAATCAGTCGCGTGGCGATGTTGTCGTATTGCGTGTGCCCCATATTCATAATGGTCATCGGCACTCCGGCCTGCACCGCGGTCGGCGCCAGCGATGCGGCGGGGAAGACTTCAAGCGTCGAGCCGATCACCCAGAACTCGTCGGCCTTGGCCACTCGCGCCATCGACTTTTCCATCGCGCCTTCCGGCAGCATCTCGCCGAAGTAGACCACGTCGGTTTTGATGAGTCCATTGCAGGTCGTGTTGCCGCTATACGGCAGTTTGCGGTGGCAGTGCGGGTCCGGCTCGTTGTCGAGATTGTCCATGATGTCGGCCGTCTTGTACTCGGCGTGGCATTTCATGCAGTGCGAGGTGCCGATGGTTCCGTGCAGATTGACGATGAGGTCGCTGGAATTGCCGGCTTTCTCGTGCAGCGCGTCGAAGTTCTGCGTGGCCAGAAGCGTCAGCAGCCCTGCCTTTTCAAGCTTGACCAGCGCCTTGTGCGCCTTGCCCGGTTGTGCGTTCCACACCGGCGAAGCCTTCTGCCAAGCCCACGAATACTCACGCGCCTTCTTGTCGCGCATGAACGCGTCGATGTCGTAAACGCTCATCTGGTCCGGGTGCTTGGTCCACACCCCGTCCGGCCCGCGGAAGTCGGGGATTCCCGCCGAAGTCGAAATACCAGCACCAGTCAATACCGCAATTTTTTTAGTCATATATATTATTGTAATCGTGCTTGAGCAACTTTGGTTTTGCGATTGCCGCGCTATTGCGGTAAAAACGGGGAATCACTCCCGATTTCTGTGCGGAATGTGGCTTTTGCCGATTCACTATTGCAAGCAGAATAACACCAGGAAAATCACGAGCGCCGCGACTGCTATGAAGACGAGGAAGCTTGCCGGAATTTCAACGTGCATGGTAATGAACGCCACCACTAAGATATTGAGCATAGCGAGAAGACCGGCAACCGAATGATTGGGGTGTTCCTCCCCGACCCGCTCCCCGGCCGCGTAAATGGATAGGCAGCTTAAACCCATACCCACCAACGACGCTATCGCATAGGAAATTTTATCGAATCCGTGGCTAAGCACCAGAGCGCTTCCCCATTCCACGTCGAGCAGCAATGCAACCAGCAGATACGCCCACCAAGGCAAGTGGAGTTTGCGTCGGTGTTTTCTGGGGCCCATAACAGACAGTATATTACTTGGACGTTTATCGTCGATTCCCGCTCGGTTTCCGGCAATGATCGAATTTTTCTTTTGCGCTGCTTTATGAGGCGGGCTTTACAAAATCGAGCTTTTGCCAAGGGTGAGCTTCTTAAGAACTGTGTTGGGTTATGGCCGGTACCCGATAAGCAACAAGGTGCAAGGTGGGGAATGCGTGCCGCAATGAAAATAGGGCGTGCAATAAGGCAAGCATTCCTGGAAGGTGATGCTGGCTAACCGGTCGGTACCGTATCAGCTGCGAATCTGACGTATCGAAACACTTGGTTGCTACGAGTTGGTCTAGCGCCAAATAGCATACGTATGTTTCGATGTCAGCTGGCTTATCTCAATATCCAAGACGGAAAAGGAGGGTTTAAGACGTGCGGTTATTTGGTTTTCGGCACTGTAGCTTCAACACGCCGTGAAAAAAGAATTATGCCGATTTGATTCTTGATATTTTCGGTCTAACATATTACTTAGAGGTGCAAGGCACCTGTAGTGACACGCCGAAAGAACCGCATCATTGCAACGGTTCTTAAGATTTTTGCACCCTTCAACTTGCGCATAATCGATTTAACGCGTATATTTATCTCTTGCTGCTCAACACGGCAACTTCTCCTCCAAGAGTTGAGATTGTTTGTTGGTGTGGTGGTGGTTTGAGAACTCAAGAGTGTGTCTGTACTACTTTTTGTTGTAAAGCTTTTTTTGATTGCCAGTCCGGCGCGTGCCCCGTTTTCGGGGTGTCCTAGGGGGCTTAATTCGTGTCGGGGTTTTTAGTGGGGGCCATTCCCCCTTATGGAATGGTTCCGTCAATTATTTTGTATAGAGCCGATTTGTTCGGCCTTTCATGTTTTTTGTGGAGGGTTCGATTCTGGCTCAGGATGAACGCTGGCGGCGTGCTTAACACATGCAAGTCGAACGGGATCCCAGGTGCTTGCACTTGGGTGAGAGTGGCGAACGGGAGAGTAATGCGTGACCAACCTGCCCCATGTTCCGGAATAGCTCCTGGAAACGGGTGGTAATGCCGGGTGTTCCGCGTGATCGCATGTGATCGCGGGAAAGGGTTACCGACATGGGATGGGGTCGCGTCCTATCAGCTTGTTGGCGGGGCAACGGCCCACCAAGGCTTTGACGGGTAGCCGGCCTGAGAGGGCGACCGGCCTCATTGGGACTGAGATACGGCCCAGACTCCTACGGGAGGCAGCAGTGGGGAATATTGCACAATGGGGGGAACCCTGATGCAGCGACGCCGCGTGCGGGATGAAGGCCTTCGGGTTGTAAACCGCTTTTGTTGGGGAGCAAGCGAGAGTGAGTGTACCCTTCGAATAAGCACCGGCTAACTACGTGCCAGCAGCCGCGGTAATACGTAGGGTGCAAGCGTTATCCGGATTTATTGGGCGTAAAGAGCTCGTAGGCGGTTCGTCGCGTCTGGTGTGAAAGCCCATCGCTTAACGATGGGTCTGCGCCGGATACGGGCGGGCTTGAGTGCAGTAGGGGAGACTGGAATTCCCGGTGTAACGGTGGAATGTGTAGATATCGGGAAGAACACCAATGGCGAAGGCAGGTCTCTGGGCTGTTACTGACGCTGAGGAGCGAAAGCGTGGGGAGCGAACAGGATTAGATACCCTGGTAGTCCACGCCGTAAACGGTGGATGCTGGATGTGGGGCCCATTCCACGGGTTCCGCGTCGGAGCTAACGCGTTAAGCATCCCGCCTGGGGAGTACGGCCGCAAGGCTAAAACTCAAAGAAAAATTGACGGGGGCCCGCACAAGCGGCGGAGCATGCGGATTAATTCGATGCAACGCGAAGAACCTTACCTGGGCTTGACATGTTCCGGATCGCGTCGGAGACGGCGCTTCCCTTCGGGGCCGGTTCACAGGTGGTGCATGGTCGTCGTCAGCTCGTGTCGTGAGATGTTGGGTTAAGTCCCGCAACGAGCGCAACCCTCGCCTTGTGTTGCCAGCACGTTATGGTGGGAACTCACAAGGGACCGCCGGGGTCAACTCGGAGGAAGGTGGGGATGACGTCAGATCATCATGCCCCTTACGTCCAGGGCTTCACGCATGCTACAATGGCCGGTACAACGGGATGCGACGCGGTGACGCGGAGCGGATCCCTGAAAACCGGTCTCAGTTCGGATTGGAGTCTGCAACCCGACTCCATGAAGGCGGAGTCGCTAGTAATCGCGGATCAGCAACGCCGCGGTGAATGCGTTCCCGGGCCTTGTACACACCGCCCGTCAAGTCATGAAAGTGGGCAGCACCCGAAGCCGGTGTCCGAACCCTTGTGGGCGGAGCCGTCTAAGGTGAGGCTCGTGATTGGGACTAAGTCGTAACAAGGTAGCCGTACCGGAAGGTGCGGCTGGATCACCTCCTTTCTACGGAGAATTCAGGCCACTGTATGGTGGCCGGTGTCGGGCCTGCCGGGGATGTTCCCTGGTGTGGTCCTGCTGGTGTGGAAAAGATCAGAGAATCACAACTTTACACGTACATTGTGGTGCGGGCATGCTTTTGGGCTCCCGGATCGCCACCCCCGCTTAGTGCGGGTGCGATTCGATGCCTTCCGTTGACGGCGGCCCCGGATGGGGCGTCTGATCCGGTCGTGCGTGGTGGCTTGAGAACTGGATAGTGGACGCGAGCAAGATTTTGATCTTGCTTTGTTAGATGCAATTTTTAAGACCGGTCTCCGATTCCAATCGGGGATTTGGTCGATCGTTTTGTGATCATTCATAGTGTGATGATGTGTTGTCCAGAGTTTTTCGCAGAAGGTCCTTGCGGCATGCAGCCTGTATGGGTGTGTGTTGCTGGTAAGGGCGTATGGTGGATGCCTTGGCAGACAGTACCGATGAAGGACGTGTGGGGCCGCGATAGGCCTCGGGGAGCCGCCGACAGGGCTTTGATCCGAGGATTTCCGAATGGGGGGACCCGCCGGCCGTATGGGCCGGCACCGCATTCGTGCGGGGGGTACGCAGGGAAGTGAAACATCTCAGTACCTGCAGGAAAGGATATTCCGTGAGTAGTGGCGAGCGAAAGCGGATCAGGCCAAACCGGCCGCGTGTGATAGCCTCCAGGCGTTGCGCGGCGGGTGTTGTGGGGCCTGGTGCCCGGATGCTGGAGCGTCCGGCGGAAGTCATAAAGCGGCGTGCTAGGCGAACGGGATTGAATTCCCGGCCGTAGAGGGTGATGGCCCCGTAGCCGGTCGCGCGCTGCCTTCCGATCCAGGTTCCCAAGTAGCACGGGACTCGTGGAATCCCGTGTGAATCCGCCCCGACCGTGGGGTAAGCCTAGATATGACTGTCTGACCGATAGCGAACGAGTACCGTGAGGGAAAGGTGAAAAGCACCCCGGGAGGGGAATGAAACAGTTTCTGAAACCGTGCGCCTACGAACCGTCGGAGCCTCCTTGTGGGGTGACGGCGTGCCTATCGAAAAATGAGTCTGCGAGTCAGTGGCAGGTGGCGAGGCTAACCCGTCGTGGGGGAGCCGTAGCGAAGGCGAGTCTCAAAAGGCGTTTGAGTCGCTTGTCCTGGACCCGAAGCGGGATGATCTAGCCCTGAGCAGGTTGAAGCGCGGGTAAGACCGCGTGGAGGACCGGACCCACCTAGGTTGAAAACTGGGGGGATGACTTGGGGCTAGGGGTGAAAGGCCAATCAAATTCCGTGATAGCTGGTTCTCTCCGAAATGCATTTAGGTGCAGCGTCGCGTGGTTCCACCGGGGGGTAGAGCTACTGGATGCCTGAGGGCGCGTATCGCGTACCGACGGCAACCAAACTCCGAATACCCGTTGTGGTAGAGCGCGGCAGTGAGTCGGCGGGGGATAAGCTCCGTCGTCGAAAGGGAAACAGCCCAGATCGTCGTCTAAGGTCCCGAAGCGCGTGCTAAGTGGGAAAGGATGTGGAGTCGCATAGACAGCCAGGAGGTTGGCTCAGAAGCAGCCACCCTTGAAAGAGTGCGTAACAGCTCACTGGTCTAGTGGTTCCGCGCCGACAATGTAGCGGGGCTCAAGCACGCCACCGAAGACGCGGCAGCAGCTTTTGTTGCTGGGTAGGAGAGCGTCCCGTACGGGGTGAAGCGGCAGCGTAAGCTCGCCGTGGACCGTGCGGGAGCGAGAATGCAGACATGAGTAGCGAGAGACGGGTGAGGATCCCGTCCGCTGGATGACCAAGGGTTCCGGGGCCACGTTCATCGTCCCCGGGTGAGTCGGGTCCTAAGGCGAGGCCGACAGGCGTAGTCGAATGGACGAACGGGTCGATATTCCCGTACCGGCGCAGGACCGTCCGGGCCGAAAGTCGGGTACTAACCTCCCGCCCTGCGGATGGCTCCCTTCGGGGTGCCTGATGCTCGGTGGTTGGGACAGACCTTCCGGTAGGCCAGCGCAGGAGTGACGCAATGGAGGAGCCGGCCGCGGCGGTGGTAGTCCGTGGCCAAGCGTGCAGCCCGCACCCCAGGCAAATCCGGGGTGCATCGAGGGTGAGGCGCGATGGTGGGGCCCGTTGGGGCCGAACCCGGTGGTTTCCGTTGCCGAGAAAAGCTTCGGCGCGAGGTGCTGCGGCGCCCGTACCGCAAACCGACACAGGTGGTCAGGTAGAGAATACCAAAGCGATCGAGCGAATCCTGGTCAAGGAACTCGGCAAATCACTCCCGTGCCTTCGGTATAAGGGAGACCCCCTGGGGTGAACCGCCTTGCGCGGGGAGCCTCGGGGGGTGGCACAGACCAGGGGGTAGCGACTGTTTACCAAAAACACAGGTGCATGCGAAGGCGCAAGCCGCTGTATATGCACTGACGCCTGCCCGGTGCCGGAAGGTTAAGAGGATCCGTCATCCCGCTTCGCGCGGGGGCAGCGGTGAATTCAAGCCCCGGTAAACGGCGGTGGTAACTATAACCATCCTAAGGTAGCGAAATTCCTTGTCGGGTAAGTTCCGACCTGCACGAATGGCGTAACGACTTCCCCACTGTCTCGACCAGGAGCTCGGCGAAATTGCAGTACGAGTAAAGATGCTCGTTAAGCGCAGAAGGACGAAAAGACCCCGGGACCTTTACTATACCTTGGTATTGTCATTAGGTGGAAACTGTGTAGCATAGGCGGGAGGCTTCGAAGCGGTGGCGCCAGCCATCGTGGAGCCGCAAGGTGAAATACCGCTCTGTCTCCATTTGATGTCTAACCTCGACACGTCATCCGTGTCAGGGACAGTGCCTGGCGGGTAGTTTAACTGGGGCGGTTGCCTCCCAAAGGATAACGGAGGCGCTCAAAGGTCCGCTCAGCCCGGTTGGCAATCGGGTGTCGAGTGCAATCGCACAAGCGGGCTTGACTGTGAGACCGACGGGTCGAGCAGGGACGAAAGTCGGAGATAGTGATCCGGTGCCGGCGCACGGGCGCGGCATCGCTCAACGGATAAAAGGTACCCCGGGGATAACAGGCTGATCATTCCCAAGAGTCCATATCGACGGGATGGTTTGGCACCTCGATGTCGGCTCGTCGCATCCTGGGGCTGTAGCAGGTCCCAAGGGTTCGGCCGTTCGCCGATTAAAGCGGCACGCGAGCTGGGTTCAGAACGTCGTGAGACAGTTTGGTCTCTATCCTCTGCGCTCGTTGGAATATTGAGGAGACCTGCCCATAGTACGAGAGGACCTGGGTGGACGAACCTCTGGTATGCCGGTTGTCGCGCCAGCGGCACGGCCGGTTGGCTACGTTCGGAAGGGATAACCGCTGAAAGCATCTAAGCGGGAAGCCTGCTCCGAGATCAGTATTCCTTGGGACCTTAGAGTCCCTGTAGGCCCCAGGTCAGAACACCTGGTTGATAGGCCGGACGTGGAAGCCCCGCGAGGGGCGGAGCCGACCGGTACTAACGGCCGAAAGGCAATCACACTCCCATCTCCATTGATGGGACGTGAGGCATCCTCTGCGAAAGACATTCAGACAGCATGAGCGCTGAATGACCGCACTACGATTCATCTGCATCTAACGCGTCCGCTTTCCGGTTCCCGAGCCGCCACTATCCCGCAGCCCACGGGTTGCGTACAATTCAAGATTTGCGGCGGCCATAGCCCAGGGGAGACGCCCGGTCCCATTCCGAACCCGGAAGCTAAGGCCTGGCACGGCGATGGTACTGCACCCGACAGGGTGTGGGAGAGTAGCCCGCCGCCGCACCACACTTCACAAGGGGAGCGCCCGCAAGGGCCGCTCCCCTTTTCCCGTATCCGGGCCCCCACGGCCGGGCCCACACGATCCGCCCGGGGCCCTCCCGCACATACCCGGACACCCACGAGGCACCACACCCCGAACACAGGACACGACAAAGGCGCACAGCCGAAACTGTAAGAATGGTGATTTCTTCGAGATTCCTTCAGTATCCGGCGCGTCCGGTCCCGGATCACGTGCTCGTTTTGGCTCTTTTCGACGGCCGAATCGCCGCCGGATTTCTTTGCTGGGGCATCGGCGTGAAATGCCCGCCTATACGCCACAGCCCACGATCGGGCATCATCAAATTCCTGATTCACACCGTAACCGCTCAGCCCGAATCACGACAGGCGTGCATGAAGTCGCGATTAAGGCTTACTAGGACGTCGGCCTTAAAACACAAGCTGGAATCTGATCCAGGTTTTCATCTGACTGCGGCAGCCTCAACTTTGGCCGTCGGAAAGATTCATGTTCCCATACCGGAAACCGACGAAAGTGTATCCTCGATGCTTTCAGCAGGAGAAGGATATTCGGCCGATATGCTCTCACCAAAACATGATGATGGGAAGACAAGATTAAACCTGTCCTGCATTCTCAACCACGTGCAATCTCGATGCTGGGCGGCGGAAAGGTTCTTGGTCCCGTATAGGAACTCGTTCCGGACTCTCGCGCGATTGTTACAGCTTCAACTCTTCATATGCTAGAGGATAGAGACAGTCGTCCTTGGCCACCAAATCTCAGAACCGTATGCAAGTTCGATAAACTTGATGACAAAATTAAATATGTTACACTCTAGATAAGCGTACTTGTGTAGCGTACGTTATATTAATGTTCAGACTTCAATACAGGTGGCAAATATGGATACCTATACTCCGACGGCGGCAAGGAAGAATCTGTATCAGATTCTCAAGGACGTCAACGTGCAGCGCAAGCCTGTAGTTATCTCTCCCGCTAGGGGGAACAAGGACGAGGAAGCTGTGGTTGTCAATCGTGCCGATTGGAACTCGATTATGGAAACCCTCTATCTGGAAAACACCGGCACCCTCGCCACAGCTGAAAAGCGTCGTGCAGATGACAGCGGAACCACAGATATTGATGACATTGATTGGGACACGCTGTGACCTATCGCGTCGTCATCAAGAATTCAGCGAAGTCCGATCTTAAAAAACTCAAGCGTTCACATCTTCAGCAATCATTCATGCAGGTCGTTGCGGATCTGAAATCAGATCCATATCAACCGACCCAATCATTCGAAAAGCTGCAGCCGACCAGCAGAGGATTGTATTCTCGAAGGATCAACAGCCAACACCGTGTGGTTTACGATATCGATGACGATACGCAGACGGTAACGATATATGCAGCATGGAGCCATTACGAATAAGAGCGGTGCCATTTTGCTCTGTTCATGCTCGAGTCACTATTCAACATCTGGCAAATCATCAATTCTAAAACACCACGGAATTGAGATGAACCGGAGAAGTTGCGAGGAAAGAAGTCAGGTTTTTCGATGAGAGTTAGTCTGGAACCAGGAATTTCTACTTGTGTAGCAGTTAAAATGAAAATTCGGATTGCGTAATAAGCGAAGCCTGAATCTTCAAAGATGATTTTGCCTGTTGTTAAACGTCTAAGTCTTTTGGCGCTTTAGAGGTTTACAGACCGGTATTTGAGTGGTCTTCGATATTCCGCTCCGGTGTTGATCATAACTGGGGCAACTTAAACGAACATAATGTCCATTATCGGATTTCTATAAATACTTTCTAAGATCTGACGCTCGTTGTCCGACTTTCTAAGATGTTGACTTTCATGGTTATAAGATAAAAGTTAGAACTGTTTGTATCGTTCTAAGGAAACACGCCGATTCAGAATTATTAGAAGTATTTTTTAGCTAATTTCCGGATTTTATATATTTTAAACAAGCGTAAACTGATTATTAAAGCAAATTCCGACACGCCGTTGAAACGCTGTCGTTTCAAGGAATTAAGGGTTTTTATTCGGATAGGACTTGCGTCTGGGGGCAACCTAGTGTAAGTTATCTACTTGCTGCCTGATGGCGACAACAAATCCCCGAGATTAGTTGAAATCATTGGTGTGGTGGTGGTTTGAGAACTCAAGAGTGTGTCTGTACTACTTTTTGTTGTAAAGCTTTTTTTGATTGCCAGTCCGGCGCGTGCCCCGTTTTCGGGGTGTCCTAGGGGGCTTAATTCGTGTCGGGGTTTTTAGTGGGGGCCATTCCCCCTTATGGAATGGTTCCGTCAATTATTTTGTATAGAGCCGATTTGTTCGGCCTTTCATGTTTTTTGTGGAGGGTTCGATTCTGGCTCAGGATGAACGCTGGCGGCGTGCTTAACACATGCAAGTCGAACGGGATCCCAGGTGCTTGCACTTGGGTGAGAGTGGCGAACGGGAGAGTAATGCGTGACCAACCTGCCCCATGTTCCGGAATAGCTCCTGGAAACGGGTGGTAATGCCGGGTGTTCCGCGTGATCGCATGTGATCGCGGGAAAGGGTTACCGACATGGGATGGGGTCGCGTCCTATCAGCTTGTTGGCGGGGCAACGGCCCACCAAGGCTTTGACGGGTAGCCGGCCTGAGAGGGCGACCGGCCTCATTGGGACTGAGATACGGCCCAGACTCCTACGGGAGGCAGCAGTGGGGAATATTGCACAATGGGGGGGAACCCTGATGCAGCGACGCCGCGTGCGGGATGAAGGCCTTCGGGTTGTAAACCGCTTTTGTTGGGGAGCAAGCGAGAGTGAGTGTACCCTTCGAATAAGCACCGGCTAACTACGTGCCAGCAGCCGCGGTAATACGTAGGGTGCAAGCGTTATCCGGATTTATTGGGCGTAAAGAGCTCGTAGGCGGTTCGTCGCGTCTGGTGTGAAAGCCCATCGCTTAACGATGGGTCTGCGCCGGATACGGGCGGGCTTGAGTGCAGTAGGGGAGACTGGAATTCCCGGTGTAACGGTGGAATGTGTAGATATCGGGAAGAACACCAATGGCGAAGGCAGGTCTCTGGGCTGTTACTGACGCTGAGGAGCGAAAGCGTGGGGAGCGAACAGGATTAGATACCCTGGTAGTCCACGCCGTAAACGGTGGATGCTGGATGTGGGGCCCATTCCACGGGTTCCGCGTCGGAGCTAACGCGTTAAGCATCCCGCCTGGGGAGTACGGCCGCAAGGCTAAAACTCAAAGAAATTGACGGGGGCCCGCACAAGCGGCGGAGCATGCGGATTAATTCGATGCAACGCGAAGAACCTTACCTGGGCTTGACATGTTCCGGATCGCGTCGGAGACGGCGCTTCCCTTCGGGGCCGGTTCACAGGTGGTGCATGGTCGTCGTCAGCTCGTGTCGTGAGATGTTGGGTTAAGTCCCGCAACGAGCGCAACCCTCGCCTTGTGTTGCCAGCACGTTATGGTGGGAACTCACAAGGGACCGCCGGGGTCAACTCGGAGGAAGGTGGGGATGACGTCAGATCATCATGCCCCTTACGTCCAGGGCTTCACGCATGCTACAATGGCCGGTACAACGGGATGCGACGCGGTGACGCGGAGCGGATCCCTGAAAACCGGTCTCAGTTCGGATTGGAGTCTGCAACCCGACTCCATGAAGGCGGAGTCGCTAGTAATCGCGGATCAGCAACGCCGCGGTGAATGCGTTCCCGGGCCTTGTACACACCGCCCGTCAAGTCATGAAAGTGGGCAGCACCCGAAGCCGGTGTCCGAACCCTTGTGGGCGGAGCCGTCTAAGGTGAGGCTCGTGATTGGGACTAAGTCGTAACAAGGTAGCCGTACCGGAAGGTGCGGCTGGATCACCTCCTTTCTACGGAGAATTCAGGCCACTGTATGGTGGCCGGTGTCGGGCCTGCCGGGGATGTTCCCTGGTGTGGTCCTGCTGGTGTGGAAAAGATCAGAGAATCACAACTTTACACGTACATTGTGGTGCGGGCATGCTTTTGGGCTCCCGGATCGCCACCCCCGCTTAGTGCGGGTGCGATTCGATGCCTTCCGTTGACGGCGGCCCCGGATGGGGCGTCTGATCCGGTCGTGCGTGGTGGCTTGAGAACTGGATAGTGGACGCGAGCAAGATTTTGATCTTGCTTTGTTAGATGCAATTTTTAAGACCGGTCTCCGATTCCAATCGGGGATTTGGTCGATCGTTTTGTGATCATTCATAGTGTGATGATGTGTTGTCCAGAGTTTTTCGCAGAAGGTCCTTGCGGCATGCAGCCTGTATGGGTGTGTGTTGCTGGTAAGGGCGTATGGTGGATGCCTTGGCAGACAGTACCGATGAAGGACGTGTGGGGCCGCGATAGGCCTCGGGGAGCCGCCGACAGGGCTTTGATCCGAGGATTTCCGAATGGGGGGACCCGCCGGCCGTATGGGCCGGCACCGCATTCGTGCGGGGGGTACGCAGGGAAGTGAAACATCTCAGTACCTGCAGGAAAGGATATTCCGTGAGTAGTGGCGAGCGAAAGCGGATCAGGCCAAACCGGCCGCGTGTGATAGCCTCCAGGCGTTGCGCGGCGGGTGTTGTGGGGCCTGGTGCCCGGATGCTGGAGCGTCCGGCGGAAGTCATAAAGCGGCGTGCTAGGCGAACGGGATTGAATTCCCGGCCGTAGAGGGTGATGGCCCCGTAGCCGGTCGCGCGCTGCCTTCCGATCCAGGTTCCCAAGTAGCACGGGACTCGTGGAATCCCGTGTGAATCCGCCCCGACCGTGGGGTAAGCCTAGATATGACTGTCTGACCGATAGCGAACGAGTACCGTGAGGGAAAGGTGAAAAGCACCCCGGGAGGGGAATGAAACAGTTTCTGAAACCGTGCGCCTACGAACCGTCGGAGCCTCCTTGTGGGGTGACGGCGTGCCTATCGAAAAATGAGTCTGCGAGTCAGTGGCAGGTGGCGAGGCTAACCCGTCGTGGGGGAGCCGTAGCGAAGGCGAGTCTCAAAAGGCGTTTGAGTCGCTTGTCCTGGACCCGAAGCGGGATGATCTAGCCCTGAGCAGGTTGAAGCGCGGGTAAGACCGCGTGGAGGACCGGACCCACCTAGGTTGAAAACTGGGGGGATGACTTGGGGCTAGGGGTGAAAGGCCAATCAAATTCCGTGATAGCTGGTTCTCTCCGAAATGCATTTAGGTGCAGCGTCGCGTGGTTCCACCGGGGGGTAGAGCTACTGGATGCCTGAGGGCGCGTATCGCGTACCGACGGCAACCAAACTCCGAATACCCGTTGTGGTAGAGCGCGGCAGTGAGTCGGCGGGGGATAAGCTCCGTCGTCGAAAGGGAAACAGCCCAGATCGTCGTCTAAGGTCCCGAAGCGCGTGCTAAGTGGGAAAGGATGTGGAGTCGCATAGACAGCCAGGAGGTTGGCTCAGAAGCAGCCACCCTTGAAAGAGTGCGTAACAGCTCACTGGTCTAGTGGTTCCGCGCCGACAATGTAGCGGGGCTCAAGCACGCCACCGAAGACGCGGCAGCAGCTTTTGTTGCTGGGTAGGAGAGCGTCCCGTACGGGGTGAAGCGGCAGCGTAAGCTCGCCGTGGACCGTGCGGGAGCGAGAATGCAGACATGAGTAGCGAGAGACGGGTGAGGATCCCGTCCGCTGGATGACCAAGGGTTCCGGGGCCACGTTCATCGTCCCCGGGTGAGTCGGGTCCTAAGGCGAGGCCGACAGGCGTAGTCGAATGGACGAACGGGTCGATATTCCCGTACCGGCGCAGGACCGTCCGGGCCGAAAGTCGGGTACTAACCTCCCGCCCTGCGGATGGCTCCCTTCGGGGTGCCTGATGCTCGGTGGTTGGGACAGACCTTCCGGTAGGCCAGCGCAGGAGTGACGCAATGGAGGAGCCGGCCGCGGCGGTGGTAGTCCGTGGCCAAGCGTGCAGCCCGCACCCCAGGCAAATCCGGGGTGCATCGAGGGTGAGGCGCGATGGTGGGGCCCGTTGGGGCCGAACCCGGTGGTTTCCGTTGCCGAGAAAAGCTTCGGCGCGAGGTGCTGCGGCGCCCGTACCGCAAACCGACACAGGTGGTCAGGTAGAGAATACCAAAGCGATCGAGCGAATCCTGGTCAAGGAACTCGGCAAATCACTCCCGTGCCTTCGGTATAAGGGAGACCCCCTGGGGTGAACCGCCTTGCGCGGGAGCCTCGGGGGTGGCACAGACCAGGGGGTAGCGACTGTTTACCAAAAACACAGGTGCATGCGAAGGCGCAAGCCGCTGTATATGCACTGACGCCTGCCCGGTGCCGGAAGGTTAAGAGGATCCGTCATCCCGCTTCGCGCGGGGGCAGCGGTGAATTCAAGCCCCGGTAAACGGCGGTGGTAACTATAACCATCCTAAGGTAGCGAAATTCCTTGTCGGGTAAGTTCCGACCTGCACGAATGGCGTAACGACTTCCCCACTGTCTCGACCAGGAGCTCGGCGAAATTGCAGTACGAGTAAAGATGCTCGTTAAGCGCAGAAGGACGAAAAGACCCCGGGACCTTTACTATACCTTGGTATTGTCATTAGGTGGAAACTGTGTAGCATAGGCGGGAGGCTTCGAAGCGGTGGCGCCAGCCATCGTGGAGCCGCAAGGTGAAATACCGCTCTGTCTCCATTTGATGTCTAACCTCGACACGTCATCCGTGTCAGGGACAGTCCTGGCGGGTAGTTTAACTGGGGCGGTTGCCTCCCAAAGGATAACGGAGGCGCTCAAAGGTCCGCTCAGCCCGGTTGGCAATCGGGTGTCGAGTGCAATCGCACAAGCGGGCTTGACTGTGAGACCGACGGGTCGAGCAGGGACGAAAGTCGGAGATAGTGATCCGGTGCCGGCGCACGGGCGCGGCATCGCTCAACGGATAAAAGGTACCCCGGGGATAACAGGCTGATCATTCCCAAGAGTCCATATCGACGGGATGGTTTGGCACCTCGATGTCGGCTCGTCGCATCCTGGGGCTGTAGCAGGTCCCAAGGGTTCGGCCGTTCGCCGATTAAAGCGGCACGCGAGCTGGGTTCAGAACGTCGTGAGACAGTTTGGTCTCTATCCTCTGCGCTCGTTGGAATATTGAGGAGACCTGCCCATAGTACGAGAGGACCTGGGTGGACGAACCTCTGGTATGCCGGTTGTCGCGCCAGCGGCACGGCCGGTTGGCTACGTTCGGAAGGGATAACCGCTGAAAGCATCTAAGCGGGAAGCCTGCTCCGAGATCAGTATTCCTTGGGACCTTAGAGTCCCTGTAGGCCCCAGGTCAGAACACCTGGTTGATAGGCCGGACGTGGAAGCCCCGCGAGGGGCGGAGCCGACCGGTACTAACGGCCGAAAGGCAATCACACTCCCATCTCCATTGATGGGACGTGAGGCATCCTCTGCGAAAGACATTCAGACAGCATGAGCGCTGAATGACCGCACTACGATTCATCTGCATCTAACGCGTCCGCTTTCCGGTTCCCGAGCCGCCACTATCCCGCAGCCCACGGGTTGCGTACAATTCAAGATTTGCGGCGGCCATAGCCCAGGGGAGACGCCCGGTCCCATTCCGAACCCGGAAGCTAAGGCCTGGCACGGCGATGGTACTGCACCCGACAGGGTGTGGGAGAGTAGCCCGCCGCCGCACCACACTTCACAAGGGGAGCGCCCGCAAGGGCCGCTCCCCTTTTCCCGTATCCGGGCCCCCACGGCCGGGCCCACACGATCCGCCCGGGGCCCTCCCGCACATACCCGGAAACCACACCAACCGGGCTCCCGCCACAACACGACAACCAGGGAACGATTCTGCCGCACTCCAATAAACACCGCAATCTCAATTAATTTTGGTTGGCAAAGAAGTTTTTAATTCCGTATTCGAAACCATCTAGCAGGAACTTTGCCGCATCTTCTGAGATCTCCGCATGTGGAACAAGCGCATCAAAGACATGGAACGCGCCGGGGAAGACACGGAACCTCGTTTCTACACCGGCTGCGGTCAGACGATTCATATAGGTGACTGTTTCATCATGGAACGGCTCGATATCGCCTACGTAGCTCAGTGTCGGCGGAAGTCCGCTTAAATCTTGAACCCTGGCTGGAGCAGCATATGCCGGTACGGCGGCGGTGACTCTGCGCTTTCCCAGATACATATTCCAACACAGACGATTTGAAGCGGTGTTCCAGACAGGAGCATCATTGTCGCATGAGCTTGGAGTTTCCCGGTCGTCCAGCATGGGGCAAATCGGTACTTGGAACGCGATATTGACGTCCTTTCGGTCTCGTGCCAAGAGACTGACCGCGGCTGTGAGATTGCCGCCTGCGCTGGCTCCTGCGACAATCAATTGATCTGAGCGCACGCCCAGCTGCTTGGCATGGTCTTTCAGCCAGAGCAAAGTCCAATAGCAATCCTCAAGGGCCGCAGGATACGGCGCTTCGGTGGATTTGCGATAATCGGGAGCGACGAGAACTGCATTGGTGGCATCCACTATCTTTTGAAAATAAAAGGCCTCGAGTTCGGGGAATTCAAGGGCGAATCCTCCGCCGTGTATCCACAGGATGCCGGGTGCCGGAGCAAAAAACGAATCTGTATTGAACGTTTTGTCAGCAAGTTTTGCCTTTGGCCGATAGATGCAGATACGAAGATCGGTTCCGTCCGGTCTGCGCAGATGCCGCTGTTCATAATGCAAATGGGTGTAGTTGACGCCGTTCAGCAGATGCGTCACACGATTCGCCCAACGTATGGATGTGGGCGTGAAATATGGCAAAACCCGCCGGATTATTCTTCCGGTGCTGCGAAGTTCCAGGTCAATCATCTCGTCGCTGACATGTGCCATCGCCCATCTCCTATCTGTCACCGAAGTAGCTGAAAAATCGAAGTAACTCAAATCTTAATTCAAGCGTCTGCTAAATAAAATGTTGTTGTTGCTGTCGGTGACAATTAATTTCTTCAGAAAAGTTAGTCGTTATATTTTATTACCTGATTTAAAGTGGTTTAATGGCCTTACGCCCTAATCGGTAAGAAGTTGAAAACGGGTGCTGTTTTCGGTTCTGTAAAAGGTCAAATTCCGCTTTTCTGCAGGAAAGTAAACCAAACGCTTTCAGACAACGAAAACGATATAAAAATGGAGAATAAATCCTAGCCCTTCAATAGTGATATTTTTAATTTCTACAGACGTTTAAAACAGGATGCATAAATTATGTAGAATCTCACAAAAGGTTGAAATTTCGGGCTTCAATACCATAAAAAAATTTAAAAAACAAGTCTTTTTTTCTTTCTTGTTTTCCTTTACTCTATTTGGAGACACAACGACACAATAGTGTCGCGTAACAGAGTGAAGCGGAGCGCCAATGCGTGCGAAGACAAGGCTGACCAAGTTTGTGGCACTGTTGCCACTGTTGGCGGTAGTGGCGATGATTGCGTCGCTACTGGTCCCGCAGAACCCAACAATTCCGGCGGATAGGGAATCTTCGAATGTTGTAAGCTCGAATATTTCTTATGATTCGGATGGCCGAGTCGAATCAAATCAGCTAGTGCAAAGTAATCAAACAGCTGCAGAGCGAGAATACTCCGATGAGGAAGTGTCGAATCAAAATCAATTACAACTTGCTGGTTCAGTGGTCACTGCTGGTGTTTCCCGAAACGATGCACAAGTACGAAATCATTCAAGCATCGGGAATTCTGTTTCGCGAGTGCGGGCTGCGGTTGATACGCCCGTAACGACTAATGGTGCGAATACGGTCGAGAGGCAGGTTCGATTCAGCGGGTCGGTTGCTGGGGCTGAAATGTCGCAGGCTCAGGTCGGAGATTTAGGTCATTTCATACGTTCTGTAGTGGACGTGGTTACTGCGGGTGCTGCCACGTCGCAGGGTCAGGTGATTGGCGGGAATCAGGGTTATTCGGTACGGACTGCAGCGGACACCGTTACGGCGGAAGATGACAATTGGAGCGGGGTGGCCAAAGACTTGGGCAAGGGACTTGCGCAGGTCAATGGGACTTATGCTTCTGGGGACAGGACCACGGCCGCCTCGCAGATGAGCGCGGTTTCGACCAGATATACCGCTTCCAATTTCAGTCGTGCGGTGCAGGAAACTCTGGGCGCGGATCGTCAGCAAAATGAGATGAACCAGTTCCAGTCTGTGCAACAACTGACGTATAGCGACGGGCACGGTGCCGATTTGGCCGCGCAAATCGGTACGCTTTCCAACGAACTTAATGCGGCTGCCGGGCAGCTCGATGCCAGCCCAAATCTCGCCAAGCCCAAGGCATATGCGGCTCAAATCGAGAAGACGGTCAAGGAACAGCGCAAGGTTCTGCAGAAGAACAAGAAAACCAAGTTCTACGGCAAGGGGAACCGTACTTGGCTTGAGGTCGCCGGACAGATGGGCAAGGTCATCGACCAGGGCGTTGCCGCGGCCAAAGCCGGGAATGGCGAAAAAGGCGCCGACAAGGTCAACGAAGCCTATTACCAGTACTATGAAAAGCTCGGTTTCGAGAAGAACGTGATGAACGCGATTTCCGGCTCGCGCGTCTCCTATATGGAAAGCTGTTTCAAGGAACTGCGCAAGGCCATGGTGCGCGGGGATGCACCGGCCGGTATCAAGAAGCAGGCCGATGAGCTCAAGGCCAACCTTAACGTCGATGCCAAGAAACTCGACGGCGGAGCCGAAGATCAGGTCAACGGTGCCACGAAATTCGCCACCAGCTCAATCGGGCAGTCGTTCCTGATTTTGGTGCGCGAAGGGCTCGAAGCGCTGTTGGTGGTCGCCGCCATCATCGCCTACATGCTCAAAAGCGACAACAAGAAGCTCGTGAAGTGGATTTATCTCGGCGTGGTCGTCGGGTTGCTGGGCTCGGGGCTGATGGCGGTGCTGTTCGCGGTGTTCTTCAACGGCAACGGGCCGCAGCAGGAGAACATGGAGGGCGTGGTCGCGCTGATCGCGATGTGCATGCTCATCTACACCAGCAACTGGATGCTTTCGAAATCCGATGCCGACGCGTGGCAAAGCTACATCGGAAGCAAGGCGAAAAAGGCCGTTTCTGATGTGTCCGCTGCAGATTCGCTGACGTTCGCCGGCGTGGTGTCGCTCGCGATGCTGAGCTTCCTGGCCGTCTTCCGCGAAGGCGCCGAGACGGTGATGTTCTATCAAAGCGTCTACTCGATGACGAAGGATTCGAAGGGCATGTGGATTGGCGGGTTGGCGGCCGCGGTCGTACTGGTTCTTGTCTTTGTGCTGATTCGTTTCACTTCCGTGCACATTCCACTGCATCCGTTCTTCCTGATCACCTCGGCGCTGCTCGCGGTTTTGGCTGTGACGTTTGCCGGCGGCGGCGTGCACTCGCTCATTGAAGGCGATGCCATCAACGGAACCTATCTGGCGAGTATGCCGACCAACGAATGGCTCGGGCTTTACCCGTATACCGAAACGATTGTCGCGCAGATTATCGCGGCCGTGGTGATTATCGCGTTGTTCGTCGTTTTCGGGATTCACAAGCATCACGAAAAAATGATGAAAGCTGTGGAATCGGCTCATTCCGCTGGAACCATGGTATAGACGTGGCTTTGGGAAAACGAGATGAATTCGTCATACGGATTCGCTTGGTATATCCCTTTTATAAACATTTGATAATAAATATTCCAAAATAAACAGGAGAAAATCATGAAGAAGAACAAACTGACCGGTCTGCTGACCGCAGTCGTCGCCGGTGCGCTCGCGTTCTCACTCGCAGCGTGCGGGTCGAACGGCTCGGGCTCTGCTTCCGGCGACAAGGGCAAGTCCAGCTCGTCGTCCTCGCAGAACGCGCAGAAGAAGGCCAACAGCAACGGTGCGAAGTTCGAGGAGATTCCGATCGGGCACGACCAGCAGATCTTCCCGTTGAACATCGCGACCGTTTACTTCCAGCCGGTTGATATGTATCCGCAGGGAATGGGACTTTCGGCGGCCGAATCGAACCTCCACCTGGAGGCCGACATCCATGCGCTCAAGGACAACAACCTTGGCTACGGCACCGGCGACTTCATTCCGAAGCTCACCGTCAAGTATCAGATTCAGGACAAGAACGACCCGAACAACAAGCAGGACGGCACGTTCATGGAGATGAACGCCGACGACGGGCCGCACTACGGCGCCAACATCAAGCTCGACAAGGCCGGGCAATACAAACTCACCTACACCATCTACAGCCCTGAAACCAATGGCTGGACGCTGCACGTCGACCCGGATACGGGCGTCAAGGGCCGCTTCTGGACGAAGCCGATTGTGGCCAGTTTCGATTGGAATTACGTCGTGCATCAGTGGTGACCAACTGACGTGGTGGAGGAAGGCATACTTGCTTCGGAACCCTTACCGGCCAAACCGTTAAGCGGACAGCCCTGTGGGCTGTCTGTAGGTTTGGTGAGCGCGATGTATCGAGCGCGAAGGCAAAATCTCTGATTTTGCTTAGGCCGAGCTTTATTCCTCAGCAAGCATGCCTTCCTCCACCACTCAACGGTAACTAGATGCAAAGCGACTGGAGCGGATAAAAAATAGTTTTGCGTAGTTGCGGATGTTTTTTAACCTACGTAACGCTTAGCTCGCAAAGATTTAGTAGTTTGCGTTTACTTCGTATTGCTATGTCATTTAACTAATTGCCAATGCTAATGATTCATTGGTTGAGTAGTTGTCTGGGAATATGCTTGCTGAGACATAAAGCTTGGCCTACCGGCCTGGAGGGTGTCGAAGCAAGTATATTCCCAGACAACTGCGTCAGTTGATTCCTTGGTAATGAGATAAAAGCTAGCTAATTACGGTTGGCAAGGATAAGGATTCGAGAAAATGCTCGAGGAATTTGTGGGGGCGCTGCCGGGGATGGTGGCGCCGGCGCTGCTGGTGATGACACTGAGCGTGCTGCTCGGGGTCGGCGAGGGGCGCGATAGGCCGGTCAGTCGACAGTGGCGGCTCTATGGGTTGATTGTCGGGATTGCGGCGGCGCTGATTTTTACTATGCTACGCGTGCTGGTCATCGTCGACCGGCGTTCTGGGGTCAATCTGCCGGTGCTCATTGGGTGCGTGGTCTGCGATGTGTTGATACTCGCGATTATGGCCTGCTCCAAAGGGCTTGTGCGCGACTGGCATGAGCATCCGGTCCGGCTGCATGTAGCCAACGCGATTTCGGCAATAGGCATTGCGTTGACTACGTTCTTTGCCTCGCAGGATGTCTTTATGCAGCTGACCAGTTTTGTGGAGACCGGCGAATCCCCGTTTACCTCCAAGATGCTGTTGCGTGCACTCGGCTTTGTGCTGGGCATCGCGACGGCCGTCGTGGTGGCGGCGATTTTCCGTACCATGCGTACCACGGCGGTACGTGGCAGCTTCCTTGCGGCTTCAATGTTGATGCTGCTGATTTTGCTGGTTCGCCATTTGACGCAACTTTGCTCGCTGCTGATGTCGATGATGTTTGTCGAATTCGACGGGACCGCATTTAACGTGCTGATTGTCGCGGCGAATAATGACATGAATTTGGTCATCGCCTCGGTGCTGGTCTTTATCATCCCTGTTATCGCTTCGATTGCGGCCGGCTTCCGTACGCCGCTGGCCGGTGCCAATGATGCCGTCGTTCGTGAGCACAAAGCGTTCCGGCGCCGCGCGAAAGCGGCCGGCGCATGGAGCCTGATCGCCATGATTGTGGTGACGTTCGCCCTGACCGCAGGTGTGGCCAAAGTCCATGAACAGCCGACACTTTCGCCGCCGGAAGGATATTCGCAGCACAACGGCATCGCGACCATCGCCTTCAACAAGGTGGACGACGGCCACCTGCACCGCTTCCAGTACAAGGCCAAGGACGGCACCGTGATGCGCTTCATCATCATCAAGAAGAACGGCGGTTCTTACGGCGTCGGGCTTGATGCATGTATGACATGTGGAGATGCCGGCTACTACGAAAAGGACGGCAAGATCATCTGCAAACGCTGCGGCGTAGAGATGAACGTCGCGACCATCGGCTTCAAGGGCGGTTGCAATCCGATACCGTTCCCGTTCGAGGCGTCGCACGGCAAAATCACCATCCACACCTCCGATCTCGACGCGCTGTCGAGCCACTTTAAGGAATAAGGCGGGCGATTATGGCGAAATCTACGCATGTGAAGACGAAACCGCCTCTAAACCTACGGCAAATACGAGTTTCTATTGGTTTAAAGGCAGGGAATTGCAATCGTGCTCCTAACCCTCACGGAAGTGCGCATAAAAACAGGGTTAGAGGTATGAACGCGATTATTGCTGAAGGGAGAGCGTGATGTTTCTGCTGAGAATGGTATTCCGCTCGTTTTCGCGGCAGCTCAAGCGGCGATTGCTGATTGCGGTGACTGTGTGCCTGTCGGCCACGATCTGCGTGGCGATGCTCGGCGTCGTCTTCGATGTGGGCGACAAACTCAACGCCGAACTGTCTACTTATGGCTCGAATATCGTGGTCAAACCCAAGGCCGACGCGGTGGTGTCGGACTTGTACAATACCGCCGACGCGGGTAACGGTGCACAAGACGCGGACCCGACTTCGTTCCTCAAGGAATCGGACGTGCCCAGCATCAAAACGACGTTCTGGGCGTTCAACATCACCGATTTCGCGCCGGAACTCAACGTGAACGCGACCATCGACGGGCGCAACGTGCCGGTGACGGGGACGTGGTTCAACAAGAAAGTGCCGCTGGCGACCGGCGAAAGCGTGATCGCCGGGGTCAAAGGCATGCGTTCGTGGTGGAAGGTCGACGGAGCCTGGGCCAAGGACGGTGCCGGAGCCGCAGGAACCGGCAAAGTCGTGGCCGCTGGTGACACCAATAAAACTGCTGGCGCAGATGAGCAGGGTGACAAAGGCCAATCCGGAAGCTCCATGAATATGGCTATGGGAGGCGACAACGGAAAGCAAGCCGCTGATGCCAATTCTAAGAATGTTCAGAACGATGCGGCCGGTGTCGGCTCCAAGAACGCTCCGAAAAGTAGAAATACGGCAGATTCTACGAGTGCGGATGGTGTCGTTCAAGGCATGATGGGCAAGGACCTGGCGAACGCCACCCATACCAAAGTCGGGCAGACCGTTACAGTTTCCAAAGTTGCGGCCGATGGGCAGCACCGCAGCCAGCGCGTGCGGATTGTCGGGATTTTCGATTCCGGCGACAACGATGCCAATGGCATGTACATCCCTTCATGGTCGGCGCAGCGGCTTGCCGATTTGCCGGATTCCATCGACAAAATCGAGGTCAAGGCGCTCACGACCCCCGAAAACGATTTGGCGCGCAAGGCCGAAAAAGACCCGGCGGCGCTGAGCCAGGAGGAATGGGAGACCTGGTACTGCACGGCTTATCCGTCTTCGATTGCCTATCAGATCGAGGAAGTGATGCCGGGGGCCGTCGCCAAGCAGGTTCGGCAGGTTGCGGCGCTGCAGGGCGATGTGCTGCACAAGACGCAGGCGATGATGATACTGATGACCGCGCTGAGCTTGATTGCAGCAGCTATCGCCGTGGCCAATCTCATGGCGTCTTCGATTGGTGAGCGTGGTTCGGAACTGGCGTTGCTCAAGGCCATCGGGGCTACAGACGGTGCGGCTTCGAGGCTGATGCTCACTGAAACGGCGGTGATTTCGCTTATCGGCGGCTTGGTCGGCGCGGGACTCGGCTCACTGCTTGCGCAAGTCATTGGCCATGTCGTGTTCGGCTCGGGAGTAGCGATGCGGCCGATGGTGTTTGTGCTGGTGTTCGTCCTGTTGGCCGTGACCATTCTGATTGCTTCGTTCTCCTCGATTCGTTCGATTCTGCATTTGCGTCCGGCGGAGGTGCTGCATGGCCGCTGATCGCAATGGGCTCGGAGCGAGCGTGATGGTAAAGAGGCAAAGATGCGGGCACGACATGTGCGAGGCCGGTTTTTCGTCGATGCCGATAGTAACGAAAGGAGGACGGCATGAGTGACTTGAAACGGAACGATGACAGCAAAGGCGTCTATAAAAATGACGGCGCGAACTCCGATGCTTGTGTGGAAAGTAATGCAAATATCTCTGCGGGTTCTGCTGACATTTCTATCGAGCGTCCGATGACGAACCGGCGCATGTTCTTCCGCATGTTGTTTAGTGCGGTGTTTCGGAGGCGCTCGCGGGCGATGATGGCCGTGGTTGCTTCCCTGGTGGGCGCGGCGACGCTGTTCTGTCTGGCGGCGATCTGCGTGGCGGTGCCGCAGCAGATGAACGAGGAAATGCGGGCTTATGGTGCCAATCTCATTATTACGCCGACCCAGCGGACTGTGGCCGGGAAGGCCGTCGATGGCGCTCATAATTCCGGCTCGGTGGATGGGGGTGTCGGAACGACGACAGGCTCTAATGGAGCCGATAGAGCCAACTGGTCCGGCGACGCAAACGCGACTAATGAGAAAAATAATGCAGACAGTGTAAATGTCGCGGATTCCGGATTCGACCAGAAAACCGTGGCGGCGCTGAACTCGACGGTCAGAAACGCTGGTTCCGAGCGTTCGGCCGCGTATCGGTATGAGAATACTCGTATCAATTCGTTGCCGTTCGTGGTGGCGGGTATCGATCCGCACGATGTGAAGGCATTGAACCATCACTGGAGTGTGGAGGGCAAGTGGCCGTCGGACGGCGGGGTCATGCTCGGGCGCGACGCGGCCACCAAGCTCGATGCTAAGATCGGCTCGACCATCATCATCAAATACAGTCCCGGCAAAAGCGTTGCTGCCGCAACTACTGGTGAGACTGGTGGTTCCAGTAACTCCGGTTCGGGAAGTGAGAGCTCAAGTTCGCAGGGCTTTGCGAATGGCAACGGCAATAGCGGTGGCTCAGACAGCGGTTCTTCGGAATCGACAGGTGGCAATTCCTCCGGGCACGACATGTCGAATATGAAGGGCATGAAAATGTCCGATTCGTCGCATGCCGATACTGTGCAGCAAGGTATGACCGACGCGACGGCGAAGGACAAGCTGGGCAAGGCATTGGACAGTATGTCGGCAGAGGCCAAGACTCCCGATATGACGGGTATGGATATGTCGGGTAAGGACACGCACGACATGGCGAATATGCTAGGCATGAAGATGTCGGCCAAGGGTTCTGGTTCCGTCAATCTTGCACAATGGAAATCATCGGGAACAATGGGTGTTGGAAAGGCAGACAATCATTTTGGTTCCGCAACGCCGGCGGGATGGAACTTGGCGGGAATGAACGTCGGAAAGGCGGATAATCGTTCCGGCTCGGTCCAACTGGCGGAATGGAAGCCCACCGCTCCCAACGCGGGCGGGATGGAATTCCGGGTGGACGGCATCGTCGACACCGGCGGCAGCGAGGACGATATGGTTTATGCCAACAACCTCGACGTCGACAAACTCACCGGTTTCGAGCGGGGTGCGGATGTGGTCGAATTTTCCGTTGATACCTCTGACGCAGAGTTGAGCAATCTCGTCAGTAGCGTCAACAAGAAAGCTTCGCTCAACGCGAAGGCACAGAAGGTCACGAAGATTACCTCGTCCAACGTTCGCATCATCACCATGCTGCAGACGCTGTTCTGGATTGTCACCGTGGTCGTGCTCGTGCTGACGCTCGTCGGTGTGGGAACCACGATTTCGTCCATCGTCTCGCAGCGACGCAACGAAATCGGCTTGCGCAAGGCACTCGGCGCCTCGTCTCGCGACATCGCGGTGGAGTTCACCGTCGAAGCGGCGCTTTACGGGTTGATTGGCGGATTGTTCGGTACGGCCATTGGCTATGTGCTCGCGCGTGCATTGAGCGCTTCCGTTTTCGGACAGAAGCTTTCTCTCAACTGGCCGCTGGCGCTCGCCTCTGTGTTGGTAAGTATGTTGGTTGCGGTGCTTGCGTCGCTGCCCCCGGTGCGCAACGCGGTGCGGATCGATCCGGCCGTGGTGCTGCAGGAGGAATAGCAGTATGAGAGCATTTCATCTTGTAGGAACAAGTGAAGCAGCACGGAAGTCAACAAGGCAGTCTTTATTAAGTCCGTGCTGTGCTTTATCGGTAACTGAAATCTCAAAAGGTTGGAATTCCGTGGTTCCTCTTGTTGGTGAAGTAGTCTTTGGCAGCAGAGAAACCGATAAAGTATCATTCGCTTTTTCCGTGCTACGCATTCACAGGACTAACACCGGAATTCCGTTATTTACGCTTTCCGTGCTACGGGACCGAATTCGTTGGCCGAATGCCGGTCCTGAACACGATGAATTTCCCAATGATAAAGCTATTGATAATGCCGATACGGACTATCGGAAAGCGACAAAGCCCGATTATTGGCACGAAAGAACAAATTTTAGTAATGAGTGAAAGGAGTGGCTATGCTGCTCGAACTTGATCATATTTCGAAGATCTACGGCGACCTTCACGCGGTGGACGACCTCAGCCTCACCGTGCCGGCGGGGCAGTGGCTCGCGGTCGTGGGCTCGTCCGGTTCCGGCAAGACCACGCTGATGAACATCATCGGCTGCATGGATTCGCCGTCCAAGGGTTCGGTGACGCTTGAAGGCCGCGAGCTCAACGACTTGAACGCCACTCAGCTGGCCGACGTGCGCAAGAACGTCATCGGTCTGGTCTTCCAGAAGTTCTACCTTGTGCCGCACCTGACCGCCGTCGAAAACGTGATGGTGGCGCAGTACTATCATTCGGTGGTCGACGAAAAGGAGGCGCTTGAGGCGCTTGACCATGTGGGCTTAAAAGACCGTGCGAAGCATCTGCCCAGCGAGCTTTCCGGCGGCGAGCAGCAGCGTGTGTGCATCGCCCGTGCGCTGATCAATCATCCCAAGTTGATTTTGGCCGACGAGCCCACCGGCAACCTGGACGAGAAGAACGAGAAAATCGTGCTTGACCTCTTCCGTGAGTTGCATGAGCAGGGAACCACCATCATCGTGGTGACGCACGACGCGTTGGTCGCCTCGTGTGCGCAACGCGAGATCATGCTGAACCACGGTGTGCTGGTCGGCGAGCAGTGGAACGATCAAAAGGCGCGTGAGGCTTACGAAGCAGCGGGAGGCAAACCAGCCTCCACCGGCGCGCAAGTCGAAGGCGCCCAGCAAGGCGATGCCCCGATTTCGTTCGCCAACCCGACGAAAGCTGCGAAAGTCCAAGGATAACGGAATAAGGCAATTTCGACTTGTAGCAGCTTGAACTTCAATTCACCGGTTTACAGGAAACGCTAGGTGTGGCTTCGGGCTTGCGATTGTACCCTTTGCGTGACATGGCAGATACTTGCCGTCGAAAACGTTGTGGGCTATTTCAGGAATTTCAGGTTGGACGAGCCATGGGTAGGGGCTGTGTAAGGGACTTCGGAATGAGAATGATGCTATGCTGCTGTTTGTTCTTGCTCAATTCAATGTTCGGGTGCGACGCCACTTGCCAGGCCTGAGGCCAGACCCGGCAGCTTGCGGATGTGCACTTGGGATTGATGCGTTGTCTGTTGTGATTTAGATCAGCTTGGTGCGTTCCATTTGGCCGGAGAACCAGGTGTTGAACTTTGACGGCTTCGGCATGATCAGGCCGATGACGAGCATCACGGCGGCATAAATCAGGACGATGCCCATCTGAATCCAGAAATCGCCCTGGTAGATGCCTGCGATGGCGGCGCGGGCGGCCTGTATCGAGTGCGTTGCGGGCAGGAACGGGTTGATGATCTGTACGAACTTGGGCAGCACCTGCAACGGATAAGTGCCGGAAGACCCGGAAATCTGCATCACCAAAACGATGACCGTCAATGCCTTGCCGATGGTGCCGAAGCAGGCCACCAACGTATAAATGACGAACGCATAAACCAGGCCGGAAACCCAGCCGGCGAGCATGAACAGCATCGGATGAACCGCGTGAACCCGCAGGAACAGCAGGGTTCCAGCGCAGGAGAAAGTGCTTTGCAGCAGCGAAATGAAGGCGAAGATGCCGAAACGGCCGAGGAAAAGCTGATAGGGCTTGGGTTCGTCAAAAAGACGTCCGGCATCGTCGATCGGGACGGATTCGTTATCCGGCAGGGCAGATTGTTCGGCCGCGGTCTCGCCGGTAGCTATATGTTGTGTGTCGTTGTTGTCAGCATCATCGACGGGAACCGATTTGCTATCTGGCGAGATGATTTTAGCGGCGCTGTTGGCATCGGGATGAGCATTAGCGTTGGCTTTGAAGAAATCCGTACGTTGTGTGGCGGTACCGTCGATACCAGTGGTGGCAATCGGGGAATCGAAAACCGGAGTATCCTCGTAGTCCGAAGCGGCGGCCGTTCTTGCCGAAGTGCTTGCCGTAGCGCTGTCATTGCCGGTTCGGGCAGATGAGCCCGCGACAATGTCCGAGATCGGAGCTGTGCTTGCGCTGTTGATTGCAGTGATGTCGCCAGTTGCTTTGGCTTGGTTTGTGGATTTGCGGTTCCGCTGCCGTCGGCGTTTGCGGATCCAGCTCCAACCGGCTCCCGAGCCAATTTCACCCAGCTTGCGTCGCGTTTCACGTGAAACGTTGGTTTTGATAGTCAGCGCAATCAAAAGCGAACCGACCCAGAGCGGGATGAACGTGTAGAACGGGGTCAGTGACGTGCCGAAATTCTCGACAGGGAAGACCGCGTTGCGTTTGAGCGCGACGGGTGCGGCCAGGGTGGCGGCGAGCTTGTCGGGGTCGCCCGAAAGTAGCTTCTTGACTTTGGCCATGTCACCGCTGTTCAGCGCCTCGGTAAGTTGCTGGCTGAATGTGGTCAGTTTGCCGCTGGCATCGGAAAGGGTGGTCGAGGTGTCGCTCAACGTCGCCCGCGCCTGCTTGAGCTTGCTGCTGGCCTGATTGGCGGTGGCATTGAGCGCCGTCACACTGTTGTTGAGGTCGGTTCCACCAGAGCCGAGAGCCCCGGAAACCGAGGAAAGCGACGAAGTGATGCTGGCGATTTGCGGCTTCAACGTCTTCGAAAGATTGGTGTTGAGCCCGTCGATGGCCGTTTTGGATTGGTTGGCGAGGCCCACGATTTGCTCGTGCTGCCCTGCTGCATCGCCGGTCTTCGCGTCGAGGTCGTTGGCCGAAGTGTTCAGTGCGGTTTGCAGGGCCTTCTGTTGGGTGATGATGTTGTCGAGGATGGTAAGCGTGTCGGAGGGAACGCCGGAAATCGATGCAAGTGAATCCCGGATTTTCTGATATTGCGCTGCCTGATCGCCGATGAGTCCTGCCTGCTTGCGGATCGTCGCCGAGACGTCGGCGGAGGATTTGCCGGCGCTGTCGAAGGCGTTGCCGATGTCGGCGGCAATGGCGCCGTTGCCTGCGCTGCTGGCGTTCAATGCCTGCGAAAGTGCGGAAGTTGCGGTATCGAGTGCGCCGGAAACGTTCTTGACGCTGCCACCGGCCTTGTTGAGCTGTTTTAGCGATTTGCCGGCATCGTTCGAGGCGTTGTTGAGCAGGGTCGAGGAGCTGGAAAGTAGGGTTTCGGACACATCGATGAGGCTGGCGTAGGCGTCCACGTTGGTCGCGGAATCGTTGAGCTGGCTGGCCAGATCGTTGATATTGCCGTTGAATGTGGTCAGGCGCTCGCGGGCGTCGGAGGAATCGAGCTGTTTGGAAAGCCCGTTGGCCACACTCAGCGCCGTGCTGGTGATGGTGCGCGCGAACATCTCGTTGACCTCTTTGGAAATCTGATCGGCACCCTGGCCGGTGACCTTCGGCGCGACGGCGTTCTTCTTCTCATTGGTGTAATACTCAAGTGTGGCGTGCTTGGCGTCGGAGGAGAAGAAGGTCATCATATTGCGGCTGAAATCCTTGGGAATGATGACCGCCGCGTAGTAGGTTCCGGCCTTGGTGCCTTCGATGGCCTTGTCTTTGGTCGTAAAAGTCCAGTCAAGCTGGCTGTTGGCGCGCAGCTGGCCGATGACCTGGTCGCCGAGTTTCATTTTCACCGGCATGAGGTCGCTGGAATAGCCCTCGTCAACGCTCGCCACGGCGAATTTGAGGTTTTTGGTGTTGTCGAAGGGGTCCCAGCTTGCGGTGACGTTGAACCAGGTGAACAGCGCGGGAATGACGACCAGGCCGATCAGAATGATGATCGAGATGATATTGCTGGTGATGCGCCGAATGTCGCCGGTGAAAAGTTTCCGCATCGTTCTCATTGCTTCTCGCCCCCTTCCGCGTCATTCGTCGGACGGGGATTTTTGGGTTTCCCCTTCCTGCGCGGCCGTTGACGTTCGTATAGCAACGTGCGCACGGCGTCATCCTCGAGATTGCCGAGGCGCACCTGCCTGGCGAGACTGTCGCGGATGGACTCGACGACGACCAGGAAGATAATGATGGCAAGGAACCAGATGACCCACGCGGCCAGCGCGATGACCTTGGTGCCGGTGGTCAGCGAGAACGTGATGGCCATGGCTGCCGGGACGGCAATGCCGACAGCCAGCGCGCCATGCATGAGCTTGGGGTAAAGCAAGGCGAATTTCCGAGCGCGTTCCTCGATGCCGGCACGGTATTCCTCTTTGTCGGCCAACATGCTGAGGGCCTGTGAAATCCGGTATTCATGGGACTTGTGCAACGCAGGCTCGCTGGTAATGATGTCACTGGCCTTGAGCTGTCGGTCGACCAAACGCTGCAGATTGCCCATGTGCGGCTTGACCACGAGCCCCAGAATGAAGAACAGAATGGCGAAGACCATCAGGCGACCCATGTTGACGAACCAATCCGCGTGGTAGAAGCCGGCGATGGTCTCGCGCAGCGCGTTGATGGAGTAGGTAAACGGAAGGTAGGGGTACATGTCACGGAAGAATTTCGGCATCATTTCGATGGGATACATGCCCGACGATCCGGGAATCTGAATGATGACCAGGGCCACACACAGCGCTTTGCCGACGTGCAGGAAGGTGGCGGAAAGCGCATAGGTGATGCTGACGTAGACCATCGAAGCAAGCATTGCGGTAATGATGAAAATCGGCACATTGTGACATTGCACGCCGATGACAAGCTCGCCCAGCACGGTGACGATGGCCTGCAGTGAGGCGATGAGCGCGAAAAGAATCCAACGTCCCCAGTAGCGCTGGGCGGGTGTCGGCTCGCTTTCCAGCTCGTCGTCGTCCACTTCCAGCTTCATCAGCACGACCAGCATGAACGCACCGACCCACAGCGTCAGATTCGTGAACAGCGGTGCCATCCCGGAACCGTAGGTGCTCACCGGGTAGACCACTTTCGTGTCGAGGACGGTGGGCGAGAGCATGAAATCAGCGATTTTTGCCGCATCAAGCTTGCCGTCACCGCCCACAGACTTTGCCAGTATTCCCGAGCTGCCAAGCGCCGAGGAACTGGAAAGCGCGGAAATATCTGTGGTCAGCGTCGACAGATGGCCTTGCAGGCTCGCCAGACCTTTGTCGGTGCCAGCAAGGGCTTTGGCGGCGGTGGCGGCGGCCTGGTCAAGCTGGTTCAGGACGAGTGTGGATTGGGTGATCAGCGAGCCTTGCGAAGCGAGGTTGGCCGAAGACGTCGCGGCGACGCTCGAAAGGCCGTTCAGACCGTTGTTAAGCTGTGGCAACGCGCCTGTTGTAATGGTTTTCCGAGCGTTCGCAGCGTTTCCCAAAGCCGATTGCGTGGACGTGTTGATGCCGTTGGCCGCCGAAACGGTGCTGGAAACCGTCGAACCGAGGTTCTTGCTGGAATTGAGGTCGTTCAGGGCAGAAATCGAGTCGCCGAGACGCTGGTTCTGCGTTTTGAGATCGGCGATGGCGCTTGAGCTGCCTGGCACGCCTGCTGCTTCGAGACGGCTGATAAGGCTGGCGGTATCGGTGTTGATTTGCTGGGCCGTGGAAAGTGCGGAACCCACGTCCCCGTTGGCTTTAGTGAGTCCTGCCGCGACCGAATTGATGGCGACGTTCGACTGCGAACTGGCCTGTGAAAGCAGGTTCGAGCTCTGGTCAAGCGTGACGCCGGCATTGTTGCTGAAATCGTTGAGGCTGTTTTGGGTGTCCGTGATTGCGGCAGCGGCGTCCTTGAGCTGCTTGGAGGCTTGTGTGCCCGCTTTTTGCGTTTTGTCGAGCGTTCCGCGGGCCGCTTTGGTCTTGTTGGGAACGCCATTCAATGTAGCTGTCAAATCGGCGATGTTGCTGCGAATGTCGGCGACGGATCGTTGCGCTTTGTCAAGGTCGGCTAGGGTATCGGCCGTAGCGGTGTCGGCTTTGGTGTTGATGTCGGAATCGGTTTTGTTGACAACGCCGGAAACGACCTTGCTCACCGTGGAAACGAAAGTCTCGTTGACCTGGCTGTCGACCGTCGATGCGCCGGTATCGGTTATCCGGCTTGCCAGTGCGTTGGCCTTTTCGTTGACGTAATATTCCAGCGTCGGGCGTGTGCTGTGTCCCTCGATCACGCCGGCGACGCGGTCGCTGAAATCTTCCGGGATGACAATGGAGGCGTAACTGGCCCCGGATTCCACGCGTTGCATAGCCTCGGACCGGTCGGCGAATTTCCAGCCCAGCTGGTTGTTGCTTTTGAGCTGGCGTACGATTTGCACGCCCATGTTCATTTTGCCGATGGCCTTGGAATCGGTGCCGCGGTCGTTGTTGACCACGATTACTTCGATACCGTTGGTATTGCCGTATGGGTTCCAGAAACCCGCGATATTGAACCACGCGTAAAGCGGTGGGATAAAGACAAGTCCGAACAGGACGACCCAAGCCGCCGGCACGCGCAGCAGGCGCACGATGTCGCGTCGCACGATGGCCAAAACGTTGCTCATAGCGGGCTCCTTTAGGCTCGTGTTGTCGGTTGGAATCAAAACGTCCGACTAACCTGCCGGTTCCTTGCTTGTATTCACTATTATCCCTGATGTATCACCATATTTGATGCCCTGAATCTTTTGTTCAAAGCGAATATATCTGGTGGTTTGGGGTGGTGGAATTATTGTGCGGGCAGGATTATTCGCTTGCCAGCGCGATGTCAAGCAGCTGCCGGACGGCGGTGCTCAGATTGGTGATGTGATTTTTCTTCATATAGGTCTCGAGCGCGTTCTTGCGTGCGCTGTCAAGCCGGACGCGAATCACGCTGTCGGCACGCGTTTCCCCTACGGCGAGCGGCCGTCCCGGGTGACGGTGATCGGCTTTGATGTTGCTGATATGGCGACTGATATTCGCTCTTGCGGTCAACAGAGGATGGCCTGGGTAGCGCATTTTGCAGTGGTTCAGCTGCTCTTCGGTGTAGCCGCGTTCCGCCTCCTCCACATCTGCGCGGAGCATCGCTGCTTCTTCGGGTGGAAAATCGTCGAAATCGAGTACTCCGTCTTTCATTTTCTGCCACCTTTCGCTAAATAGAGTATGTACTTCTTGCGCATCGGCATTGCGTGGATGATGGCTTTACCGGGTGGCAAGTCATCGACTATCACCTCCAGCGGTCTGCCGACGGTATCGAATCCAAGATAAAGCTCTTTCAAAGGTTCTTCGCGTAAGGGCGTAATGAAACGAGGGTGCCGAACCGCGTAGCACATGTCCTCTTCGCTGACCCCATGCTTGAAAGCGGATTTTAATGGAAACAATTTAATATTGTACCACATAAATCCATCGGGTGGTTGTGGCTCATTTTCATCGCTTTCGGGAATCATCTCACTCCTCTCTTCTGACGTGTTCCAGAACCGTTCTTCTTTGTTTGGCGCTGGTGTGGTCCAGCAAATCAAGAGACGGCCGTTCGCACAAATTAAAAAGAGACAAATGTGCATAAGGGGATAAATGGCTGCTTTGCCTTGGAAATTGTGGAAAACTTGGTGGATTGATTATCGACTCATTTTAAAAGAATATGAAAACGGCGGAAACAGAACCGCTGGTCCCATTCCCGCCGCATTGTGCGCGATTATTTTATTGAGATGCTTTGTTTACATTGTTTCTTGGCGGATTAAAGAGCGGCGCAAGGTTATGGCCAATCCGATAAGTGTAAGAGTGACTGTAACGATGACGAGGCTGACGGCGGATGAGCCGGTGCTCGCAAGACCATTTTGCGGTTGTGCGTCACTTGTTTGCTGCTGATCGGACGCCGCGGTTATGTCTTCTGGGCTTTGCGTGAGGGTTGCGGGCGCAGTAGTGTGTTCCGGCTTGGTCAGCGACGAGTGACCAGACGCTTCAGGCAGTGCGGGGCCGACGACTATCGGTTCGGTTTCCTCATCCTCTGGCTCGATTTCTCCTTCGCCTTCTTCGGTTTCGCCTTCGTCGGTTTCACCTTCTTCCACCTCGACTTCGCCTTCATCAGTGTCGGTTCCGCCTTCGTTGCCATCCGCCTCGCTTTCGCCGGAACCCGCTTCGCCCTCGCTGGTGTCGGTGCCGCCTTCGTCAGGTTCTGATCCAGTCTCGCCGGTCTCGTCCTCGTCCGGTTCGGTCCCGTCTTCGGGGCTGCTTCGCTGCCAGACCGCGTGCATCGTCGTGTCGTTGTCGGTGTCGTCGTCATTATCCAAAGTGAACACGGAACCGGTCTGATAGTGAGGTTCTACGGCATCTTCGTCATGCGCCCAACCGGCCAAAATATGGTCTTTCTTGGTCATCTCTCCCTGACCGGGCATTTCGAATTCGGCGGGATCTCCTGGCCAAGCGTCGCGCGTCATCGTCGCCGGAGCCGCACCTTGAGCTCCATTGGCATTGAAACCCAGCGAAACCTCCGGTCTGCCGTACCAAGTTGTGCTGGGTGAATCCTGCCCGAAACCAAGGGCAGGGTCGCCTGTCCAATTACCGTCCTGACTCTTCCAGCTGCTGGAAGGTGCGTTGGCTGCGCTTCCGAACGACGCATTGGCCCCGACGTTAACGAAACGCAGGTTGGTGCAGCCTTCCAGCATATTGTCTATTCTGTCGTCGCCGCTGATTTTGGCGGTATCGAAGCCGGAAAGGTCGAGCCTTTTGAGCGCAGAGTCGCCTTGGAACATGGAAGCCATGGTGATCACGTTGCCGGTAGAGAACGATGGCCCCATATTGATCGATGTCACGCTTTTCATTCCCCCGAACATGTGGTTCATGTTGGTGACTTCAGAGGTGTCGAATTTGTCCCCTAAGTCAAGGTTTTTGAGCGTGGAATTCGATGCAAACATATAGCTCATATCGGTCACCTTGCTGGTGTCGAATTTATCGTCCAAAGTGATGCTGCCGAGCGACGGGTTCTTATAAAACATGTTTCGCATGTTGGTTGCGTCGCTGGTATCGAGGCCGGTCAGGTCGATGCTGGTCAGATACGGCATGTCATAAAACATCTGAGAGGAGTCGGTATGCGCCTTGACGGGCGAATCCACCGTCACCTGTCTGATCGAGTACCTCACGGAATACCACGGTCGGGTGTTGGGCAAGGTGCCGATACGCCCCTCGTATCTGGTTCCAAGATGCAGTTGCGAGCAGTCCGAACTCAACTGCCAGTAGGCGTCGGTGCCAAACGAGCGTTTGCTGGCATCGCAGTAAGCTTGAGCGGCTGATGTCTGCTCGATGCTTTCGGATGGATGAGGCTCCCCGGCCATCGCGGTTTGCGGCACTATGGCAAGGGCGAGAGCGGCCAAAGAAGCGGCCGCAGTGGCTATTATATTTCGTGTCTTCATTGATTTTTCCTGATTATTCGTTAGTCGGACAGTCAGTTGTTTCTATATTGTTGTCTAATTTTGGATTTTGTTTTTCTGCTTTTTGTTTATTTGCGTAGTTTGCGATCCGAAAGATCGTGTGTTTAGTTATGCGCGATGACGTCACGCCATCTTTGGTGTGATATATGAAATATCCCCGATTCCAACGTATCGGTTTTATGGGACAAATAATAATATATTGATTAATTTATATCGGTTCTTTTCAAATCGGATTTGAACCCGACCGTGGTGCAAGGTACCCTTGAAAGGATTGCCGGAGATGCGCTATGAAGGGGAGTGGAACGATGGGGGCTGCTCCTGATGATGAAAATTCGGAAAAACTGCTAACTGGAAAAGCTGTCAAAATAAGCAAAGTCGGCAACACTGATAAAGCAGTCCGTACGAGTAAAGCAGATAAAGCCGATAGCGTTGACAACACCAACAAGACTTTGCTCAACTCCGCGAAATCTTCAACGAATGCTTTTGACAGGGCGACGGACTCCGCCAAATCCTCGGCAAACGCACTCGGCAGGGCAGCGAGCTCTGCCGCAGGCGCAGTGGCGCATTCAGCCGCAAGAGCCGCCGAAGGCGTCAGTGACGCCTCTCGCAACCTCGCCAACCATGCGTCTGAACATCTCACTGTGATCGGCCGTATCTATGGTGTCTTGGTTCTGCTGGTGGGGCTTGTCGGCGTGCCATACGTCGGTTACGCGATTTTCGACGGCGTCCATAGATTCTTTACCGGCCGGCTTCACGCCGATCCCCTTGACCTGACGTTCCTGCTGACCTGCGCTCAGACCGTCGTTTCGTTCGCCAACGCCGCCGCACTGATCGTCTTTGGTGTGATGTTACTGCGCGATACGCGCAAGCATGCGGCGCAATGGGCGTACTTACTAATGGCGGTGACCGTGGCCCAGGGCATGCTTTCGTTGGCATTGCAAGGGCTTGGCCTTGGCGTTGGACTATCCCTCATTCAGATCGCGATTCTGGTGGCGCTCGCCATTGGGCTCGACCCGGCGTTGATCGGCGAACGTGCCGTGCAGCGCAAACTCAAGCGCATGGACGAGCACGACGAATACATCGAGGCCAAAGGCGCCGGCATGCTCGGCCGTGACCCGAGCGGCAAGGGTTACGTCGAGCTCAACGTTTTCAACGTGTTCTGGCTTTTCGTGGTCGGTTGCGTCGGCGGTCTCATTGTTGAGGAAATCTATCACCTTATATTTTTCAACGAATGGCAGGATCGTGCGGGGCTGATTTGGGGCCCGTTCTCGCCGATTTACGGCTTCGGCGTCGTGGTACTCACCATGTGCCTGAACCGGCTTTGGCACTCCAATGCCATCCTGATTTTCTTCGCCAGCGCGATTATCGGCGGTTGCTTTGAAGCGTTTGTGGCATGGTTCATGCAAATTGCGTTCGGCATCATCGCATGGAACTATTCGAACGACTGGCTGCCGCTTTTCGGTGGGAAGACCTGCGGCAAATACATGGTTTTCTGGGGGTTGGCGGGCCTGATCTGGTTGCGTGAGCTGTTGCCGCGTCTGCTGAAATTCATCAACCTAATTCCGTGGAAGTGGCGGTATGCGCTCACTGCGGTCATGCTGGTATTCATGCTTGTCGATATCGCCGTGACGCTGATGGCGTTTGATTGCTGGTATGGCCGCATCGCCGGCCTGCCGCAGACATCCCCGGTCGCCCAGTTCTTCGGCGAACATTTCGATAACACCGTGATGCAGCATCGTTTCCAGACGATGAGCATCAACCCGAAGTGGTCCGGTCGCGCGTAAGCCCGTTTGGTTTTCAGGCTCATTGACTTTTCATGGTATAAACAGAAAGTTCATCAAATTAATGACTTTTCAATTTATACTATGAAAAGTCCGTCATTTTTATAACTTTTCTAAGTATACTATGAAAAGTTTGATTATCTGATATGCTTTTCATGGTATAAGTGGGAAAGTTGGTGGCGTAATGGCAAAGAATAAACGTATCAACGACGGCGATGGCTTGGTCTCTGGAGCTGGAACGCTGGGTGAGGCGACCGCCGGCGGAATCGGACAGTTCGATGACGCGACATTAGAACTGAAACCGCGCCCGGATTATCTGGCCACTCTGGCGAAGTTCCTGGACAACGGTGCCATCAAGGTCATCTCTGGCATGCGCCGTTGCGGGAAATCGAGCCTGCTCATCATGCTTGCTAGGTATTTGCGCGAAAAGGGTGTGCCGCAAAGCAACATCGTGATGGCGAATTTCGAGTCCTCCGAGTTCTTCGACGTGACGGATTACCGCAGCTTGACCGCGTGGCTGCACAAGCGGATGAAGGACCCCGGCCATTACTATGTGCTGCTTGACGAGGTGCAACTGGTCGACCACTGGGAGCGTGCCATCAACGCCTTGCGCGTGGACGCCGACGCGGACGTCTACCTGACCGGTTCGAACGCCTATCTACTTTCCTCACAACTGGCTACGCTGCTTTCCGGGCGCTACGAGGAAATCAACGTCTACCCGCTTTCGTTCAAGGAATTCATGCGCTATGCTGGGCTTTCCGACAGCCGGCTTGGGCTGGAACGATACTTGCGCTTCGGGGGACTGCCGCCTGTTGTGGATCAGGGAGATGACCGGCAGCTAGCCGAAACGATGCTTTCGGGAATCTATAACACCGTGGTCGTGAAGGACGTCGTACAACACGTTCAGATCAGAAATATGGCGATTTTCGGCGATGTCGCGCGTTTCTTGGCCGACACCACCGGCTCCAGCGTGGCTGTCACGAACATCGAGCACCGGCTGGCCAGTGCCCACCGCAAAACGGCTGGGGGTACGATAGAACGCTACGTGCAGGGATTGGTGGATGCATTTCTCTTCTCGCGGGCGCGACGTTACGACCTGAAGGGCGGAACTTGGCTGCAGGGCGGGGAGAAATACTATCCCGCCGATTCTGGTATTCGCGACATGCTTTTGGATTTTCCTACGGGAGATCTGGGTTTCGCGCTTGAGAATGCGGTCTATAACGAATTGCGGGTCAGGGGATTCGACGTTCGTATCGGCAAACTCGGGGCCATTGAGGTGGATTTCATCGCAACCAAAGGCGAGACGAAACTCGCGCTTCAGGTTACGGCGACCATGTTGGAGGACAAAACTCGTCAGCGGGAATTGGCTCCGCTACGTCAGCTCATGCCCCAGGCCGTCAACGAAGGGCTACGACGTATGGTGTTGACGTATGACACAGTTGGGCTTGGGGTTGTCGACGGCATCAAGATTGTCAATGCCGTCGATTGGTTGCTGGAGTGATTGGTTGCTGGAGTGAAGTTGGCTGCGCGGGGTCAGAAATCCCAGTCATCGTCGCTGGTTTCCTCTGCTTTGTTTGTGGCGGTGGCGCCCGTTGAAGTTGCGGCTGAAGAAGATGATGTTCCGGTGGCGGCGCTCGTGGAATTGGTGGATGCGAAATTGAGTCCGGAGCCGCCGAACACGCTGGCGGGTTTAAGCGCGGATGCTAATGATTCCATATCATTCAGTTCGTCGGTCACGGCCGGGTTCGGCTGGCTGATTTCGGCGGGCAACAGGGCAGGGTAGCCCAGGTAAGAGAGGGCTTTGTTGGCGTTGTAGCTCAGGAATTTTTCGATGTCGTCATCGAGACCGAGGTCGGCGTAAGGCAGTGTATAGCTGTAATCCTCTTCGGCGAAATAGAGGTTGTTGGCCAGGTTGTAGACATACTGGCGCATGGTTTCCCGAGTATTGTTGTCGAGTTGGTCGAGGCCTCGTTGGTAAACGGAGCCAAGGTATGAGCTGGAGGTTACGATATCGCGGTTGACCAGGCGGATGATATCGGCGGATTTTGCCATCGTTCCGCGGCTGGAGAGACATATCGGCAGGTAGAAGCCGGACTCTACTGTCAACGCTTCCGCAAGCACAGCCGCCGCAAGTCGCTTGAGTACGCCAAGGTCGGGGATGCCGTTCGTAGCGGAAGCGGAGGCCGAAGGATTCGGTGTGGCAATCTCCGTTGGTGAGGAGACACTCGTTGAATCGGCAGGCATATTTGTGCTCTGGTTTGAGCCGGCTGCTGCTCGGTCAGTTCCAAGGGAATCCACGTTATTGGGAGCTGTCGTATACGCGTCATTGAGCAGCCGCAGTTTTTCCTGTATCGATTCGTTCTGTTGCACCCAAGCGAATGCGGATCACAGAGAATCATTTCCGTAGGCGGCATTGGGATTGTCCGCTTTGTTCGCGTTGCTGTCCAATGCCGCAATGAGCGCTGAATAAGCTTTTGTGTGTATCGATTCGTCAAAAGCGATGGCAGTCAAAACCGCTTGCCTTGTGCCTGCATTATCTCGACCGGCGTCTGCACTCAAGGCGCTCGTCGCGCTGCTCGCTTGCAGCGATTCCACAGCGGACAACTCGGCAAAGATATGGCTCAGTGCAGTCTGCTCGGCGTCGCTGAGTCCGCGGATATCGTCCGTGTCGTCAACGAGCGAAACCTGCTCCGGCGTCCACAGATTCGCGGTCATGGTGTTAAAGGCGTCACGGTCAGCATCGGCGTTCGTGCCACCAAGATTCCAGTCCATCGCGGTAAAAGTCATGAAAATCCTCATCAATACTTGAGAATATGTAAAAGTCGATATCGTTTACAGGATACCGGTTCCCATTCCCGTATACGCTTTTGGAAAGAATCTAAAGTTACCAGTCGTTCCGTTTTAAATTGGCGTTGGCATATCTGCTATGTCGGCATCCCAAGGCGGCAATATACGTTTTGATTTTGGACCGGCAAGTTTGTGCCCTATTTCTGAAGCCGTGGCCTTGAGCAGTGTGATGAGCTTTGTCGACAGCGGAATGGTGCCCGTCTTGACGACAATACTTATCGCCGCCACAACGTTCATTCTCCGATCGAAAATCGGGACTGCTATCGAATTGACGGGGATGTCTGGCGGATCGAAGAAAGCTATACGGTCATGCCGTATTTTGTCGAGTTCATCGTGAACTTTTTCCGGAGTAGGGCGTTTGATGTCGTAAGAAGGCCATACGAAATCATTGCTGTCCAGAACCGAGGATTCCAATGTGGGAGGACCAAAAGCCAGCAGGACCCTTCCGACCGCTGTAGGTACCAAGGGCAGCACGTCGCCTACGTGGTAATAAACGGGAAGGCGTTGCCGTCCGTCTCGCCTGTCGATGATGAGTGCGCCGTTGCCTTGTAAAACCGCAAGCTGAATATGCAGACCGGTGACATGTTCGAGATTGTCGAGGCAGGGTGAGGCGGTTTCCTGGATGTATAGCATCGGATGGGCGGTCTGGGCGAGGTTGATCAGATGCGTTCCGATGGTATAGCTGCCATTCCGCCATCGCTCCACGGCCCCGTGCTGGACAAGTCCGGAAAGCAAACGGCTGGTGGTGCTTATCGGCAGGCCACTGCGGGCTGCGATTTGTGTGAGGTTCAGCTGTGGATTATCGGATGTAAAGCAATCGAGAATGAGGAATATTCGGTCTATCATCCCTTTTTGAGATGAGTCAGAATGAGAATTTGTCTTCTTTGGCTCTGGCTGATAGACTTCCATACCTATATTGTAAATGAGGCATTTCGGGGATATGTTTCTATTTCCACTGGGTGGAAATCGGTTCTCGAGAATGCCGAACCGGGGGATATAAAGACAATAACATCAATTTGTTAGACGATTGAACCAATCGTTTACGCGTATTGCCGTGGACGGCCGAACAATCACGGCTGATTGGAAAGCAGTCCATCGAACATAGCGTGAGAGCTAGAGGGAGTGATGTCATATGAAGGGAATGGTTAACTTCACTGTCCAATCACGGGCAGAGGATTTCCCGCATTATTGGGAAACCTGCGTTGGCAGCTGCCATGCGTATACGGCATTGCGTGAGGATTGGAGAGCGCAGGTCCGCAAGGCGCACGACGAACTTGGCTTCAAATATGTGCGGTTCCATGGTCTGTTTGATGACGATATGAGCGTCTGTTATGAAAATGTGGATTTCGACGGCAATTCGCAAGGTATTGTTTACAATTTCGTCAACGTCGACAACATCGTTGACTTCCTTTTAAGCATCGGTATGAAGCCGTTCTTTGAGCTTGGTTTTATGCCCAGCTGCTTGGCTTCCGGTGATAGGACTTTCGGGGCTTACCGCGGCAATGTCACTTTGCCCAAAGACGAGAGTCTCTGGGCGGAATTGATTGAGCGATTCGCGCTCCATCTGCTCGATCGTTACGGCGAGGCGGAGGTGGAGTCATGGTTCTTTGAAGTCTGGAATGAGCCGAATCTCGCCCTCTTCTTTGCCGGAAGCAAACAAGATTATTTCCATCTTTATGAAATAACGGCCCGTGCATTGAAACGCGTTGATGACAAGCTGCGCGTCGGCGGGCCGGCGACGTCGTTCAATTCGTGGATTCCCGACATGGTGGATTTTTGCGAGACCAATGAAGTGCCGTTGGATTTCATCTCTACCCATCACTATCCCGCCGATGACCCGTTGTGGAAGGGTGGCGTCGATATCTCGGAGTTCTTCAAAAACGGGGGCTCTGAGGCGAGCGATTACCATCGCGGGGTCCTCCGCGACATGGCGTTGAGGGCGCGGCAAGAGGCCAAGAACTATCCTTTGTACTACACTGAATGGAATTCGTCTGTAATGCACGATGACCCGTATGCCGCAGCTTTTGTCGCTAAGACCTTGGTCGATAACAGCGGTTTGGTCGAAGGTTATTCCTATTGGTGCGTCTCTGATATTTTCGAAGAGTTTTCCCAGACCCCGGGCGTCTTCCATGACGGTTTTGGCCTGCAAACGTACCAGGGCATCGAAAAGCCGGCCTATCGGATTTTCGAGATATTTCATCAGCTTGGCACGCAGCGTATCGAAGTGACAAGCTCCCAGCCGGATTCCACAGTCGAGCTTCTGGCGGTCCGTGACGGCGACGACTTACAGCTTGTGGCCTACAATCACAATATTCCCGGCAAAACCATCGACACGCAGACCATCTCGGTCCAGCTGCCGGCTTGCATTGGGGCCGATAATACGGCAGGCTGCCTTGAGCGTATCGATGACGACCATGCCAACGCCAAAAAACAGTGGAAGGCAATGGGTAAGCCCGAATATCCGGATAGCCGTCAGGTCAAGGAACTCCGTGCTGCTTCCGAATTGCAAAATGAGCAGGTGACTGTCTCCTCGGGCAAACTTACGTTCGATATGCCACCGCAATCCTGTGCTTTTGTCGTTATCGACAACTGCTTCAAGAGCCGACGCTGATTGTTTTTGCCGATTGCCGTATGGTTCCGCGACTATCGAGAGTTTTCCTAATTCCTGTGAAGACATTTTTCTGATTGGTGAAGGCCTTCAAGCCGCTGGAACGCGATACGCAAATAAACCGGTTTGAGCAAACTTGCAAAAAATATAAGGAGGTATTTCATAACGATAGTCCTGGCGCGATAGATAGACGAGTCGGCTTAGCCCAGTGCTCGTCGAATCGGATCGTTAAGTGACTTCCGTTTTGGCGGATTGCGGCTTTACCAGTTTTTCAAAGTCGAATGTTCTATTGCGTTTTGGACTGATTGCAATTGCAAAAGTTTTCAACAAATCCCGACACATCGATCGTGTCTGGATCGGATGTATTGAAATCAAAGGAGAATCAACATGAAGAAATCAATAAAACGAACGATTGCGGCAGGACTCAGCGTCCTCACGCTGCTTTCGTTGTCTGCCTGCGGCCGTAAGACCGACAGTGGTTCGGCCAAAGACAGTGGTTCGTCGGCGGCGATGGACAACAAGCCCGCCACTGGCAACCTGACCATCTGGGCGATGGGGCAGGAAGGCGAGAAACTAAGCCAGTATGTCAAGGGATTTGAGAAGGAAAACCCTGATGTCAAGGTAAAGGTCACCGCCATCCCATGGTCGTCTGCGCATGAAAAGGTCCAGACCGCCATTGCTGCAGGCAACGGACCCGATATTTCGCAGATTATGGGCGAATGGATGGCCGATTTCTCGACCGGCTTGGCTCAAGTCCCCTCCAATTTCGATAATTCGGATTTCTCTAGTGCCGCGCTCAGCACCGTCAAGGTTGGTGGCAAACAAGTAGCTGTACCGTGGTATTCCGATACCCGTGTGCTCTATTACCGCACCGATATCGCCAAGCAGGCGGGCTGGGACCATGCCCCGCAGACTTGGGCTGAGTTGAAGAAGATGGCTGCGGACATGCAGAAGGTCAACGGCGTGCAATATGGAATGTTCATCATGCCTAAGACGGATGCCGCCTTCTCCAATGTATCTCCGATCTATTACAGCAACGGCGCCAGGCTTACTGATGGTAAGAAGTGGACCATCGACAACAAGAAGATGAAGGAATCCTTCGAATACATCAAGGGGTTCTTCACTGACAAGATCGCCGACCCCGAGGCCGATACCACGTTCGGTGCTGACTTCGCGAACTTTGTTTCAGGCAAGACCCCGATGGAATTCAATGTGCCGAGCGGCATCGGCCAGCTCAATGAGCTTGGTGGACCTGGCTTCAGCGACAAATTCACAACGGCCCCCATCCCGAAGAAGGACAAGAATTCCGGTCTTTCGGTTTCCAGCCTGAGTGGTTCCGCGCTGGCGACGATGAAGAGCTCCAAGAACCAAACCGCCGCCTGGAAGTTCATCAAGTGGGCCAGCAAGGCCAAGAACCAGGTCAAGTGGTATGAACTCTCGACCGATTTGCCGTCGGCTCAGTCTGCTTGGAAGGATCCCAAGCTCGCCAACGACAAGAAGCTTGCGCCCTTCGGTGAACAGTTGAAGACCGGCGTTCCCAATCCGACCGTAACTGAGTGGGAGCAGATTTCCATCACGGGTTCCGAGGACGTCGAGAAAATTTACAAAAATACCATGTCGGTTGATGACGCTCTGAAGGATATGCAGAGCAAGGCCGATTCAATCGGAATGGGCAAGTAGTCGATTCCTTTCGACAATGCAATGAGAGTAGGGTAAGGAGTCTTAGATGGCACGTCGCAAGACCAGTGCGGAGGATTCGACAAAAAGCCTCCGCCGCCGTCGGACATTGACCGGATGGCTGTTTTCGATGCCGTTCGTGATTATATTCGCGGTATTCATGTTTATTCCATTACTGACATCGCTGTATATGTCTCTGACCGACATTACGGCCCGTGATCTACGAACTCCATTCGATGTGAATTTCGTAGGTTTGAGCCAGTACATAACCTTGTTCAAGGACAAACAGTTCCTGCATTCCATTTGGGTGACGGGCGTGTTCGTCGTCATCGGATTGCCGTTGACGATGATCATCGCCATGGCTTTGGCTGTGGCACTGAACAAAGGTCTCCAACATGTCAATTCGTTCTTCAGGGCGCTTTTCTACGCTCCTGTGGTCGCCAGTACCGTTGCTGTTGCAGTGGTTTGGCGTTATATCCTGCAGAAGAACGGTCTGCTCAATTCAATGCTTGCGCTCGTCGGCATTCAGGGGCCTGATTGGCTGAATAACACGAGTACCGCGTTGCCCTCATTGATCGTCATGACGACATGGCGCAATATGGGCACTCTCATGATCATTTTCATCGCCGGTCTACAGGGCATCGACCAAGAGCTGATGGAAGCGGCCTCCCTCGATGGCTGCAACGCCTGGAAGCGTTTCATCCATGTGATGTTGCCACTGCTCAAGCCGACCATCCTCGTCGGTGCGGTGATGGTTTCCGTCTCCTATCTCCAGTTCTTCGACGAATCCTACGTCATGACCCAAGGCGGACCGCTTGACGCCACGCTTTCGGCATCATATTACGTCTTCCGGCAGTTCGGTTTCGGCAAGTACGGATTGTCATCCGCAGCCAGCTGGATATTGTTCATCATCATCGCACTGGTAAGCATGCTGCAGTTCCGCATCATGCGTGAAGACTGATTGGGGTAGGCAAATGAGTAACTTTACAAAAGCAACGTCGGCAATCGCTACTTCCCGATCCGGGCAGGTCTCTGTGGTGCCGGATAACAAGCTCCCGTTGTGGCAGCGTTTCGTCCGTTCGCATGGCATCGTGTATGTGGTGCTGGCGTTCGTGGGGGTCGTTTGGATTTTCCCGTTCATATGGATGGTTCTGGGATCGGTTAAGACACAACGTGAAATTATCGGGCCGCATCCCCAATTTCTGCCGAAAGCACCGACCTTCGTCAATTTCCAGCAGTGGTTCAGCCAGCTGCATTTCTGGCGCTTCTTCACCAACAGTTTTGTCGTTTCGGTGCTGGTTGTGGTCGGTAATGTTGTGTTCTGCTCTATGGTCGGCTATGCGCTTTCCAAGATCAGATTCAAAGGAAAGAAAATCGTCTTCGGATGTGTGATGGTGACCTTGATGATCCCCTCTGTGGCCACCTTCGTGCCGATGTTCGTGCTGATTTCCGACGTGCATCTGGTTGACACATATGCAGCCTTGATATTGCCGTTCCTTGCGCAGCCCATGGGTGTCTTCCTGATGAAACAGTTCATCGATGGCGTCCCCGATGCGGTATTGGAAGCCGCAAAAGTGGATGGCGCGGGCGAGCTGCGCATCTTCTTCCAGATTGTCATGCCCGAGTGCGGGCCCGCCTTGGCAACGCTGTGCATCCTGACCTTCCTCGGTTCCTGGAACAACTTCCTGTGGCCATTGGTAGCGGTGCAGAGCATGGATAAATACACCCTTCCGGTGGCGTTGTCGCTTTATACGACCGGCCAGAATGCGAACAACTACAGTCTGCTCCTTGCGGGAGCGGTTCTGGTGATTGCCCCGATTCTGCTGCTGTTCGTCTTCCTGCAGCGCTACTTCATCCAGGGTGTGAGCATGACAGGCATCAAGTAGACGATAGAAATCCGTAACGGCAAGACGGGGCGATTTTCAAGTATCCGAAAAATTCGGCCACGCCCTGTCTTACCAGTGCCTGCATGTTTGCCGAAAGGCATGTGCCAACGATATTAAACGTAAACGTTATAAAAAACGAGGGAAGTTATTATGAAGTTCTTGAATGGCGGATGGCTGGTTCGCGATGGCTACAATGTCAAGTACGCCGCAAATGTATTCGAAGCGAAGACCGAAGAGAAAAAGCTGACTTTATATTGCCCGTTCGGCAGCATGATTTCCAATGCCGGACAGACGTTGGACGGTGGGGTGCTCACTATTGAGGTCACCAGTCCGCGTCCGAATATCATCACCACACGTTTGTTCAATTACAAGACGGACCGTAGTCATTGCCCGAAGTTTGCGCTTAACGAGAGCGACCCGGCCGTCGATATCGAAGAAACCGAAGAGGCATGGACGTTCACTTCCGGACGGACTTCATTGCGTATCGCCAAAGGTGCGATCATTGATTTCCGCTATTCGTTTGATGGCAAGGAAATAGCGAGGTCCGGTTGGCGTGCGAAGGCCTTGGTCGTCGACCCGAATGGCGAGTCGTACATCAACGAGGAGATGGACCTTGGCGTAGGCGAGAAGATTTATGGCTTGGGTGAACGTTTCACCAATTTCGTAAAGAACGGGCAGAGCGTCGAAATCTGGAACTGCGACGGAGGAACGGGCAGCGAGCAGGCATATAAGAATGTGCCGTTCTATATGAGCAACCGCAACTATGGGCTTTTTGTTGATAGTCCCGGCAAAGTGAGTTTCGAAATCGGTTCGGAGAAAGTTTCCCGCGTCCGCTTCACCTTAGAAGGCCAAGAGATGACGTATTCGGTCATCGGCGGGTCGTCGATGAAAGACATCCTCAACACCTATACCGACTTGACCGGCAAGGCGCCGTTGGTTCCGGAATGGAGTTACGGGCTGTGGCTTTCCACTTCCTTCGCCACCGATTATGACGAGAAAACGGTGATGAAGTTCGTTGATGGCATGGCCGAACGCGATATTCCTCTGAGCGTCTTCCATTTTGACTGCCGGTGGATGAGGGAACTCGAATGGTGCAATTTCGATTGGGATGCGGACAAGTTCCCGGATCCTGTCGGGCTGCTGAAAAAAATCCACGACCGTGGAATCAAGGTCTGCGTGTGGATCAATCCGTATATCGCGCAGAAATCACCGTTGTTCGACGAAGGCGCCAAGGCCGGCTATTTCATCAAGCGTGAAAATGGTCAGGTCTGGCAATGGGACAAGTGGCAGGCCGGCATGGCGATTGTTGATTTCACCAACCCCGCCGCCACCAAGTGGTATCAGGATAAGCTGCGGCATTTGATGGAGCAGGGGGTGGATTGCTTCAAAACCGATTTCGGCGAACGCATCCCTACCAAGGGAGTCGTCTATTATGATGGTTCCGATCCCGTACTGATGCACAATTATTATGCGCAGCTCTACAACAAGGCTGTCTACGATTTGACCGCCGATGTCAAAGGAGCGGATGAGGCAGTCCTCTTTGCCCGCGCTGCCACGGTGGGAGGCCAATGCTATCCCGTGCACTGGGGCGGTGACTGCTCCTCGAATTATCCGTCGATGGCCGAATCGTTACGTGCCGGCCTTTCGTTCGGCATGTCCGGTTTCGGCTATTGGAGCCATGACATCGCTGGCTTTGAGGACAAGCCTACGCCCGATCTCTATAAGCGTTGGACCCAATTCGGTCTGCTTTCCTCACATTCGCGTTATCACGGTTCGAGGGAATACAAGGTGCCGTGGCTTTACGGCGACGAAGCGGTCGAGGTGTCGCGCGAATTCACCAAGCTCAAGCAGAAGCTGGTGCCCTATCTGGTGAAGATGTCGCATGAAACGCATGAAACCGGTGTGCCGATGATGCGTTCGATGGTGCTGGAATTCCAGGATGACCCCACGTGTGAGGATATCGACACGCAATACATGTTGGGTGACGACATTCTGGTTGCTCCGATTTTCTCCGAAAAAGGCGACGCTCGTTTCTACGTTCCGGATGCAGGCGGCGAACATGCTGGTGAGGCATGGAAGAACCTGCTCACCGGTGAAACGTATGAACCCGGCCGCTGGTACACCCAAATCTACGATTACCACACCTTGCCGGTGTTGGTGCGTCCTGGCTGTGACCCGTTGGGAACACAGAAATAAGCAGGCTGGGACTTGGGTTTCTCGGTAGCTCCGCAGAAAAATGGTATCGAGGAGCTTCGTTTTAGGAGGCATGTCATCCAAATGGATTTGACGAAGGAACCGTACGCTCTGACGCCGCAGCAGATCCGCTTCGTGGAACGTACGGTCGCCAATATGGGAGTCGACCAAAAAATCGGTCAATTGTTTTTTGTTATCGGTCAGGACGAAGACCTTGTTGATTTGAAGGGATTCATCGCGAAATATCAGCCGGGCGGAATCATGTATCGGCCTGATAGAGCCGTTAAATTGCAACATGAGATTTCTGCATGTCAGAATGAAAGCGCCATTCCGCTGTTTGTTGCCGCCAACCTGGAGTCCGGTGGCAACGGGCTAGTGTCTGAAGGAACGTGGTTCGCTCGGCCCATGCAGGTCGCGGCCACAGGCGATCCCGAAAAGGCTCATGAGCTTGGGGATGTCTCCGGATATGAGGCACATCAGGTCGGCGGTAATATGTCGTTCTCGCCGATTGTGGATCTCGATCTCAATTTCCATAATCCGATCATGAATTCGCGTACGTTCGGCAGCGATATCAATACCGTCATTGCGATGTCGGACGCACAGATTGAAGGCCTCAAAGCCAACAATGTCATTCCGGTGGCGAAGCATTTTCCGGGTGATGGTGTCGATGAACGTGATCAGCATTTGTTGAGTTCGATCAATTCGTTGTCGACCGACGAATGGATGGAGTCCTACGGGCGGATATACCGTCACCTTATCGAGCGGAATCTGTCTGTCATCATGGTCGCGCATATCATGCAACCGGCTTGGGAGCGTCGTCTTTGCGAAGGCATCGAAGACAAGGACCTTCGCCCGGCCAGTACCTCCAAGCTGCTTGTGGATGGGTTGTTGCGCAAAGTTCTTGGCTTCAATGGTTTGGTGATTACCGATGCCACTCCGATGATCGGCTATAACACGGCGCTTCCGCGTCCGCAGGCGTTGCCGGCCACCATCAACGCCGGCAATGACATGATTCTCTTCAACAAGAACATCGATGAGGATTACTGCTATATCAAGGATGCGATTGCCGATGGCACTCTTGATATGGCTCGTGTGGACGAGGCCGTCACCCGTATCGTCGCGACCAAAGTATCGCAAGGTGTTATGGGCGGCGATGGCAGCCTTCTGAATCCTGCTTCTTCGCGGATAGATCTGAAGCTTGATGAGCATAAGCGGCTCTCGGCCGAGGTCGCGACGGAATCGGTTACGTTGGTCAAGGACCGGGACGGTATCCTGCCGATTACTCCGGCAAAATACCCGCGCATACGCTTGGTCGTGCTGGGTGATGTCAGTGATGGAGGTTTCAAGGAAGGCGGTTCGGTTACCGACAAATTCAAGGCGAAGTTGGAGGCAGAGGGCTTCAAAGTTACTGTTTTCGACCGGGAACATCTTGATTTCCATGAGGTTTTTGAAGGCGGCCTGAAGGAGGAAAAAGCGAAATTCGATTTGGCTTTTTATGTCGCCAATGTCGAAACCGCAAGCAACCAGACGACCACCCGACTCGATTGGATACATCTGATGGCTGCCGATGCGCCTTGGTTTATGCGCAGCATTCCCACGGTTTTCGTCTCGACCTGCAATCCCTACCATCTGTTTGATATTCCCTCCGTTTCGACGTATATCAACGCCTATACCGGCAATGATGTCACCATCGACGCGGTCATACGCAAAATGACAGGTCAGGAGGAATTCGTGGGCAAGAGCCCTGTCGATCCGTTCTGCGGGCATCCGGAGACTCATTTGTAAAACGATATCGGCTATTGGACGCCCTGTTTGATCGGTCATCGGAACCTATTAAACAGGGCATTTACGGGCTTCGATAATATGAACCCCTCCCGAAATCAAGCGACTTTGGGAGGGGTTCATATTATTTATTATTTATTGTTTATGGTTGTTTACAGCATGCAGCTGACGCAGCCCTCGACCTCGGTGCCCTCAAGCGCCTGCTGGCGGATGCGGATGTAGTAGAGGGTTTTGATGCCCTTGCGCCAGGCGTAGATCTGCGCCTTGTTGAGCTCGCGCGTGGTGACGCCGGCGGGGAAGAAGAGGGTCAGCGAAAGGCCCTGGTCGACGTGCTGGGTGGCCTCGGCGTAGGTGTCCACGATCTTCTTCCAGCCGATTTCGTAGGCGTCCTCAAAGTACTCGAGGTTGTCGTTGGTCATGTACGGCGCCGGATAGTAGACGCGACCGACCTTGCCTTCCTTACGGATCTCGATCTTCGAGGCGATCGGGTGGATCGAGGAGGTGGAGTGGTTGATGTAGGAGATCGAACCGGTCGGCGGCACGGCCTGCAGGTACTCGTTGTAGATGCCGTCCTTGAGAATCTCGTCGCGCAGCGTTTCCCAGTCGGAGACTGTGGGGATGTGGATGCCGAAGCGCTCGAAGAGGTCCTTCACGGTCTGGGTCTTCGGTTCAAGCGAGCGGCGGCCATCGGTGTACTTGTCGAAGTAGTTGCCCTGGCCGGCAGGCTTGGCGTAATCGGAGGTGCCGAAGGTCGAGAAGGCGTGGCCGCGCTCGACGGCCAGCTTGTGCGAGGCCTTGTAAGCGTGATAGGCAACGGTCATGAAGTACATGTCGGTGAAGTCCAGCGCCTCTTCGGAGCCGTAGAACATGTGCTCGCGGGCGAGGAAGCCGTGCAGGTTCATCTGCCCCAAGCCGATGGAGTGGCCCTCTTCGTTGCCGCGCTTGATGGACGGTACGGAATCGATGTGGGTCTGCTCGGAAACGGAAGTCAAAGCGCGGATTGCGGTCTCCACCGGGTCGGCCAGGCCGCCGTCCATCGCCTTCGCGATGTTGAGCGATCCCAAGTTGCAGGAGATGTCCTTGCCGACGTGGTCGTAGCTGAGATCGGCGTTATAAGTGGAGGGTTCCTGCACCTGAAGGATCTCGGAGCAGAGGTTGGACATGGTCACGCGGCCGTCGATCGGGTTGGCGCGGTTGACGGTGTCCTCGAAGAGGATGTAGGGGTAGCCGGACTCGAACTGCACCTCGCCGAGGGTCATGAAGAACTCGCGGGCGTCGATATAGGTCTTGTGGATGCGGTCGTCGTGCAGCATTTCGTCATACTTTTCGGTGACGGAGATATCCGCGAACGGCTTGCCGTAGACGCGCTCGACGTCGTAGGGGGAGAAGAGGGCCATCTTCTCCTTGCGCTTGGCGAGCTCGAAGGTGATGTCGGGGATGACCACGCCCAGGGAGAGCGATTTGATTCGCGTCTTCTCGTCGGCGTTCTCGCGCTTGGTATCGAGGAAACGCAGGATGTCGGGATGGTGAGCGTTCAAGTAGACCGCACCCGCACCCTGACGTGCGCCGAGCTGGTTGGCGTAGGAGAAGGAGTCCTCCAAAAGCTTCATCACCGGCACGACGCCGCTGGACTGGTGCTCGATGTGCTTGATCGGAGCGCCCTGCTCACGAAGGTTGGAAAGCAGCAGAGCCACGCCGCCGCCGCGCTTGGAAAGCTGCAGGGCGGAGTTGATGCCGCGGGCGATGGATTCCATGTTGTCCTCGATGCGCACGAGGAAGCAGGAGACGGGCTCGCCGCGCTGGGCCTTGCCGAGGTTCAGGAAGGTCGGGGTGGCGGGCTGGAAACGGCCGGAGAGAATTTCGTCGACATACTTGACGGCGAGTTTTTCGTCGCCGGCGGCCAACTCGAGTGCCACGGCGGCGCTGCGTTGCGGGAAGTCCTCGAGATACTGCTTGCCGTCGAAGGTCTTCAGCGCGTAGGAGCGGTAGAACTTGAAGGCGCCGAGGAAGGTCTCGAACTCGAAGCCGGCATCTTCGACGTGCTTGTAGAACGAATCCAGGAACTCCGGGGTGTACTGGTCGAAGACGGACTTATCGTAATACAGGTTGTCTTCCAGATACTTGAGGCGTTCGGCGGTGGAGGCGAACTTCTTGGTGTTCTTGGCCACGTGCGTGGTCATGTAGGCTCGCTCGGCCTCCTTGTCGGCGTCGAACTGGATGTTGCCGTTCTCGTCGTAGAGGTTGAGCATCGCGTTGAGCGAATGATAGTCGTGCTCCGGGTCGAAACCGGTGTCTTCGACGGTGTTGTCCATGCTCAGCGCTGTATCGTTGAGAGCCATTGTGTTCCTATCTTCTTATCTGCCGTCGTAAAAGCGCGGCAATTGTCTATATCGAATTCAATTTTTATGGCCGCCATCGGGCCTAACGAATGGCAGGATAGCGGCGCAAAACTTTTATCGCTTCTTGGTCGCAGCGTTTACTGCTGCCGACCTTGCGCATTCTGTTTCTTCTTCGCGTCAAGGAAGAAGTCGCGGACGCCTTCGCGTACCTGACGTTGGTCGTCCGGGGTGCCCAAGAGCTCGAAATTGTACATGAACGGGACGTGGCATTTCTTGGAGATGATGTCGCCTGCCGCGCAAAACGCAGTGGCGAAGTTCCTGTTGCCCGACGAGATGACCCCACGAATAAAACTGCGGTTCTTGTGCCCGTTCAAAAACTTGCGAATCTGCGGCAGCAGCGCTTTCGCGATGTTGCCGCCGCCGTAGGTCGGCACGATGAGGACGTAAGGTTCGCGCACCTCAAGCGGTGCCTCTTTGGGGCGCAACGGAATGCGGTAGACGTTGATGCCTTCATCGGGGAATCCGCAGCTTTCGATGAACCTCGCTGTGTTGTTGGAAACCGAAGAGAAATAGACCACGGCACCGATGTGTTCGCCGTTGGCCCTGGCTTCTGGTTCGCTGGCCGCGAGCAGATCCTGCTCATCCACCGGCCGCGAAGTATTGTTTTGCGCAGGTGCTGTGGCTTGTGCTGCGGGTTCGGGCGCTCCGTCCGGGTTCAATGAATCACTTGTCGTTGCTGACTTCATGTATCTCTTGCTCGTTGTGTTCGTAACGGTTCATGTCTCTTTGCGTGAACTGCTGGGTGTGTATTGCTCTGTGTATCGCCGATCTTGCGAATGAGACGGAGATCATGCCGCCACGTGGCTGTTTGCCGGTGCTGTGGCCGCCGCGGTCTCAGCCGTTTCGGCGACGTCGCCGGTGCCGAGCGCCTTGATGAGGTCGGGGCGATAGCCGCTCCATGAGGAGTCCGGCGTGATGACCACGGGTGTCTGCTTGAAGCCGGCGTCGATGAGCTGCTGCACGGTGGAGGGGTTGTTGGTCAGGTCCACCGTCTCGAACGTGATGTTCTGGCGCTTGAGCTGGCGTTCGGTCGCCATGCATTGCGGGCAGTGTTGTTTGGTGAAAACGGTGACGGTCATCGTAACCTCCGAATTGATGTGTTGTAAGCTTTCAAGAACTCAGACTACATGGTTGTAGTTCCAAACTGAACCCCAACCTATAGTAGCGTGTCGCTTAATTGACCACTAGATATAGTGCTTGTAGCCTCGAAAGGCATGTGGCAGAAGGGTAGTCGGATAAGGGCGCGTGAGAGGGTCTTTCGGCCGCTGTGCTCTATCTCACAAATCCTGGGTGCAAATAAAAATAGACAAGTGGATTGATGTGGAAAAACGTGGATATTTTGGTGGACAAGTCTCTGATTTCCCGGATTCCGAATTGGTTGATTACGGGTATTGCAACGAACGTTATTCCTGTGCTGGCGAAAGCTGGTTGAGCGTGACGGAGTCGGCGATAGACATGAATTCCATAGCTCCTACGATTGCATGGTCGAATGTGCACAGCATAGTGAGCGTGGCTTCCTTGGCGTCAACCGGTAGCAGGATGGTGCAGGCGAACCAGTCGCTTGTCGGGGTTGCGAACGTGTAATGGAGCATGCCGATTTCCTGCGTTTCCTTGTCGTGCGAGGCGGGGCGGGTCCCGATTTCCGCATTGCGGACCATCGGTAGACTGCGCATGGCGGTTTGGTAATAGTCGTTAAGACGCTCACTGAGTTTGTCGGGTTGCCAAGGATTTTGGCTAATCGAGCCGGTGACGTAAGTGTCGGCGCGCGCTCTGAACAAGCCATTGGGCGCGAGGTTTTGGATGAACTGGGCATTGTACGGGTCGTCGTCGACGCTGGTCTGAGATGCCGTGGTTTCTTCGGTGTCGTCAGATTGCTGTGTATCCCCGTTCCAGCGTTCGTAGCTATCCGGAATCTTAAGCGTTACCGTTCCGTCGAAGATGCTCTCTTCTTTCATCTCTGCTCCTTGCTCGGAATATTCGTTTGTTTCACGATGGTTTTAACGCGCTCAGTCGCCGAAGGTGGCGGGGTCGAGGGTGAAGCCTTGTGTGGCGGTGAATTGGCCGACCTGCTGGTCGGTGTGGCAGTTGCGTACGGTGATGGTCATGTCCCACGAGCCGGTGTGTCGTTCCATGTAGTAGTTCATGCCGCTATACACGGGGGTTATCGTGAAGATGCCGATGCTGGGGTCGGGGGTGAGGTGCTTGTCGGCCCATACGGTCATGGCGGTGCCGTCCTGGTTGATCTGGTAGCGGTAGTCCGGGCTGCCTTTTTGGAAGTCCTTTTCTCCTCTGTTTATCCATTCGTTGTTGGCTTGGATGTTGGCTTGCCGTTGCCGTTCGGTGACGAGCGCGACGACGTCGCCGTTGCTGTCGGCGTATGCTTTGGTCACGTATTTCTGGCCGGTGTCTTCCATGCTTTTTGCCACGGCGGCAGGTGTTTTTATGTCATCGTAGTATCCGAAAGTGCGTACGAATTGGGCGGGGTATACGATTTTTTCGGTCCTGGGCTGTGGCTTGTCGGTTTGTTGCGTGTCGGCCGTAGGCGCGGCCCCGCATGCGGTGGAGAGGAGCATGGTGAGGACGGCGAGCAGCAGTGTGGCGGCTGTTTGCAAGCTCGTCTTCTGTCCAATTTGGTGTTTAGGAGTTGCTGGTCTCGTTCCGCGGCGAGTGTGGTTTTCATGTCTCATGGATGTCCTGTTTCAATCGCCAAGCTCGTCCATTCCATGTTTCCAGCCTTCGAAGAATTGGTATTGGTGGATGAACTGGTCGGTGTGGCAGTTGCGTATGGTGATGGTCATATCCCAGGGGCCAGTATGGCCTTTCAGATAGTAGTTATCGCCAAAAGCGGTTGCGGCGATGAAGCTGATGTCGCTGTCCGCTACAGGGCCGAGGTTCTTGTCGGCCCATATGGTCATGGCGGTGCCGTCTTCATTGACGTTGTACCGGTAGTCCGGGCTTGCTTTGAGAAACCCCTTTTCGCAATTTTCGATTCGCTCGTTGTTGTCTTTGATGCGGTTCCGTAGCTTTCGTTCCGTCGTAACGCCTACGACGCTGCCATCCTCTTGAGGATAGGCATTGATGAAATCGCCCGACTCTTTGAGGTCTTTGGCGGCCTTTGCCGCTCCTTGGCTGTTTTTGCGGTAATAGGCATGGACGTATTGCGTTGAATAAACGACTTTCTGGGTCTTGGGCTGCGGGGACGGTTTGCGCGTTGTGGTCGTAGGTGCTCGACCGCATGCGGTGGCGAGGAGCATGGTGAGGACGGCGAGCAGGAGTGTAGCAGCTGTTCGCAGGCTGGTTTTCTGCTTTGCGCGGTGTCGGGAGGCTGCCGGTCTCGTTCCGCGCCAAGTGTGGCTTTCGTGTTTCATAGATGTTTCCATCTCATTCGCCGAGTTCATCCATTCCATGTTTCCATCCTTGAGAGAGCTGGTATTGGTGGATGAACTGGTCGGTGTGGCAGTTGCGTACGGTGATGGTCATGTCCCACGGGCCGGTGTTTCCTTTCATGTAATAGTTGTAGCCGTAATAGAGCGGCGTCGTGAAGGAGATGCCGCTGTCGGACGTAGGGGTGAGGTGTCTGTCTGCCCATATGGTCATGGCGGTGCCGCCAGAGTTGATTTGGTAGCGGTAGTCGGGGCTTCCCTGTTGGAATTCCTTTTCGCCTTCTGCGATTTTCGTATCGTATTCTTTAATACGATTTTGCCGTTGCTTTTCAGTGGCGATGACGATGACGTCTCCGTTTTTCATGGCGTAGGCGTTGGTGAAGTCGCCGGAGTCTTTGAAATCTTTGGCGGCTTTGCGAGATCCACGCATTCCATCGTCATAGCCAAAAGCATGAATGAATTGTGCCGGGTAGGTGATTTGCTCGGTCTTGGGCCGGGGATTGGGGGAAGGTGTCGGTGTGCTCTCCTGGGGCGCGGCCCCGCATGCGGTGGCGAGGAGCATGGTGAGGACGGCGAGCAGCAGTGCGGCGGCTGTTTGCAAGCTCGTTTTCTGTCGTAAGTGAGATTGTGCCATTCGTAGGTTCTTTCAGAATGCAGGGATGACGGGAGGAATTGGATATGGGAGTAGCGGTACTGGCGAACGTCCTGGTACCGGCTCGCGTACAGGCTCCCGATGCCAATCGGGTAGGTTTGGTACAGGAACCCTTACTGGGTCTTTGACCGGGTCGGGTTTACGGAAAGGATGCCAATCATTCATAGTAGTTTTAAGTCCGATATCAGTAGATACGGTGCCTCCATTTACTGGTTGAGAAACCCCTACAGACATAGCCAAGGAAGGCTTGGCGAGATTGATTGTTTCGGAATACCTTTGTGTCTTGTCTCCATGTTTTCTGGTGGATTTGTATGTAATGTCACCATTCTTAGCAGGGATGGGAGGTTCATTTTCCCAATCCCCGTATCCTTGGTCCTTCAGGTACGGATTGTCAACCGGCTGTCCGTCGGCGCCTACAACGAGCCCTTCTGGATCGAAGGAGATGAGGTCCTTTAGCTCGGTTCTTTGGCCTTTGATGATGGAATCCGGAACAGTAATTTTAAGACCGCTCCGGTGATCGCTTTCGGTCGATAGCGACAGGGTCATCACGAGTCCAGGTCCGAGCCCGACTTCGAATGTTCCGTTTGCCGCTAGTTCAGGCTCCAGTTGGAGGATGTTGTTGCCCATGCGCTTAAGCACTTCGGCCATCACGTCGGGCGATTGTGACGCCTCGGCCTCAGTCAGCCCCATGCCTTCGATGTCCTTGTAGATTGCGTCAAGCTTGTTGAAGGAGGCGACGCTCGCACTGAGCCCGCCATTGATATAGTCGATGTCGAGCGTTCCGCTTCCTGTGCCGCCGGACATGGTGTCCGCCAGCGCGTCGAGTTGCTGCTGGAACCCTTCAAGGTCGCTTCGAGTAGCAACGAATTTCGACAGCGCCTCGTTGGCGTCATCGTTCACTTTCTGCCAGATCTTGTTGATCTGCTGGACGGACATATCGTTCATATCGATGACGTCACGTTCGTAGCCCGCCGCTAGTTCGGTGCCTGTCTGCGCCGCAACTGTCTCTTGTTGCGAGAGCTCGTTGGCGATGTACCCGTTTTCGATTGGGTCCCAGAATTGTTGCCAAGCGTTCTTCGGTTCCACTTCTTTGGCCCATTGGAGGAACTGCTGTTTGGTGCGATCCGTGAAATCCCTGTGGTCGGCGTTGAGTTCGGACGCTTTGCGGTCGAGGGCGGCGATTCTGCTGCGAATCGTATCGGAATACGGCATTGGCTCATCTCCATAATGGAATGACTCAATACTACTATAAAGTAATTATAATTATTATTTTAGAATTTATTTTGAAACCGCGGTTTGCTTGAGGTGAGCTGTTTGATTTTGGCGCGCAAGAATCCACTGTGATAGCGCGAACGCTCTGTTATGACGATCGCGGTCTTGGCAAAGGGGCGCTGTTGCGTGGGGTTACGGGCGATGTTCGTCCGATTAGGGACGTTCGCGGGCTATTGGTCCTCGCGCAGTTCCTTGACGATGGCGCGGATGGCGCGTTCGATGTCGAGGATTTCGGCGGCTCGCAGTTCAGAGGTCTGCTCTTTGCCGCTCAAAAGCTTCATTCCGCTGGAAACGAGGCCTTCGGTCACCGCGATGCCGACCTGCGGGCTTGTCGGGCTCAGCTGCCCCCAAGCCCTGACGATCGGTGTATTGATGCGTTCGTGCAAGCTCGGTTGCGTTGGTTCGAGCGGCTGGTCGCTGGGAGTTTGCGCGTCATCTTCGCTCAATGTGCCTGATGGCATGTCTATCGGGCATCCCGAGACGTTTTCCGGTATGTCTATCGGGCACTTCGAGGCGTTGTTCGATTTGTTGCCGTCGATTTTGGCGGATTGCACTTGGCTTGCCGCGCCTTGAGGGCCGGCTTCGTTCCTGCGTTCTCGCGGTTCGTGGCCGTTGCTGTTGCCATTGCCATCGCCGTCCTTGCCGGGCTTCGGCCAAAGGCCTTTGTCGTCGCGGTAGGTTTCGGCGTCGCTCAGCGGTATCTGTGTCATCCAATCGTGGCCCTGCAAAATGGACTGTTCGAGATTGATCTTGACCCACTGCACGATGATTTCTGCCGGGTCGGTGACGCCGCCCAAGCCCTTTTCCAGCGCCTCGACCCATTGCGGCATGTGCCGTGCCATGAGCTGGCGGCGCAGGTCCTTCATATCACGCACGTAACGATAGATCGAGTTGCGGGCGATGCCGGCTCCCTTGCTGACGTTGGCCGGGGTGAGGGCTTCGCCGCCCTGCTCGCGCATGATTTTTTCCGCCGAATCGAGCAGCGCGTTCATGGTGTGACGGCGATGTTCCTCAAGATTGGCCTCATTGATGCGTGGCATATCGTCCTCTCGTTTTCGCAGCATGGCTGCTGGCGGCAGCGTTATGTCCTATATTATCCGTCTGCCTTGTCCGCGTTCCGTTGCCGCTCGGGGTGCGGACGTTTGGCCGTTGCTGCGCGACAGAATGAACCGTGTCGTACATTTCATTTTCCGTTGGGCGAATTTCGTGGCCGGAAGGGGCCGTCGAGTTGCATGGCTTGCGGCAACGGAGTATAGTCACACAAAGTTTGAGACAATGTGTCCTAAAAATATACACTTACTGTAATACTGACCCATTTGGGTTTCTACGGTTTATGATCTCATCAAAATCTTCAGGAAAGAACGCTTATGGACGAACAACAAAACGGCCGGATTCCGCAGAAACACAGGGATACGGTTCCGGAGAATGCAACCAAGATGCCTTCGTCCGTTGCAGGAAAGAAGCCAAGCATGAAAGCAGGTAGCGAGATTGGTTTGAGCAAAGCGGGCGCGGAAAATCCCGTTTCTCGTTCCGCCGGCAAAACCGCTTCTGGCGCTCAGGGAACCACTTCCGGCGCGGCCGTGAAGCCGCCGTGGAACGCGCTGTGGGTTTTGGCGCTTGCGCTCGCGATGATCGTGCTCGACAGCTCCATCGTCAACGTCTCGATTCCGGTGATGATCCGCGAGATCGGGCTGAACCTGACCGACGCGCAGTGGGTCACTTCGCTATACAACATTATTCTCGCGGCGCTCTTGCTGCCGTTCGGCAAGCTCGGCGACCTCAAGGGGCGCAAGCTGACTCTGCAGGTCGGCGTGGTCGTCTTCGTCGCTGGTTCCGCTCTCGCCGCCTCCTCCAACGGGGCCACGCTGCTGCTGAGCGCCCGCGCGGTGCAGGCCATCGGCGGAGCGCTGGTGATGCCATCGACGCTTTCCATCGTCTCGGCTTCGTTCCGCGGCAAGAACCGTGCCATCGCGTTCGGCGTCTGGGGTTCGGTGATGAGCGCGGCCGCGGCGGTCGGTCCGTTCCTCGGAGGCCTCTTCACCCAGACCATCGGCTGGCGCTGGATCTTCCTGGTCAACCTGCCGATTGGCATCATCGTCTTCGTCTCCGCCATCTTCTTCGTACCGAAAACCGGCGGCAAGGCCGGAGCGAAGGCGATGGGTGCCGCCGCGCAGAAACTCGCCGCAGCAGACGCCGCCAAGTCCGCCGGCAAACCCGACGGCTTCGATCCGCTGGGTGTCGTGCTCTCCGCGCTGGGTTCCGCATTCCTGCTCTTCGGCCTGATTGAAGGCCAGACTTACGGCTGGCTCGAGCCAAAGGGTGGCTTCGGCATCTTCGGCTTCAAGTGGGACGCGAACTGGCCGGTTTCGGTCATTCCGATCTGCATCGTGCTGGGCATTATTTTCTTCGCGCTGTTCATTTACGCCGAAAACAGCCGTGCCCGCAGCTTGCGTCCGGTGATGCTCGACCTTTCGCTTTTCCGCATCCCGACCTTCGCGATGGGCAACATCGCCGCCGGAGCCATTCAGGCGGGCGAATTCGTCATCATGTTCGTGCTTCCGCTTTACCTTATTAATGTGCGTGGTCTCAATATGATCCCCACTGGTGCGCTGCTGGCGACCATGGGCCTCGGCGCCATCGTTTCCGGCGGTCTTGCGCGCCCGGTCACCGCGAAAATCGGCGCACCGCACACCGTGCAGTTCGGCCTGATCGTCGAGATTCTGAGCGTCGTCATCCTCATGGCGATGATGCGGCCGGGCCTGTCGGTGGTCTGGTTGCTTGTGCCGTTCGTGATGTACGGCGTCGGCCTCGGTTTCGCCGCCGCCCAGCTCACCAGCCTCGTACTCTCCGAAGTGCCCGTCGCCCAGTCGGGAGAAGGCTCCGCGACACAATCGACCATTCGCCAGCTCGGCACCGGCATCGGTGCGGCGCTCGCCGGCCTGGTACTTTCCGTTATGGTCACGAACATTGCGCCGACCGCCCTTGAAAGTGTGCGCGGCCTGCCGTCGCAACTGGTTTCCGGCCTCACCACCTCGCTCGACGCTTCGGCCGGCTCGGCCATCGTCGGCATCCGTGCCCAAGGCGTCCACGGCAAGCTTGGCGCTCTCGGTCCGCAGGTTCTCGACGCGATGACCTCGGCCTTCACCCGCGCCAGCCAATGGACGCTCGTCGCCGCCATCGTCCTGCTCGCCATCGGCCTGATTGCTTCCGTCTGGGTCGCCCGCGCCGCCAAGCGCGATGAGGTGGCATAGTCTTTGCATAATTAAGATTTCGTCATTTCGCAATCATGCCCTGCCAACGATATCTTGGCAGGGCATTTTCATGTTTTCGTCGAAGCGAGTCGAGAACTCATTCATTGTTTTTATTAGACAATTGCTTGCTATGTTTGCTTTGTAATGGGATCGGGAAGTCGCAAAGAAATAAAAGATTAGACGAATCGTTCAAAAACCTAGACATACCAGAGTATATGTCTAGATTTTGCAGTATATTACATTTTAGCGATGGAAAGTTCGCATTTGCTTGAGTTCCTTAATTTTTTGTGTCGATAGAGATAATTGGTTGAAGGAAAAGGTTCGATGATGAAGATTCGTCATTTGGCATCATGCATGGTGGCATTATTGGCTGGTGCGGCGACATTGGTAACTCCCCAATTTGCGATGGCTGTTCCGGTTGTGCAGGATAGCCAGGATACGCAGGATAGCCAGCAGTCGTTAACTAGAAGCGACGGGGAAGCGCAGACACAAGACGCTCCTGCCGTTTCAACGCAGGGTGACCCGCCCAACCCGGCAGGTCCGCTGCCTCCGTGCGTGCCTACTGGTCCGCAGACTTTCAACGGCGTAAGTTGGGAGATCAAGCAGGTTGGCACCGAATGTGAGATGGATTTCGGTGGTGGCGACTTCCTGTATCACCGAACTTCGCCATACGGTCTTTATGTTTATGCTAATAATGAAACACAAATCCCGTGGATCGGGCGAAAAATCACGACTCCGGGATTCACCGATAAAAGCATTTCTGAAATGGTTACCAAGGTCAAGGTAACTGCCCAGTTGCGTACTTATGATTGGGCTTTTGCCAATTTTACCCATGCCACATCGATAGAAGGCCTCGACAAGGTAACACTTGATAATTTCTATGATTCGCAGTATTCGAGTATGACGGATAGTCAATATTTTTCGTGGAGCAGAGCAGGCCGCCAGTTCTATCATGACTATTCCCTGACTGAGTTGGATTTATCAGGAACGACGATAGTCCGTCATAATTCGCTTTGGGCCTACGATGCGGTTTTCGCGGGGGACACCAATCTGAGAAGAATCAGAATCGGCAACAATCCTTTCCTGAGAAGGGTGGACAGAGGCTACCCCTCGACGTGGATTCCCGATAATACATTTACGGGTCTGCCTCTCAAATGGTTTAGAGATGCCAATACCGGCCATACGACAACTTCCTTCGCGAATTTTAAAAAGAAATGGTATAAGGAAGGCACTTCTACCTATAAAACACCTGATACAGATGGTCTTCCTAAAAATTCCACTCCTGTCTGGTGGTATCGCGAGGATGCTATGCCTAAATCGACTTCGCTCTCCTTCGATAGCAACGGTGGAATAGGCACCATTCGGAAAATTCAGAAGCAGTACATTCCTGCGGAAGGCAAAGGTGTTGCAGCTAAGCTGCCGGATGCGACCAGTGGCATTTCAAGACCTGGATTCGATTTGCTTGGGTGGAGCAAGAACAGGACGGATACGGTTGCGCAATACCAGCCCGGTGCGGAGGTCACGTTGCCGCTTGACGGTGTTGAAAACCAGACGTTGTATGCCATCTGGGGCAAAGTGACGCACGTGCCGGCCATTGACGACGTGGCGTCGACGATCACCGTGAGCGGTACGCTGGAGAATCCCGCGTCGAGCGATACGGTCGTTGCGGATATGGTCAAAGGCGGTAGTGAAAGCACGCCTGATGGAACGACCGGTAAACCGGCCGATTTTGCAAGTCTGACGATTCACAGCGGCAGCACTGACGGCAATTGGTATGCCGGTTTCAAGGCGTCACAATTCAGCGATGACGTCGGTGACGGAGCGGATTATCTGTTCCGCGTGCATATGGTCACTTCCGATCACCGCAAGAGCGCAAATGCGAAGATAGTGAAGCATATCGATTTGGTCCCGCCTGGGGTGGTTGATGCGCAGGCCAGTGCTGAAGGTATCAGCGGCCAGGTGATGACTTCCGCTGATACCAGCAAACAAAATCATCGCAAGGCGGACACGACCGCACGGGTGACGGTGAAGTGGGAGACTTCCGACGGTGACCCGATGCCGGCAATGCGGGACTCCGTCGCCGATTCGAATCCGACGGTGAATGGTGACGGAACATTTTCAGCTTCGTGGCCGTCATCGGCCCGTCAGGGCGACAAGGCGGTGGTTTCGGCCGTTGATTTGGCCGGTAATGTCTCCAAACCGATTGCGGCGTTGGTGATGCCGCAGAGCAACCCAATCGCGCCGAGCGTGACGAGCGTAGAAGTGACCACGCCGACTTCCGGGGCGACTCCCAATGCCACGGTGACGGTGAAGGGCGAAACCACTGGTTACGTCGCCGGCGATACGGTGAAAGTCAGCGTCGTGGCGAAGAATGCCTTGGATACCGTTACCGGCTATGAGGTCCCTGCCGGCAACGTGACGGTGGACAACGATGGCAAGTGGACGGCGACGGTGCCCGCGTCCGAGCTGTTGGAGCAGACCCCGGATCTTGTCGGCAAGGGCATTGAATACACGTTCCGTGCGAAGCTCGTGGACACTACCAACAACGAGTCTGATTTCGGCGAAAAGAACGCAACCGTCGACGTGGTGGCTCCGGGCGTTACGGATACTCAGGTCACCACGACGAAGGTCAGCGGAATAGTCAAGACTTCAGCTGACAGTACGGCTCAAACCGGCCTTGTAGCCGAAGCGCATGGCCATGTCACGATTAAGTGGCAGAAGGCCGATAACTCGTCACTGTACGCGGATACGACACTGGACGCGGACGCGATGACCGGCGAATTCTCCGCCGACTGGCCGAGCGGTGCCCAGCACGGTGACAAGGCTCTGATTACGGTGAAAGACGATACAGGCAACACCTCCGAGACCACGATGTTGACGCGGCCTCGGGGTATTCCGACGGCGCCTACAGTGATCAGCACGGTAGTGATCACGCCGACGACCGGCGCGACGCCCAACGGTACGGTGAAGTTCAGCGGTACCGTTAGCGGACTTGAGGCTGGGGACACCGTGAAGGCGGACGTAGTGCCCAAGGACACTGCTGATGCGACTCCCGGCGCTGACCCATCTTCTGCTGTGACGGTTTCCGGCAGCGACTGGGCCGCAGAGTTCCCGGCATCCGCCTTCGCTTCCGATACCACCGGTAAAGGCAGCGACTACACGTTCCGCGCGTGGGTCGAAACCAGTGATTCGACGAAGTCCGCGCTCGCCAAGCTGGACGAGTCCATCGACTTGAAGGCGCCGTGGGTGTCGAACGAGGCCGGCCATGCCGTCGTCTCGAAGAATGGTACGGTCTCTGGCACGGTGGTTTCCTACGACGATGAAATGACTCGAAGCGGCCCTGTCGCAGAGTCCGGGGATACGGTGATGTTGACGTGGCTTAAGTCCGACGGCGTGACACCGAAGCCCGATGTCTTGGCCTCCCATGAGACTACGGCTGCGAACGGCACATTCTCCGAGAGCTGGCCGAACGGAGTGGATGCCGGTGACAAGGTGGGTATCGCGGTCAAGGATGCGACCGGCAACACCTCGGAAGTGCAGGTGTTCTTGCTGACGCGCACCTCGCCGTCCCCGCCGAGCCCGTCGACCCCGCCTAGCCACGATAGCGGTTCTTCGCCGAGCCATGGTGGTGGAAGTCCTTCCACGCCTCCGAGCGGTCCTGGTCACGATGGCGGTTCTTCTTCTCCGAGCCACGGCGGCGGCAGCTCCACGCCTTCCGGCGGTCCTGGTCAGGGCGGCGGTTCCGGCCACGGTGGTTCCGGTGGCGATCACAGCGGCTCGGGCTCTGAGGGTTCCGGCGATGGACATGGTTCCGGCAACGGAGGCTCTGATCACGGTGGCAACCATGGTGGCTCTGGCAACCAAGGTTCTGGCGACCAAGGCTCTGGTCACGGCGGTTCCGGCAATGGAAACTCTGGTCAGGGTTCTGGCCAAGGTGGTTCCGGTCATGGCGGCTCTGGCGGCCAAGGTTCTGGTCATGGCTCCAATGGTTCTGGCAACGGAACCGGTGACGGCTCTGGTCACGGTCCTGGCTCAGGCTTGGGCGTAGCCGGTGGCAACTCCGCTGCTTCCGGTGCGGCGGGCGGCTCTAAGAACGCTGGTACCAACGGCCAGCATGCCGATGCTGCAAAGGGCGGCAATTCTGCAAACGGTCTTGTCGCCAGCGGTTCCGCGGTTGCTGCGATTTCAGCGCTGATGGTGCTGCTGCTCGTTGGCGGCTGCGTGCTTGCGTTCGCGCGCAGGAGGCATCTATCGAGTCGTGACTAGAACCTCTTCGTAGGCTGATACCAGGCGGGGCTCAGGAGGAAACGGATACGGTCCGTTCCTTCTTGAGCCCCGCTTTTGTGATAGTGGAATGCTGAATCGTGCCCTACCGGGAATTTCTGCAAACAGTTGACTGCAAATAACGGCAAACGTGATTGTTATTATCGGATTATGATTAAACTTATCAAGTACGCATAGTGCGTTCTTTGATGATTTCGGCGAAGTGGCCGATGTCACGGACTTACGAATGAGGTGGTTTATGAGAGTAATGAGAAAGTCGAATGATCACAAATCCGAAAGGCAACATCGCAAAAAAGGGAAGCTGATGGCGGTTTTTGCCGCGGCGGCCACGCTGCTTTCGATGGTGCTGGTAAGCCCGTCGATGGCGGTGGCGGCACCGGCAAGCGAGGGCAAAGGTGAAAGCGCTTCCGCGAAAACCGTGTCATCGCAAGGCGTCAGCACGCGCGGGAGCGACGCCACGTTCGTCTCGGCTGGTCCGTCCACCGATGGCACGACCTACTATGTCGACAACGCCAACGGCAATGACGCCAACGACGGCAAGAGTCCACAGGCTGCATGGAAGAACCTGACCAAGGTGTCGGCGCAGACCTATGCTCCGGGCGACCACATCCTCCTGGAGTCCGGCAGCACGTGGAACGGCCAGACGCTGATGCCCAAAGGCAACGGCGTGAACGGCAAGCCCATCGTCGTCGATCTCTATACCCGTAGCGAGGGCGGCGCGGCCACTTACACCGCGTCGAAGCGGCCGGTCATCAACGGCAACGGGACCGAGAACGTCCTCGGCACTTTCAAGCGCTATATTTCCGGGGCCGTGCAGCTGACCAACCAGGAATACTGGTCCATCCGCGATCTCGAGGTGACCAATACCCCCGAACTGAGCAACCCGAACGGCTACAAGAAGCCCGGAGACAAGCAGCGCGCGGGCATTTTGCTGCTGGGTTATGGCCTTCACCGCAACCTCAACGGCGTCACAGTGGAGAACGATTACGTGCACGACGTGCAGTCCGAGTACTACCTCAAGGCCCAGCATGACGGGTTGCCGATGAAGCTCAAGCACGCCGGCGGCATCATCGCGCTCGGCTACTGGATCAACCCCGATGGCAATCCCGTCGACAGCTCCAACCGCGTGGCCGATACCGGCTTCAGCCATCTGACCATGCAGAACAACATCGTCCAACGCGTCGGCCTCGAAGGCCTGCGCACCAAGGCCGAAAGCGATACCGGCTACTATCCCAAGCTCTTCACCGATGTGATCATCAAGAACAACTATCTTGAAAACGTCGCCGGCGACGCCATCGTGATGTCCGAGGTCGGCGACAACGGCCTGATCGAAGGCAATATCGTCGTCCACGCCTGCGCTGCCGATTACGGCACGCAGAATTACGCGGCTCTGTGGGTGATGGCCAGCCATAATGTGCTCGCGCAATACAACGAGGTCTATGGCAACAGGTTCGGATACAACGACGCCGAGGCGTTCGACATCGACATGCAGTCGAGCAACGTGACCTACCAATACAACTACAGCCACGGCAACGGCGGCGGTTTCATGCTGCTGATGAGCGACCAGGCCAATTCGACGGTACGCTACAACATCTCGGCCAATGACGGCGGCGGCAACGCCGGCACGAACGCCGACGGGCCCGGCGCGGGCGGCTATCCTTACACCTACAAGGAGCAGAGCCTCTTCCATTACTGGATTCAGGATGACGGCGCCGCCATGCCCAACATCTACAACAATACGTTCTACGTCGGCGACGGCGTGACCACATCCCTGTTTGGCGAGGGCAACAACAGCGACAGCAGCGGCGTCATCGCCCACTTCAACAACAACGTTGTCGCCAAGGCCGGCGCGGGCAAGGTGAAGTTCCTTTCGAACTATCCGCCGAACGGCAACACCCCGACAGAACACAATCTGCATGCCAATGCCGCCTCCTACCTGAACCACAACCTCTTCTCGACCACCGACATCGCCAGCGCTGCCAGCGGCACCACCGTGTCGGGGCTGCAAGGCACGGGCAATGTCTTCGCCGACCCGAAGCTTGCCATCGAAACAGAGGCCAATGGCGTGGGTGAGCTCGATGGCCAGATCAACACCGTGCTCGACAACCCGGCGACCAGCCTGCCGTGGGCCAATCCCAAGGAACGTCTGCGCCAGCGCGCGTCCCTGTTCAAGATCGCCGCCGACAGTCCTGCTGTGGCCAAAGGCCAGAAGCAGGAAGGCATGCCGGGCGAGGATCTCTTCGGCGACAGCACTCTCGACCGTGGTATCGATATCGGGGCCCATCAGGTCTCGGACCACGAGATTCGTAAGGACTATACGCCCGAAACGGTCAACGTTACAACGCCCGCCGGCGTTTATCCGCAGCTGCCGCAGTCCATCAACGTCACCATCAAGGAAACCGTCGATTCCAGCACCACGCAACGCACGGAAAACCATGCGGTCAAGTGGGATTACGTCAAGCAGGATGACTACAAGAACGCCGGAACGATTACGGTTTACGGCGCGATTGACGGTATCACCGATGTCAAGGCGAAGGCTACAGTGACGGTGACCGGTGCGCTGGGAGCCGGGACGAATGTGCAAAGTTCATTTACCACCACGGGCGATGCCACCGTGCAACGTGGCAGCGCAGATACGGCCATGGGAGCGCAGGCCGGAAACGGAACCGCTTCCAGCGACCCCAAGTCGCCGTTCGGTATGAACTATTCGAACAACCTGGTTCTGCGATTGAAGAACTCCGCCTCGCCAAACTACAACCGGAGGTTCTACGTGAAGTTCGACCCATCCGCGTACGCGGGCAGGCCGAACGAAATCAAGAACGCGAAGCTTCGGGTGTACGTCAATCAGTTCAATATCAACACCAGTGCCGGCTCCACCCCGGACGAGCAGCTGCGCAACACCGCGTTCCGCGTGGATGCCTACGCCACCGATGCAAATTGGGAAGCGAACACCGTCACGTGGAACAACGGACCCGGCAATAACGATGTCACCACGGCCAACCATCAGCCCTTGGGTTCCGGTGAGAATATCCCTACCTACGGCACGCTTAAGCCGGCGGGCAGCCGGGTGGTGACCAACGGCGAAATCATCGACAACCAATACGCGTTGGACATCGACGTGACGCAGTATCTGCAAAGCCTCGGCACGATGAAGCCGGTGAGCTTCCTGGTGGATGTGCCCATGAGCGATACCCCGAACTTCAACCGTGACAACGCCGGGTTCGACGCCTTCTCCACCGAGGGGGCGCGGCAGGCGTTCATCGACCATGCGGTCGGGACGTTCAAGCTGCCTGCCTCGATGAGCGGCTTTACGATGACTGCCGACGCACTTGCGCCCAAGCTGCTGATCTCCGACTCCTATATCTCCTCGGTCACGCCGGTCGAGGCCACCATCAAGCCCGGCCAGGTGCCGACGTTGCCGGACAAGGTGCACGTCACCTATTCCGACGGCAGGAACATGGACGTGCCGGTGACATGGCCGACGTTTGATGCGCAGAGCTTCACCACGGACGGCGATTTCACGGTCAGCGCGGACGTGCCGCAGATCGGCAGGCCGGTGGCGGCGACGATCCACGTCAAGTCCGATGCCATCACCTCGCTCGACCCGTTGCCTGCGCTTGACAGGCCGGTGGGGCTGAGCCGCACGCAGCTGGGTATGCCGAGTACCATCGTCGCGCATCTTGCCAGCGGCGGGCAGGTCACGCTCAATATCCCCGGTTGGGACGACGATCCGAGCAACTACACCGATCAGAGCGCTCCCGGAACCTATCATTTCCCCGGTTCGCTGGTACTGCCGCTCGGCATCTCGAACCCGGACGGCTTGAAGCCTCGGCAGGAGGTGCGCACGCATCCGATTCCGGCGACCATCAAACTGGCCCTGCCGGCTGGTTCCGTGGGGCCGATTGTCGCCGGTAAGCAGGCTTCGGTGCACTTTGCGCTGGATGTGACTGGAAAGGCGCCTTATACCCAGACTGATGATTGGGGCAAGGCCGTGCGCTGGTCGTTGACGCGCGTTGACGCGTCTTCGGCTTCGGCGCAGGACGCTGCGCAGGGTGAGTCGCAGGGCAAAGCGCCTTCGCGGGTTTCGGTACAAGGCGAGGCGCGGAGTGATACGCCTTCGCAGGACGAGTCGCTTTCGCAGATTTCGGCGCAAGGTGAGACTCCGGGCGAGCCGACGATCGACCAATCCGGAACGCTTACCGTTCCCGCCGACGCTGAAACCGCGGAATATGAGGTGACGGCCACCAGCCAGCAGGTTCCCGGATTGTCTGGTCTGCTTCGCGTCGGAGTGCAATCGCTGAGCGACTACGAGCAGGCGCATCCTTCCGGCGGGCAACCTTCCACGCCTCCTTCCGAAGGCCCTGGTTCGGGTTCCGGATCTTCGGTTCCCGGTGGCGGGGCTGGTTCTGGATCTCCGGTTCCCGGTGGCGGGGCTGGCCCCGGAGCGTCTCAGGGTCCCGGTTCCGGCTCTCAGCTGCCTGGCTCCTCGCCGCGTCTGCCCGGCGGCCCGGCGGCAGTGGGCAACAAGCCAGGTAAGAATGCCCGGTCGGGTGCTGCCGGTGCGAGCGGCGCAAGCTTGAGCGCCACCGGTGCCGATGTCAACGCAGTGGTTGCGGTGGCGGAGCTGGCCGGTGTGCTGGCCCTTGCGCTCGCGGCCGTGGTTGCGTTGCGGCGCAGGTTCATTGAGTGAGGCACCCAAAGATATTGCGGGCAATATCTAGATAGCATCTGGTTAAAGCAACTTGCGGCATCTTCTTGTAGGTCGAATCGAATGATTCGGTTACAGGAGGTGCCGCAAGTTTTTTCGTACCTGCCTTTCCGCCTGATGAATCCTTTGCTGGGCAAGAGTACGGTTCCGGGATTTGCTACTTTTGCGAACGAACGAGGGTTGCATCAGCGAAAATCTTGGGGACTATTTATATATAATTTGTCTCAAAAATCAATCGTATTGAAATCCGAGTATCAGATGAAATGTTCGCTCCTATGCTGGCAGCTGATTTTAAGCGTTCGTTTTCGGGATGATGTTGAGCGTGCACAATTCGCCGACAGAACAAAAGACAAGCGCGATTGTATTACCTAACACTGTTCAGTTTCGTTGATATTAGGCGCTTATAGGTCATCAGACGATGAAATGCAACAATCGTAATCAAAATCACTAACTGAAAGCGTATGACGAGCATCACACTCAACGAGCTTGCACCCCGAATTTCCAGCCGATAGTCTGCTGCGGAAAAGAAATTCAGGCCGTCGTTCAATCTCTGGCCGGTGTCGTGTCAATGGCGATTCGTTCGCATTGCGCGGCACCGGTTTTTTGTCTCTTACGCAATGAATGAAATCTCAGAGACGGCCACCTAACCAATTTGTGAAGGAGTGCTATGTCAACGACTGCTATTCAAGCGACAGACGCTGCGCCCGCCACCAAGCGTTCGCGGCAACAAGGGCCTTCGAAGCGTGACGTCATGTTCGTCTTCATCGGTCTGATGGTCACCATGCTCATGTCTTCGCTGAGCCAGACCGTTCTGTCCACCGCCATGCCGACCATCGTCGGCGATCTCGGCGGCGTCGACCGCATGACCTGGGTCGTCACCGGCTACGCGCTGGCGATGACCGTCATGATGCCGGTCTACGGCCGTATCAGCGATATCTTTGGCCGTAAACCTCTTCTACTGATCGCTATTGTGCTGTTCATGTCCGGCTCCATCGTCGGCGCGTTGGCTGGCAACATGAACCTGCTGGTCACCGCCCGCGTCATTCAGGGCCTTGGCGGCGGCGGTCTGATGATTCTCTCCCAGTCGGCTATCGCCGACGTCGTGCCTGCCCGTGAACGCGGCAAGTACATGGGCGTCATGGGTGCCGTCTTCGCCGTCTCCTCCGTGGCCGGCCCGCTGATCGGCGGCTGGCTGACAAGCGGTCCGGGCTGGCGCTGGGCCTTCTGGATGAACATCCCGCTGAGCATTCTCGCGCTCGTGGCCGTGACTGTCTTCCTGCATCTGCCCAAGCCAAGCAAGGAAAACCGCTCCCACATCGATTACTTCGGCATGGCTCTGATTGCCGCCATCACCGTCATCGTCGTGCTGGTCTGCACCAATGCCAGCAAGCCCCACACCTGGAACTGGGCCGAGGTCATCGTCGCGCTCGCTGTGCTGATCGCCCTGTTTGTCTTTGTCGAGCTCAAGGTCAAGGAACCGGTCATGCCGATGACTCTGTTCCGCAACTCCAACTTCGACGTCGCCACCATCGGCGCCCTGCTCATCGGCGTGGCCATGTTCGGCGTGCTGAGCTACCTGCCGACCTACATCCAGATGACCACCGGCGTCACCGCCACCCAGGCGGGCCTTTTAATGGTGCCGATGATGGCCTCCGTGCTCATCACCTCGATCATCTCCGGCAACCTCGTTTCCAAAACCGGCAAGTACAAGATCTACCCGATCGTCGGCACCGCCATCATGGCCGTCGGCCTCGCGCTGACCTCGACGCTGGAAGCCGATTCGCCGGTCTGGCTGCTCTGCCTCTACACAATGGTCTTCGGCATCGGCCTCGGCCTGGGCCAGCAGATCCTGACGCTCATCGTCCAGGACGCGTTCCCCACTTCGATCGTCGGCACCGCCACCGCTTCGTTCAACTACTTCAAGCAGGTCGGCGCCACCATCGGCTCGGCCGTCGTCGGCAGCATCTTCACCTCGCGCCTGACCGGTTTCGTACACGACAACCTCGCCGCCGTGATGGCTCAGATGGCCTCCAGCGGTGCGGTTATGGGGCACAGGGGCACGGCCGCGATGAACGGTGCCATGCATCTGAGCGCCAGCAGTCTGACCCCGAGCGGCGTCAACGCACTGCCCGGCATGCTGCGCACCCCAATCATCGACGCCTACAACAGCGCTCTGCTGCCCATCTTCCTGTGGATGGTCCCGTTCATGATTGTCGCCGTAATCGTGTTCTTCTTCGTGCGTCAAAAGGAACTCTCCACCACGCTCGAGTAATGAGTGCGCTAAGTTGAATCCTGAGCGCGTTGAGTTAAGCGCTGAGTGTGGCGAGTTGAGCTCTGAGTGCGCTGAGTTGAACAGTGAGTACGTCGAGTTGAGCGCTGAGTGCGTTAAGGTGTTCGGGACGTTTTAGGCGCCTATCGCGACCCCCGCGTCCCGAACTTCCTGAAATCCAGCCCTGCCAAAGTTTTGGCGGGGCTTTTTCGTGTTGTTGTGGATTCGCGCTCACACTAACCCATGGTTACCAAAAGATACTGTACGTATTTGCATGGTTTCTTTCGGTAACCATGGGTTAGTGTGAGCGGAGTTTTGTTTATTTCCGTTATTAATCGGCGCGAATTTGACCGCACGCCTTTGACATCAGTGATTTTCAAAGAACTTTAAGCTTTATCCAATATTTTTTCCAGAAATATCGGACATTACTCTCAGTTATATCCAATATGGCATAGTAATGTGGTATCTATCACTGGATGATGACTCACTGAGGAGGCTTGTGCGGATGTTAAAAACAAGGTTGTTTGATTACTTGCATCGAAATTTGTCTGAGAAAAACGAATCCATCGGCCAAAAGAGTCGGAAATCGACTATACGCCGCAAAAGCGCCTCTTGCCGTGCTCTTGCTGCTTTGTCGTGCGTCGGTCTGCTTGCCTCGCTGACTGCTTGCTCCGCACCATGGAAGCACGATGCGCAGGGGTCGTCGGATTCAAGTTCCAGTTCGAACGAGACGAAGAAAAGTGCGAAGATGGCGTCAAGTATGGATGCCCTGTTCGACCAATATCTGGCGAAGAAGAAACTGAGCAGCTATGAGCGTGAAGTGATCACGCGATCCAAGAAAAACGGCAAGGTCAGTGCGGAGGATTACGAGGCCGCGCACGCCAAAGAGGTCTCGTGCATGGCCAGCAAGGGCTGGAAAATGCTCGAAAAGAAACTGCCGAGCGGCATTTACGCGAACAATGGCACCGATCCGGTTCCGCACAGTGATGCCGAGGTGAATAAAATGGCGAATGCCAACAAGAGTTGCTCGGTGGATTCCTCGGATATCGAGATACTGTATGAAACCCAGCAGACCAATCCGGATCTCCTTTCTGACACGTATGAAGCCACCGTCACCTGCCTGCAAAGAAGCAAGGTCGTCGATAAGAGCTATACCGCCAAAAAGCTTAAGGACGCGTTGGAAGGCGGCGGCGATCTGAGGAAGAAGCTTCCTTTTGATGCGTCCACGGATGCCGCGCAGAACTGCTTGGCCGGTAACGGTATGAGCATAGATATATGAGTGATGCGGAATCGAATATCAAGGAACATCGATGATGGAAAAATCGAAAAAGCATGCGTCCCTGTCTAAGTTGGCGATTCCCTTGGCGATCACCGGACTGGCGGCGCTGGCCGTTGGCGTGATCGTCGGCTCGTTGCTCGTCCCCACCCCTACGCCGCAAGGTCTTGACGTTGCCGCTGCGCCGGATATGGTGAAAGCCACGAGGCAGACGTATGAAGACAAGATCACGGTGCCCGCGGTAACGTTTGAGACCAGTCCCGTGCGTTCGGTCACCGCGAAAACCTCGGGGACGGTCAGTGAATCATCGTGCAAGGCCGGTCAGGCGGTTCATTCCGGCGACAAGCTGATGTCGGTAGACGGCAAGCCGATTATCGCGTTGCATACCGATACTCCGCTGTATAGGTCGGTTTCGTCGGGCGCTTCCGGCGCGGATGTTGCCGCATTACAGCGTGAGCTCTCGTTGCTGGGCTATTCTGCGGACGGTAATGGCGTCTACGGCAAATCGACCGCCAATGGCGTCTCCCAACTGCTCAAACATGCAGGAATTTCCAATGCCGGCGGATCGATCGGACCCGAAGATGTGGTGTGGATTCCCGAATCCACGGTCGTTCCTACGCAATGTTCCGTGGATCTGAACGCGGCGCTTTCGCCGGATGTCGAAGTGATGAAGGTCGGTGGCCAGCTGACCGCCGTCACCTTTCGGCCTCCAACCGGGCTGCGGGCAGGGCGGCGTACGTTCTCGCTGTTTGACGTCACGATAGGACTTGACAAAGTGGACGGACGTATTACGGACGCAACATTCCTTAGCAAGATTTCCGCCAGCCAAGAGTATCAGGACAGCTTGGCTGACAAAAGCAAGAAACCGAACGGTTTGCTGGCCCTAGAAAAACCCATCGAAACCATGAAGGTGCCGCCGTCGGCCATCGTCGGGCAGGATGGCGAAACCGCTTGCGTCTCGCCCGATGGGAAGAAAGCCATACCGGTCAATGTCATCGGTTCCGCGCTGGGAGCCACGCTCGTCCAGCCTTCCGACGGTAAGACGCCGATCGGCAAGGTCGTGCTCGGCCATCGCCTTGATGGCGTGAAATGCACCGCGGGCAAAGCGGATAAGGGCGGCAAGTCAGGCAGCAGCGGCAACGGCGTTGATAAACAGGGTGATATGAGCGATTTGAAGGATGGTTCCGCTTCGGCTAACTTGCGAGACGGGAAAACCGACGTGCAAGGCACCCAAAAGGATACGGAATAATGGCCGGGGATTCTGCACGGTTATTATCTGATGAGCCTGCGGTTGCAGACGATACTAAGAGCGTCGGCGAAGTTGCAGGTGTGACCGATGGCGTTAACGATACGGATTCTTCTTCAGACATAGGTCCTGGAAATACTGCGATATCTGAGAATACCAACATATCTGAGGATGATTCGAGCGGAAATGATTCGGCCAAGAAACCCGACAGCTCTCGTACGCAACCAGCCGATACTGTAAATCTCCTTCGGAATACCAAAGCTGAGGATGCCGTCGTCCCTTTTGCTGTTGCGAATGAAACCAATGTGACCGATTCCTCTTCCGACATTGCCGATGATGCGGGTGAACCTGCGGTTGTCGGGGAGCATTTGGGACATCGCTTTGGCGACGGGCCTTGGCTGTTCAGAGACCTTGATTTCACACTGAGACCAGGGGAGGCCATCGGGTTGTGCGGACCCTCCGGTTCAGGGAAATCCACGCTGCTTTCAATCGTCGCGGGATTTGCTAAACCGGCCGAAGGGCAGGTCGAGCGCCACAATATCAGCAGCGTTCGGTGGGTGTTCCAGAACCCGCACGGCATGCCTCGCCGAACCGCGCTTGACCACGTCGTCCAGCCGCTGCTCGGGCGGGGTTACGAACGCGAGCAGGCTGTCGATGAAGCGATGGACATCATGACCACATTCCATCTGGCCGATTTGGCCGACCGACAATTCCGCGAACTCTCCGGCGGCGAGGCCCAACGTCTTATGCTCGCCCGTGCCGTAGCCAGCAAGCCCGGGCTGCTGTTGGTCGACGAACCCACCGCCCAACTCGACCAGCGCACCGCCAGCGACGTCGACGCGACCTTGACCGGCTTGGCGACTGGCGACACCATCGTCGTTATCGCCACCCACGACCCCAACACCCGCGCGGCCTGCAGCAGGGTCATCGACCTTGCGTGGCATGAAAACCACGAAGAGCGTAAGGAGCAGGCATGAAACGTTCCAGCATTTTCTCGGAGGCTTGGCGCGACATCACTTCCGGCACCTCGCGCACCATCAGTTGCCTTGCGATTCTGGCCGTGCTCGCCATCGTGGTGACTATGTTCGACCTCAACACTGTGGCAGGCCTGCAGCATCAGGCCCGGCAATGGGTTTCGAGCGGCTCGTCCATCCATATCCTCGCGCAGGAGCAGGAGATCAACCCGGTTTCCTGCGGTGCGCTTACTGAGGCGTCGGGCAAAGGCGCGAACGGGAAACGCACCCATCCCATCCAGTCGGCCGGTGCCCTGCGCGAAGACGATGATGTCACTCTCGATGCCATGCCGAGTGTGCAGCTTGATCAATGGGATGTAACGCCGTCGATGGCGGATGTACTTGGTGTCAGATTCTCGAACAGTGATTCGGCCTCGTCAGGCGTGTGGATATCCGATCAGCTGGCGAATACGCTCAAAGTCCGTCAAGGCGATAGCCTGCCCAGCAATCAAGGTGTCATGCATATCGCTGGAATATTCCCGTGGCCCGAAGACGGTCGCGACCAGCGCATCGCCTACTCCGTCATCACCTCCACCTCCACAAGCTGGGACGAACCGTGGGACGAGTGCTGGGCGAGCGTCAACCCCAGCAATCCCAGCGCCAAAGACCTGATCAACACCGCGTGGTTCGCTTATCCCGGCGGCATACCCAGCTCACAGATTCGCCAAGCTAACGTTTCGCTGGGCACTTCCGCCGATCTCAATGCGCAATACAACGCGCGGTCAAGCCGTTTCATGCTGGCTCTTACTCCGTTGCTGGCATTCGTCATCGCGCTTTTCGCCGTACGCATGCGCAAGGTTGAGATTGCCGACGACCTGCACATGGGTCTGCCGCGACGTGGCCTCCATGTCATTTTCGCCCTAGAAACCCTTGGGTGGAGCGTGCCCGCGGTGCTATTGTGTGTCGCCGCGTCCATGTTTGCCGCAACCGCCATGTCCGGTCGAGCCAATGCCGTCACCTTCACGCTCGTACAGCTCCCGCCGCTGATCGCCGCCCTTCTGACCGCGCAACTGGGCACCGCCGTCGGTCTGACCTCCATCCGCAGCACCCAGCTTTTCGCCTTCTTCAAGAACCGGCGATAGATAGAGCAGTATCTATGGTTTCGGATTATTTGGAAAGTTTGACTGCATAAACTTGTGGGGCATCCGTCACGAATGACGCTGCCCCACAAGTAGGAATCAGGTATTTATTCATAGCCCGTATTCCTTTTTGACTTCTATAAAAGTATAACGGATTTGTGCGCTCTACCGATTGCTAGACTTCGGAATCTCATCAGGCTAAAGATTTTACAGGTTTTCGTGTTGAATCTATTTCAGCAGATAATCCTTAGCCGATACGAACCGGCCGTTGGGGGTGCGGAAACTTGACTTGCCGCGATAAACGACCTGTCGTTGCTCGATCGGGATATCGAGGTCACGACCGACGGTTTTCAAGTGGCGGAAGAAATCGTCGCGCGGTGTGATGCCGGACTTGATCTCTATGAGCTGCGGCGAAAGTGAATCCGTCATGTCCATCAGATCGACTTCCACGCCATTGGAATCACGATAAAAATAGAGCCTCGATTCGCTGTTGGCGTTGAACCCGCGTTTAAGCGTCTCCTCGATGATGAGGTTCTCGAACACGGCTCCGCGCTTCGGATGTCGAATCAGTTCGTCGACGTTGCGGATGCCGAGCAGATAGCAGAGCAAACCCGTGTCGTAGAAATAGAGCTTTGGCGTCTTCGTCAGTCGTTTGCGCGCGTTCGAAAAATACGGCGGCAGCAGAAACACGATATAACTGGCTGCGAGGATATTCAGCCACCCTTTCGCGGTGTTCAACGATATTTGTGATTCCCTGGAGAGATGCGTCGTGTTCAGTAATTCGCCGGAACTCTGTGCGCAAAGCCTCAGGAACGTCTCGAATGATGAAAAATCGCGGATATTGGAAAGTGTACTCACGTCGCGGCGGACGTATGTTGACAGATAGCTTGAATAGAACGTACCTTCCGGCACGTCTGTTTCATAAAGATGCGGGTACCCGCCTCGGAAGGTGAATTCGTCGACGCTTGGAACGCTTGGAACCCCTTGGGCTTCTTTGTAGCTGAGCGGCAGCAATTCCAGAATTCCCACTCTGCCGGCCAGCGATTCCGTAATGTTTTTGTTCATTAGAAAATTCTGCGATCCGGAAATCAGATATTGTCCGGTTTCGTGGCGCTCGTCCGAGACTGCTTGCATTTCTGGGAACAAATCGGGCGCGTATTGCATCTCATCGATGAATGAGTGTACTGGTTGCGTGACCATAAACCCTTCAGGGTCTGTATTGGCCGAATCCCGTAAGCGTCCGAGTTCGAGATTGAGGTAGGTGTAGTCGGGAAATGCGTTGCGGAGCAAGGTTGATTTTCCTGATTGGCGTGGCCCCATGACGGAGACGATAGGGAACCAGGTTGCCATTTTCTTGGCTTCTTCGGTGAGCAATCGAGGAATCATGGTCGCACTTTCTTATGATAATCTGTCAATTCGGATTATGTAAATCTGTTAGCAGAAATTATGTTAATCTGTCAATTCGGATTATGCAAATCTGTCAGTTCAAGTTATGATAATCTGTCAATAGAAATTATGCAGATTGACGATTAGAACTTATGCAAATCTGTCAGTAGGAATTATGTTAATCTGTCAGTTCAAGTTATGCAAATTGTAAAATTCAAATTATGTAAATCTGTCAATTCAGACTATGTAGATTGTTAAATTCGAACTATGCAAATTGTCAATTAGGGCTTATGCAAGTTGTCGGTTTCGTTTTATGCAAATTGACGGTTTCGGATTATGTAATTCGTTGGTTGGTGATGGCCGCTTTTGAAAAGACATCTCAGAATCGTTGAAATTCCGCCATGTCAAAGACTTTTGGCAGGGATTTTTCGCGTTCTGGCTTGGTGCGTCCGGGCGCGTTGGATTACGTTGGGATTGCCGGAACGGTTGCCGGTGAATTGGCTGAGCCGACTGAATGCTCGTAACGGATTCCACAGTTGGCCGTGTCTGTTCCATCCTGATTCTGTAAGCTAAAGGTGATTGCAGAAGCTTGAGGAACTCACATGACTGGTTATGCGTGCGAGCGGTTCGGTGCAGTCTGGCAATGGCAATCTTCTGTTTTGGGATAAGGAACGGTGAAGTACGATGGCGGTCGAGATGCAGTTGGGTGGTCAGATTCGTGACCATCGTGAGGCGATGGGCCTGTCTCAGGACGACCTTGCGGGCAAGATCTTCGTCTCGCGTCAGACGGTCTCGAACTGGGAGACCGGCCGCACCTATCCCGATGTGCAGAACCTCTTGCTTCTCGGCAATCTTTTCGGCATCACACTGGACGAACTGGTCAAAGGAGATGTGGAAACCATGAACGAGGAAATCAAGCGCAATGGGCGACAGCTGGTGATGTTAAACACGGCAGGGTGGATCGCACTCATTGTCGGCTTAGTGATGCTGGGTGTCGCTTTCGCGGTCTGCCCGAGGTTGGAGTGGTGGTGGTTGATGGGTACGGGCATATTGCTATTGGCGCTGAGTTGCGGATTGGGGGGTGCCAGCTACCGGCTGTCGCGAGATATCGACATCGTTACGTATAAGGAACTTAAGGCATATCTTGCCGGTGAGGATATCGACCGTTCCTCCCGAAAGCCTTGGCAGCGATGGGAAAATCAGTGGAAGGTGTTTGCCGTGGTCGTGGTGGTGGCTGCCGTCATAGGTGGCATCCTTGGACTCATGGCGTATCACTATAGATGGTTATGAGATGCGACTGTTTGGCGGTTTGGATTGATTCGTCCATAGAAGAGCGCCCGCGTGGATGGATGTTTTTCGCTGTTGTACGCTCAGCCTAACCCATGGTTGCCAAAGGAAATCTAGTAGGTATGTACGGTATTTGGTGACTGCGGGTTAGCGTAAGTTGGCTTCGGCAAACTTCGTCCTCTTAAATGAATTGACCCCGGAATTTCATGATGTTTCGCATGAGTGACTTTCATGGGGCCTTGCATGTATAAGTTTGTTTTTAGTCCGTATCTCCAGTTTCATCATCGTGCTCATCAAAGTCGATTTCAGCTTCAGATTGCTGATAGAGCTCAATACCGGTATTCATGTCAATTTCGTTCACAATCCATGGTTCAGGTTGAAGCTGACACGTCTGAATGAACTCATCGATTCGGTTACGTCCTTTCATCTCCTTCAGAGTGACCACGATTCCAAATCGTAGGTCTCTTTTTTCCTGAGTATCAGAACGTGTTGTTGACCGTATTTTGAATCCCCAATATGGTTGTCCTAAAATTTTTCGAGGTATAAAACGGCTTTTTTCAACATCACTTAGATGTTTGACATTGTCCCATTTTCGATACAGTTGACGTGCCGATCCCTCATATACTTTTGCTCCAGGGTCGCCTTGGACGTTTTGGTCGAGAGAATCGATGCCGTTTTTCTTGACTCTTCCAAAATGGAAATCGAGTTCGGTGTCCGTATAGTCCACTCCTTGCTGCCGGCTACATTTTGGGAAATAGCACAAAGTTGCGCGAGCAGTGTATTGATATTTGTCATCTGTTATTGGAACCGGGATGCGATAGTTTGATGTTTCGAAGGTTTTAGCTGTGCCTTCTATGACAAATCGTATTTCGTTGGCTGGTGTTTTTAATATGTCCTGAATTTTCCGTGGGACGATTCCGTAGCCGAGTTTTGTTCTGTTGGTATTGACACTTCCCCATGCTGAAGCTGAATCGATGAGGAGTGCTTTTGCTATTTCACGAGACAATCCCATGGTCTGTATTAAGAAAGCCATTTTCCTGGCGATCCAAGGTGCCGCAAACGAGGTTCCGGCAGTTGTAGTGATGCCATCGGGCGAATAAACTGCCATGCGATCTGAATTGTCTCCGCCAAAACAGGAAATGTCTGGTTTCCTGAAGAATTGGAGGACGGGACCTTCTCGTGTATAGCTTGCAGGCTCGTTCAGGCTTGATGAGGAATTGACAACAATTGAGTTGATTGAATCTGCAGGTGAACCTATCCGTTTTGGACGGTTCGGGTCATCTCCTGGCAGTTTGTTAGTACCTGCAACGACGAAAATCACGTCATAACGATTTTGCAACTCATCGAGGAGTGCTGCTTCAGGTGAGATGAAATTTGTGGGTGCTTCATATATGGAGCCTAGACTTAAATTCCATACTTTAATATCCTGATTTTGAGCAACGATGCGTTGGATTGACTTGAATATAGTGAAGGAGCTGTTCTTGTCAGCGGTTGCAACAGCAAAATGTCGTACGCGGAAACGGCCACAACCATCATCAAGTTCTGGATTTAAATGTGGCCCGTCAACGATGATTGATGAGACTTCGGTACCATGACGATAGTCTCTTTGATTTTTATCGAATTCTGGATTGAGTTCGTCATGGTATTCGACCCAATTCTTGAAATATACGGTTTTGTCAAAGCATGTATCAATGACGCCGATGATGGGCTCATTTTTAGGCTCTGGAATTTCTAGTGTGGAACGTTGTCCGTTTGTGCTCTTTTCGAATTTGAACTCTGTAATATCTTGCAACGACATGGCAACGAGATATGGGGCTTTTGCCCGAAGGATATCATATTGATCGGGCCGCAGATTTATTGTCGTCTTGTCAAGGAGGTTCGCGTCGATAATATCAAGGCCTAGCTCATTAAGAAGCTGCACGGTTTCTTTTTTCGTGTCATAAATGGTAACTAAGGATGAGTGGCTATTTTCTGGCGCTTCGCTTTTGACGTCGAATCTGTTGATAGCATGTACGTCGCATATGATTTGCGCAAAAGATGACTTGCTCAGGCCAAACCGGCTTGCCGACGTTGATAGGCCGTTTTTAGTGATTTCGCTGAGTTCAGTAGCGGTTATTTCTTTGCCGTACACATTGAGCGTATCAGCACAGCGTTGCAAGTCGATAATTGTTGACTCGATTGCCGTTAATGGCACGCAATACGTGATGACGTGATTTGGATTTTCTTCTGGCCCCTCAAAGGTGGCACCAACAATTGAAGTGCTTGCGAGGTGGTTCGGGTAAGAAAGCAGTTTTTTAATGCGATTGCTTTTTGCTACGACAGTACGATAATGGACTTCGACGAGTGGATCTATGTTTATTCGTTGCGCCTGCCAGAACTTGAGTACTGAAAGTAGTTGCCGCTTTTTCTGGAGTATTTCATCGGCAGTCACTTTTTCATGAGCAGGTAGGTGTGCCGGCCCAGGTGCCGAGCCGTTTCCACGATGTAACGTGCCTTTAAGGCGAAGGATGTTATTCATTCTTACCTCTCTTCGTTTCTCGCGATACAGTGCTTCTTGGAATGCCCGTTAGTGTTTCTACTTCCCGTACAGTGAATCCTTGTGCTCTGAGTTTTTGAGGATCGGTGAGTACGGCATTTCCGTTTGGGATTAATGAGGTATAGATTCGGCGGAGATAATCGAATTCGTCTCCTGGTTTGCTAAATGCAATCGAGGAGCGAATGATGTTTTTCATCTCGCCGGGATAGGGAAGTTTCGGTGCAAGATTCATAATTTTTTTAAACAGGCGGATGTTCTTGCCTATAAAGGAGAATTGCCCCGCATAGTCATTCATGATATTTGTGGCCACATCAGAAAGGTCGCTTTTCGTGTATCGACCGAAATCAATAACCGCATCAAATCTACGAATAAATGCTTTGTCGAATTTGCTAAACAGATTAGTGGTTGCGAATAAAACGATGTTCTCAGGCAGGTTGTCCATCTGTGTAAGCAATGTCGAAGTTGCTCGGCCCATTTCGCGCACGTCATGGGAATCCACGCGGTCTAGAGCTAATGCGTCAATTTCATCAAATAAAATTACCGTTCTATCCGGTTGTGTGAAGCTGTTGATTTCCGCAAAGAGGCTGGTGATATTTTTTGCTGTCTGGCCAAGTCGGCTATCAATCATCGCGCTGAAATCAACAACGTAAAGTTCGCGCTGCAGGATTGATGATATTTGTTTAACCGATTCGGTTTTACCGGTTCCTGCAGGGCCATGGAAAAGAAAGCGATGAATACCAACGTTTCGACCTATAGCGTTAATTAGTCCTTGAATATCCTGTGCTATGGCTGTTGGTAAAGGTAACGATGTTTTCACAACCGGCAATTTGTTAAGAAAACCTGAGTGAACATCGGATTCTGTCGATTGTGGTACAAAAGTGTTTGTGCCGGAAAGCAGCGCTATGATGTACTCCGCTAGCTGAGAGTCTCCGGAGTGATCGAAATCTTTAGCAATGTTGTATGCCTCGTTTCTGAATGCGGCATCGTTGTGCTCTGAATAATATCTGATGAGATTGAGCACGTCACGTTTCTTCATTGCGTTTCACCTAATTCCTGCGTTTAGAGATTGTTTATAACTAAGATAATTATAGCATAATTTTACTCAATTTTGTCCCAATTTTAGAATTAATGTCCCAAATTGTATTTTTGTGGTATTGTTATTGCTAACGACTTGGCATGCTGTGGCGGGTCGGATAATAAAAAACTTCGGCCTGTTCCAGTAGGCCGAAGTCGCAAAATTGGCCCATGGGTGTCGTGCGTGTTTAAGCGATTTTAAAGCACATAAACATGTTGCAGCAAGAGCGGAATGAAGTATGTCAAGCCCTCTTTTGATTCCCATAGGCTTTTGACTAAATAGGAGTCAACATGACAGAAGTATACAAGCCCGGTGAGGATAATCATCAACCTGGTTCTTATATTGAGGTTGGACCGAGGGGAGGAGCTGTGCCGAATCCCCATATTGTGACGATAGGGAATGGTGATCGTCTCCCACCAACCCAACAGCCAGGCCATGGTTGGCAGCATCGGTGATTAATGTGCGCTCCGCCCAATGGGCGGAGCGCATGTCGTATCGAACTGGAATCAAGTTGATAAAGGCCTCTGTATGGCGAATCGATGCTTTTGCGTGAGTTTCAGATTTCTACCAAGGTATGATTTTTGATTTATCTATTAAATCCTTGGAATTCCAACGTTTCATGACGAATAAATCTCCGATTTCAAAAACTTGAGCCAAAAAGACTCAAGTTTTTTCTTCAATTTGGGAATATAATTTGACAATACAAAGTTGAGTGAAGTAGGCTCAGGTTTTGGAACATCAATCAGGTGCGAACCTGGATACGGGCCGCGAACGAGAAATGAAAGTCTCGGCACGGCTTCCGGACCCGAGCGAACAGATGTGAAACGTAACGAATAAGGAGATACGAATATGGGACGTGCAGTAGGTATTGATTTGGGTACCACAAACTCTTGCATCGCAACGCTCGAAGGCGGCGAACCCACGGTCATCGTGAACGCCGAGGGCGCTCGCACCACCCCGTCGGTGGTCGCGTTCAGCAAGTCCGGCGAGATTCTCGTCGGCGAGGTCGCCAAGCGTCAGGCCGTGACCAACGTCGACCGCACCATCAGCTCGGTCAAGCGCCACATGGGCACTGACTGGTCGGTGGATATCGATGGCAAGAAGTGGACTCCGCAGGAGATTTCCGCACAGATTCTTATGAAGTTGAAGAGGGACGCCGAGGCGTACCTGGGCGAACCGGTGACCGACGCGGTCATCACCTGCCCCGCATACTTCAACGACGCACAGCGTCAGGCGACCAAGGACGCCGGCAAGATCGCAGGCCTCAACGTGCTGCGTATCATCAACGAGCCGACGGCTGCGGCACTCGCTTACGGCCTTGAAAAGGGCAAGGAAGACGAACGCATCCTGGTCTTCGACCTCGGCGGCGGCACCTTCGATGTGTCCCTGCTGGAGATCGGCAAGGACGACGACGGCTTCTCCACCATTCAGGTGCAGGCCACGAACGGCGACAACAAGCTCGGCGGCGACGATTGGGATCAGAAGATCATCGATTGGCTCGTCAGCGAAGTCAAGAACAAGTACGGCGTCGACCTGTCCAAGGACAAGATCGCTCTGCAGCGCTTGAAGGAAGCCGCGGAACAGGCCAAGAAGGAACTTTCCAGCTCCACCGAGACCAACATCTCGATGCAGTATCTGGCCATGACCCCCGACGGAACGCCTGTCCACCTCGACGAGACGCTGACCCGCGCCCACTTCGAGGAAATGACTTCCGACCTGCTCGGCCGTTGCCGCACGCCGTTCAACAACGTGCTGCACGATGCGAACATCTCGGTTTCCGAGATCGACCACGTGGTCCTCGTCGGCGGCTCGACCCGTATGCCGGCCGTCAAGGAACTCGTCAAGGAACTCACCGGTGGCAAGGCCGCGAACCAGTCCGTCAACCCGGATGAGGTCGTGGCGATCGGCGCCGCGGTGCAGTCCGGCGTCATCAAGGGCGACCGCAAGGATGTCCTGCTGATCGACGTCACCCCGCTTTCCCTCGGCATCGAGACCAAGGGCGGCATCATGACCAAGCTCATCGACCGCAACACCGCCATCCCGACCAAGCGCAGCGAGGTCTTCTCGACCGCTGAAGACAACCAGCCTTCCGTGCTGATTCAGGTCTATCAGGGTGAGCGCGAGTTCGCCCGCGACAACAAGCCGCTGGGCACCTTCGAGCTGACCGGCATCGCTCCGGCTCCGCGTGGCGTCCCGCAGATCGAGGTCACCTTCGACATCGACGCGAACGGCATTGTGCACGTTTCCGCCAAGGACAAGGGCACCGGCAAGGAACAGTCCATGACCATCACCGGCGGATCCGCCCTGCCGAAGGACGAGATCGACCGCATGGTCAAGGAAGCCGAAGCCCACGAGGCCGACGACAAGAAGCGCAAGGAAGAGGCCGATACCCGCAACACCGCCGAATCCTTCGCCTATCAGATGGAGAAGATGGTCAACGACAACAAGGCCAAGCTCTCCGATGATGTGGTCAAGGAAGTCACGGCCGATGTCAACGACCTGAAGGAAGCCCTGAAAGGCGACGATATCGACAAGATCAAGGCCGCGCAGGAGAAGCTGACCACTTCCTCGCAGAAGATCGGTCAGGCGCTCTATGCGCAGCAGGGTGCCGAGGGTGCCGCTGGCGCCGCAGGTGCCGGTGCTGCCGGTGCGGCAGGCTCCAGCTCGTCCTCGTCCGATGACGACGACGTGGTTGACGCCGAGGTCGTTGACGACGATGACGACAAGAAGGACAACAAGTAATTATGTCCGGGTTCGATAAGGACGACTATCTGAAGGATCTGCCGGATCCCGACGACGCATGGCTCAACTCGATGGCTGGGTTCAATGCGCCGGGTGAGGGATTCGGCGGGTCCCCCGATGGGGCCAATCCGGCCGAACCCGAGCAGACTAGCGCCGGTGCAACCGGCGAAAAGGCGGGTGAAACAATGAGCTCCGAACAGTCGAATGACAAGGCCGACGACGAGGCGAAGCAGAACCCAGATGGTACTGCCGCTTCAGCTGCCAACAACAACGACAATACGAATGTGAACGACGCTTCCGCGCAGGCGGGTACTGGTCAGGCTGGTGCTGACAATAGTCAGGTCAATGCTGCCGGTGCCGCAGCTGCCGCTAACGCTACTAACGGCGACAAAGCAACCGGCGACGCAAACAAGGCTGATGCGACCGACACTGCCGATGGCAAGGACGGCGAGAACACGCTGACACCGCTCGGGCAGGCGAAGAAGGAAGCCGCGGACTACCTCGATGCGCTCCAACGCGAGCGTGCCGAATTCGTCAACTTCCGCAACCGCTCCAAGAAAGAGCAGGAGATCTTCCGCCAGCATGGCATCATCGATGTGCTGACCGCGTTGCTCCCGGCTCTCGACGACATCGACCGCATCCGCGAGCACAGCGATCTGGACGATTCGTTCGCCGCCGTTGCCAACAAGATCGACAAGGCGTTCGAGAAATTCGGCGTGGAGAAGTTCGGCAAGAAGGGCGAAACCTTCGATCCGACCAAACACGAGGCGATACTTCACAAACCGGACGCCAACGCGACCGAAGAGACTGTGGACACCGTCGTAGAGGCGGGCTATCGCATCGGCGACCGGGTGATCCGGGCCGCCCGTGTGGTGGTGGCTTCCCCGAAGGCCTAGCGGGTTTCCGCAATGACGTAATACGTAGAGTGCGATTCCCCGCGTGGCCGGAGGGTCGCACTTATCGTTTGTAAAGTCGTTGCAGGGAATGTATCGGCTTAGCCCGAGAAGGAGGGCAGTGATATGGCTGAGAATGAATGGCTAGATAAAGATTTTTACAAGGTGCTCGGCGTCTCCAAGGACGCGACGAGCGCGGAGATCACCAAGGCTTACCGCAAGCTCGCGCGTAAGTATCATCCCGATCTCAACAAGACCAAAGAGGCCGAGGAGAAGTTCAAGGACATCTCGGAGGCCTACGATGTGCTCAACAACGAGGACCAGCGTCGCAAGTACGACGCTATCCGCCAGTTCGCGGGCGGCGGCGCAAGGTTCGCCGGCGGTTCCGGACAAGGCGGATTTGGCGGCGGAGCCTCCGACTTCTCCGACATCTTCGGTTCGATGTTCGGCGGCGGCGCGGGCGGCCCCGGCGGGGTTCGTTTCTCGACCTCCGGCGGCGGTCCGACCAACTTGAACGACATCTTCTCGATGTTCGGCAACGCGGCTGGCCAGGGTGCCGGCGGCTATGCGGGAGCAGGCTCGCCTTACGGTGGCGGTTTCGGCGGCGGGTCGAGTACCTACCGCGAACCGCAGGAACCGGTGCGCGGCGAGGACCGTAACTCGAAGATCACGCTGACCTTCCGTCAGGCCGTGAAGGGCGCGACCGTTTCGCTCAAAGCAGGCGGACGCAAGTTCAAGACCCACATCCCGGCCGGCGTCAAGGACGGGCAGAAGATCCGGCTTCCCGGCAAGGGCAAGCTCGGCTCCAACGGCGGGCGCGCAGGCGATATGTACCTGCAGATCCACGTGAAGAACGACACGAAGTTCAGCCTCGACGGCAACAACATCGTGATGCCGTTGCCGGTGACCATCGGCGAGGCCGTTGCCGGCGCCCGCGTCAAGGCGCTCGACTTCGACGGCAACGAAGTGACGTTCCGCGTGCCGGCCGGTACGTCGAGCGGCACCGAGGTTCGTGTCGGCGGCAAGGGTGTTCCTGGTCGTGATGGTGACTTGGTCGGGCGCGTGGAGATTCGCGTGCCGAGCAGGCCCAGCATGGCGCAGAAGCACGACGCCAAGGAATTCGACAAGAATTCCGGTGAGTTCGTCGACGAGGTGGCCAAAGAGCGCGAGTGATTCGCGCGGCTGAGGCTACAGCAAAACCGGGTAGAGATGAGTGATATTCGGCTTGAATTTTGCGGAAATGGTTTGACGGTCGGTTAGTTGTGAATCGGCTGTCGAACCCGACAATGAAATGACCGGTTGAAGAACCGTTGGTTTGGTTCAGGTGCCGGCTGAAATGTGTGGTTGACGTATTGATTTGATGGATCGCGACGATTGGTCGTATTCATCAAGTCAAGCGATAGGCTGTTTGATTGGCCTATTCGTGAGTATCTAGGATATCTGCGGATAGGTCAATTAAGCAGTTCTGGGTTGGCTAGGCATTTTGTATGACATTGGCGAATAAAGAGGTCAGCGTCATACGTTATGAATGAAGTGACAGACAACGACGAGCGGAGGTGAATGTGATGGCTCGGATTTCTCGTGAAGTACAGGCGCTGTATGGATTATGCGCCGTTGCGCTGGTCGAGCAGCGTGCTGATTTGGACGGTGCCGACGACGTCGGTTTTGATATCGACCTGCCGGTTTTCAGCGTCGGCCGTGCCGCGCAGCTGGCCAACATCCATCCCCAGACCCTGCGTCAGTACGATCGTCAGGGGCTTATTGTTCCGCAGCGAACGGAAGGCGGCGCCCGCCGCTACTCCCTGCGCGATGTGCACAAGCTCGCCGAGGCTCAGCGGATGAGCCAGGAAGACGGCATCAACCTCGCCGGCATTTCGCGTATCCTCGACCTGCAGGAGGAGAACCGCCAACTGCGGCGCGAGGTGAAGCGTCTTGAACGCCCGCGCGGTTCAAGTATTTTCGCGGCCGATTCCGACGGTGACATCACCGAGATTCAGCGCTCTCGTCAGGCCCGTCGCTGGCGTCACGAGGTACAGGCGCATACCCGTGAGCTTCCCGGTCGCCCGTACTATGCCAACGATGCCGTCAATCCCCATGTTTCGAATGCGCAATCGGACGCAGCTGGAACCGGAGCCGACGCATCGCAGGAACAAGGCGCTGCCCACAAGCCCCGTCATGCCGCAAAGCCCGGCGACGATTCGCCGCATTCCGATCCGTTCGTCGATCCGCGTTCATTGGTCGTCTGGAGCAACTATTTCGACTGATTGGTGATTGCTGTCACCTCAATGAAATAGGAATGACCGGAACCGTAAACCGATGAATTTGGAAAGTAAAAAATGGCCTGTGGTTTTTGGATATTGCACGATTATGTGCGTTTCCAAAAGCCACAGGCCATTGGTTTGATTGAGATAGGTTTGAATCTTGCAGACCTTTCGGCCAGTCAGCATTGACTAGTTGACGTTGACCGGCCGATTGTTGGTCATTGTGTCTCGATTTTTAAGGTTCGGCTATTTACTTCGAGGCAGCTTCCTTCTTCGGCTTCCGTTCTGACAATCCTACGATCCAGGAAAGCAAAGCGCCTACCAGAACGAAGGAACCGAGCGCTACAAGGCCCGCCTTACCGGAGCCAAGGGTGCCGAACAGCGTATCGAACCAAACGCGGAGGTTCGGGGCGAAGAATCCGCCGAAATTACCAACCATATTGACCATGCCGATACCGCCGGCGAGAGCGGCGCCGGTGAACAGCTCGGTGGGCATCCTCCAGAAGATCGGTTGCGAAGCCACAACGCCGGTCGCCGCAAAGCAGAGGCACACAATGGCAAGCACCGGCGGGACGAATGGCGAAAGCGCGATGGCCAGTCCGGTGATGAGCAGGATAAGCGCCACAAACTGGGGATGATGGCCATACTTCGAAGAAATCTTCGGAAGCAGCCAGGTTCCCAAAAGTGCGCAAGCCCACGGAATCATTGAAATAAGCGAGACGGTCATGCCGACTTTCTTGCCGATAAGCCCGGAAACCTGGGTGGGCAGGTAGAAGGTGATTCCGTAGACGCCAACCTGAATCATGAAATAGACGATGGAAAGAACCCATACGCGCCAGGACTTGACGGCTCCAGACATGCTGGACTCGGTCTTGACCTCGCCGGAATTCGCTTCCTCTTCAATGGTGTCAGCGAGCAACTCGCCTTCATCGTGTGTGAGATAGCGTGCTACGCGCGGCGAATCGTCAAGGCAATACCAAGCGGCAAAGCCGACGAAAATAGCGAGAATGCCTTCAATGAGGAACATCCAGAACCAGCCTGGCTTTCCGCCCAGGCCGTGCATCTGCAGCAGGAGGCCAGAAAGCGGGGCGCCTATGACCATGGCTATCGGAACGCCCATATAGAAGAGGCCGCGTATCTCGTCCTGCTGTTTCTTCGGGAAGAAGATAGTGGTCAGATAAATCGCGCCCGGGAAGAATCCGGCTTCAGCCACGCCCAGCAGTACTCGAACGATGATGAAGGAAGAGGTGCCGTTGGTAAACGCCATCGAAGCGCCGACGATGCCCCAAACGATGGTCAGTATCGTCAACCATTTACGTGCGCCGACCTTGCGCAACATCAGGTTCGCCGGTGTGCCGAGGAACGCGTATATGACGAAGAACATGCCTGAACCCAATGCGTATCCTTGGGCGGTCAGCCCTGTGTCTGCCATATATGACTGCTGTGCATAACTGATGTTGCTGCGGTCGAAGAACGCCATAACATACATCAGTAGCAGGAACGGAACAAGATGCCGCGCAGTCTTGCTGATGATTCGAGTCAGCTCTGCCTGCTTGTCTTCTTTCGGTTTTCCCTGTCTCTTCGCTGAAACGTTTGTTTCCGCCATATAAACCTCCCTGTTGCATGGCAAATCGAACATTTACACAACAAAAAGTTCAGGCCTCGGTTGAGTTAAATGGTTACGCGACATTGCGCGCAATATAGTCTGATGATGACCATAAATGAGTTAAGCCTGTTCTCCCTGTTGCCACCATCGTATGTAGGGGCTGAAGGTCGTCCCGGTATGTGAACAAATGTGATTTAGGTTACATTAAAGAATATGGGGAAAAGTGCGGTTTGCTTATCCCGTTGGATGAGGGGCCGTTCATATATCGGGATGGCCGATTCGTGAATCTTATAGTGGCAATTGACGGCTCCGCCACGTGTAGCTAAAGCGGGGCTGTGCAATGCAGAACGGTATGGAGGCTGTTCTGTAACGTCTACGAAGGAGACAGATATGTCGCTAAAAGCAGCAATGAAGCTACCAACAATTACGGCGATTAGAGCCTACAGTATGGGTGGTGCCGCTGCCAAGATCCAAGGGCAAGGTGGTGGCGATTACCACGATCAGCCCAAGGGCCATTGGATTGACAACCATATTGCGACCCCGATGAGCAAGTATAAGGAATACGAGCAGTCTCGTCAGTCCTTCGGCCTTAACGTGCTGGGCACGCTGGTGGTCGTGGTTGAGGCTTCCGATGGGACCAAAGGTTTTGCCATCTCAACGGCAGGACAGGTTGGCTGCTTCATCGTCGAGAAGCATCTGAACCGCTTTGTTGAGGGCAAGCGCGTTGATCAGATCAAGCTGATTCACGACCAGATGCTCAATTCCACTTGGTTCTATTCCGGTGGCGGCGGTGTTGTGATGAACACGATTTCCTGCGTCGACTTGGCGCTGTGGGATCTTTACGGCAAGGTCATTGGTCTGCCCGTTTACAAGATTCTCGGTGGCGCGGTGCGCGATGAGATTCACTTCTATGCGACCGGCGATCGTCCTGATCTGGCGAAGAAACTGGGCTTTATCGGCGGCAAGATGACGACGCATTGGAGCTCTGCCTTTGGTGACGAGGGCATCCACAAGGATATCGAGCGTCTTAAGGGCATGCGTGAGAAGGTCGGCGATGATTTCTGGCTGATGTTCGATTGCTGGATGAGCCAGGACGTTAATTACGCTACGAAGCTCGCAAAGGCGGCTGAGCCTTACAAGCTCAAGTGGCTCGAAGAGTGCTTCCCGCCGGCTGATGTTGAAAGCTATCGTAAGCTCAAGCCCAATATGCCGAAGGGCATGATGATGACCACGGGCGAGCACACCGGTAACCTCATGGCGTTCAAGGAACTGTGCGAGGCCGGCGTTGACATCCTGCAGCCGGATGTCGGCTGGTGCGGCGGCATCACCTCGCTGTGCGAGATCGCCGCTTTGGCGAAGTCGCATGGCCAGCTGGTGGTTCCTCATGGCTCCTCCGTGTATTCGCACCATGCGGTCATCACCTTCACGAACACGCCGTTCAGCGAGATGCTCATGGTCGCTCCGAAGGCTGATCGCATTCGTCCGCAGTTCGACCCGGTCCTCATTGGCGAGCCTGTGCCTCATGACGGCATTATCACCGCTGAGGAGCTTGACAAGCCTGGTTTCGGCGTTGAGTTGAACACCAAGTGCCCGCTCGAGCGTCCTTACACGCACTGATTTGCGTATGGGCGCCATCTTCAGGCAGATGAGACGAATATTATAGGAAAGGAAAACCCGTGGAATATGCAAATCCACATAACGCCTTCAAAGAGGCGTTGAAAAGCGACCGGAAACTGTTGGGCCTGTGGCTCGCATTCGGATCGGCGACCGCTGCTGAAATCTCAGCGGACGCCGGGTTCGATTGGGTGCTGGTCGATGGCGAACATGGTCCGAACGATCTGACGACCATTCTCGAGCAGCTGCGCGCCCTTTATGGGTACCCGGTCAATCCGATCGTGCGACCGGCTAACTCCGATCCTGTGCTCATCAAGCAGGTCCTCGACCTTGGCGCCCAGACCTTGTTGTTGCCGATGGTCAACACTCGTGAACAAGCCGAAACAATGGTGCGTGCCGCTCATTATGCTCCAGAAGGCTTCCGAGGTGTAGGTGCCTCTTTGGCGCGTTCCGGGCGTTGGGGCCGGATTCCCGACTACATGCGCGTTGCCGCCGACGACATTTGCATCTTGGTGCAGGTGGAGACTAAGGAAGCGCTTGCGAATGTGGACGAGATTGCTTCCGTCGATGGCGTCGATGGCGTGTTCATCGGACCGGCTGATTTGTCGGCTTCCCTCGGTCATCCCGACGATGCTGAGAATCCGGATGTCCAAAAGTCGATTCACCATGCTTTCGATGTGATTGCTTCGCATGGCAAGGCTATAGGGTCGCTGGCTTTTGGCACGGATCTCGCCAAGAAGTATTTTGACTGGGGCGCGAATTTCGTTGCAGTCGCTGGGGACACTGATCTTTATGTGCATGCCCTGAGCGAGGAACTTGAGCAGTTCCGGTAGTCGGATAGCCATTATGCCTATGTCTGTCGGAAATCAATAAGTTCTAGTCAAAGAATATGGCCGTTGCGGTTTTGCTGCACGGCCATTTTCTGTATCGTGTTCGAGCGTTTATTAGACAAAGATGGATATATTATGGAATATATGGATGGTAGTGAAGCTCCAGCAGGAACACAGACGTTGATGCATGGAATCGCCGTGTTGAAGGCGGTGTCAGATGGAGCCAGCAACCTCAAGGAGATTGTGGCTGCTACTCATTTGAATCGAAGCACCGCTCACCGATTGGTGCAGGCTTTGTGTAGCGAACGTTTTCTGAGGGATGAAGGGAGAAGTGGTTTGAGCTTAGGCCCTGCTCTTATCGAGCTGGGATTTAAGGCGCGTGACAGTATCTCGATACAGGAAGTCGCCCACCCATACCTCGTCGATTTGAGTCATGAGACGAAAGATACGATTCATCTGGCCATAGAGAATTGCGGAAGCGTGCTTTACCTCGACAAGATACATGGCCAACGAGGTGTTGAAATTCGTTCGTGGCCGGGGTGCCGGATGCCGTTGACCTATACCGGCGTCGGCAAGGCTCTTCTTATTGATGACTCCAAGCGTTGGACCTCCCAATACTTGCAGGATAGAAGTCTGCAGGATCGATCTCCCGAGCATGATTATGCCAATGCCAACGTTTTTGCCAACGCGATGGCAAAGTTCGCAAAACAAGGGTTTGCCTACGATCTTGAAGAGAATCAGAAATATATTCGTTGCGTGGCGGCGCCTATCAAAGGGGTTGAAGGCAAAACAATCGCGGCTATATCGATTTCCGCAATTGCCACGTTCATGCCAGCGCAGAGAATGCGTAAGCTTGGTGAGCGCATCAAACAGTATGCCAAGAAGATCTCTGAAGAGATGGGTTATACGAGCTCCAATGACACTTCCACGGGCGCAGGCCAAAGAGACTGAGCTTGTTCTTCCTATATAATGGTTTCGTCGCGTACGGAATTATAGAGAAACTGCTATGGGGGATCGTTCACAGGTTTGTGAATAGTTGCTTCTGATGTTTGGGCGGTTTCCGATATTTTGCGCGTTGAAAAGACGATTTGGAAACGAATTAGGTTGGACGATGACATTGCATTCGATGAACGGTAAGATCGACTCGGCTCTGTTCAAGGCTGTGCTCTGGGATATGGACGGCACGTTGATCGATTCCGAGCCCTACTGGCATCAGGTTGAAATGGATATCGCCCGCGAGCATGGCGGCTATTGGAGCGAGGAGATCGGTTGGACCTGCTCGGGTAAGCCGGTGCCGCAGGTCGCTCAGCTCATGATTGATAAGGGCACCCGGTTGTCTGTCGCAGAAGTCGGCCGGTTGATGATCGAAGGCGTGGCGCGCATGGAAGCGGAACGTATGCCTTGGATTGATGGGGTGGAAGATGTGCTGCGCTCGCTGATTGCGGCGGGTATTCCTTCAGTTCTGGTGACGGCATCGCCGCGACTCATGGCTGAAAACTTGGTGCGTCAGGCCCCCGAAGGCGCATTTGTAGGTTACGTCTGTGGCGAGGATGACCTCCCGAAAAAGCCGAATCCCGCGCCGTATCTTGCTGCCGCGGAAGTCATAGGAGTCCAAATTCCGAGCGATCTCGTAAAGGCCAATGGCTTGGCCGATTTTTCACTCGATCGCTCTGGTCGAAAGCGTAGTGTGGGCGGAACGAATGGTGCTGGCAAAACGAGACGTGCTGGCAAAACGAGACGTGCTGGCGAGACGAACTGTGCTGACAATGGGCAACGTGCTCCTGAGAGCAATAATGCCGGCAAGATAAACCGCGACGAGGAAGCGATTCGTGCTGATGAAGCGAGTCATACCGATGTCAACGATGCGGCTGTCGTCCCAACGTATGACGATTTCCTTCTTGCAATCGCAAGATGCGTGGCCATCGAGGATTCAATGACGGGCATCCAGTCCGCGGCCGCTTCCGGCGCGACGACCATTGCTCAGACCGGTTTTATCAAGACGGACACGTCCGCCGGCCCCCAATTCGCTTCAATCAGTAGTTACGACGGCCTTACCGCCGAAGTCCTCAAACGTTATGTCGAGCAGCGGTTGGCTACTATGGAGTAATGAAAAAGTTTCCGGCAAAATGTCGGAGACTCTTGCAAACACTCGCAAAACGGCATGGAAAAAGGGCTTCCGGGAAAATCCCGAAAACCCATATCGTGGAGCTGATGGTAATCGCATAATCTGTTGATATTTCAACGATTACTGACCTTATTGAACTTTTGTGTACCTGTATGTGTACCTAAAGTCATTTTTTCGGCTCTTCAGACAGCTCATCGGTTGCATGTTCGAGACGTTCAAATACGGGTTGAATCAACGCGTATTCATCGGGATGTTTTTCAAGGAATGTCTGAATCTTTTCAAGGTTGTCGTCGAAGATTTGCTTTTGGTCAGAGGTTATGGCCTCGATATTTGTGGAATTAGCAAGTGCGTTTAGCAACTCTTCAATGGGTTGTTCGTTCATGCTGGCTGTGTCGACTTCAACGGTTTCGATTATGTCGCCGTCGCGATTCGCAATGCTCGCCATGTCAATGTTACCGGTTTCCAAAAGCAGACGTAAGGTTTCGGGAATCTGCTGCATGGCCTTGTCGTGGTATGCGGGATCGGTCCAGCGCCCGCTCCCGTTGGTTTCGACCTGGCGTATGTAACGCATGACAATACCGGAGAGGGAAAGGGTCGGAGGAACGGCAAGGGCAATGAGCCGAGTATGGAATCCTGCCTGATGAAAGTCACGCAGCGTCTTGGCGTTGGAATCCGGATGATTGAAAGTCGTTTCGATGATAGTGTTTACGTGCCGGTGTCTCAAATAATCAAGGGACATGCCAACCCAAGCACCTGAAGCCTGACTCGTGGCCGAGGGCATCAGCAAAGGGTCAGTGTCCATCAGCTGGTCGTAGTCAGGATGATGAGTTCTTAAATCATCACCGTTTATCTCTATCGCGTTGTTCGCAGATGCTATGCTCGCGATGGCTTTGGTCTTCCCGGCTCCGGGCTGGGCACCGACCATAAACAAAACAGGCTGTTCAATTCTGGTCCTGCCTGCAATTTCTGAATCGAGAATGGGCGCTATTTCTGTATCGAAAATAGCTTGCAGGGTTGTGTCAGAGAGCATCCTGTTCATCAGACATATGCAACTTGTCGGTCGGATTTATCGTCGCGTTTACCGGTGAGGCGCATCGCCAGTTCCTCAACCTGCAACAGCACAGATTGATCGTCGCACAGTTGACGCAATTGATTGGTCACATCGAGGACGGACTGCTTGTCGTTCGCATCGATGCCGGATACCCAGCGCCGTACGCCACTGATGTTTTTGAGCAAGGCCTCACGTTGATTCGTGTCAGAGGATTGCTTGAGTCTGCGCGAATACTTTCCGACGAGCCGGTTCGCGGTTTCACGCATGGTGTCGTAAATCATGGGATCGTATGTCTCGGTACTCATTTCGCCTCCACCTTCATCCGATGAGTTGTCGTGCTATTGAATTCTAGGCTATCACTTTTGCGTCTCAACCAATTGTTGTGAAAGCAAAAACTTCCGTATCTTCATTTATCGTCTGGCTGTGTATTAAACCGAGGTAAGTTCTCTGCTATGATTCGTCAGTTGTTGGGAAGGAGATAACCCATGAAGGACTACAGGGCAAAAGGCGGAGTCGAAGTCACCGACGAGATGATCGACCAGTGGGACAGGGACGCCGATAACGGTGTCTACCATGGCACTCCCGGCAAGTTGATTGTCAACAAGCCGCTTGGTCGTCCGCCACTGTATGAGGAGCCGATGGTTCCGGTGACGTTCCGTATGCCGGGCAGCGAGCCGGAGGCGCTTCGCAAGGCCGCAGAGAAGCGTGGCGTGAGTTTTGCCGATTTCATGCGCGAAGCCTGCCACAGGGAGCTTGGACGGCAAAGCGCATAAGAGAACATAAAAAGGTTTCCGGTAAAATCCCGAAAACCCATATCGTGGAGCTGATGGTAATCGAAACCACGACCTCTTCGATGCGAACGAAGCGCTCTACCAACTGAGCTACAGCCCCATGTTGCCTAAGTTCATCGCTCAAGACAACGTTACATATTCTAGTACAACCCAGTCCCAAGTACAATCCGGCGGGTTGCTGTTGCGCTGTGGTGGGTTTGCCGCGCGCTGTGGTGGGATGGGAAAGAATCGCGCCCAGTCGTCGAACAGAATCTTCGTTGTCCAACAATCGGGCGTAATCCAAGACTGTGATCCATCCCCCAAACCGGGACCAATCCCAAATCGGGGTGCAGTCCAAGCCGAGGTCCACTCCAAAACCGTGGTGCGGCCCAAAACCGTGGTGCGGCCCAAAAACCGGGGGTTTTTAAATCTTGGGCTTTGGTTGCGGCTACGCCTATGTGAGCGGTAACATAGATGCTGTAAGCTTGAAATATCAATAAAGATGGATGATTGCCGGTGACGTGGAAGTCACGTCTGTGGCGATTGTGATTGAAAGGAGCATTCAATGACTACGTTGGATGATTTCGAGCCCGAGGTCCGCGCCGAGGTCAAGCAGGTGCGCGAGGTCGTCGCCACGCTGCATGAGCAGCTTTTGAAGTGGAACCTGGTGGTATGGACGGCGGGCAATGTCTCACAGCGCTTGCGCACGGCCGATTTGATGGTCATCAAGCCCAGCGGCATGCGCTATGAGAGCCTGACGCCGGAATCGATGGTGGTCTGCGATCTGAACGGCGACCCGGTTGACGGCCTGGCCGCGCCGAGCTCCGATACCAAGTCGCACGCGTATATCTATCGCAATATGTCTGACGTTTACGGTGTGGTGCATACGCATTCCACGTACGCTACGGCTTGGGCGGCCACCGGCCAGAACATCCCGTGCGGTCTGACGATGATGGGCGACGAGTTCGGCGGCCCGGTTCCGGTCGGTCCGTTCGAGCTGATCGGCTCGGAGGCCATCGGCAAGGGCGTGGTGGATACACTCAAGAAGTATCCGCATTCGCCGGCCGTTTTGATGCAGAACCATGGTCCCTTCACCATCGGCAAGGATGCCGAGGCCGCCGTCAAGGCCGCTGCGATGACCGAAGAGGTGGCGCACACGATGTGGGCCGCCCGCCAGATTGGCGACATCATCCCGATCGCGCAGGAAGACATCGATAAGTTGAACGACCGCTACCAGAACGTCTACGGCCAGCACTGAAAATATAGAGCGGCATCGCCCAGTCAGAGATTTCGACGTACCCTAAGTACGCCTTCATCTCTGGCTGAACGATGCCGCTCTATATTTCCGGGTGAACTGTTAAAGACCTACTGAAGACTCGATGTACTTTTGTACACCTTCACCTTCCGGGGGGGGGTCTTTTGCCGCATGCGTTTTGTCAGTGCTGGTTCGGGGTGCTGTGGCGCGTACCTTCAACTCCGGTTGAACGATGCCGCTCTATACTTCCGGGTGAAATGTTAATGAGCTCTCTGCAGACTCGACGTACTATTTGTGCGCTGTCGTCGAGGGCGACACGATGATGCACCCTATCCTGGACTGACTGATGCCGCACGTGAGTTATGACGGTCGGTAAATATCAGAAATAGCAATTGGGCACTCCCTCAAATATTCAAGGAGATGCCCAATTTATTATTTTCAGCTGTAATCTATCGTCTGTGACTAGTCAGGCGGCAGATGAACTGATATCAATCACATGTCTTCGACGACCAGATAGGTCATATCCAGCGGGCCGTGGACGCCCACGACCAGTACCATCTCGATATCGCCGGTCGATGAGGTGCCGGTGATGAAGTTGATGTTCGAAGTCTTGAGCTTGCCGGATTTCATGGCCGGCTCATAGTAATCCATCGCCTGACGGGTTCTCGGCACGATCTTCGACTTGCGAATGATGCTCAGGTAATGAACCGGCAGGAAGTGGAAGGCGCGGCCCTGGCCAGGCGTGGTCGGGGCGGTAATGGTGCAGGATTCCGCGCACAGGAAGTCGGCGAAACCGATGGCCGCCTCCGAGTGGTTCGCGGTATCGATATTGACCTCGCGGCCAGCACCCGGAATCCAGAAGGAAGGCTTCGGGTCGAGCCCGTCGCGCCAAGCCTCAAGCCCGAACGCCTGATAGTTCTCGTCATAGGTCGGCAGCAACAGTTTGCCGTCGGCCTTGGCAGCGATGAACTTATCGAGCGCCGCAGGCAGTCCGGCCTTGTCGGTCGTTTGGAAATCGACGTGGACGGCAGGAGCGTTCTTGCGCGCGATCTCGAGCAGCTCGTCCTGGGTATGCCCGGAAAGCGTGCTCTCTGGAAGATCGTTGACCGGGGTCATCGGATGGTCTTTGAGCTGATGGCGCGGACGCCCGCTCTTGGCTGCTAGATAATCAAGAAATACTTCGCGATCTGTCATTGCTCAGTCCTTCTTCCCATAGTTGCCGGTGCCGGCTTCCTCGATCGTTCCCAAAGCCACAGGTACGGTCGCGTCGCTCAATGGTGCGGGCTCACTGGTGCCGTACTTTGCGGCCCTACGCGCCGAAACGCTGTTGTCAAACGAGCCGAAGTCCGGGGTATTCGGATTCTCGGCGAGAATCGCGGACTGCTTCTTGTGGAATGCGGCTTCGCCACCTGCGGCCTTCACCTGCTCCTTCTTGCGGTCGTTGAACCACGTGCGGAAGTTCTTGGAATGGGCCGGCGGCTCCGGCAGATCGCGGACCTTGGTCCACCCGCCGAAGACGAACGGCATCCATTCTTCGTGCTTGCCGTTTTCGTCGAGGTTCTTGGCGGTGTCGGGGACGCGCTGCCCGGTGGCCGGGTCCTTGTGGCCCTTCTTGGCGATGGTATTCATCGCAACATGGTCGAAAGTCAGCGCGGTGCGGAAGAGCGAGGAATGGCCGGTACCCATACCGACGACCTTCATCACAGTGTCGGCGATGAGGTCGCCCATATGCTTGTCGTTCATCTCGATCTCGCGGTGCTTCAAGATCATCTCATGCAGCGGGATCTTCACGGGGCAGGTCGCAGTGCAGGCAGAGCAGAGAGAGCAAGCGTACGGCAAATCATGGAACTCGCCATAGTCGCCTTGCAGCAACGGGGAGAGCACAACGCCGATGGGTCCCGGATAGATGGAGCCGTAGCCCTTGCCGCCGATGTTGCGGTAGATCGGGCAGACGTTCAGGCAGGAAGCGCAGCGGATGCACTGCAGAATCGGCTCGAACTCGGTGCCCAGAGCGTTGGAACGCCCGTTGTCGACGATGACCACGTAGAAGTCCTCGGGTCCGTCGGCCTCGTCGGGGAGCTTCGGCGAAACGAAGCTGCAGTAGGAGGTGAGCTTGGAACCGACGGCGGAACGGACCAGCATGTTGTCCATCGTCTCGGCTTCGCGCAGCGTCGGCACGATACGTTCCATACCCATGACGACCACCTGCGTGGGCGCGATGGACATGGAAAGATCGGCGTTGCCTTCATTCGTGACGATGTTGACCATGCCTTGGTCGGCGACGGCGAAGTTGCAGCCGGTGATCGACATGTCGGCCTCAAGGAACCGTTCGCGCAGCACCTTGCGGGAGAAACGCGCCTCGTGCTGTGGGTCGTTGTCGCCGGTGTAGCCGATCTTGCGGAAGAGCTCAAGTACCTGATCGCGGTTCTTGTGCAGGGCCGGGAAGACCAAATGCGACGGCTCATCCCAGTTGTCGAGCTCCAAAATGAACTCGGCCAAGTCGGTTTCGGTTACTTTGACATCGGGGATCTTTAAGAGTGCCTTGTCGAGCCCGATTTCCGAGGTGACCATGGACTTCGGCTTGACGATCTTGTGCGCCTGCTTCTTCTTGACCAGATCGGTGATGAAATCGCGCGCCTCGACGTCGGTCTGCGCGAAGAAGACGTGTCCGCCGCGCTTTTCGACGTTGTCGGCGAATTCCTCCAGGTAGTCGGGCAGGTAACGCACGCACTGCTGGCGAATCTGCTCGCCGAGGTCGCGCCAGCCTTCCCAGTTGCCGAGTTCGGCACGTGCGGTCTCACGCTTGACCCACTGCGCGTCCTGCGCGTTGGAGATGGCTTTGTGTGCGAACTTGTCCTTCTCGTTGATCTTGACGCGGGTCACGAAATTGGGATCGCCGTATTGCAGCATGGTACCGGTCTTCTTGCCGGTACGCTTGAACAGGGTGTCGTCCATTTGGGTGTTGCTCATACCAATGCCTCCTCATGTGCGTTGGAATGTTGCAAAGTCTGTTGGTCGATTGCCTTGCGCTGTTCGGCGTCGACATACTTCACGCGGCTCATGTCGACGTTGCTGTTGAGCACTTCCGCCAGATGCATGATGGTGATCTTCTTGCCCAAGCGGTTGAAACGCCCGCCGATGTTCATCAAACAGCCGGGATCGCAGGAAATCAGGACCTGCGCGCCGGTGCTTTGCACGTCCGCGACCTTCTCGTTGACCATTTCCTGGGAGACTTCAGGCATCTTCATGGAGAACATGCCGCCGAAACCGCAGCAGTTTTCGATATGCGGCAGTTCCTGGACCTTGAGGCCCTTGACGTGGTCCATAAGAATATAAGGACTTTCGCGCTCGCCGAGCAGGCGGGTCATATGGCAGGAGCGGTGGTAGGTCGCCACCGCGTCCAGTTCGGCGCCGGCGTCGAGCACGCCGAGCACACGATAGAGGAACTGCGAGAACTCATAGGTCTTGTTGGCCATTTCATGGGCCTTGGCCTTGTATGCGTCATCGCCCTTGGGCAGGTGGAACTGCAGTTCCTTCAGCATATTGACGCAGGAACCGGCGGGCCCGACGATGTAATCGGCGTCGACGCTCATCAGGGCGTCGATTTCGTTGTGCATCACTTTGGTGGATTCCTTGACATATCCGCTGTTGAACGTGATCTGCCCACAGCAGATCTGTTGCATCGGCATGTAGGTTTCGCAGCCGAACCTTTCCAGAACTTCAACCATGGCTTTCCCGACATTGGGAAATATCAGGTCGACCAGGCAGGTGGAGAAAATCACTACCTTCATCTTGACTCCTTCGAGTTGGCCTTAGATGTTATTGCTATAGGCTTGTATCGATGGCTTCTTTGCGCGTATATATCTAACGTTCAATGCTCCATCAAAAGTAACCCTCAACATATAACGATATATGGAAGAAATTATGAAAAGCCGAGATTTACTATAAAAGGAGAAATGTCAATGTGAGTTTGCTCACATTTTTTGTTTAAACTAGTTATTTATTAACATCTTTGTTGCAATAAAGTGTTTGGTAATGCTTGCAAAATAAAGGAATTACAAGATTTGACGATTATACGCCCGGTCTGTAAATTTATTGTATTGCGGCATTTTGAGAACATTTAAATTAGTCGTTTACATTATTTTGTTGGTTTTAGACAATAAATTTGCCTATTGCCAACTGGCAAAAAATGAGTGACTGTTGAAATAATAATAACGTTTGACATTTATTTTGCGGCACAGCGTTGTCTTAATTGGGGTGAAATTGGTGTTTGGTTTTATCGCCTCAGTCGGCGATTTCGCTTTCTTCAACCGCCGAGGTTTCTTCAACTGTCGTGGCGCTTTTCTTCTTGCCGAACTTGGCCTTTGCCAGCCCGATGATGGTGGGCAGCAGCGAGATGACGAGGATGGCGACGATCACCAACTCGAAATTCTTCTGGACAATCGGAATGCCGCCGAAGAAATAGCCGAGCAGGGTGAAGAGCGTCGACCAGGTGAGCCCGCCGAGCATCGAGAACGGTGTGAAGCGGCGCCAGTGCATGCCCGAAAGTCCGGAAATGAACGGCATGAACGTGCGGATGAACGGGAAGAAACGGCCGAGGAAGACGGCCAGCGGACCCCATTTGTCGATCATGGCTTCGGTTTTGGCAAGACGCTCCGGGGTCATGGCCTTGACCTTGCCGCTTTCGATGATCTTGCGGCCGAAGAAATGACCGATGAAGTAGTTGCACTGGTCTCCGATGATGGGTGCGCTCCAGACAATCGGCAGCAGCGCGATCAAAGGAAGTGCGGATTTTCCGGTCACGGCGTCGGGGGCGGCGAAGAAGCCGGCCGCGAAGAGCAGCGAGTCGCCTGGCAGGAACGGGAAGAAGACCACGCCGGTCTCGATGAAGACGATCAGGAAGATGAAGCCGAGTGTCGGCGCCACCCCCATCGAGATCCAGCCGGCGATGATGGTGCGTGGGTCTTTCAGAAGCTCAATGAGGAAGTGAATGAAACCCATGGTGTCCCGTCTGTCGTACTAAAAAATCCCGGTGGTAAAGTCGTCGGTCAAAGGTGCTTTGGCCTCTGCCTGCGCTGTGCGCGGCCTCAGCCGTGTCAATGAATCGCCTGAACCGCAAGCTCTGTGGGCGGATTGCGCGTATTAAACGCTCGATTTTGTCCAACTGCTCCACTGTACCAGCATCATTCTGGCAATTGGCTGTCAAGTGCCTGACATCCACATGAATCTGCACAAAATTGTTGCGTATGGCAAAACTGGGTTGCCCATTTCCTGGTTGTAAGCCAAAAATGTTGTTTCTGATTGGGTTTTGCTCTTGCGGGAGGAAAGGCTTCGCATTTATTTTTCCTTGGAAAGTTTAAGGGGATTGCTCGGTGGTCCTGAGCGGCGAGAGAACGAGATGAACCAAGACACAGCGCAGCCTGATGGGATGGGAAGATGACGCGGTACGGGAGGAGCGAATCCGCAAAAAGCTTCAACGATGCTGAATTGACAAATCAACGATAAGAGGTCTAGCATAGTCACTAGCTTCGAAACGTTTCGATAAAGTTTTCGGAACGTTGAAAGACGGACTAAGGGGAAAGTTCGGCGCTACGTGCACGGTAAAGGAGGCGACACATGGCTGGTATCAAAGACGTTGCAAAGACTGCAGGGGTTTCCGTTTCCACCGTTTCCTACGTGCTTTCGGGCAAGCGGCCCATCTCTTCGAAAACCACTGACAAGGTCCTGAAGGCCATCGAGGAGCTCGGCTACATTCCTGACGCCAGCGCGCAGAAGATGCGCGGGCAGCTCAACCACATCATCGCCATCAGCGAACCGATGCACGAGGGCATGAACCAGATGCAATACAGTGCCTACTTCATGCAGTCCGCCTGGCAGGCCAGAAGCGCCGGTTACGATGTGCTGCTGCTTACCGGACCCGATGCCGTGGCCGACATCGAGCGGGTGACGCACAGCAATCTCGTCGACGGTGTGCTTCTGCTCGACGTGGAGGAACGGGATGCGCGGGTGGCTGCCGCCGCCCGATACCGCAAGCCTTGCGTGGCCATCGGGTTGCCGAAAAGCCATAAGGATTGCGCCTGCATCGACATCGATTTCGCCAAAATGGGTCGGCGTAGCGCCGATAGGCTTTTTGCGTTGGGGCATCGTCAGGTGGCTTTGCTGCGGGCCCAGGAAATCGACTACGAGCGCCATGCCGGTTATGTGCTGCTCTTCCGTGAAGAATTCCTCGCCCGCGCAGACGAGATCGGGCTTGATGTCTTCGAATCAGGACCCGTCGATAACGCGACGTTCGATGCCAGAAGATTCGTGTCCGACATGCTTTCGCGAAATCCGCGCCCGACGGCTTTGGTCAGTCAGTCCGGAGTCAGTATCCTCAACCTGACGGTCACCGCTTTGATGGCTGCTGGCTTGAAGATTCCCGAGGATATTTCGGTGCTTTCCTGCGGGACGTTCCTGCGTGACGAACCGATGCGCCGGCCGGTCAGCGAAGAGCCGTTCGAACCGGAACGGCTCTGCGCGATCGCCATGGGCTCGTTGATCTCCTCGATCGAAAAACGTCAGAGCATTGCCGGGGAAGTGACGCTGATCGATCCGAAATTCATTGATCGAGGTTCGCTTGCTTCTGCCCCGCGAAACGTGGGTTCCGGTGACGGTGGTTTTTCCGTTTCCGCATCCTTTGGCGGCCGGCAGGCAGATCTGGCACAGGCTGATTCTGCTCAGGCGGACGTCGAAACTTCAGCTTCGGAATCAATCGCTTCTGCTAGCCAAAGCAGAAACCTGGAAGGGGAACCCATGGATTGAATCAACGGCAAACATTGAGTTGCGTGAAGGATTGGTGGCTTCGGTTGGTCAGACTTTCAGCGATGAGAGCTTGAATGACGCGTGGCTTTGATTCTGCCTTTCAATGAAGCAAGGAAACTACACAAAAATAGTGCTTGGTTCATTGTCCCGTAAATCGAAACGTTTCGATTATAAGTTGCATAATTCCATTCATCTGGATATTTCAAGGAGGAAAGATGAAGATAAGGAAGATTGTCGCGACAGCGCTCGCGGCGGTGCTCTCGTTGACGGCGCTTTCGGCCTGCGGGTCGAGTAACGCCCAGGACGATGCGCATCCGCAAAGCATTTCGTTCTGGTACTATGACCTGCCAACCGCGGCCCAGACCGAGGCCTGGAAGAAGGCGGCAGACCAGTTCACCAAACAAACCGGCGTCAAGGTGAGATTCGAGGTCAAGTCGTTCACGCAGATCGCGCAGAACTCCAGCCAGTTCCTCGACTCGAACCAGGCCCCGGACATCATGGAATCCAACCGAGGCAATGGGTCGGCCGGCATGCTTTCCTCGATGGAGCTCCTGAGCGATCTGAAGCCATACGTCAAGAAATACGGTTGGGACAAGAAGATCACCAAGGCCGATGCCTCGATCGCCAAGTACGATGCGATGGGCATCATGGACGGCACCAAGTGGGTCGGCCTGCCCAGCTACGCCGAATACCAGCGTGTGTATTACAACAAGACGATGTTCGACAAATACGGCATCAAGATTCCCACCACGATGGCCGAGTTCGAGCAGGCGTGCAAGCAGTTCAAATCGCACGGCATCACCCCGATCGCCGCCGACGCCCAGGAATATGGCGTGATGTGGCTCTGGTGGTCTCTTGTGGGCACGAAGGCCGACAAGAAATTCATCGCCGACTGGCAGATGTACAAGCACGATGTCAACTGGAACGCCGAACCGCTGACCTACGCCACCAACACCATCAACGATTGGGTCAAGGAAGGCTATATCTCCCGCAGCGCCACCGGTCTCAAGGCCGAAGACACCACGAACTCCTTCATCAAAGGCAAGGAATATCCGATTTACCAGACCGGGACGTGGAACCAAAGCCGTTTCATCGACCAGGTCAAGAACTTCGAATGGACCGCCGCCGCGCTGCCGGGCACCAAGATGCTGCAGGGCTGCACGGGCAATCTGCTGACCATCCCCACCAAATCGCATCATAAGGACCTTGCCGCAAAGTTGCTCAACAACGTGCTCTCCGTGGAGAACCAGGACGGCATCGGCAACGCAGGCGGCATCCCGCTTGCAGCCGATATGAGCAAGATCACCAACGTGAAGAACCAGGAGATGATCAAGGAGTATTCGCAATATTCCAAGAAGGGCGACCTCTCCTACTACCCGGATTATCCGGCCTCGAACCTGACTGACGACATCTCCGCGCAGTTCCAGGAGCTCGTCAACGGCACCGAGACGCCCAAGCAGGTGCTCGACTCGCTTCACAAGTCCTACGACACCGGTGTGGTCGACATGGGCTTCAAGGACTGAGCGGCGTTTGCCGTTTCTTCCTTTGGATTCGTTCCGTACCGATCATCTCAATCATCAATTCATCGTTTCATTACTTCCAAGGAGGTTGTAATGCAAAAAGACAAAGCCAAGAGGCCCGCGATGTCGCGCCTTCCCGGCAATAAATCCTCGAAATTCGTTCCCTACCTCATTCCCGGCATACTCGGGCTTGCAGTCATCATCATCGTGCCGTTCCTATGGAACGTCTGCCTGAGCTTCACGCGTTGGCGTGGTGTCGGGCCGATGAAGTTCATCGGGACCAAGAACTGGATCCGGCTGATGGCCGACGCCACGTTCTGGAAATCGTTCCTCAACTCGTTCTGGATCATCGTCGCCATCGTGGTCATCCCGACCATTCTCGGCCTGCTTATCTCCTCGGTGCTGACTGACGTCATCCAGAAGAAATTCGGCTCCAAGACGGCCTCGTTCATCCGCGCGCTCTACTATCTTCCCCAGCTGTTGCCGGTCGCTGTGGCCGCCATCATCATGGGCTGGATCTTCCGCCCGGACGACGGCGCGATCAACGCGCTCATCGCCAAGTTCACCAGCGGCTCGGTCGCCATCAACTGGCTCGGCAATCCGAAACTGGCCCTGCCAAGCCTGATGTTCATCCTCATCTGGATTCAGCTGGGCTATCCGATTGTCATCTTCATGTCCGGCCTGCAGCGCGTGGACCCCGAGCTTTACGAAGCCGCCGGACTTGACGGCGCGAACTGGTGGCAGAAGTTCCGCGTGGTCACCCTGCCGTCGATCATGCCGGAGCTGATGGTCGTCATCCTCACCGCCACCATCGGCGCGCTGAAGACCTTCGGCCCGGTCTATCTGCTGACCAAAGGCGGCCCCGGCACTACAACGATCGTGCCGTCCTATTATTCCTACAACCAATTCTTCCAAATCCATCAGGTCGGCTACGGCGCCGCCATCTCGACTTCGCTGACCTTGGTCATCATCGTGTTCTCCGTGGTGTTCACGATTTTCCAGGGCCATGTCGAGAAGAACATGGACGACTGAGGGGAGTGCAACATGTCTGAAGCAACAATATCGGCAGCCGCTATGGGCGGTGCCCAATCAAGCGTCAAGTCAAGGGCCATCAAAACCGTGCGGCGCAATGCGCGCAACGCGAGTAACTCGCAGATGGCGCAGGCCGGCGTCGCCGCAACGGAAAGTAATGCAAAAGCCTCTGTGGTCGAGCAAGGCAGTGAGGCGAAAACCGCGCAGGTCAATCACAAGGCCAAGCACATCAGGTCGTGGGGCGATTGGATGGCGCTGATCCTTCTGATTGTGGGTGCATTGATCATGCTCTTCCCGATCATCATCCTGACGATGAACGCCTTCAAGACCATCGGCGACTACAACGCCACCGGTCCGCTTTCCCTGCCGGCGCACCCCACGATGAGCGGCATCGTCGGCTTCTGGAAGATGAGCGATTTTCCAGTGAAGCTGGGCAACTCCCTGCTCATCTCGCTGATCGTCGCGGTGCTGGGCGTGGTGCTTTCCGTGCTCAACTCCTTCGCGTTGGGCATCGGCAAGGTCAAGGGCAACCGCTGGATCGTGCTGATCATCATGCTCGCCAACATGATGCCGCAGGAAGCGCTGCTCTTCCCGCTCTATACGATGTTCAAGCACATCGGCCTCTACAACACGCAATGGGCGATCGTCGTCATCTTCACCATCATCCAGAGCGCGTACGGCACTTACCTGCTCTCCTCGGTCTATGGCACGTTCCCGCAGGCCATTCTCGAAGCGGCCACGCTTGACGGCGCAACCCGTTGGGAGACCCTGCTGAAGGTCGTGCTGCCGATTTCGTGGTCGACCATCAGCGTCCTGTTCGTCTTCTTCTTCGTGTGGACCTGGAACGAATACATGATTCCGATGGCCTTCCTTATGGACGACAACGTGCAGACCGTCCCGCTGGCGCTCGCCACCCTGCAGGGCCAGCACACGATGGACGCGACCACCTTGGCCGCAGCGTCGCTCTTGAGCATCATCCCGACCATCATCTTCTTCATCCTCTTCCAGCGCAAGCTCAACCAGGGCATTGTCGCCGGCGCGGTGAAGTAAACGAGGCCAATAAAGAAGACGCAATTAATAAACAGATATATATGACGACGGTTATGTAAATTCGCGTCGTTGGATTCGGCGGGGCGAATTTGCATAACCTTAGCGATAATGTTGAATAAAATATGAAAGGCAGGGATCAATGAACGGTGTGAACGCAGGAATAAATGAGAGTATCCCGAGTTTTGGCATCGGCATGATGGACGGGCTGGCGACGGCCTCGCGCGGGCGCTCTCGCTGCGTCAACGCGGAGAACCCGACCGGGGGCAAAGGCGTTGCGGCGATGAGCGCGAGCGATCTCGGCCCCTCGCGCAAGGGAACTCCCTGCCTCGGCGCCGTTCCGGCCGGCGAATCCGTGACGCTGATGGACGTTGACGGCCCCGGCGTCATCCGCCATATCTGGATGACCGTAACCGATAAAACTTCTCCCACCGGACCGAACGTCCTGCGCAACCTCATCCTCGAATTCTATTGGGACGGCGAGGAAAGCCCGTCGGTTGTCTGCCCGATCGGCGACTTCTTCTGCTGTGGCCATGCGCAGGATTGCCGCGTCAATTCCATGCCCATCATGGTCGCGCCCAACCGTGGCTTCAACTGCTACTTCGCCATGCCGTTCGAACATGCGAAAATCGTGTTGCGCAGCGACCACAACGAGGACGTTCCGGCGTTTTTCTACCAAATCGATTACACCGAATACGACGCGCTGCCGGCCGACGCGATGCGTTTCCACGCCCAGTGGCGCCGCGAACGGGTCACCAAGGAGCAGCAGGATTACACCATTCTCGACGGCGTGCGCGGTCAAGGCACCTACGTCGGCACCTACCTGGCGTTGACGGCGCTGGAAAGCCGCTGGTGGGGCGAGGGCGAGATGAAGTTCTACCTGGACGGCGACAGCGATTATCCGACCGTCACCAGCACCGGCACCGAGGACTATTTCGGCGGGGCCTGGAGCTTCGCCGCTTTCGATGAAAACCATCACATGCGCGAGCAGACCTATTGCGCTCCGTTCGTAGGCTTCCCGTTCCGTTCGCAAAGCCTCGGCGACCGGGAAAGCGATTACTGGGACAAATCCACGCCGGTGACCCGTGGTCTCTACCGTTGGCATATTCCCGACCCGATTTATTTCGAGGACAACCTGCGTGTGACCGTCCAGCAGATCGGCAGCCAGGAAGCCGGGCTTTTCGAGCGTTCCGACGACGTGGCCAGCGTCGCTTATTGGTACCAGCGCGAGCCGCATACCCCCTTCCCGCCTATCGGTGACCGTCATTTCCGTCAGCCGAGGTGAGGCTGCGAGGAATAAAAGTTTTCGTTAATGTTCTCATGGTGTTTCCCGGCCACGCTATTACTTCGTGTGGAGTATGCTTGCCAACAGTAAATGATGCGCAGGCTGTCCAAATAATGTGAGATTGCGGGCAGCCTTGTGTTTTTCATGCTGCCAACCATGGGCCATGTCGTCAGGCGACATCCGGGGTGCGGCACGATGTTGGGAATGTCGGCGATGTTGGAGGAAAGCCTTGGACAGTAACGAGATTCGACAATTGGACTTGCAGGACGACCCGCTTGACGCCGGCCGTTACCCCATCGATCCGTGGAAATTCACGGAATATGGCGAGCCGACGGCCGAAAGCGCGACGCTGTTTTCCCTTTCCAACGGCACCATCGGCGTGCGCGGTGAGGCCAACGCCCCACGAAATCTAGGTTCCGGCACGTTCCTGAGCGGTTTCCACGAGACCTTTGCCATCCGTCACGCCGAGGAGGCTTACGGTTTCGCGCGCGTCGGCCAGGTGGTGCAGGGCGTGCCCGATACGGTGGATTTCAAGTTTTCCGTGGATGGCAAGGAGCTGAGCAACCCTCGAAAAACCTCGCAGACGCTTGATTTCAAGGAAGGTACTGCCACCCGTTCCTATATGTATGACATCGATGACGGCGTGAGCCTCGAGATCGATATCGTCACCATGGTCTGCCTGTTCCGCGCCGACCTGATGGCCACGGCCCTGACCTTCAAAGCCCACGGGCGCGACTTGAACGTCCACGTCGAGGGCAAGATGAACACTGATCACCCCGTGGTCTCCCGTGCCGTCGACCCGCGCAAGGCCGACCTGATCGCCGACGGCGGCCTGCGCAAGCTCGAAGTCGACGCCATTTCCCGAGGCGTGGCCGACGAAAGTTTCGGCGCCTTCCACTGCCTGCATTCCGGGCTTACGATGGGCGTCGGCTTCTGCCAGCAAACCGGCGACGAAATGATTCCCGAAGTTTTCGACATTGAAGTGCCGGACGGCGGCGAAAAGCAGGTGCTGCGTTACGCCGCATACAATACATATCCGATCAATCCCATCGGTGTCGATAAAGGACTTGAGGTCGCGACCATCGGCACTCAGAACTCCGCCGAACTCATCAGGCTTTGCGCGCAAACCCTCAACTGGGCCGTCGCTCAGGGCCTCGAACGTCTACAGGAGCAGCAACGTGCGTGGCTCACCCGCTTCTGGGAGGAATCGGACGTGGCTATCGTCGACGGCGGCGACGGGCGGCTCCAGCAGACGATGCATTGGGAGCTTTTCGAGCTTGCGCAGGCCACGGCCACTGTTGAGAACGGCGTTTCGGCCAAGGGCCTGAGTGGCACCGGCTATTCCGGCCACTACTTCTGGGACACGGAAACCTACATCGTCCCGTTCCTTATCTATACCAACCCGGCGCGCGCCCGCGATATCCTTTCCTATCGCTTCCGCATGCTGCCGGCTGCCCGCAAACGCGCCCGTATGATGAGTGTGGAAGGCGCGCTCTTCCCATGGCGCGGCATCAACGGCGAGGAGGCTTCGGCCTTTTTCGAAGCCGGCACCGCGCAATGCCATATCGACGCGGATATCGCCTACGCCGTCTGCCAGTATGTTTCGGCGACCGACGACCACGAGTTTTTGGCCACACAAGGCATCGACATCCTGGTCGAGACCGCGCGGATGTGGGCGAGCCTCGGCTACATGGGCTGGGACGGCACCTTCCATATCAACACCGTCACCGGTCCCGACGAATACACGGCCTTGGTGGACGACAACTATTACACCAACGCCATGGCGCAATTCAACCTGCGCAAGGCCGCGGAGGCCCTTGAATCGCTTGACGGCGACGAGCTCAATGCCGCGGTTCAGCGCCTTTCCATCAAGCCCGGCGAATCGATGCGCTGGCGCGAGGTGGCCGAGCTGATGAAGCTGCCGTACGACGAGAAGCTCGGCGTCCACCTTCAGGACGACGACGTGCTGCGTCGTGAACCATGGGATTTCGAACACGACACCCAGCGCCCGCTGCTGCTTCATTATCATCCGATTGTCATTTATCGTCGTCGCGTCTTGAAGCAGACCGACACCGTATTGGCGCTTTACTTGCTTTCTTCGAAATTTGGCATGGACGTCAAACGCCGCGATTTCGACTTCTATGACCCGCTGACCACAGGTGATTCCTCGCTTTCCGCGGCCTCGCAGTGCATTTTGGCCGCTGAGGTCGGCTATGGCGACTTGGCCATGCAGTATTTTTTGGAGTCGCTGTACGCCGACGTCGCCAACCTGCACAGCAACACCTCCGACGGCATCCATCTGGCTTCGGCCGGCGGGGTGTGGATGTCGGTGGTGGCGGGCTTTGGCGGCCTGCGCGATTCCGGCGGCGAAGAGTTTTCGATCGACCCGCACCTGCCGAACGAGTGGGACAGCCTCACCTATCGCCTCGTCGTCCACGGCTCGCGCCTGGTCGTCACCGTCACGCACGGCGGCGTCACCGTCCGCCGTGTCTCCGGTGACCCGGTGACCCTCAAAGTCAAAGGCGAGCTTCGTACCGTCTGAAGTGATGTTTGGGTTTTGCTCGGACATAAGGTGACATTGTGAGCGTTGCAAATGCGACGCTAGCTGATCTGAGAGCGTCGCACTTGCGATAGCATCTTGCGTTTGCGACGCCAGTGTGGTTGTAAGCGTCGTAAGTGCAATGTCCGGTTGCAGGTGAGACGCCGGCAAGTGGATAACCGTCGCAAATACAACAAACTACTGCGGTTATGACATTCCCGAATGCACAATCGTCGCAATTGCAATGGCTGCGTATGCTTGCAATGGCAGGCGGAGGGCCCTTACGCCGCTTTATTTGTTGGTGGGTATCTTTCTATATTGTTTGTTGTTCGGAGCATAGGCTTATCGGAAGAAATGTTTGCCGAAACAATAATTAAATGATTTGACATAATGGGGTCAAGCGGCTTACGATATAGGTGAAACGAATTAATCGATGTCGCCTGCAACGACGGCACGTGTGCAAAGGAGCAACCTATGGGGTTGTGGGATGTTGACAAGATTCAGTACGTCGGGCACGACAAGGGGGTCAAGGAAGAGCTTGGTTTCCATTACTATGACGCCGACCGCGTGGTCGCCGGGAAGCCGATGAAGGACTGGCTGCGTTTCGCCGTGGCTTGGTGGCACACCTTCGACCAGCAGCTCGTCGATCCGTTCGGCGACGGCACCGCACATCGTCCTTATTACAAGTACACCGATCCGATGGATCAGGCGCTCGCCAAGGTCGACTATGCATTCGAGCTCTTCCAGAAGCTCGGCGTGCAGTACTTCTGCTTCCATGATCGCGACTTGGCGCCGGAAGGCGACACCCTGCGCGAGACCAACGCCAACCTCGACAAGGTGGTTGACAAGATCGAAGAGAACATGAAGTCCACCGGCGTCAAGCTCCTGTGGAACACCTCATCGCTCTTCACCAACCCGCGCTTCGTCGACGGCGCCTCCACTTCGCCGTTCGCCGACATCTTCGCTTATTCCGGCGCCCAGCTGAAGCACAGCCTGGAGATTGGCAAGCGTCTCGGCGGCGAGAACTACGTCTTCTGGGGTGGCCGCGAAGGCTATGAAAACCTCTGGAACACCGACATGGCCCGCGAAAAGGACCACATGGCCGAGTTCTTCCACATGTGCGTGGACTATGCCAAGGAAATCGGCATGAACGCGCAGTTCCTGATCGAGCCGAAGGCCAAGGAGCCCTGCAGCCTGCAGTATGACTTCGACGCCTCCACCGCCATCTCGTTCCTGCAGAAGTACGACCTGATGGGCACCTTCAAGCTCAACCTCGAAGGCAACCACGCCAACCTCGCCACCCACACCTACCAGCACGAGATCCGCATCGCGCGTGACGCCGGCGAGCTCGGCTCGCTGGACGCCAACCAGGGCGACAAGCTCATCGGCTGGGACATGGATGAGTTCCCGACCGACCTCTACGAGACCACCGCAGTGATGTGGGAAGTCCTCGCCGAAGGCCAGATCGGCCCTCACGGTGGCCTGAACTTCGACGCCAAGCCGCGCCGCAGCTCCTTCGAAGCCATCGACCTCTTCCGCACCCACATCGCGGGCATGGATTCCTTCGCCGCCGGCCTGCTGGTCGCCGCCAAGATGCACGAGGACAAGTACATCGAGGATCTCGTCGCCCAGCGTTACAGCTCCTACGATTCCGGCATCGGCAAGACCGTCGAAGACGGCACCGCCACGCTGGCCACGCTTGAGGACTATGCGATCGACAAGCCGCAGAGCGAGCTTATCGCCTCCACGCACTCCGATCACCTTGAGTCCGTCAAGGCCACGATCAACAACTACATGATCGAAGCCTTGAGCGAGTAAGGCCAGGCAACTGCAGTCCCATTTCATACTTTTCTTTCTATAAGCATTTGGCCGGTCACCCACAATCGGGTGACCGGCCAAATGTCGGTTTCGGCCAAAAGGCCTTGTATGAAACGGGTATGTAGGCTCGGATGCCGAATGAGAATCCGGCGGCCGACTTTCTTGGGTTTCAGGGAAACTTGCGCTCTGAGGCGGTATATTCCTCGGTGCGTGTAGCGCGGAACGACGGGAACAGTGATTTTGGTCTTTAAAGCTGCGTTTTGATGGTCTGCACATTGAGCGTTATTCAGAAAACGGCATCATTGCGCGAATCTGTCCCTCAGTGTTTTTGTGTTACGTAGCATTGAAGCGTGAAACGAGTGTTTTCTGGCTTCAATGCTACGGATGCCTTGCTTTTAACGGCGGTCAGTTTTTAATGCTGTGGTTTTACCGTCAAAGGGCTGGTTTCTGCGTCATTGCACAAACCAGCCCTTCGGTTTCGATACTTTATTTCACGAAATTGCGCTTGATCCACGCGGCCCAGAGGCTCGGCCAGACCTGGGCGCTCGGCTCGATCTGCGCGGTGTTGCCGACGGCGGCCGTCTCGGCGGTGGCCAGTGAGAGGCTGTGCGGGCCGTGTGGGAAGATGTGCGCTTCGACAGGCACGCCGGCATCGACGCAGGCGTTGATGAAGAGCAGTGAGTTCTGCACCGGCACCACCGCGTCGGTGACGGTCTGCCAGATGAAGGTGGTCGGCGTCTTGGCGTCGACGTGCTTCTCGCAGGAGATTTCGTCGAGCATCTTCTGGTCGGTTTTCTTTTCACCCAGCAGCTTGTCAACAGTGCCCGCGTGCGTGTATTTGCCGGCGGTGAGCACGGAATAGCCCAGCGCCAGGCCGTTGGCGCGAACCTCATCCGGATCGTAACCGTTTTCGCGCATCACGTCGTCGCCGGTGGTCGTTGCCATCGAGGCGGCAAGCTGGCCGCCGCACGAGAAGCCGATTACCGTGACGGCATTGGGGTCGATGTGCCAGGCCTCGGCGTTCTCGCGGATGAGCTTCATGGCCTCTGCGCCTTCGAGCATCTGCACCGGGTAGCGCGAGGGTGCGATGGAATAGCGCAGCACGAACGCCTGCACACCCGCGCCCACGGCCATCATTGCGATGGGTTCGGCCTCGCGGTCGGTCACCTTGTTGAATCCGCCGCCGGGGAAGATGAGCACCGCCGGACGCCGACGGTCTGGGTCGATTTCCTTGGAGTTGTCGATGATATAGCCGGTCAGCGTCGCTGCGCTCCCGTCGATGCCTTTGATGGTCTTAGTAATGTATTGCATTTCATGCCCCTTTTTGTAGTCAGTGGTCTTTTCGTGCCTTATCAATAATTATCAATGATGCTGTCGAACCAACTGATTCCTACTTCCGGATTCTAAGAAGGTTGCCCGACGGTTTGTGTGCCTGTTTTCAATAAGAACATGGCCTTTTCCTGCTGGTAACCGGTCAATCCTGTTAGAAACAAGACAATCCTGCCAGAAAGCGTACGTTTTACGGCTTCAAAACGTACGCTATCTAGCGGAATTGACCGGTTTCTCGCAGAAGTGACCGATTGGAGGCAGTTCAAATCCCTATTGAAGAGCAATTTGTCATCCGATTATGGGTTTGCGCGACTGATTCGTTGATTTATTGCGCAGCTCTCATGGTCATTTCACATGGACATGTCTTCGTCATCGTCATCTATCTTCGTCATTTTTCTGATGATGACGAAGATAGATGACGATGTAGGAAACGGTTTAATGGTTGATGTGTTGCGCGTCATTGTGGTGGTGGATACTTAAAGTATGGAAACGAGTGATATGGAATCAGTGGCGGATGAGACCGACGAACGTGATGTAACGGAAGATGGCGCCGAAGAACGCGATGTGGAGGAACGTGGCGCCGAAGAACGTGATGTGGAGGAAATCAAAATTACAAAACGCGGGACCGGCGGCGAGGAAAGCAGCCTGTCGGGAAGTGTGACCAACGGACGCGAAGTTGCGGAAGAAGCGATTGACGAAGGTGATATTCGTGAAAATCCCCATGCGGAGCGCGAAGTCGCGGAAGATGGTGTGATGGTCGAGATTCCGCGGGGAACCGTCGTTTTGGCGGCCACGCCGATTGGCAATGTGGGCGACGCCTCGGCCAGGTTGCGCGCGTTGCTTGAGCGTGCGGATATCGTTGCGGCGGAGGACACGCGTCGACTTTACGATTTGGCAAACCGGCTTGGTGTACACGTTGGTGGCCGTGTCGTCGCCAACCACGACCACAACGAGCGTTCGAAGGCCGACGGCCTGCTTGACGAGGTCGAGCGCGGGGCGACCGTGCTGGTGGTCTCGGACGCGGGCATGCCCACTGTCAACGATCCGGGCGTGGCCATCGTCCACCGCGCCATCGAGCGCGATCTGCCGGTGACCTGTGCCCCCGGCCCTTCCGCCGTGCTTGATGCGCTCGCGCTTTCCGGTCTTCCGACCGACCGCTTCTGCTATGAGGGCTTTGTACCCCGCAAACACAACGAGCGCATCCAGCGCTTCCGTTCGCTATTGGGGGAGCGGCGCACCATCGTTTTCTACGAAACGCTGCACCGTATCGCCGAGACGATGGACGATTTGCTGGAGATGTTCGGCCCGAACCGCCCGATGGCCCTGTGCCGCGAGCTGACCAAGGACTACGAGCAGATTCGTCGCGGAACCATCAGCGAGATTCATCAGTCGGTCATCGACGATCCGCCGCGCGGCGAAATTGTTCTGGTTATCGCCGGCGCGAGTGAGGATGAAGCCCTCAAGGCCGGAGAAGCTATGGCAACGGTCCTCAGTGTCGATGATCTGGCCGCGCTCGCCATCGAACGGGCCAACAAAACCAACGAACGCATCAAGGACGCCATCGCCGAGGTGGTCAAGGAGCATCCGCTCCCCGACGGCTCCCTCCCGAATCGCAAGGCCATCTACACGGCGACATTGAAATTGAAAGAATAATTAAAGACAGCAAGCGTGCCGACACACATGTATCTGCCGACGCCGATTCCTTATTTCGCGTGGGCCAATCGCAGTGAAAACGAGATGCGTGCTTTTCTCGACATCCGTTTTTCGATGAGAAGATTGATTATTTTCAATTCAAGAACATCAGTATTCCGCCGATTCTATATGATTCCTGTGTGGTTTCCGTATGACTGGCCTCATCGCTCTGTTCCATGGAAACCCAAATGGGAATGCCGAGCGAGGCAATAAACTAGCCTAATCGATGAGGTATGTCGATTTGTCACTCGGCAGAAGCTACAGTGAAGGTAGCGGATAATACGTTCAACCAGCATTATTCAACGATGAAAGGTTTGATATGACGGCTCAGACCGACAGTTTCGCAGACGAGGGAAACGCGGCCAGGCACAAGGCGCTGCGTCCGCCGATGGGTTGGAACAGCTGGGATTCCTATGGCACCACGGTTACCGAAGACGAGTTGCTGGCCAACGCCCGGTTCATGGCCGAGCACTTGAAAGATGTCGGCTGGGACACGGTGGTCATTGACATCGATTGGTACGATCCGACCGCCCGAGCTCACGGCTATAACACCGATGCTCCGCTGGTTCTTGACGAATACGGTCGCCAGCTGCCCGATCCGGTACGTTTCCCGAGTGCGAGAAACGGCAAGGGTTTCGGCCCGCTCGCCGCCAAGGTGCACGAGCTGGGACTGAAACTTGGCATTCATGTGATGCGTGGCATCCCCAAGCTCGCCGTCGAACGCAACCTGCCGGTCAAAGGCACGTCATACACCGCACGGGACGTGGCCGACAAGAAGCACGTCTGCGTCTGGAATCCGGACAATTACGGACTGAACCAGAAGCATCCCGGAGCTCAGGCATGGTATGACGCGCAAATCGACCAGTTCGGAACTTGGGGCATCGATTTCCTCAAAGTGGACGACATGCAGTCGCCGTTCCACGACGATGAGATCGCCGCCTACCATCGCGCGATCGCCAAGGCCGAGGCAAAATATGGCTATCCGATTTCGCTTTCCCTTTCACCGGGGCAGTGGCTGAGCACCGCCTATACCGGTTTTCTGCGCGACAACGCCGAGATGTGGCGCATCTCCGACGATTTGTGGGACCAGTGGGAAGACGTTTTTCAGCAATTCTCTCGTCTCGCGCGTTGGGCGCCGTTCCAGCAATCCGGACATTGGGCCGACGCGGATATGCTGCCGCTCGGTCATATCGGTTTGCGTGCGGAACGCGGCGACAATCGCGACAGCCTGCTGACCCGCGATGAGCGGCGTACGCTGGTGGCACTCTGGGCGATGGGGCGCTCGCCGTTGATGGTGGGTGGTGATTTGCCGACCAGCACGCCCGAAACCATCGCCCTGCTTGCCAATCCTGCGTTGCGGGAAGTGACCGCAGGCTCGACCAACAACCACGAAGTTACACGCGAGAGAATCTATGCCGAGTGGGGCGACCCGAGCACCTATGAGGGTGACCTGATCGTTTGGGCCGCTGATGCAGCTGATTGGGCCGATGGCACGGCTTCGGCGCATCCGGGCGCATACTATGCCGCGATTTTCTGGACGGGCGACAAGCCGCACGAGCTCAAGGGCAATATCGAGCTGAAGAGCATAGTCGGTTTGGAAAATGTCAGAGACAAAAGCGATAAGAATAAGGAAAACAAAAGTTATTGGCCAGAAAACAAAGAAAAGGTCGAAAACGAGGCCGAAAACAAACAATCGTGGACGATTGGCGATTTATTCGCCGGAATCCAAGACGGTGAGACCGAACGCTCCACTGCCAGACTCGAAGGAACCGGCTCCGATTGTGTCATCCGCGGCACCATTGAGCCGCACGGTGTCCTTTGGTTTGTATTGGATCGCTGAACGTGCAAACATGCGAATCGTAATCACGTACCCACACACTCAAACAAACACACAGGCGCATAGATTCATCACTTCAAACATAGTTGTTAGGAATCGTTCAAATCCATGAATACCACCAATCCCGCCTCCACCCCCACCCGCTGGAACCGCCATCCCTACCGTGGCGACCGCAGTGCGCCCATCAGCCTGCTTGACGCCATCGGTTACGGGCTCGGCGACGCCTACGGCGGCGGGTCAGGAGGCTTGGTCAGTACCTATCTGGTGCTCTTCTGGACCCGTTTCTGCGGCATGTCCATCTCCACCGCCCAGTCCGTGTTGGGCCTGAGCGCCGTGATCAGCGGCGTTTCCTCGTTGGTTTTCGGCGTGCTCGACGACAACCTCTTCCGTTTCGGCTTGGGGCGGCGTTTCGGTCGCCGGCATTTCTTCATTCTTCTGACCGCTCCGTTGCTGCTGGTCGGCATGCTGATGTGGGTTCCCGGCTTGCCGTTCGTGGTCTATTTCCTCGTTTATCTGCTGTGGGTCGCCGCCGGCCAGCTTTTCGCTTCGGCCTACAACACGCTTCCAGGCGAGATGACCTCGAGTTTTGATGACCGTACCAAGCTTTCCACGGTTCGTCTCCTGATTTCCGGGGCTTCCAGCACTGTCATCCTCTGGATGGGCAGCTTGGTGCTTTCGGTGTTCGGAGAGCGTCGGCCGTTGGGCTATATGGTGCTGGCCATCGGCGTGACGCTGTGCTTCGTACTGGAAGTGCTGGTCTGCTGGCGCGCCACGTGGGAGATGACTCCCGCCGACGCCGGCTTTGACCGCTATGCTCATGACGGGGTTCGTGCTTCCCATATCGGTTTGCGGGATTGGGGTCGTCGGATTGCCAAGATGATGGGGGAGTACACGAGCACGCTGAAAATCGCGTCGTTCCGCCGTCACCTGGCCATTTATCTGCTTATTCTGACCGCCGGAGACGTGTTCAACCAGACCTTCCTGTTCTTCGTCATTTACGATTGGCATAAATCCGCCGCTTTCGCCTCGTTGCTGCTCAGCGCGAGCATCATTTCCGTGCCGCTGACGCCGCTGTTTGGTGTGGCGATGACCAAATTCGGGCCCAAACGGCTCTATAAGTTGGGCTTTGCCGGCTGCCTTGTCGGGCTGACGTGGATTTTCGCCGCGTGGAAGCTGGAAGGGACGTTGCCGGGCGGGTGGTGGACGGTGTTTGCGGTGGCAAGCGTGATGTTCTTCTTCTGCGCCAAGGGGCTTTCCAGCTATCTGCCGTGGGCCGTGTTCCCGTTCATCGCCGACGTCGACCAACTGGTTTCCGGCCGTTACCGAGGCTCGACGTTCTCCGGCTTCCAAGGTTTCTTCCGCCAGTGCACCGCCGGTCTCGCCTCGGTTTGCGTGGGTGCCGTGCTCGGTGCTGTCGGTTTTAATTCCTCGTTGCATTCCCAATCGCAGTTGGCGTGCAACGGTCTCGCCGCGCTCATGTTCGGTTGGTATGGCATTTCCGTCATCATCGCATGGATTATCGTCCGCCGTTTCACGCTCGACAAGCGTACCGACGCCATCGCACTGGCCGAAGTCAACCGCGTGCAGTCCGGTGGCGCCCCGGCTGACGTAGACCCCGCGATTCGCGCCACGGTAGAAGACCTGACTGGCCAGCCCTACGGCCGCTGAGTCGCTCATGAAAATGGTCGATAACATCGGATGTCCTGGGATGAAATCGGCGGAAATCCCAAATTTTCCTAGGGTAAAACTGGCAGGATTACAGAATTTTCCTAGGGTAAAACTGGCAGCGTACATCCGAAAACCGCAGAATTGCCGGCTTTTGGCTGGTGCATGCTGTTACGCCTTTCGTTAGACTGGGCGGCATGAGCAAGAAACATCGGGATCGAAGCTGGGCGCCGGCGCCGGAGGCGTTGCCGGACGGGGTGCGTGTGGTCGATGACCACACGCATGTGGCGAGCGTCGTGCCGTTCGCGTGCGAGATGAACCGGCAGGCCATCGAGCGTGACCAGCCGCCAGTGCCGGTTTATAGCGTCGATGAGATTTTGGATCAGGCCAAAGCCGTGGGTGTCGAAGGCGTCATCGACGTGGGCTGCGAGTTGCCGAATCTCAAGGTCGCGGTGCTGATGGCGCTCGACCACCCGGCAACCGTCCACGCGGGACTTGCGATTCATCCGAATGAAGCCGTCTTGCACGGTCATCGCGGAGTCCCCGGCCCCGACGGATTGCCGCTGAAATACCAGCCGTGGCACGACGTGAGCTTCGAGGACGCGCTCGCGGAAGTCCATCGCCTGGCCACGAAATACCCCGAGCAGGTGGTCGCCATCGGTGAGACCGGCATGGACCTTTTCCGCACCGGCGAGGCCGCGATAGAAATCCAGCGTGACGCCTTCCGCGCTCACATCGCGCTGGCCAAGGAACTCAACCTGCCGATGCAGATTCACGACCGCGACGCCCACAAAGAGGTCATCGAAACCCTGCTCAAGGACGGCAGCCCCGAGCGCACCGTCTTCCACAGCTGGTCGGGCGACACGCAACTTGCGCAAATCGCCAAAGAGCAGGGCTGGTACCTCAGCTTTTCCGGCGCATCCAGCTTCAAAGGCAACGAGGAAATCCGCAGGTCCGCCGCAATCGTAGGCCTTGACCATATCATGGTCGAAACCGATGCCCCCTACCTCACCCCGATGCCGTATCGCGGCCGTCCGAACGCTCCTTATATGATTCCCTATACCTTGAAAGCGCTCGCGGACACCCTTGATTTGCCGATAGGTGAAGTTGCCGAGGCGACGCGCCGAACAACGAGGGTCGTTTACGGTGTATAAAACTCAGTTACAGCGATTTTTGCGAGTCTTTGGTGAAAAATATGCAGTTGCGAAAATTTATGTCAATTTGGCCTAATTCTGAAAGTTTCCTTATAGCCTTCCCTCAGGCTGATTTTGGTTTATTTGGGGTGCAAGACTAAACTATCGCCTTGGTTTATAAACGAGAGCGCCCGGTAGCCGGGCTGTAAAGAAGATAAATACGGGGGAGTGTCCGCTTTCCCGTTTTGGAGGGCAAGGTCATGGCGCAATCGCAGGATCGTGAGTCGAAGCAGCCTCAAAATCGAAGAAATCGTCGTCGCAGCAGGAATCAAAGCGAGAATAGTGGCGTAGGCAAAAAGCCGGCAGAGAAGAAAGCCGTTCGCAAGCTTGTCAGGGAAACCGACAAGGCCAGCAAGGTCGCGTCAAAGGCGGAAAAACAAGCTGTCAGCGCCGAGGAAAAGGCTCTTAAAGCGGAGAAACGTGCGGTAAGCGCGGAGAAGAAGGCGTTGTTGCGTGCCGACACGTTCACCAATGCTCCCAAAGTCTCGCGCGACACGCTGACACGTGAGGAGCGCGAGGTCATTGCCAAGCACGAGCAGGAGGAGGAGCAAGAGGCCAAGAAACTGACCAAGGCCTCGGCGCACGGCCCAATCGGCCGCTGGTGGCGCAAGATGCAGTCCAGCCAGGACAAGGTCACCCTTGGCATGGCCATCGTCGCGCTCGGTGTGGTCTATGGCGACATCGGCACGTCCCCGCTTTACACTTCGCAGGCGTTCGTCGTCGGCCAAGGCGGATTCGGCAACATCGACCGTCCTGCGGTTCTCGGCCTGCTTTCGTTGGTCTTCTGGTCGATCACGCTAATCACCACCATCAAATATGTGCTGGTCGCCATGCGTATCGACAACAAAGGCGAAGGCGGCATTTTCGCGCTCTTCTCACTGATTCGTCACCACGGCAAATGGCTGGTGATCCCGGCGATGCTGGGCGGTGCGGCGTTCCTCGCCGATTCCGTCTTGACCCCGGCCGTCTCGATTTCCTCGGCAGTGGAAGGCTTGAAGACCATCCCGCTTTTCGAGCCTATGTTCCACGAGAACGCGAATATCACCCTCGTCATCACCGTCATCATCATCGTTCTGCTCTTCTGTGTGCAGTCGCGCGGCACCGAGCGTATCGGCAAGGTCTTCGGCTCGGTGGTCATGGTCTGGTTCGCGTTCCTCGCGCTGACCGGCATCGTCAACATCAGTGGCGACTGGAGCATTTTCGCGGCCATCAACCCGGTTTACGGCATCGAATTCCTCTTTAGCAAGCACAATCTTGCGGGCCTGGCCATCATGGGTACGGTCTTCCTTTCGACCACCGGTGCCGAGGCGCTTTACTCCGACATGGGTCATGTCGGCCGTGGCAACATCTACTTCACCTGGCCCTTCATTTTCGTTTCACTCGTTTTCAACTACTTCGGGCAGGGCGCGTGGATGCTGCGCAACCAAGGCAACACCGCGCTTGGCAACGTCAACCCGTTCTTCGAGATGATGAGCCCAAACGTGCGTTACGTCGGCGTCATTCTTTCCGTCGCGGCAGGCGTAATCGCTTCGCAGGCGCTGATTACCGGTGCGTTCACGATGGTCTCCGAGGCCACCGGCCTCAACTGGATGCCGCATCTTCAGGTGCGCTACCCGGCTCGTACACGCGGCCAGCTCTATATCCCTGTGGTCAACGTCGTGCTGTGTATAGCGACGCTTTCCGTGCTCGCGCTGTTCAAGGATTCCGAGCACATTTCCGCGGCATACGGCCTGGCACTCACCGTCACGATGATTACGACGACGATCTTGCTCACCGTCTATCTCTGGTTCAAGCACAATCGCGTGTTCGCCATCATCTTTTTCGTGGTGTTCATTGCCATCCAGACGCTGTTCTTCGTCGCTTCCATGGCAAAGTTCCTGCATGGCGGCTGGTTCACGATGCTTCTGACGGCGTTGATCCTCCTGATTATGATTACATGGAACGACGCGACCAAGATCGAACGCAGCCAGCGTCGGCATATGAAGCCGCGTGATTTCAAGCCCGCGCTCGCGAAATTGCATGACGATTTCCGCATCCCGTATTTCGCCGACAACATCGTTTACCTGACCTCCGATTGGGAGATGCACCGCCTTGACACGGACATCTTCTTCTCGATTTTCGCCGATCATCCCAAGCGTGCGCGTGCTTGGTGGGCGGTTTCCGTGGTGACCACGGACGAGCCGTTCACGCGCGAGTATTCGGTCGAGGATTTCGGTACGGATTACATTTTCCGCGTGCGTATCAAGCTTGGTTTCAAGGTCTCGCAATCGATTCCCGCTTATATCCATCAGATTATGCACGATTTGTCCGCTTCCGGTGATTTGCCTGAGCAGAAGTCGGTCTATCCGAAGGTCGACGCGGATCCCGATATCGGCACCGTGCGGTACGTGCTCGTGCACAAGGCCCTGATGCCGGAATCGAAGCTGACGGCCCGCGAGTCGCTGTCGCTCAAGATGAAGTATTCCATCCGTCGCGTGGCCGGTTCGCCGGTCAAGTGGTTCGGCCTGGCCCCCTACAATCCGGTGGTCGAGGTGCAGCCGCTCTTCGTATCCACTCGTCGTCCGCCGAGGCTCAAGCGCGTGGCGCTGCGTGCCACCACCGGCAAACGCCGCGTGGAATCCCACGAGCCGAAAGCGGGTGGCACTGCTCGCAAGTCGGAGACGGAGCGCACGCGTTCCAAGGCGAGTGCAGCCGGCAGCGCAACTGCTGTCAAGAAGACCGGCCACGGTATCGATAGCGAGGAACTCGCCAAAGGTCGCAAGGGCCTCGGCAATCTTGCCAAATCCGTCAAGTTGCAGAAAATGCAGGACGCGGAGGGCAAGGCCGGCGCTTCCGCAGACGATACCGGCCACGGCAGTGAGGCCAAACGCAAGAAAGCCGATACCGGCGAGCAGACCAAGGTCATGCCGCGTCCCGATACCGCTGCCAAGAAATCCGGGAAGCTGTCATAATCGAATAATTCGATAGCCGTATAGCCTTCGGGTGTCACCGTTAAAGTGCGTCAGCCGTCAAATACGGGTGGCGCACTTTTCGTATTCTTTTCCGCAGGACCTTCTTCGACCGTGAAGAAGAAAAACCCTCGAAACGCTTACTTCCGCAAGGCCTCAGACCCCATAAAAAGCCCACATTCTGACATTTAACCCGAAAACCTACGTAGCCTCTACTTTAGAAAGTGCCGCACGCCGCCAAAAGCCAACTTACTGATATAAGGATTATCGGAGCTTCGAATAAATCGAGAGGACGGTAATCGCATGTTCTCACAGCATAATTTCGACTTGGTAATCATGGAGGTTAAAGCAGGATAGGATTGTCGTATTTTGCCTCAAAACGGTGTGAGGCAACACGTTTTCTGCTGATTTTCCGGACGATTATCTAGTAATAATCATAATTACATCTTGACATTCAATTTCGATTTTGGTTTTCACTAATTGATGGCTACACTTGCCCGTTGGTTTGTAAACGAGAGCGCCCGATAGCCGGGCTTGAGAAGAAGACAAGCGCATAAAGGTTTCCGTTTCTGGAGGGCAAATCATGGCGCAATCGCAACATCATGGGTCAAGTGAACCTCAAAATCGTCAGCAAAAGCAAAATCAGCAAAATCAAGAGGCTCGTACGCGTTTTGAAGACACGCAAACGGCCGAAAATGCCGGTGAAGCTTCTAAGGCAGCCAATAAGACCGATAACGTTGGAACCAAGCACACCGCTGATGCCGGCAAGGCAGGCAAGACGAAGCGGGTCAAGACCCCGTTGGGTGTGGCCGCCAAAGCCAAGGCTGTAGGCCATGCTGCGAAAACTTCTTCGCATGCGCACGAGGCCACAGCCAGGGCCGCGGGCAAAGTCGAAGCCAAGGCGAAGGCGGTGAAAAACGTTGCAGAAACGTCTTTGCGAACTCACAAGGCTCCAACCAAGGTGAAGAAAACCGTCGTCCATGCCCAAAAGAAGGCGGCGAACGCGGAAAAGAAAGTCGTCAACGTGGAACGGAAGGCGAAGACTGCGGAAAAGAAAGTGGCCAGCGCCGAAAAGAAGGCGTTGACTGCCGAGCAACGGGCTGCAGCGGCTGAAAAGAAGGCCCTGTTGCGTGCCGACACCTTTACCAATGCGCCTAAGGTGTCGCGCGATACCTTGACCCGAGAGGAGCGCGAGGAGATCGCCAAGCACGTCAAGGAAGAGCGCAAGGAAGCCAAGAAACTGAGAAAGACCTCCCGCAGCCCGATTGGCCGCTGGTGGCGCAAGGTGCAGGCCAGCCCCGACAAAGTGACGCTTGCGATGGCCATTGTCACCCTCGGCGTGGTCTACGGCGACATCGGCACTTCGCCGCTCTACACTGTCCAGACGTTCCTGGCCGGGCAGGGCGGACTGGCGAAGATCGATCGGCCCGCGGTGCTGGGTATGCTTTCGCTGATTTTCTGGACCTTGCTGCTGATTACCACCGTCAAATACGTGCTGGTCGCCATGCACGCGGACAACAAGGGCGAGGGCGGCATTTTCGCGCTCTTCTCGCTGGTACGTCATTACGGCAAATGGCTGGTCGTGCCCGCGATGATCGGCGGTGCGGCGTTTCTGGCTGATTCCGTCTTGACTCCGGCCGTCTCGATCTCCTCGGCAGTGGAAGGTCTCAAAACCATCCCTGCGTTCACCCACGCGTTCGAAGAGAACACGAGTTTGACGCTAATGATCACCATCGTCATCATCGTCGTGCTTTTCTCCGTCCAGGCGCGTGGCACTGAGAGCATCGGCAAGGTCTTCGGCTCGGTGGTGCTGGTCTGGTTCGCGTTCCTCGCGCTGGTCGGCATCGTCAACCTGAGCGGCGACTGGAGCATTTTCGAGGCCATCAACCCGGTCTACGGTGTCGAATTCCTCTTCAGCTCGCACAACGTCGCCGGCATTTCGCTGATGGGCACGGTCTTCCTTTCGACCACGGGCGCCGAGGCGCTGTATTCCGATATGGGTCACGTCGGGCGTGGCAACATCTACTTCACCTGGCCCTTCATCAACGTCGCGCTCGTGCTCAACTACTTCGGGCAGGGCGCGTGGATGCTGGGCAACCGCGGCGACAAGTCGCTGGCGGGGGCAAATGCGACCGTCAATCCGTTCTTCCAGATGATGAGCCCGAACGTGCGTTACGTCGGCGTAATCCTCTCCGTGGCGGCTGGTGTGATCGCTTCGCAGGCTTTGATCACCGGCGCGTTCACGATGGTCTCGGAGGCCACTGGCCTCAACTGGATGCCGCATCTTCAGGTGCGCTACCCCTCGCGTACCCGTGGCCAGCTCTATATCCCGACCGTCAACGTCGTGCTGTGTATAGCAACTCTTACGGTGCTGGCCATTTTCAAGGATTCCGAGCATATTTCCGCCGCATACGGCCTGGCATTGACCATCACCATGCTGGCCACGACGATTCTTTTGACCACATATGTCTGGCACCATCACCATCGCGTGGGCGCGGTGTTCTTCTTCGCGTTGTTCGTCACCACCGACTCGCTGTTCTTCATCTCCTCGATGTCGAAGTTCCTGCGCGGCGGTTGGTTCACGATGCTCCTGACCGCGGTGATCTTGCTGATCATGATCACGTGGAACGACGGAACCAAGATCGAACGTTCGCAGCGTCGGCATATGAAGCCGCGTGATTTCAAGCCCGCGCTCGCGAAATTGCATGATGATTTCCGTATCCCATATTTCGCGGACAACATCGTTTATCTCACTTCCGATTCCGAGTTGCGCCGGCTTGATACCGACATCTTCTTCTCGATCTTCGCCGACCATCCCAAGCGTGCGCGCGCCTGGTGGGCGGTTTCCGTGGTGACCACGGACGAGCCATTCACGCGCGAGTATTCGGTGGAGAACTTCGACACGGACTATATCTTCCGCGTGCGGATCAGGCTCGGTTTCAAGGTCTCCCAATCGATTCCTGCTTATATCCATCAGATCATGCACGATTTGTCATCGTCCGGGGAATTGCCTGAGCAGAAGTCGGTTTATCCGAAGGTTGACGCCGACCCCGATATCGGTACTGTGCGTTACGTGCTGGTTCATAAGGCCCTGATGCCGGAGTCTAAGATTACCGGTCGTGAGGCGTTGAGCCTTAAGATGAAGTACGCCATCCGCCATATGGCCGGTTCGCCGGTCAAGTGGTTCGGCCTGGCTCCCTATAACCCGGTGGTCGAAGTGCAGCCGCTCTTCCTCTCCACCCGCCGTCCCCCGCGCCTGAAGCGCGTTGCTTTCCACACCTCCACCCGGCGTAAGACAGCTGCTTCCGCCAATATTTCCAATGGTTCCTCGGATCCTTCTGGTGCAGCGTCTACGGATAAGCGTGATCCAGCCAAGACGAAGAAAGACTGACAGGCTATTTAGCGATGTTCCGATTCTTCATGATGACCGATGAATTCTTCGCGACACGGGTAGGCGGGTAATGACTGTTCTATTTCGAATGTTCTCGCTAACATGGCATTTATGGCATTCCAGCCTATATATCAAAGGAGTGATATGACTCAGGTGTCATCCACCAATTCAGCAGAGTTGATTGTCGACGATGATTTCAAAGTGGGCAAGGTCAATGACCGGCTGTTCGGTTCGTTTGTCGAACATCTTGGTCGATGCGTGTATACAGGCATTTATGAACCGGGCCATCCCACTGCTGACGCGAACGGCTTCAGGCAAGATGTCATCGATTTAGTGCGTGAGCTGGGGGCAACCACCATCCGTTACCCAGGCGGGAATTTCGTTTCCGGCTATCGCTGGGAAGATGGCGTAGGCCCAAAGAACGATCGTCCGCGCCGTCTCGACATGGCGTGGCACTCCACCGAAACCAACCAGTTCGGCCTGCATGAGATGGCCAAGTGGCTCGACAAGGTCGGTGGTAATGAGCTGATGGAGGCGGTAAACCTCGGCACCCGCGGTCTTGAGGACGCGATGGATTTGCTGGAATATGCCAACATCCCTGGCGGAACGAAACTCTCCGAAGAACGTCGCGCTAATGGCGCCGACAAGACGTTCGACATCCGCATGTGGTGCCTGGGCAACGAGATGGACGGGCCGTGGCAGCTCGGCCACAAGTCGGCCGAGGACTACGGCACGTTGGCCGCATCGGTGGCACGTGGAATGAGGCAGATGGATCCTGACGTCGAATTGGTGGTCTGTGGTTCCTCGGCGCATAATATGCCCACGTTCGGCACGTGGGAGGAGACGGTGCTTTCAAAGACCTATGATCTGGTGGATTTCGTTTCCTGCCACGCCTACTATCAGCCTCACGACGGCGACATGGCCAGCTTTTTGGCTTCCGGCGTCGATATGGACGGCTTCATCAAGGATGTGGCCGCCGCCATCGATGCCACCAAGGCGAGGCTCAAGAGCAAGCACGATGTATTCATTTCCTTCGACGAATGGAACGTCTGGTATCAGGACGCCGAAGCGAGCAAGAACCCTGAGGGTATCGGCAATTGGCCGGTCGCCCCACGGCTGTTGGAGGACGTCTATTCCGTGGCTGATGCGGTGGTCTTCGGCGATTTGATGATTACTCTTTTGAAAAACGTCGACCGTGTTCATGCTGCGAGTTTGGCCCAGCTGGTCAATGTCATCGCGCCGATTATGACAGAACCCGGTGGCCCGGCCTGGAGGCAGACAACGTTCTATCCCTTCGCGATTACCGCCAGGCTTGCCAAGGGTGGCACGGTGCTCGAGCCGAAGCTTGACTCCTCTCAAGTTTCCACCCCAAAGTACGGGAATGTTGATGGCGTCAACGCGGTGGCGGTACGCGGCGGTGATGGCACGGTCTCGGTTTTCGCGGTCAATCGTTCCCTTGATACGCCCGCCGAATTCGAAGTGAGGCTTCCCGAGGATGTGCGTGGTAGATCCGGGCTGCGTGTCGAGGCGCAGACCTTGAACGACGATGACATCAACGCGAAGAATACGCTGGATAATCAGAACCGCGTTACCCCGAAAGCCAACGCAACCGTTGCATTTGACCCGCAATCGGGAACGGTGAAGCTTACGTTGCCACCGGTTTCGTGGACGGCGATTCACTTGAAGTGACGGACAAAGTAACGATATCGAATTGGTCATTCGCTTTTGTTCCAAGCGGATGACCAATCTTGTTTCTATGGTGTTTGCCGAGGTTCGACGGTTTGGGGCTCGGTTTAACTTGTTGTGTCATGTACGTTGTGCGAGGTGAAGGTATCCAAACCTCCCTACAATAGAGGTCATGACCGGTTATATTCCTACACTTGCCCAGGCGGATGAGCTGCATCATAAGATCGCGCCATCGCAGGCCGCCTATGACCTTATCCATACCCATTGCGTCATTATTGCGACGATAACCCGGCAGCTCGTACGTCGGCAGAACGCACTGTTTGTGCGGCGCTGCACGTTGCCCAAAGACGCGCCTGAACTTACGGGGAGATCTGGGGATACCGTTTCGGTTCCCTGCCGCGAAACGCAGAGAGCGAACGCTTCCGCTGTTGGTGTGGGTGGCGGTGATGCCGCTGCTGTTGGTCCTGCTAAAAACGAAGGGTTCCGAGGAAGCCGTAGTGCCTGTGGTTCCGTGAATTGCGATGATAGCGGGAACGAAGAGTCCAGGCGAAGCCGTGGTGCCGGCCGTACTGGTAGCAAGGCAGACGGTACTTCCGATACCGCGGATTCGGATCGTGCGAAACCTGCTTCTGATAGCCCTGCCACACCTGCCGTGTTGGCTCAGAAACATAGCAATTTCAACATTTTAGCCGGTATTAACGCAACGGTTCCGCCGACCGACGGCGTGACCGGAGGCATGGTTCCGCCGCGTTTGCTCGACGAGAACCTCGCGGTGGTGGGGGCAATGCTTCACGACATTGGCACCTATCTCGTGCTGAAACACGATGGCTCGGACGGCGAGAAGCTGCAATTCGACGGTCCGAACTACATCCTGCACGGTCTGCGCGGCTACGACTGGCTGCTTTCGCAGGGCGTTGACGAGTCCATCGCGCAATTCGCGCGTAACCATACCGGAGTAGGGCTGACCCGTGAACAGGTCGTAGCGCAGGGCCTGCCGCTTCCGCCGGCCGACTACGTGCCGATGAACCTCGAACAGGAGGTGGTGATGGTGGCCGACAAATACAACAGCAAGTCCATTCCGCCGCGCTTCCTCACCGCTGGGGCCTACGCGCGCAAGGCACGGCGCTTCGGCTCCGACAACGAGCGCCAGTGGCTCGACCTCGTCAAGAAATACGGCGTTCCTGACATTCCTGCCCTCGCCAAGAAGTTCGACATGAAACTGGATGAGTAGTCGGCCTTCCGGAGTTCGATGCTGCTGCGACCAAAAGCACGAAAAATAGTCTGATTTCGTGCTTTTGGTCGCAGCAATGAATAAAGTGCGACGAAAAGCATGCGTAACCGTGCTTTTCGTCGCACTTATAGAATCAAGTACATGTGAGCGGGAAGGCGTCACTAACGGTTTGGCTCAGAACGAGTAGACTTTATCGGCTTTGGCCTCATAGTCCGTTTTGCTGCTGTACTCGTCCGAATTCCTGTTCGTGGCAGTGTCGGCCTTGGTTTTCGTGCTGTTTCCGCCATCATCATGGGCACTTGCCGTGCCGTCGGCACTGCGGTCGCCCTTGGCGTAGGAGCTTTCAAAATCCGGAACCAAAACGATTACGCAACGTTTTGGATCCCTGGCGTGGGCGATGCGCGCAAGCAGGTCGAGGATGACGGTGCGGTCGTCGCTATCAAGTCCACCCAGCGGGTCGTCGGCGAGGATGACCGTGGCCTCGCAGCAGATGGCTCGTGCGATGGCCAGGCGGCGCTGATTCACCGGTTTGAGGTCGGCGGTCTTTACTCCCGTGGCCGCTTCATCGAAATCGACATATTTGAGCACGTCACGTGCCACTACAGGAATCGGTTTCAGGAACGTGCGTCCGGAAGCGCGCATGGTCAAAGTCAGATTTGTCAGCGCGTCAAGGTCGCTACGCAGGCTGTAACGCTGGGTGATCAGTCCGATGCGATGGCCGCGAATTTCGTTGGTCTCGAGCTCCAGCAGGCTCTGGCTTTTCACCATGACCTGGCCGCTGTCGGGGCGGTAGAAGCCCGAAGCCACCGCCAACAGGGCACGACGTTGCTCGTCGTCGGCGCCGGTGATGGCGTATAGCGATCCGGCGAAGAATCCCCAGTCGATATTGTCCAAGACGTTTCGTCCGGATTTGCGATTGGTGAAGGTGACGTGGTCGAGTGCGAAGGTAGGGTTCGGCTTCAGCAGAATGTCGGCTTCGGCGATGGTCTCTTTGTCGAGGCGCGTCGAGACGGCGGTGGCCGGCTCGATCACAGGGGATTTCGCTTCGTGAGCGCTCAGCTTGTCCTCTTCCTCCATGGCCAGCCCGAGGGTTTCGTTGACACGTTGGGCATTTGCGCTCGCAGCGCTATCAGGGCTTGCCTTGTCTTCAGCGTTCTCTTCCTCGTCGGCTTCTTCGGGTTCTCTTGTTTCTTCGGTTTTGTCTCCAGATTTGGCCCTGGTGCCTGTCCGTGAATTCTTGGCTCCTGCGCTCTTGGCATTATCGGATTCGGCCTTTTGCTCGTCCGAATCCTCGGCTTTGCTATCTTGGAGTTCATCGCCATCAGCACTGGCCATGTCGTCAGAAACCTGTCCGGGGGTCGCGAGGCTGCCAAGGTCAAGGGCATCATCGTCATCATCGAAGACAACATCATACTTGACCGCCGAGGTGCCTTCCGCGTTTTCGTCCAAGTTGCCCGTGTTATCGGGTTCGTAGCTTTTGGCTTCGTCTTTCGAATCGGTGTTCTTGCTCATGCTTGAGCCTCCGTATCGTCTTCGGACGCGTTGTGATTGTCGGTTTTATCGTCATTATCGCTTGGTTGGTTGGTGTCGCTGTCGGCGTCCGTGCCCGCCTTCGACTCCGCGTCATCGTCAACCGTGCTTTCGTCGGTTTCTTCGCTCGCGCCTGCAACCGGCGATTGCTCGGCACTGCCGACTGCTTGGCGGTCATCGAAAATGCGTCGCGTTCCGGCGAACATAGCCCTCAAGAAGGCGATGACGGCCAGCGCCGCGACGATGGCGATGGAATACCACATTGCCATCCAGCAAGCCGATACGGCAGGTGTGTTGATTCCTCCGGCCAAGGCCTTCCCCAAAGGTTTGGCAGATAGCGCCCCGGCGATGCCGCCGATCAGCAGTCCCGGAATGGTGGGAATCAGCGTTTCCAAAGAGAACTGCCAGCCGATGCGGGGGCGGGTGACGCCGATGACCATATCCATCGAAATCTCGTCGCTACGGCGACGCAAGGCGAGCCCCAAGAGCAGCAGCAGGACAACTCCGCCGCCCGCGTAGAGACCGATACGAACCTTGACCATGACGTTGTTCAATGAATCCAAAGGTTTCAGTGAGGCGTTGTAACGGTCGAGCGTAGGTGAACTGACCTCGTAGCCTTTCGGCATTTTCATCCCTTTGAGGGCTTGCGTGAAGGCCTTGTATTGGTCGACGCTTTCGAGCTTGAAACCGACGTCGAAACGCGGGTTGAGCCATCCCTCGGGATTGTCGCTGAGCAGTTTGTTCTTGGTAAGAACCGACGGTTCGGCGTAGATTGCGTTGTCGCGGTTGTTCTTGGCCAGTTTGGCGTCGCTGCCATGTCCGGTTGGTGCGGGATCGGTATAGGTGTAGATGCCGCGCACCTTCAGCTGATAGGTGTCTTCTGTCATCGGATTGCCGAGTTTGAGCGTGCTGCCCACATGCAGGTTGTTCTTGCGGGCAAAAGCCTGGGAGACGAGCACATTCCTGCCGTCTTTGGCTTGGTAATCCAAGGATTTTCCTTGACTGATCTTGAAAGCGCCCCATGGATTGATCGAGATGCCGTCTTTGTCGTAATAGCTGTAAAGTGTGGTCTCGCCGCCGGTTTTCTTGGCGCTTTCGTCGCTTTTGCCCGCGATGGCCTTGGTCGAGTCGGTTTGACGCATCGGCAGGGAGATGCTGATTGAGAATTGTGGTTGCTGCACGCCGATTTGCTGCAGTACCATCGCGTAGTTGCTATAGTTGTCGAAAGTAATGTACTTTTTCACGCTTGTGGCGTCGTCGCCCTTGAGCTTGTTTTCCATTGCGGCATTTGGCCGAACAACGGCGATTGGTGCCTGTGCCTGGTAATTGTCTCCATGCGCCGTGTCGCTGGCGCTGGATACGGCGGTTGCAAAGACAACGCCGAATATCATGACTCCGGCGACAAGGAGCATCATGATGCTGCGCCATTTATGACGTATCACCTTTGAGAAGGCATTGGTTAGCACGAACATCTATTTCTCCCGCTGCTCAGGCCTGAGGTTTGCCACGTTGAAAACTTTTTCGCCGAGCATGACACACAGGCACCACATGTTTCCCGCCGTTTTGGGCTTGCACCTTTTCGATGCTAGGCCGCAGCATAGGCAACAGGTTCAAGTATATGTGCCTTAGCTTGGATGAGACGAACAAAACCTCAGGAAATGTTGAAAGTTTTCTGGGAATTTTTATTTTCTGGCGGAGATATGAGGGAATTATTTGACGGTATTACGGGAAATGCCGATAAATTCGCCATATGACAGGTAGGATTATCGGTGATGAATACGAAATGGAAACAACGTCTGGGCCATGCCGCTTTGCCTATATGTTCGGTTCTCGGCGTGCTGGCGGCATTCGGCATCGTTGTGGCATGGTTCCCGAAAACGTGGGACGCGTGGAACCTGCCATTGCAGGAAATCGACGCACCCGCGCACTACTACTTTATTCGCAAGCTATTGCGTCAGGGGCTCCCGGCCGCGGCCAGGCTGTGGCCCAACGACGCCTATTATCCACCGTTGTTCCATCTCATCGCGGCCGCCATCATTTCGCTTGGCAACCTTTTGCATATCAAGGTCAATATCTATACGGCCTTCAATCTCGTCTGGCTGATGACTTCCGGTCTGGTCTGGCCGGCCGGTGTGTCGCTTTGGGCCAGCTATTTCACGCGCAAGGTCGACGGCAAATTCGTCGAAGGATGGCGCGGCCTCGAATCTGCCGTTCATGTCGCTTTGGGTTCCCGGAAACGCAAGGGAAAGTCAGAAAAACCGTGGCTCAAGGATCTGCCCTCACCCTTGGGAGCGGCGGTTCCCTCTAAAAGCGCGTTCGCCGAAGCCAAAGAAAAAGAAGGGAATTGGGATGAGATCGTCGATTCCCATTCGCCCCACTGGCGTCCTTTCTCGTGCGCGATGATGCTGATCGTGCCCCTGCTCGCGGTCGCGTCGGCCAGCCATCCTTTCCAGATGCTGGTTTCCGGCCCGTTGATCGCGTTCGGTTTGGCCACCAGCATTCTGCCGTTTTGGCTTTACGTGACGTTGCGCCTGCTCGACGCGCTTGCCGACCGGTACCATATCCTGCGTTGGTTGGTTCTGACGGTGCTGCTCGCCGTGCTCTGCGTCTTCGCCCACCCGCGCATCGCCTTCACCTGGCTGTTGCTGATGGCGCCGTTCATGCTCATGCGTCTGCCTTGGAAAGCCATTCTTGGCCTGCTTGCGGCGGTCGTGGTCTGCGCGGTTGCGTTCTTCTTCTATATGATCGGGCACTATCATTCGTCCCGCTATTTCGATCCGTCGAGCTGGTTCCATACCTATAAGCCCAACCACACCGTCTCGCAGGCATTGCAAATATTCTTCACCGACAACATCAGCGGCGTCGTGAGCGGGTTCATGGCAGTCGTGGTCATTGTCGCGCTGATCGTTGCGATTGCGGTGATATTCGGTTATATCAAATCGAAACTTGTGATTATCAGGTTTGACGGACGGGCAGGCGGGCAAAAGGCAGGGAACGTTTCGGCGGGTGCAGAAGACTTAGTTCGGGTTTCGGCTGATGCATCCATTGCCGAGAGAAAAACGCCAGTAGCCACAGATCCCAAAAACGGCGGGGATAATGATTCTGCCGTTACGCCAGATGCGTCTGATACCGGCTCAAGCCGTCGGCATGATTCCGTCCATCACTCTGCGACCGGCTATGCTCGGCCTTCTCGGTTCGCTACGCCGACGCCCCTGATGGCCAAGGACGCTGTATCCCTGCTTCTCGCGTTCGCGTTGGTGTGCCTGGTCTATGTCTGCTCCACTTCGTTGACAGGCTGGTTCCCGAATATTGTGGCAGCCGCCTGGTACCGTGCCGAAACCCGTCCCCTGACGATGATTCCGTTCGCCATCATACCGTTGCTGGTCTTCGCGGCATGCTCGGTGGCTTATTTGTTCGATACTGTCGACGGGGAGCCCCGTTTTGGCTCGGAATCGTCGGATGAGCACACGGCCTCGGGTGCTGCTTCGTCGGTGTCAGAAACCATTGCAACGGTTCCGGCACCTACGGATGCCTCAAAGAAACCCGGCACTTCCTGGTTGAGGGATATCGACGAAGCCTCTATCGCAACTTCCGAACGACGTGCCGACGCTGCGATTCCCCGCGGTTCCGGCCTGCATACGATGGCCTCGCAGCGCTCGGCATGGACCGTTTTCGTTGACTGGTGCTCGCGAAACGGTGGGAAGGCCATATCGGTGATCGTGCTGGCTGCGCTTGCGATTTCCTGCCAGTTCGGCAATGTGAATCGTCAGGATTTGGGGATGATGGTCGCTTCCAACGTCATCATGGAAGGCAAACCCGAGGATGAGCAGCTCACCAAGGCAAAGTATGATGCATTGAAAGAAACCGTCAAGGTGGCCGGCAATGGCCCGGTGATTATCTCTGACCCGCTCAACGGTTCCATGTACGGATCGGCGATGTTCGATGCGAATATGCTTTATCCGATTTACAACCCCATGCACGAAAGGAACGGCGCGATCTTCGGACAGACCGAAGCGGCCTTTGCTTCCGGCGATCCCGCGAAATTGACCGCGACGACCTGCCCGATTCAGGGCAACGTGCCGAAATACTTCCTTGCGATGGGTCCGCAGGCGCCGAGTCTGCAGATGTTCACGTTCCGACAGCAGTACGATGTGTTCCATCGCCAGGATCTGATCGACAGCTATGTGCGCGCCGGTGTCTTGCACAAAGTCATCGATTTCGGCTTCTACGGTCCTTATGCCAAGGATTGGGCGCTCTACAGCATTCAGTGCGGGCAATCCGACTGAGCGTTGGATTGATTTTTGGAGCAAAGCGGCGAATATCCGTGGGCGGTACTGTCGGGTGAATCTCTTTGATAAAGATGCCAATAAATATACAATGAAACCGTTTGACAGTCACAATAAAGGAGACAGGCCATGGCCGCATCGGTTAAGGACGCGAAAGTACTGATTATCGTACGCAATTGGGGGATTGAAGAGACCGAGATGACGCGACCGTTGCACGATTTGCGAGCTGCAGGGGCTTCCGTGACGTTGGCGGCGGCAGAATTGGCTCCTATCGAAACCGTGCGGCACGACCGGTATGTCGGCGAAGTCGTGGAGCCGGATGCCGTCTATTCCGAGGTCTCTGCCTCCGATTTCGACATGCTTGTTGTGCCCGGTGGCACCTGCAACGTCGACCGACTGCGTGTCGACCCGGCGGCGCAAAAGCTTGCTCGTGACTTCGCCGCCGCGGGCAAGCCGGTCGCCTCGATCTGCCACGGCGCCTGGCTTTTGGTCAACTCCGACCTGCTCAAAGGCAAGACGCTGACCGCCTGCCGCTACATCGCCGCGGACATCAAGAACGCTGGCGGCAAATACGTCGACGAGGAGGTTCATGTCGACAATGCCAATGGATGGAAACTCATCACTTCCCGTAAGCCCGCCGATTTGGATGCGTTCGTCGGCGCCATCAAGGAAGTGCTCGGGGAGTAAGCGATCCATTTGCAGCACGCAATACGAAATGCGAATAATTGAGGTGAGACTGCTGTGAAGAAGCAGGGCTGAAGCTTTTTGTTGGCTGCAACGAGCTTCAGTGCTGTCGGATAGATGTCTTCAGGAATGAGAATGGCGGCATTCCGGCATTTGATATTGGCTGTTTTGGCGATTTGATAGCACGGAAACGCAGTGATGAATAATGACCCGTTCCGTGATCCGGAAGTTAATGGATTGCGTATTTTCGTTGGTAGCGTTGACCAACTGTTTACTTTGTATTACTATTTGTGGCGGTAAAGCAACATATAAAACGGCTGTGATGACGATATTGCAACGTCATCACAGCCGCTATTAATTCTGACCGGTTATTATCGGCCGGTGCCTGCCATCTTTAGAACAGCGAACGGAGGATATCGACGAACTCGATGACGAGGGCGACCAACAGCACGCCGAAGGTCATCGTCGCACCGATAGCCGTGCCGGTGGCCATGTTGGTGGCACCAGCCTGGCCGGCAGCGAGAATTGCGGAGGCGATGGAAGTGCCGACGGCTCCTGCGAACTGCTGGGCCGTGTTGAAGATGGCGTTGCCCATGCTCTGCTCGTGGTTGTTCAGGTGCGAAAGGCCGGTGGTCATGATGTTGCCGGAGCTCAGGCCGATGCCGAGCATGTAGAGCAGGTAGAATCCGGCCGCGGCGCCGCTGGAAAGATGGTGGCCGAACATGAAGAAGCAGACCATCGCGATGATGGCGCAGGCTCCGCCGAAGATCAGCGGCGGCTTCGGGCCGACGGCGTCATAGACACGTCCGCCGAGCAGCGCGAGGACGGCACCCAACGCGGCACCCGGCAGCAAGGTAAGGCCGGCGATCAACGGCGAGGAGTGATCGGTGAGTTGCAGGTAATTCGGCAGGATAAACGCGAGACCAAGCGAAATGGCCTGCAGCAGGAAGAACGCGATGACAAAGCCGGAGAAGCGGAGGTTCTTCAAGGTGCGGATGTCGATGATCGGGGATTCGATCTTCAGCTGACGCATGCAGAACAGAACGAGCGCGATGATGCCGATGACGATGGTGCCGGCGACCTGGATGCTCAAAATCGGCTTGGTGGTCATGGAGCTGAAGCCAAAGATGAGGCCGGCGAACGTGATGGCGATAAGGGCGATGCTCAGGATGTCGAAGTTGACGTCGCGGATCTTGCTCTTCTGCTGGATGCACGCGATGCCGAGGATCAGCGAAATGAGCACGACGGGCAGCAGACAGGCGAAGATGACACGCCAGCTCGTGTACGAGACAACGACACCGCCGAAGGTGGGGCCGATGGCCGGGGCGATGGCGGTGAGCAGTGTGCCGAAGCCCATCATCAGGCCGATGCGCTGTGGCGGAACGGTTTCCAGAATGATGTTGAACATCAGCGGCAGTGCGATGCCGGCGCCGATGCCCTGAATGACGCGGCCGGTCACGAGCAATGGGAAGTTCGGCGTGAAAATCTCAATGATGAGGCCAGCCAGGAACGAAAGATTGGCCACGATGAAGAGCGACTTGGTGCGGAAACGCGCTTTGAGCATCGCGCTTAGCGGCACGACGATGGCGATGGTGAGCAGGTTGGCCGTCGTCACCCACTGCACGGTTTCGGTGCTGATACTGAATTCCTTCATCAGCGTCGGGAAGGTGACGTTCATGGCGGTTTCCACGGTCACGCCGCTCAGTGAGAGCAGGCCGGCCGCGATGATGGCGCCGAAGACTTTGCCCGGGATTTTCTCGGATGGCGGCTGCGATTGCGTAGCAGCCGTGGTTTTTGTTGCTGTTTGCGAGGTCATTGGTTGTATGGTTCCTTTATTTTTTGTTTGCAAATAGTTGATGTTGATTTCAGTTTGGAGCATTGAGGCGTTGTGCATAAGTGTCTTGATACTTCAATGCGGTTCCCAGCCCGTTTCCGGTTGCTGCCGAAGCTGGGGAGGAATCACAAAGTTTCGGTTATCGAAGCTGCCGTTGGCAATTAAGATTCGATTATCGCGGCGGTTGCTGTTCGATCCCTGGGTCGTCATCGCGTTTGAAAGTTGCGGCGGACGATGAGGCTCCGGTCTGTGCCGTCGGTGATATTGGTTCGTCGTCGCGGGCGCGGGCGAAGAACGCCAGCATCTCCTTGAAGTCGGCGATCTGCGTGGAGGAGAAACGACGCTCGAACTCGCGCTGCTCGTTGTCGATATAGCCATGGATGGCCTCGACGCTTTGCCTGGCGCGTGGGGTGAGTTTCACTTTCTTGCATCGAGCGTCATCGGCAGCTTGTTCTCGCGTAAGCAGGCCGCGGGCTTCCATGCGTTGCAGGGTCACGGTGACGGTGGAGCGTTGGATATGGAACTCCTCTTCGATGGCATGCTGCGCCACTTCGCCGCCAGGTTGCGAGCTCATGAAGTTGATGACGGACATCTGCACCTCGGTGAGCCCGTAGCGTGCCGCGAACCGCCCGAGCTGCTGTGACATCGCGCTCGAGGACTGTTGCAGCAGGCGCCCGTAGTTCTCCGGCCGCCCATCCGGCGTATCGGTCATATTCTTCTTGCCTTCTCGACAATCGAGCCGGCGCGTGGCCGGCCCGACAAAAATTAATTCGTTAGCTAACTAACAAATAATATCGAGGGTCAGGACATTTGATATGGACTGCTGGTGTCGGCATGTTCGCCGGATTGTGTCAAATAGGAATTTAAGCATATTTTTCGTCTCAGAATGCGCTTGAATTCCTACGATACGGTTTCGCCAGCATTTTAAGCATGTTCTGCGCTCAAAAATGTGCTTAAATTCCTTCGCCATGGTTTCGATGGCGATTTAAGCATATTCCTTCGTTTCTGATTGGTATGCACGCTGTTTTCGGATTTCTACTTCTTCAACCACTTGTCGCCGCGGGCGCGAAGGCCGTTGAAAATCGATCGGCCGCCGATGAAGACGATGTTGAAGACGGCCCAGAGCAGGACCATGCGGACGGTGGCGCTGGGATTGTAGGCGCCGTCGATGAAGTTGAGCACGAGGACCAGCGGCAGATAAATAATGGTGACGATCGAGCAGGTGACGGCGAGGTATTTGTAGTCGCCGGCGCCGATGAGGATGCCATCAAGCGCCCACATCCATCCCGCAAGCGGCAGGAAGAGCGCGACGACAATCATACCGATGACGATGAGGTGCTGGATGGCTGTGTTTGGGCTGAACAGGGGAGCGGCGGCGAAACCGAGTGCGATAAGTGCAATACCGATGCCGATACCGCCGTAAAGTCCGGCTTTCGCGGAAATACGTGTCATCTCGCGGGCACGGCCGTAACGTTTCGCTCCGATTTCCGTGGCGACCAGCGCCTGACCGGAAATGCCGATGGCATCGAGGATGTTCAGCACGAAGTTCCAGCTGGAATTGACGGCCTGATAGGCGGCGAGCACCTGCGTGCCCATGTGCGTGGCGAGCACGACGGTGGCCACCAGGCAGATGCGCAGGGCGAGTGTGCGGATGAACAGCGGCAACCCGTCAGCTGCCGTGGCAGTGATGCCCGAAATCCGCGGAGCAAGCGAAGCGCCGGCCTCGTGCGACCACTTCAACGAAGGAATGACCAAGTAAATGCCCATAAACCATTGCGCGATCAGCGTGGCAAGCCCGGAGCCCATGATGCCGAGGCCAAGCCCGAAAACGAAAAGGAAGTCAAGTGCGGTATTGAGTGCCGCGCCCAGAACCGCGGCAACAAGCGTGATGCGCACTTTCTTGAGCCCGCGGAAGATGCCGTTGGCTGCGTAGACCAGCAGCATTCCCGGAAGTCCGAAAATGACGGCCTGCAAGTAAATGGTCGCGTTGTCGAGCACCTCGTCGCGCGCCCCCATCAACGAACACAACGGTCGGGCTCCAACGAAAAACGCCGCCGAAATAACAACGCCGATGATGAGCGCCAGCCAAAGCCCATCGACCCCGGTCTCCAGTCCTTCGTGTTTGCGTCCGGCTCCCATCAGTTGCCCCACGCGCGAGGTGGTGCCGTAGGCGAGGAAGTTGCAGAGCCCGGCGACGGTGAGCAGCACGGTGGAACCGATGGAAAGCCCGGCCAGCGCGGTGTCACCGATGTGCCCGACAATGGCCGTGTCGATGAGCACGAAAAGCGGATCGGCGATCAGCTGGCCAAAGGTGGGAATCGCCAGCGCGAGTATCTGCCGGTTGATACGCTTGCGTTCGGCTCGGTCGTAGGTTTGTGTGGTGTCTGCGGATTGTTCGAACGCTTGTGAGTTGTCAGCCGATTGCCAGTAAGTCGTTGCGTTGCCTTTAGTCCGGTTTTCGGTGGTCGTCTTGTCTGCTGCTTGCTCGGTCCCGTCAAGCGGGTCGGTTCGATCGTTTCCATTTGTCACTGGCGTTTTGGTCACTATGCTGATTTTCTGAATTCTTAGGTTTTAAGCGTTTCGATAGCTATTGTAACGATGCCAAAGATGGAGCGCCAGTATTTCTTCAGTTCTCTTTGGCAGCATAAAAGAGGGGCCTTGCAACGGCAGACGTTGCAAGGCCCCTCCTCTCGGATTATTGAGTTATGGGCTATTGGCGGCTCCTTTATTTGTTGTGCCATCCATTGCGATCCGACAGGTCTTGCTTGTCTGTGCCCATGGTGGTAGGCCATTGTGCGGGCAACAATGCAATCGGCAAATTAGAGGACCGGACCGAAGCCGCCATGCCGTTCTTGATGGCACGGCGGCGTTTGATATGGTCTTGGATGCCATACTGATGGTTGATGGGGATGTGGAACCCTCGAAGCCTGATTCTGTTGCGGTTTCAGCCTTCGCCGATGTTATTGGCGTTGATGAGCTTTGGCATCAGCGGCATCGTCACAACTACGGCGGTGCCGAGCGCAGTTTTCATGTCCATGCGCATCCTCTTCCCCTTAATTTGGAGTAAGTAAGAAATACGGCAATAAATATATAAATGACGTATTTTCTCCCCCAAGAAAAGACATTAATGTACACATTGGACGGATAAATAAAGTATTTAACCGTCGATAAATGCCGCTTGATTCGTTATGTTCTACCGTTCGATGTCGATATATTAAATCTCGTCACGACAAGCAAAATCCATGCGCTGGTTTCTTACCGGCCTTCCCGCAGCGAGATAGAAGCTGCCATTGTCGAAGAAGTATTTTATTTTGCTGATTTCCAAATCCGAGGCCAACGGATGCTGGCCTTTTTGTCGGGTCGTGATCCGAGCGTGGCCTTCTATTCATTGTGAAAGGCGATCTGACGCGTATTCGTTTCGCAATCGGTTTCGGTCCTTGCCGCTATCAAATATTTTCTGCTGTGGGTGAACTATAGTTAGAAACCATATTCCGCTTGTGTTGATGAAACCATGAAAATGCGCGGGGTTCAAAGTGCAGAAAAGATATCAAAAGAGGCCACACGCCAGTAGATGATGCACGGCCTCTTTTGAGGATTATTAAGTTATAGCGCTATTGATGGCTCCTTGATTAGTAGGCACGGTGTTGCGAACTAATCGTCATGCTGTTTCTGCGTTCGTAGGTATAGACCATCGCGCCAATGGCAATCGCAATCAACAGAACATACAGCCAGATCGCTACGGCTCCCGTCGAGTCGGACTGGGCCACGGCGCTCGAGGCGGCTGTATCTTGTGTGTCGCACCTGTAAATGACCGGGGAGGCGGAACCTTGAAGGTATGCGATTGGCTCGCAACCCTCCGGTATTCTCTTCTTCGGACTTGCGTTCTTCGAGGCGTTGTTGCCATTGCCGAGTGACCGATCATTGGGCATCTGCAATTGCGGGCCGGCCACTGTCAGACCGAAAATGCCACGAGGGTTCGAAGTCGCGGTTGTGCGGCGTGCGGAACCGGTCGTTTGAGCCGGAGAATGAGCTTGAGCTGCAGGGGCACCTGGGCCAGATACGGACGGAGTGATGACCATAACGCCCGTCTTGCTCGATGCTGCATGGGCCTTGTGGTTATACGGCTTGTTTGGCTTGTTTTCTGGACGAGTCTGAGAGTGGGCAGCTGTTGCTGAGGGAGAAGCGGGCTTGCTTGGCTTTTGCACCGGTTTACTCGGTTTTTGCGTGGGCTTGCTTGGCTTTTGCACCGGTTTGCTCGGTTTTTGCGTGGGCTTGTTTGGCTTTTTTGCCGGCTTTGCAGGCTTGCTTGGCTGTGGTTTTGGCTGCGGCTTCGGCGTAACTTTCCATGTTGCGTAGAGCGTGACATTGCCGTTGGCGAGATCGAAAACGTCCGCCGCATCGTACGCGGTGCCACTGCCGTCTGCCGCGGTGTTCCACTTGAACGTGTAGCCCTTGGCGTTGGATTCGTCGGCATCCAGAAGCTTGTACGGGCTATCCGGCAGAGTCATGGTCAAGGTGCTGGCATCCTGCGGAGCAGACTGGCCGTCGATATGAATACTTGTGGCATGGCCTCCGATGAGTTGGTATTGCTTGGCAGCCGTGTCGCCGATATGGGTACCGGCTGGCAGCGGCGTTCCGGGCTGGAGTGTCAGCGTGCGATTTTCCTGCCAGACGTATGTCCCGGCGGCTTGGGCGGTATTGGTTGTGCTTTCGTTTTGGATATCGCTCCAGTCATAGGTCTGGGCCGCCTTTTCGGCGGTCAAAGGGCTACCTGGCTGATAGACCTTCACCCACTTGCCCGTGTACGGTTCGTTGAACGAAGCGAACAGTGCAGGTTGCCAGCCACTCAGTTGGGTGTGGGGACCGATGGATATCTGCTTGATGGCGGTGTCGCCTTCGAACAGATTGTTCATATAGGTGTTGTTGGTGGTGGTGAACGTGCTGAGGTCGACGACGGCGAGCTTGTCGTCGCCGGTGAACAGCCTATCCATCATAGTCACGTTTCTGGTGTCCCAATTGCTCAAATCGATGGAGGCCACATGCTGGCATTGGCGGAACATTGCGCTCATCTCTTGGACCGATTCGGTGTCCCAACTGCTCAGATCAACGCTGGTCAGGCTGGTGCAATTGTCAAACATGTGCGACATGTTCGTGACATTCTTGGTGTCGAGTTTGAAGATGTTGAGATTCTTCAGGGCATACAGGTTTTCGAACAGGTAGCTCATGTCCATGGCCTTCGGTGCGCTGAAGTAACTGATATCGAGCGTGGTGAGCTTGGGCCTTTCGGAAAACAGGCCCATCAGGTTCGTGGCATTGGGGAAAGTGGCATGGCTCATGTCGATTTTCTCAAGGCTCTGACGCGGTGAATCGAACAGGTGCCGTATATCTGTGGCACTTGCCGCGCTGAAGTTGCGCATGTTGACAGTCTTCAGATTGGGCGCATCGGTAATCAGAGACCCGAGACTGGTGAGCTGAGGCGCGGAAATATCGTCGAGGATCAATGTTTCCAGGGAATCTCCGGCGTTTACCAGTCCAGACGTGGATTGAAGGCTATTCAGCTTCCATCCACCCAGGTTCAGACTCCTGCAGCTGTGCAGGTTACTGAATGCGTCCGCTTGAGTGACGTTGCTGACGTCCCAGCCGCTCAGATCGAGCTCTCCGAAATCGCTGTCATTGAACATCTGAGACATATTGGTGACACGGCTCGCGTCCACGTTATCGGTGTGATGCAGGTGCTTAAGGCCGTGGATGCCGTTGAACAGATTGCTGCTGTCTGCGGGCAGCTGCGTCTTGCCGGCAAAGTCAACGTCCGTGTACATGGAATGGCCGGTAGTGTACATGTTCCTGAAGAAGTCGTTGGGTATCTGCACCTCTTGGCCGGATTCGGCGTTGATGGTGAGGGTGCAGGTTCCGCTCGCTGTTGAAAGCTCCCAGCTGCCGCCTGCCAGATTGCCTTGTGTCGCGCCACTGTCGCTGCAGGGGGATTCGTTCTGTGGGCCGACGCTCGGCGCCGGCTTGGCTGATGTTGTTGCCGGTTTCGATGCAGTAGAAGCGCTCGCTATTGTTGAGGTTGATTTCTTTGCGGTGCTTTGATTTTGTGATTGTGGCTTCTGTGTTTTTTGGCCTGGCGTCGCTGCCGTTTGTGTCGGAAGCTTTTGATTCTGATTCGTTTGTGCTGGCATTGCTGCCTGTGATATCTCGTCCTTTTGCGGTTGCGTCCCGTCAGAGTCATCGGCGTTGGCTAGTACCGGTGCCATCAGCATCGCAGCAGCTACGGCGAAGCCAAGCGCAGTCTTTATGTCCTTGCGCATGTTGTTCCCTTCAATTTTTCAATAGATAAGGAATACGGCAGTAATGATTCAAATGCTGTATTACTAACCTTTAAAGAGTAGAGTAATACGCCTATTAGACGAATAAATGTACAATTTAACTAACAGTAAATATTATTTCGTCCATTATTTTTTATCGTTCGTCTTTAGGAGGCGAATGGTCCGAAAGGGTGAGAAAGCCGAAACCGTGGTGCGAAGGTTGGGTTGGAATCGGGTGAGTCGTGGATCGGCGGCCTCGTGATATTGCCTGAGGGCGCCATTGTTTGGCGCAGCGGCGCGAATGTTCGGTGAGGTATGGTAGTCCTTATTATTATGTTGCGCCACGCGCTACACTGATGTTTCGCTGTATGCTGTGGGTGAGTGGTAAGTAATATGACGAACGTAACCTCAAGACGTGAAGGAGCGGTTATGGCGACTGGTAAGAAACTTGTCATCGTGGAGTCTCCGACCAAAGCGAAGAAGATCGGTGGCTACCTCGGCAAGGACTACACGGTCATGGCCTCCGTCGGCCATATCCGCGACCTCGCGCAGCCCAGCCAGGTGCCCGCTTCCAAGAAGGCGAAATTCGGACGCTTCGGAGTTGACGTCGATGACGGCTTCGAGCCGTATTACATTGTTGGGCCCGAGAAAAAGAAAACCGTCGCACAGCTCAAAAGTGCGTTAAAGGATGCCAGCGAGCTTTACCTCGCGACTGATGAGGATCGCGAAGGCGAGGCCATCGCGTGGCACTTGGTGCAGACGCTCAAGCCCAAGGTGCCGGTGCACCGCATGGTCTTCCACGAGATCACCCCGTCCGCCATCAAAGCCGCCGTCGGCAAGACGCGCGACGTTGACGCCAACATGGTCGACGCACAGGAGACTCGGCGTGTGCTCGACAGGCTGTATGGTTATGAGCTTTCGCCGGTGCTTTGGCGCAAGGTCGGCCCGGGGCTTTCGGCGGGCCGTGTGCAGTCCGTGGCCACGCGTCTGATCGTCGAGCGCGAACGGGAACGCATGGCGTTCGTGCGCTCGCCGTATTGGGATGTCATCGCCGAGCTTTCCGCGCCCGACGCACAGGGTGAGAACGTCGATTTCGAATCTCGTATGGTCTCGCTGGGGGGCTCTCGTCTGGCCAATTCCCGAGACTTCACTTCCACCGGCGCATTGACCGCCGCCGCTCAGAAAGACAACGTCTGCCAGCTTGATGAAGCCCAGACCAAGGCGATAGCGCAGGCGCTGGAACATGCGCCGTTCACCGTGGTCTCCATGGAATCCAAGCCGTACCACCGTCGTCCGGTGCCTCCGTTCACCACTTCGACCATGCAGCAGGCCGCCGGCAACCGGCTTTCGATGAGCTCGCGCCAGACCATGCGTGCCGCCCAGGGCCTCTACGAAAACGGCTTTATCACTTACATGCGTACCGATTCGGTGACACTTTCGCACGAGGCCATCGAAGCGGCTCGCGAGTCTGTCACCAAGCATTTTGGCAAGGAATATCTTTCTGACAAGCCCAAGCAGTACGCCACCAAGACCGCAGGCGCACAGGAAGCGCACGAATGCATCCGTCCTGCCGGTTCGAAGTTCCATGACCCGTCTGAACTGGCCACCAAGGTGCCGCCGGATCAGCTCAAGCTCTATACCCTGATTTGGCAGCGTACGCTGGCTTCGCAGATGGCCGATGCCACCGGCTTCACCGCCACCGTGCGGCTTTCTGCGCCTGCCGGGGAGCGTGGAGAAGCCATTTTCCAGGCCTCTGGCACTGTCATCGAATTCCCGGGATTCCTGAAGGCTTCCGGCTGGCCGCGTCGTTCTTCAGGGTCTTCGGCCGGTTCATCTGCAGCGGCGAAGGCAGAGGACGGCAAAGCAACCGCCAAAGCCGCCAAGTCCGAGGACAACGAAGCGCTGCCGCCGATGAAAACCGGCGAAATGCTCAACGCCACGTCGGTCACGGCCGACGGCCACGAAACCCAGCCCCCTGCCCGCTATACCGAGGCTTCGCTGGTCAAGACGCTCGAAGCCAAGGAAATCGGCCGTCCGTCGACCTATGCCAGCATTATTTCCACGATTATCGACCGCGGCTATGTTTACGAACGCGGACGGGCGCTGATTCCGTCCTGGCTCGCCTTCGCCGTAACCAAACTACTTGAAACCAACTTCCCGAAGTATGTGGACTACCAGTTCACCGCCGATATGGAAAACGGGCTTGATAAGATCGCGCAAGGCAAGGAAACCAGCAAGGAATGGCTTACCCGCTTCTACTTCGGCGATGGCAAGGACGCGGCGAAATCACAGGACGAGGCGCATGAGGGCCTGCAGCAGCAGGTCGCGCAGCTCGGCGACATCGACGCGCGCGCCATTAACACCATCGAGATCGGCGATGGGCTGCAGGTGCGCGTCGGTCGCTATGGCCCCTACCTTGAGGATACGAAGAATCTGGATGCCGAAGGCAACCCCAAGCACGCCTCGATTCCCGAGACGATGGCTCCTGACGAGCTGAGTGTCGAGGCCGGCCATGAGCTCATCAAGAACAATGCCGGTGGGCCGCGTGTACTGGGCAAAGACCCGGCGACCGGTGGCACGGTAGAGGTTCGCAGCGGACGGTTCGGGCCGTATGTTGCCTTGATTTCTCCCGAAGCCGAGGCGGAGATGAAGGCCGAGCGCGAGGCCAAGGCCGCTGCGGCGAAGGCTGCGGCCGCCGCCGACTCTACTGAGAGCACGGATAGCAAGGGTGGCAAGACTTCTGCAAAGCCGGCCAAAACCACCAAGACGCGTGCGAAGAAATCCGCCAAATCCACGGTGCCCAAGCCCAAGATGGCATCGCTGTTCAAGACGATGAGCCCCGATACGGTCACGCTTGACGATGCGTTGAAGCTGCTGAGCCTGCCGCGCGAAGTCGGCAAATACGACGAGACCGATGCCAAAACCGGCGAAACAAGCGAGGCTGTCGTCACCGCGAGCAATGGACGTTACGGCCCCTACCTCACCAAGAAAAGTGCGGACGGCAAGTCCGAGACGCGCTCACTCGGCAGCGAGGATGAGATTTTCACGGTCGATCTGGAGAAGGCCAAGGCGTTGTTCGCCCAGCCGAAGTACGGCCGCGGCAGGGGCAGGGGAGCGGCCAAGCCGCCGCTGCGCGACCTCGGTGCGGACCCGGAGAACGGCAAGAACGTGACCATCAAAGATGGTTTCTACGGCGCCTATATCACCGACGGCGAGACCAACCGCACACTTCCCAAGCAGTATACCCCGGAGTCCATCGATCCGGCCACAGCCTTCCAGCTGCTTGCCGAAAAGCGCGCCGCCGGCCCCACCAAGCGTCGCGGCCGTCGTAAGACGACTACGCGCAAGACGGCCACTCGCAAGTCAACGAAGTCCACGACCCGCAAGACCGCAACACGCAAGACGAGCAGTGCCAAGAAGACCACAACGCGCAAGACAACTGCTAAGAAGTAGACGAGATGGCCGAACCGGAGCATTGGAGGTTTTACACCTTGCGACGGAGAGATATTGGGTTAGGGCAGCAATTCCGCGCTGATTTCTCGCGTTGTATGCGTCGGACTGGAAAATATGAATAGCGGGTTATTGACTATCGGGAATTGATGAGGAATATCATGGGTGAATCTTCAATGAGCCTTGTTGATTGCGAAAAGGTCGGCAGCGGCGCGAATGCGAATATGGAAAGAGATTGTGCGCCTCTTCCCGATAAGGTTCTGAAGCCTCAAACGTTCAAGCAATATACCGGTTGGCTAGGCATAGCCTGCCTTGCCGTGGCGGTCGTATATTTCGCGTGGTTGGCGTGGAACGGTTTGCACGAAATGAAGACTACCGGGTGCACGGTTGCTGCCGTGGATCGGTTTCGGGTGTTCTGCGGTATGGCAGGTTGGCTTTATACTTGGCTGCAGGCGGTTGTTTGCGTGCTTGCCGCCGTCGGTATGGCGTCGATGATGTTGTTGAAGCCAGGGCAACGTATGTACCCTTCTAACGATATTGCGAAATTGTATCAGGTCAATGGGCTGTATTGGTATGGCGGAGACTTCAGCAATCCAGAGACCGACCCCGCCGCGGTGGCCAAATTGCGGAGAGCCAATGACGGGGATTTTTCCAAACTTTCTGCAGTCTGCGTTAAAGGCAGGCACCTGCCACTTTCCACTTTTGTATCTGTTCGTAGAAAAGAGGGGTCTGGTTTTGTTTTCCGTTTGGCGACCATGGACATCACTGCCGAAGGCATGACGTTAACGATTGGCGTATGCCCGAAATTCCCGTTGGTTCAAGGGCGTTGCCATAAGTTGGATCACAGTCTGTTTTTGTAAGTTCGATGGATTGCCATGACTATTATGGCGGCCAAGACATGCATGTATGCCTCGCGGAGACAGGATTTTGGAAGGTGCCACGCTGCGCTTGGGGGAGCAGGGAGAATTCCCGGTAGCTTCGCAGTCTCATTATTCGCTTTTACGGAATGCCGTGAAACTCAGCTGATTGGAGCGACCGGGACCGGGATGCATCTTTGTTGTAAGACGGTTCCGGTCCTGTTTGTGGATAAAACGCTGGCATTATTGGCTTTTGTGGACAACTGGCGGATGCGGGCCGCGACACGCCTCAAATGTGGATAACCCCTATCATTCGACCACAGTAACCGTTTTTGTCCCGGTAATTTTGCCTTTTGTGCTTCGATGGAATCAATGGAGATTTCACGCAAGCGAAAGGAGCGGAATATGTCGGCTCGCTCAATCGCAGATCGCGGCAAACGCAAGCCTGCAAACATCAGGGTTCCTGTTCGGCCTTCTCATACTCGCGCCATCTCGCGTCCTCCCGCATTTCCGCTACAATTGGCGGTATTGCAGGAGGAAAGGAGGTGCAATATGGAGTGCGATGATCTCTTTGAGATGGACGGCGTGCGTCTGGGGTATACCGAGGATACTGTGACGATTACGGAAGTGGATTACGGCCGTAAAGCGGTGTTCGACAACAAGGGCAACTTGCTTTCGTCGAATTTTCCGGAAGATTTCATGCCGTTTCTGCTGAATTATTACAAGCTGAATTATGACTTGGTGCAGGGCTCCCGCGAAGATGATCGGGAGCTTGGCGATGACTGAAAAATTTATCATTAAAGGTTATGAAGTATCGTTCAATGACCATGATGGCGGTCATGGAGTGCACGTGCATGTTTCACAGGGGCGAAACAGGGATATCGCGAAATTCGCACTCGCCAAGGACGGCGATGTTGTATTGCTGCACAACAGGGGAAATGTGCCTCCGAAAGTGCTGAAGAAAATACGAAATGATTTGGCCCGACGATACGTTTTTATTGTCGCCGCTTGGGACAGAACATTCGGCGAACATCATTTCGACCGGTGAGGGAATCAGCGAAGATTCCATAACAGTAAGAGGAGCACAATATGTCTGGTCTTTCATCATTGAACGGCAACAAACAAGGATTCAGGAATAAAAGGATTCGAAGCCAGCCGAACCGCGTCCGCGCCATCTCGCCTCCTCCCGCATTTCCGCTACAATTGGCGGTATTGCAGGAGGAAAGGAGGTGGAATATGCAGTGCGATGACTTCCTTGAGGAAGATGGTATTCGGCTGGGATATAACGCGGATACAGTGACCATTACGGAAATCGGGTATGGCAGGAAGGCGGTGCTCGATAATGAAGGGAATGTCATTTCGTCGACATTTCCGAAAGATAGCTTGGATTTTGTTCATCGATATTTCCGGCAGAATTACAAGATGATTGAGCGTGCCCGGTCGATAGATCGGAAGTACGGCCATGACTGAACTGTTTCGTGTGATGGGTTATTCGGTATTTTTCAGCTCGCAAGATATGCATCATGGTGTTCACGTTCATGTCGGGAAGGGACGGAAACGCGACCTTGGCAAATTTATCCTGACCAAAGACGGTCATGCTTCTCTGGCACATAATCGGGGCGGGCTTTCCGACTATGAGATTTTGAAGATTCAGGATGCAGTCGAGGAGCGTTACAAGAAAATCGTTGATCGTTGGTCATACCAATTTGGCAGCGATTACCATTTCGATAAATAGTGTATTGATCAGTGCTGGCTGTTTATTGCTGTTGTTGTCTTTAAAAGTATGGTCGTAACAGATAATTGGAATGGATCGCAGAAATTATCGGTAAGCGGGATCGAGGATTATGAGCGGGGTATTTATTTCGTTTGAGGGTGTCGACGGGGTGGGGAAGACCACGCAGGTCGAGCGCCTGAAAAGCTATGTCGAAGAGCTGGGGCGCGAGGTCGTGGTCACCCGTGAACCGGGCGGAACCAAGCTGGGGGTGGCGTTGCGGCAGTTGCTGCTTCATGGCGGCGATATCGCACCGCGCACAGAGGCGCTGCTCTTTGCCGCCGATCGTGCCCAGCATGTCGCCGAGGTCATCCGGCCGGCGCTCGCGCGGGGAGCCGTGGTCATTTCCGACCGTTATATCGATTCGTCGCTGGCCTATCAGGCCGGGGGGCGCGAGCTGACACAAGAGGAAGTGCGCAAGCTGAGCCTGTGGGCGACGAATAATCTGCTGCCGGAACGCACGTACTTGCTTGATATGGATCCTGCGGCTTCGCACGGCCGGCTTGACCACAGCGAGGACCGTATGGAATCGGCCGGTGACGGGTTCCAGGAACGGACGCGTTGGGCATTCTTGGATTTGGCGGCGCAAGAAAAATCTCGGTTCAAGGTCATCGATGCGTCCAAGCCGATTGATGAGGTATGGAATCAGATTCGCGCCGATGCCGATGATTTGCTGGCGGATTGGTCGTGCGGGTTGTAATCGATGGAACTGTCGGAACTTGTGGACGACGACTCGTCTCTTCAGCTGGCCTGTGTGGACGTAAGTTGGCAGGCCATATCGGATTGCATAACGTAGTACACAGTGTTCCGGATGGTTGCTTCGACAGTTAAGCGATTTGGTTTGCAGCGTTTTGTGGGATATTGCGACAGGGCATGCGCGAATCCGCTGATGCTGGTAGGTTCGAACGAAACTTTGAAGTAATACGATTATGCTGTCTATCGGTAGTTTGAAATAGTGTGGTGATGACAAAACCAGTGGAGGAACAATGAGCGTATGGGACTCGATCGTCGGCCAGGAGCAGGTCGTGGAGCGGCTGCGTGCCGTCGCGTCCGGCGACCCGAAAGCCATCGCCCAGTCATGGCTGATTTGCGGCCCTCCCGGATCCGGTCGATCCAACGTTGCGCGTGCGTTCGCAGCGGCTTTGGAAAGCCCAAGTCACGGCTTGAGCAACGAACCGGAACGTTCAAGCGAACAGGTTCTGGCCGGAACACATCCCGATGTCACCATATTGGCGACGAACAAGGTCACCATCGGCATCGATGAGGTTCGTGATTTGATCGAGACTTCCGAGCAGACGCCGAGTATCGCTCCATGGCGGATCATCATCATCGAAGATGTTGACCGTATGCTTGAACGCACCACCAACGTGCTCCTGAAAGAGATCGAGGAACCCAGCCCCCACACCATCTGGCTCTTGTGCGCGCCGAGTGCCGAGGATGTGCTGCCGACCATTCGTTCGCGCACGCGCGTCATCAATCTTGCGGTGCCGTCAACGCAATCCGTCGCGAAATTCCTGGAAACGCAGGAAAACATCGAACCGAAACTGGCCGCTCAGTGTGCACGTCTGGCGGAAGGGCATATCGGCGTAGCCAAGCTCTACGCCACCAACGAGCGGGTGCGTAGTGACCGTGCTGAGCTGGTTTCTGGCGTGCTCAATATGCGTAAAGCCTCGGATGCTGTACTGCTTGCGGGTCAGCTCATCGACAACGCCAAGGCCCAGGCGCAAAGTGACGTTGAAGAGAAGGCGGGCGAGCAGGAAGCAGAGTTCCGGCGCATCAATGGTTTGGGTGAAAAGGACCGAATTCCGCCGCAATTGCGGGGTGCCTTCAACCAGATCGGCAAAAAGGCCGATATCAAGCGCAGAGCCACCAGGCGCAGCCGCGATGTGCTCGACCGGGATCTCAACACCGTCGCCAGCATCTATCGTGACGTCTCCGTGTTGCAAAACAACGCCGAAGAATCGGCCGGCCTGATCAACAGGGAAAAGCGTTCGTCCCTCGTCAATCTGGCCGAGCGTCTGACCCGCCAAGGCGTGGTCGACCGACTCGAGGCCATCTCCGTCGCCCGCCGCCGCCTCAACGGCAACGGCAATCAGACGCTCCTCTTTGAAGCCTTGTTCTGCGCGCTGTTGGCGTGAATATCGGTCTTTGCGGCGTCCACATTCGGGTCTGTTTTTTGAAGTGTCGAGGTGCAGACGCTGATAGCGAAGATAGGGAAGGTTGGAGGTGTATTTGAGCAATGGTCAAGTTCGGTAGGCAGCGGCGTCGGCAGCAAGATAGACATGTCGTCAACTCTGCTGTTAATCGTTGCTATGAAATTCCCGCTGAAGCTTCGTACGATGAATCGTCATTGTCCTTGGGAATGTATGATATCAAGTCCCGGGTCCGTAGATATGAACATAAAATAGTCGGATTCTCAATAATGCTTCTGGATGCCGGAAACGGTTTCGACGATCCGCAATGCATATACCGTATTGACGTCGCAGAAGGTAATATCCACGAGCATGTTTGCGTTCCGGGCGACAACACGGGAGTGAAAACCGTTCTGGAAAATATTCCGTATGGTATAGAAGGTCAGAAATTTGTCAATGAGCGTTATCATGGGTATCAAGGCATGGTCATGGATAAAGCGCAAACACAATATGATAGGTGGTGTGAATATGAGCAGTGAAGCTTTGAAACCAAGCGATTATGATTTGGATGCTGCCAAGGCCGTTTTGTCGTATGTCGAAGATGAAGACAATCGTGCCAAGCTGATTGCGCAGGGTTATAAGCCCGCGGAGATGCCTATCGTCGCTGTCAGCGATAAAGAAACTTTGGGTGAGGTCTGCGCGAAGCTCAATACCACGCGTCGTAAAAACATCATTCTTGGTGTGTACTACACCGATCGTGATTCTTCTGATTCGATAAAGATTCTTAGATTTGAGCTTCATTCCTCTTTTGAACTTGATCAGCAGCATATCGAGGTTTTTGATGGCGAATCGGTGAATGCTCAAATCGGCGCGTTTTGCGATTGGCTCTCGGTGAACCCCGGCCAACCGGCAGGGTTCCCGACCAACTTGGCGAACCCGCAAGACAGTGAAGGCGCAAACGAGCATAACGGCACCGGCAGAGCGCAGAAGGTGGAACTGATAGAAGTCTGACTTCCTTTGTTTTTGATTTCTTGGTTGGAAGATGTGAGTGCGTTTCGTCACAAGGCTGAGGGATACTTGGGATATGAAGATTTCAGCAGATTTCACGACTATTCCCGACGATTTCACCGGGGCAGCGGCGCCCGAATACAAGGTCGACGGCACGCCGATCGTCTCGTTCCCGTTCTACATCGACGAGGTGCAGGCCAACATGCATTATCTGCACTGGCAGCTGACCGACCCGGACTCGATTCCCGTCTGTGGCTTCGAGTGGATCCATTGGTCGGCCGCCAACGTGCCAATCGACGCGCTGATGTTCGATTTCAACGATTCCCATGCCCTGCAGATTCCGCCGGACTTTTCGCGCCAACTGCCGACGATGATTCCCGAGGCTGCGCAGGGACGTACGAGCGCTGCCAGCAAGTTCGTAGGTTCGAGCAATCCCTCGGTGACGATGCGTTACAACGGCCCGACCCCTCCCGACAAGCCCCACGGTTATGTGCTGCACGTCTGGGCCACGGTCGACCCGCTGCCGGATATGCGTCAGGGCTTCTGGCTCAACGATTTGTACCATAAGATTCTTGCTTATAGCGGCCCGATTGATGACGCTGAGATTACTTTTATCGGTAATCCGGCCAAATAAGCTTTTCTGAGTGGGCAGATAATTTCCCATTACAGTGTTTCGATGAATCCAGCTTTTTGTGCCTCTTGCTGCGCCAAGAGGTACATTCTTTGAAGATTCGCTTTCGAATCTTCATTTTTTGAGCTTCTGGCGCGTCAAGCACCCCTTTTTCGAAAAATATGGCTTGATTCTGGATTTTTGGGACTCTTCGGCGCGCCAGGATGCCTTAAAAATGGAGAATTTAGACAGTCAACGCAAAAAAGAAGTGCGAGAGGATGATAATACAACATTCAAGTGGCGCCACCTATTATCATTGATATCAACATTCAATAATTCATTGAGAGGAACAACAACCATGGCATGCACCACCATTTTGGTCGGCAAGGACGCGAGCTATGACGGCTCGACCATCATCGCGCGCAACGAGGATTCGGCGAACGGGGAGTTCAACCCGAAGCGTTTCGTCGTGGTCAAGCCCGCCGACCAGCCGCGGCATTATCGCAGTGTGCTCAATCATCTCGACATCGAGCTGCCGGATAATCCGTTGCAGTATACGTCGCTGCCGAACGCCAACCTCAAAGACGGCCTCTGGGGCGAGGCGGGCGTCAACGAGGCGAACGTGGCCATGAGCGCCACCGAAACCCTGACCACCAATGAGCGCGTCCTCGGCGCCGATCCGTTCGTCGAGTTCGAGCCGGCCAAAGGCAAGGAAGGCGAGTCGGACTATGTGCCGGAAGTCGCCGGCGGCATCAGCGAAGAGGATTTCCTCTCCATCGTCCTGCCGTATATCAAGACCGCCCGCGAAGGCGTGGAGCGCTTGGGCTTGCTGCTTGAGCAGTACGGTACCAATGAGATGAACGGTGTCGCCTTCAGCGATGTCAACGAGATCTGGTGGCTTGAGACCGTCGGCGGCCACCATTGGATCGCCAAGCGCGTGCCGGACGAGGCTTACGTCACGATGCCGAACCAGCTGGGCATCGATGAGTTTGATTTGGAAGACGCATTCGGCGAGCAGGAAAATCATATGTGCTCCGCCGACTTGAACGAGTTCATCGAGGCCAACCATCTCGACCTTGCGGTCGAAGCGAGCACCCCGTTCAACCCACGCGACGCCTTCGGTTCGCATTCCGATTCCGACCACGTCTACAACACCCCGCGCGCCTGGTACATGCAGCGCACGCTGAACCCGTATGACGAGGTGTGGGACGGCCCGGACGCCGACCATACCCCCGAATCCGACGACATTCCCTGGGCGCGCCAGCCCGAGCGCAAGGTCACCATCGAAGACGTCAAGTATGTGCTGAGCTCGCACTATCAAGGCACGCCTTACGACCCGTACGGCCATCTCGGAGACGAGCACACCCGCCATATGTACCGTTGCATCGGCATCAACCGCCAGAGCCAGCTTTCTGTGATGCAGATTCGTCCCTATCGTCCACAGTCCGATCGAGCCATCCAGTGGATTTCCTACGGCTCGAACCCGTTCAACGCGCTGGTTCCGTTCTATCCGAACGTCGACACCACGCCGGCCTACCTCGAAGCGACCACCACCCGTGTGACTTCCGAGAACCTTTATTGGGAGAACCGCATCATCGCGGCGCTCTGCAACTCCGCGTTTGCCGAGACCTCCAATGCCATCGAGCGCTATCAGGAGCTCACCGGTGGCATGGGGCACCGTATGGTCGCGGCCACCGACGAACAGATCGCCCGACTCGGCGGCGACAAGGAGGCCAGCGCCGAATCGATGGCCCAGGCCGAGCTCAACGCTGGCAACCCCGATGGCGACGTCGAGCCGATGGAGCCCGACCAGATCATCGCCGCCACCCGCAACGCCGAGGTGCGCGAGATTCTGCGTGCCGCCAACCAGTCGATGGCCGATCAGATCAAGAAGGAGACCGACGCGCTGCTCGATTCTGTGCTCTACACGGCTTCGATGAAGATGTCCAACGGTTTCAACCGCTCCGACAACTGAAGCGGCAGTTTTCGCTAGCTAAAAGGTCGGTCGATAGAAATCAATGAATGGTGTCAATCCGCCATTCCTGATTTCCTATCGACCGGCCTTTTTGCTATCCCCATGTTTTTGGCATGTTTCCCACTTGCGGGCGCGGCTGCTGATAGGCTTTGGGTATTGGTCGCGGGTTTATCGGCATGGCTGATTCGTAGGTTAAGCTGTGTGCCAGTAATGATAAAATTCCATGACTTCGGATTATTCTTACACGCAATGAAAGCAGGTATGGCATGGCTCTGATCGATCAATTCACTACCCAGTATGGACTGGTCAAAAAAATCGACGCATTCGGGTATCTCGATTACCTGAAAAATCACGCCGAAGAGCCGCGCAAACACGGACAGGTCGTGCTGGTCACCGCCGATACGCCATTGAAGGCTTCGCGCGGTGAGGGCAAAACCACCACCACCATCGCATTGATTGACGCCCTGCGTGCCCGTGGTATCGACGCGACCGCCGTGCTGCGCCAGCCGAGCATGGGCATCACCGCAGCAGGTTCCAAAGGCGGCGCTTCCGGCGGCGGCAAGTCCTCGCTTTCGCATCCCGAGCTGATTGACTGGGGTCTGTGTGGCGAAATGGCCGCCATCGAAAACGCGCAGAACCTGCTGGTTTCCTTCGCGGAGAAGGCCGTGGATGAAGGTCGTATCGATACGATTCTCGTGCCGCGTGTCTCGGAAGTCCCGTCGCGCTCGCTGCGTCAGATTGCCGTGGACCGTGGCAAGGGAAACGTGCCCGAGCGCGTGGTGTTGACTCCGACCTGCGAACTGATGCAGATTGTGGTTCTTTCTCATTCCATGGACGAGATCGCCGGGCGCGTCTCCAAAATGGTGGCCGGCACCAAGGACGGCAACCCCGTTACTTTCGGTGAATTCATTGATTTGTGGCGCATCACCGGTATCCTCGGCGACGCGGTGAAGCCGGCTCAGACCGAAACCGTCAACGGCTCGCCGGTCTACGTGCACTGCGGCCCATTCGCCAACGTGTCGTTGGGTATCCCGAGCCTGATTTCGGTGGAGATGGCCTGCGCTTTGCACGACGTGGTGGTGGTCGAGGCCGGTTATGGTGCCGATGCCGGTGCCCAGAAATGGCTTGACATCGCCTGCCGCGAGTTTGGAGCAGAATGGCCGGCCGCTGCCGTGGTGGTCACCCGCGCCTCGACCTGGCGCGACGACCCGAAGCTCGCCTGGCGCTACCCGTTCCACGTGCATCGCCTCGAAAACCTTGGTATTCCAACCTTCCCGCTGGTCAATCTCTGGGACGGCGAGGATGACCAGATCGATTCCCTGCGCGACACTGCCAAGTCGCTGAACTTCCGCAATCCGATTATCGGAAACCTCTTCCGTGACGGCGGCGAGGCTCTGGCCCCTCAGCTTGATGCGTTCGTGCACGCGCTGGATTCGGCGAATAACGCCGCCAACTCCACGAACGCTCCCGCTGATTCCGCCGACCCGGAAGCCGCGAACAACCGCGCCAGCCACAAGGGCATGGGCCTGGTCGAGGACGTGAAGTGGATTGCCGACAACGCTTACGGCGTTCCTGCCGACCGCGTGCTCTTCAAACTGGGCTTCACCGACTCCCTTGCCGCAGCGACCGAACTTTGCAACGGCGTCGGCACGAGCATCGACGACCTCGCGGTGGTCGCGGTCAAGTCCCCGGCGACGATGACCGACGACGATTCCGCCGCAACCGACGAACGCACCGTAACGCTCAAGAAAGTTGAGCCGCATCTCGGCGCCGGCGTCGTTCAGGTCAACCTCACCACTTCTCTGACGACCCCGATGCCCAAGATCGTCTGAGGCCGCCCTATGGCTGGGAATAGCGAGAGAGACGAGAGCGATAAGGATAGCGCCACTAAAAGTAATACAGCCAGTGGTATGGCTAGCAATAATGGCAGCAGTCATGGCAGCGGTACCGTCAGCAACTCCGAAAACGAAACTCGCACAGGCCATAGCGCGCCGGGCCACGCCTCGGTGAGCGTTGACCAAAGCGCGCCGGACAGCAGCACGGTGGGCACTGACCAGACCGCAACCGACAATACCCAGCTGAGCGCCGACCAGCGTGCGGCCATTTCGGGCCTCGCCAAAGACGATGTTTACGTCAGGCAATCCAAGTGGACCACGTTCCGCGAGCTTCCCGTTGGTCAGAAAGGTTCTTTTTTCGTCCAGAATTTCCTGCTGGGCACGGTCGTGGTCGTCGTCGTCCTTGCTATCGTCATTTCGCTGGTGGTCACCTACCTGACCAAGCCGCCCACCCCGGTCTTCACGCTGGAAGCGGTGAATATGCGCGAAAATTCCCAGCAAATCAGCGCGTTGAAAGACGGATTCGTCAAATACGATAATGTCAAGGACGCGCGCTTGGTGAGTTTCGGCAGCAATCTCAACATCGGCAAAAGCAGTTATACCGACGATTCGCCGAAAATCATGACCCAGATTGCGGCCGGTCAGATCAACGCCATGATTTCCGAAAGGAAAACCTTGGCTACGCTCAATAAGCGTGGCTTGGTCAACAGGCCTTCGCAAGTGCTCACGGCCTTGGAGCTCAAGCGGTATCTGGATATGGGGGTTCTGATCGACGCGCAAGGCAAGCCGGCTACGAGCGCGAAAGAAGCCGTTTATTTCGATCTTTCCCGTTCGCAGACATGGAAGGCCAAAGGTCTGCCGGGCGACGCGCTGTTCGGTTTTGCCAACGTCAAAAGTGGCAAGGACCACCCGCGAGCTTTCGTAAGGTATCTCGATTTCAAGTAAGCGAGCTGTACCTAATGACGCGTGATTGCTATGGCGCAGCCGTGGTCTATTGGCGGAATTTGGCGGTCCGTTTGCTGTTTACCTGGCAGCCGGACGCGATGGTCGCATCGGGGTTATCGAAAAATAATCTCCCCGCGAACCGTTCTGCCGCTTTCGTTTTGGACGTGTACAAAGGTTGTGCGCGCTGTCAGACAACCCGTCGCCATCAGGCCACTTGATTTTGCAAAGCACATGACAAAAGGCGATAAGCCAAACCAATCGAAATTCTTTGGTGGGCTTATCGCCTTTTAATGATTGTTGTCAGCTTTGTTCAACGTCGATGCAAGGAACTTAGAAGTTGCCGCCGTTCCAGCCCCAGTCGCCTGTGGCCGTGTAGCGGATGTAGGTGCGGTCCTCGGGCACACCAAGCTCGTCATGAAGCGCGGCCATGATCTGCTTGGTCATCGCCTCCCAAACGGTTCGGTCGATGCTCTCGGGCGCGCCCATGACGTTGACCTCGACGTAGGCCGCCGGCTTCTCGTCGGTGCCGCCGAAGTAAATCGGCATATTGTCTTCGAATGGGCACATCAGCCAGCTCTCGGTCTTGCCGGGGACGGTGGTGATGGCCTTGCCGTACGCAGCCTTGAGCGCCTCGCGTTGGGCCTGCGTGGTGGAAACGGAAACGTGGGTATGAATGACTGGCATGGTAGCTCCTTGCGTTTGCGATGAATCGTTATCGTCACTGATATTTTATGACAAACGTTACGCATAAGGCGGTGCGCATTCCATTTCCGGCCTTACGTAATTGCGTTTGCGACGCCAATGCCTCGTTCCGCGTCGTGTTTGCAATGGTGGCTTGCGTTTGTGATGCTGGTTTCCCGGTTTGCGTCGCATTCGCAATCCAGCCTTGCGTTTGCGACGTTGGCGCCCTGCCCCGCGTCGTGTTTGCAATCTGGCCTTGCGTTTGGGACGGTTTGGCGTTGATTAGCGTCGTGTTTGCAATCCGACATTGCGTTTGCGACGGCCCGGGGCTGGTTTGCGTCGCGTTTGCAATCGGTGGTCGTGTACGTTTGCGTAGCGGCGACGCGCCGACTGCGGGTAATGTGGTGGTGCTGGGCAGATTATCGGGGTATTTGGTGCAGAGTATGCCAACGCCGGTCTTCTTTGGCAGAGTTGTGCGTACATTAAGAATGTTGATGTGGCATGATATGTCATGCTGTCTTAAAAAGTATCACTTGATGATACTTAGGGATTCTGAAAACTGATAGCAGCGCATGAACGTGGTTGGCGGATTATGAAGGGAAGGAACGGCATAACGATGAGCGGTAGGCGAGCCCAGGAACCAGGCAGCAGCGTAGCGACGGCCCCCGGGAAACTGTATATCGCCGGCGAATACGCCGTGGTCGAGCATGGTCATCCCGCGATTCTCGTCGCTGTCAACCGACTTCTGACCGCCCGTATCACCGAGCTCGACACTTCCGCCAATCAGCCTCAGCCTTTCGGCGTCGACCCCGTTGGCCGTATCCATTCCGCGGGCCATCCCGAGGCTTCCGTGACTTGGCGGCGTCGCGCTGGGCGTGCGGTGCCCGACGTGGAGCAGCCCGGCGCGGCTTTTGTGCTTTCTGTCATTCATGCGGTTGAGGAACTGGCCCAGCAGCAGGGCAAAGACCTCAAAATCTACGACGTCAATATCGAAAGCGAACTTGACGATGCCTCCGGACGCAAATACGGGCTAGGCTCGTCGGCTGCGGTGACGGTGGCGATGATGAAAGCGCTGACGGCTTTCTATGGCCTCGAACTCGACCCGATTCAGCAATACAAACTGGCCTTTGTTTCGGCCAGCCGCGCCCAGAAAGTCGGTTCCGGCGGCGATCTGGCGGCGAGCCTTTTCGGCGGCTGCATCCGTTTCACGGCGGTCGACCGGCAGTGGGTCACCAACCGCTTGCAGGACACCGCGCTGAGCGACCTGATCGATATGCCTTGGCCTGGGCTGAGCATTGCGCGACTCCGGGCGTTCAAGCCCGGCTCGAGCCTGCATCTGATGGTCGGTTGGACCGGCAACCCCTCGTCCACGCCTTCTCTGGTCGGCCACGTCCAGCAGCAAAGCGCTGCCGAGCACGAGCGGTTGTATCAGAATTTTTTGAGCGGTAGTGATGCCTGTGTTGATGCTCTGGCCCAAGCATTGGTCGCCGACGACGAGCAGGGCGTCATCGCGCACGTCCGCGAGGCTCGCAAACTGTTGCAGGACCTTTCGTCGTTCACCGGCGTCACCATCGAGACCCCGGCCTTGCGTGCGCTGGTCGAGGTGGCCGAAAGCCATGGCGTGGCAGCGAAAAGCTCCGGTGCGGGCGGTGGCGATTGCGGCATCGCGATTGCCGGGCCGAACGCCGACAGGTCCGCCATCACCCGTGGCTGGCAGGAGAAAAGCATCGTTCCGCTCGATTTGTCGGTCCATGCTCCGCAGGTCGAGCTGGCCGAGTGGACGGGTGGCGTTTTGGACGATGTGTCTGCTGGAATTATGGGGAGTGCGCGTGCCCAGGAAAATTTTTTAGGACCGGCTCGCGGTAATCAAGCCGCCGGTGCTGCTGGTGCTGCCGGGGTAGCTGGTGCCGCTGGCGTCGTTGGCAATGCCGGTGTCCCGGATATTCGTAGTGTTGGTGGCGTTGACAGTATCGGCGGCATTGACGATTCTGGTATTGCTGGTGATGCCGGTATCCACAGTGCTGGTGTCGGCGGTTCGGGAATGTCGAATTTACCTGTTTCAAATATTGCCGCTGGTCATGTACTTGGCGCAGATTCAGGGATTTCCGGGGCTGGCTCGAATCGTAAGGACGACCACGTGCGTCTGGCGCTCGCTGAGCATGCCGACGAGCAGCGCAACGCCTTCGACGATTTGGCCTTTATCCATCAGAGCTTGGGCAGCATCGATGTCGCCGATGTGGATATGACCACGCAAGTCTGTGGGGCGACGTTGGACGTGCCGTTTTATATCAACGCGATGACCGGCGGATCGGCCAAAACCGGGGCAATCAACGCTTCCTTCGCCCGTGTCGCCGCTGCGACCGGCGTGGCCATGGCCTCCGGTTCGCAGCACGCCGCGATTCGCGACCCGCAACTTGAATCTACGTTCACCACGATTCGTAAGCATGATCCATCCGGTTTTGTTTTCGCGAACGTTGGGCTTTCGGTGAGTGTCGAGCAGGCGTTGCATGCCATCGAGATGATTGGAGCCGACGCCTTGCAGATTCACATCAACGCCGCCCAGGAGCTTGTGATGCCTGAAGGTACCCGCGATTTCGACGCTTGGCCGACGCGTATCGCCGCCATCGTCAAGGCCTCGCCGGTGCCGGTGATGGTCAAGGAAGTCGGCTTTGGCATGAGCGCGCGGACCATGCGGCAACTGGCTGAGCTCGGTGTGCAGACCGTCGATGTCAGCGGCCGTGGCGGTACCGATTTCGCACGTATCGAAAACGCTCGGCGAGCAGGGCACGAATACGGCTACATGGCCGGTTGGGGCCAGTCCACGGCCTTGTGCCTGCTGGCGTTGCTGCCCGGTGAGTGTGATGCATTGAATAACGATGGCGTTTGCAAATCCGCGTCGAGTTCCGGTGGTCCAACAAATGGGAAGACGAGACTTAATGTGGGTATTGTCGGCTCGCGTACCGATGACGCGAATAATGCTGAACGTTCCGATGTGGCCGGTTCCGACGCGAATAATGCCGGACGTTCCGATGTGGCCGGTTCCGACGCGAATAATGCAGAACATTCCGATGTGGCCTATGCCGTCGCAGATACCGACGGTGTTGACAACGCTGAAAATGACGGAAACCATACCAACGTAACTGGCGTTGCCGTGCTCGCTTCCGGCGGCGTGCGCAACCCGCTGGACGTGGTGAAGGCGCTGGCGTTGGGTGCGAAGGCAGTGGGTATTTCAGGCCATTTTCTGCAGGTGTTGAACGCATCCGGTGAAGATGGTCTGATTGCCGAAATCAACAGTTGGAAGAGTCAGGTGCGTTCGCTGATGGCGCTGCTTGGCGCGAAAACCGTTGACGGTTTGCGTGCTACGGACCTGTTGGTCACCGGCAAAACCGCCGAAGAGGCGCGTTTGCTGGGAGTCGACTTGCCGGCGCTCGCGAAACGTTGCTGAGGAAAACGTCAATAGCGTGTTTTCCGATGCAAGAATCTTATTCGTAGCATTAAAGGCTTGATTGGCGATGATATTGCTTCACTGCTGTAAAGGCAACAAATGGCAAATCAGAAACGTTGGAATTTCAACGATTTTGATTTTGTGCCATGACAAGGCGTAGCAGCGAGGATTTTTTTGTGAGTTATTTGGCTTCAATGCTATTATGCAATACAAATTAATTATGATTGCTGTTGTTTTTCGCCATTATGGAATGAATTTGCTTTTTAGCCGAATAAAGATTTACAAGTATTCCTGAAGATAAGAGGAATCGTCTTTGTTCCGGATTAAACCGGACTGGCGCTTGACGCGCCTTGCGCAGATCCCGCATGAGGACTTCAATGGAATTATGTTTCCTTCATTTTTGAGTGAAGACGCCGAAACCGTGGCGAAGGGGTTGCTTGGTTGCCTTCTTATTCGTGAAATCGACGGCGAGACCCTGGCCGTGCGCATCGTGGAAACCGAGGCTTACGACCAGCTCGACCCCGCAAGCCACACGTTTCGTGGCTTGAGCGAACGCAACCGCGCGATGTTCGGCCCGTCCGGCCACGCCTATATTTACCTGATTTATGGCATGAATCTGTGTATGAACGTCACTGCATTCGAGGAAGGCTTCGGCGCAGGTGCACTGATTCGCGCCGCCGAACCCATGGATGCCAGAACCGTTGAAATCATTGAAAAGCGCCGTGGTGGCCGCCGCATCAAGGACTGCCTCAACGGCCCGGGCAAGATCTGCAAGTCGCTCGGCATCACGATGGATCTTTACGGCCACGATCTTCGCAAGCCGCCGCTGAGCTTGGAAACAGGTTCGTTGCGTCCCGGCGAACGCATCGAGGCCACCCAGCGCATCGGCATCAGCAAGGCCAAAGACCGCCCGCGCCGCTTCATCATCGCCGGCAACCCTTATCTTTCACGGTAGGTTTCAGGCGTTGCAGATGTTGCTGTATCCGCTTTGCTGCTGGTAATTGGTACGTTGATGAGTTTGAAGTATTGTCTCCACGCGTGAGTGCGTTTTGCGACTGGTAAATGTTGATGGGTGCAAAGTGTAGTCTCCACGTATGAGCGCGCTTTGGTGCGGGTAAACGGATTTCTGTGGTTTCTTAGGCGCCTTTTGTCGGCAGCAATATATGCTTGTGGCCGTTTGCCGTCGTTCTGGTGAAGTGTCGCTGGAAAGTTGTCGTCAAATCGTTGCCTTATGCCAACGTCGCCACGATGACGATGAGGTTCATCAGGCTGGTGCCGGCTTCGATGCCGCCGACCTGCATGGCTTTCATGCGCTTGTGATGTGGTGCGATGATGGCGATCAGCAGCAGCAGGGTGGAGGCGATGCCCCAAAGCAGAGTACCGGCCATGGCACCATGGGGAAATGCCAATCCGGCAAGGTTCTGCAACAGCGTTGGTGCCAGGAAACCAAGCGCAGCAAGGATTGCGTGGTAAATAATGGACAGTGCGTAATAACCGTGATTTCCGTATTTGCGGAACATGGTCTTGACGAAAACGACTGAAGCATATTCGGTGAGGATAAAAGTAAGCGCGGCGATGACGCCGGCTTTCGGCAACAGCGGTGAGTCCAGGAAATACTGCGACGTGAGTGAGAAGTATGAAACGGACGGGGAATTGCCCTGGTAAACCATGGTGGCGGCATTGCCTGAATTGGCGGCGACAGTGCTATTTAAAGCCAAAATCGGAGACAATCTGGATGCGAGGCTTTCGTGTGGGGTGGCCGGAACGAAGTACTTCGAGCCAAGTGAGGCGGTGAGCAGCGCCATGCCGCCTGCAGCGATGACCGCGACGGCGTTGCCCCAGAGCGTCCGTTCGCGCCGCAGCCAAGCGGCCACAAACGAAAGCGCGGCGAGAATGGCGTAGGCCGGGATCCACCAGAGCAGTCTTGGCGCGAATATGAAAACCGGAATGCCGACTACGGCTGTGGCAATAAGATAAACCGCCGCCGGAACGAAGTAGATATTTGAGCGGCGTTTCCGAGCATCTTTGGCTTCGTGCGAGCGGACTGCAAGCCAACGGGCGGCGGAGAATTGGAAGCAGTAGCACAGCGTCCAGGCCACCAGAAGCCAGACGTTGCGCCAGCAGATCCCGCTGATGATAGCGCCTCCAACCGCCGGAAACAGCGCCATGACCCAAGCTCCCGGCTGGTCCGGCAGCCAGATGTTGGTGTGGTGTGGCGGTTTCGTTGCCGCTTTGTTGGTTTTCCGAGCCAAAGGTGAACGGAATTCACCGGCAGCTGCGGCTTCCTTTTTTCCTTTGGAAGGAAAAGCATCGTTTTCGGATTCTCGCATCAATCCATTTTTTGCGACGGATTTATCCGACTTTGTCTCGTTGTTACTCATATCCCTTATCATACATAGCCGGCGAACGTCTGCGGGTTGAATTGAGGATATAAATTTGACGCCCCCCGAACTTGCGTTCAAGAAGCGTCAAAATATTAGATTGTTGGAATCATCGGACTAAGCGATTACCGAATTAATCGAAAATCGCTTAGTCCGATAACCTGGCGTGCGTTCACGCTTGGTCGCCTTCCGGCTTTGGAATGAGGAAGGAGCAGGCAAACGCGAGCAAGAGCAACACCAGTCCGGCCACCATTGCTGCGGAGTAACCCATCACCGGACCACCGGACTTCGTGAACGCGTTCATGAACGCATAGAGTATCGCGAAGCTCAAACCGGAGCCGAGGTTGAAGGCACCGGCGTTCATACCTGGCAGATAACCAGTGTTGTCGGCCGGGGAAAGCACGATGCCCAGTCCATTAAGCATGATGTTGGCAGTGCCCGCATAGCTGACGCCGAGAAGCACGGAAATCAGCACAAGCGCCCAAATCGCAGGGTCGTGGGCTACGAAGATACCGAAAATGGCTCCGAGGATGGTCACAATCAGGCCCACGCGCAGCACAGGACGATATCCGAACTTACCGGCAAGCTTGCCGGCAACCGGTCCGAAGATCAGGCCGACAAGAGCATAAGGGGTAAGGGTGGCGAAGGAGACCACGCTTGCGCTCAGTCCCGTGCCGAACTTGGTGTCCTGTGCGATTGCAGGAACGACGCCGTTCATGATGGCGAAAACGCCTGTCATGGTCAGTAGGGTTGTGGAGAGCAGACCCCAGGTGCGACGCTGCTTGAGATAATGCGTGGCGACCATCGGGTCCTTCTTGCGCTTCTCGACCTGCCAGAAGACGATGAAGCAGATGACAGCTGCGACGAAGAGGATGGCAACCAATGCCCAGTTCGCGGCGGCGAGCTTCTGAATCTCGTTGATGGCGAGGTAAGTGGCGAGGAAGGCCAGCACTAGGAACACGACACCGAGCCAATCCATCTTCGGGGTATCGGCAGCGGTCGACTCATCGGTGAAGATCCAAACCATGATGATTGCGGCGATGGCCACCAGCGCCATAGCGGCGAAAACGGAACGGAAACCGAAAGTCCCGGCGAGCCAGCCGCCCAGAAGCGCGTCAACGCCGGCGATTCCGCCGTTGACACTGCTCAGAATGGCCATGAGGGTTGCATAGCGCTTCTCGTCGGTGATGCGCACGTGGAGCATGATCAGGCAGATCGGCAGCAGCGGGCCGGCGGTGCCCTGCAGAATACGGCCGAACATAAGAATCGGCACGTTGGGGGCGATCGCCGAAATAATGCAGCCGACCGTGGTGGCGATCAGGATTCCGAGAAGCACCTTTTTGCGGCCGACAATATCGGCCAGACGCGGCAGGAAGAGAGCGAACAGCGCCGCGGAGGTGTAGAAGACGGTCTGGATGAGCCCGATCTGGGCGGCGCTGGTGTGTAGCTCGTTCTGCATCGTCGTCAATGCCGGCGAGAGCATGGATGCGTTGAGCTGGAAGGCGAAGATCGCCACCAGCAGAGCTGCCATCAGCGCGACGATGGATTTGCCGCCCTTATCAAGCATTTTTTCTTTGTCAGCACCGGCTTGCGTATCGGGCTGTATATCTTGGTTAGTCATTTTTTCTTTCTTCTAAAGAGTGCGGATATTGTTTGGGCCGTAATCAATGGAGTTGATTTTCGGACTTCGGATTCAGCCGATGCGCTTGATGGCGTCGATGATGAGGTTCCAGAACTTGTCGAAATCAAGCTTCGTGGCGACTTGCTTGTTGCATTCCTCGGCAGAAGGTTCCGGGCCACGCAGATCGGCCACGGTCATTCCGAGCGCAGGGCCGTCGGCGGTTTCGACTTCGATACGGCAACGGCGCGTTTGTACCACGCTGGGATCGATCAGGTAGGCCACGGTGCAAGGATCGTGAACCGGCGGATCGACGAAATCCTGATTGTTCTGATAGGACTTGCGGAAATAATCCATCAGCTGGCTGGCAAACTTGGCCAGCGGGGTACCGATCGCATTGATCTTGCCTTGCACTTCCGGTGTGCACAGCGCCTGATGCGTCAGATCAAGCCCGACCATGGTCAGCGGCCATGATTGGTCGAAGACGATTTTCGCCGCCTCAGGATCGGTTTTGATGTTGAACTCGGCGCATGCGCTCCAGTTGCCGACATGGTAGCCGCCGCCCATCAGCACGACTTCCTTGACGCGGTCGACGATTCGCGGCTCCATACGCACAGCCATGGCGATATTGCTCAAAGGTCCCGTGGGAACCAGCGTAATGGTGCCTGGCTCGTTGTTCATGATGGTTTCGATGAGCCAATTGACTGCATGGCCCTTATCGAGCGGGCGCGTCGGCTCCGGCAATTCAACGCCGTCGAGACCTGTCTGTCCGTGGATCGAGGCTGCCGTCTCCAGCGGACGGAACATCGGCCGGTCGCAACCGGCGTGAACCGGAATGTTGGTGGCGTGCGCCATTTCCAGAACGCTTCGCGCGTTATAGGTTACTTTATCCAGGCTCTGATTTCCGCCCACGGTTGTCACTCCCAGCAGCTCTATCGAGGGATTGCCGAGCGCCAGAAGGATAGCCATGGCATCATCATGACCAGGGTCTGAATCCAAAATGATTTTTTTCATTTCCAACCTTCTTCTTTGAGGATGGTGCATTATGAAAGAAAGGGTTGATCTTTACCCGGAAAGAAACTCTTCATTCTCACACTACCTTGTTTTATGGTATCGATAAAACGCTTTACCAATATCACAATCAAGAATAAAGCGTTTTACCAATGTAGTCAAATTAGTTTGTGTATTCTAGTTATTTTTCTTCGAATCAGTTGTAAGAAAGGCTTAATTCATCGAATTAAACCGATAGACGGTTGCATCAATGCCGGTCTGTAGAAGCGGGTATGGGCACAATCCGACGCTAACGTTTCAATCGTCTCGATACCTATAGTTGCTTGGACTTTTGCGGTTTCCGATGGGTCGGTGTGGTTTTCGCAATAAGGTATAATGTGCTCAGTTTCGAGAATGGAGAAGGGCTCATGCCGCATAGAATCACCTTGAGGGATGTGGCGAAGGAGGCGGGAGTCTCGATTACCTCGGCTTCCTTGGTCCTCAATAATCGTCCGATGCGGGTTTCAAAGAAAAAACGCGCGGCGATATTGGATGCGGCCAAGCAACTTAATTACGTTCCCAACCAAACCGCCCGAAGTCTTGCCACAAACCGGTCGATGCTTTTGGCGCTTATCGTCCCCGATATTCAGAATCTGTTTTTCGCCTCTCTGGCCAAATCACTTGAAGACAGCGTCAGCAAGCACGGATATACCCTTATTATCGCCAACTCCGATGACTCTGCAGTGGAAGAGCATAATATTCTCCAGCGATTGGAAGCCAGAGGTATTGATGGTCTGTTCCTGGTGCCTTCCTTGGAGTCTGTTGCCGATTCGAAGGGCTTGCATAAGGATGTCTCCCGTCTCTATTTTCCTGTGGTATTGGGCGATCGTTTGGTCGACGAGCAATGGTGCGATGCCGTTGGATCCGACAATTTTATGGGCGGCGAATTGGCTGCAAGGTTCTTTATCGCTCAGGGGCATCGAAAAATCGCTTGTATCAGCGGTACCAACGGTTCGGGAAACATGAATGCGAGGAAGTCGGGTTTCGTTTCAGGGCTTGAAAAGGCAGGTTTGCAGTTGGATCCCTCCTTGGATTGCGACGGCGACTATCATTTCAGCAGCGGCTATCGGCAGGCCGATCACATCATCGATCAAGGTGCCACCGCGGTGTTCTGCGGCAACGATCTGATGGCTCTTGGATTCATCAAACGTCTCAATGAACGCCAATTGAAATGCCCGCAGGACTGTTCGGTGATTGGCTATGACGATGTCGCCGGATGCCTGGGGCTTGAATCCGAACTTACGACCATCGATCAGGACATCAATTCAGTGGCGCTCGCATGCAGCGATTGCATGATGTCAAGACTCGAGCAGCTCGCCTCTGACGATCATGGCGAAGACAAAAAGGCGAGAGGCAAAAAGAAATCACAGCTTTGGCTCAAACAGCCTCGTCAATATTTAGTGCAGCCAAAGCTCGTAGAGAATGCTACGGTATACACATTTTGAAGCGTCCGTAGCTCCCTACTTTCAATGAAAAATCGTTTCCTGCTTATTTATAAAATAGGAAACGATTTTTTAATAGCCTAGCTCGCTTGAAACTACCAAGCTTTCGGCTGATATGGCACGATACAGCTTAGGCGGCTGATACAACTAAAAGGCCAAAAGATTAATGTTTCTCGATGAAATCCCGCACCTGCTCGGCGGTGCCGTAGGAAGCCTGAGCTCCTGATCCGAGTGCCGCGTAAGTGGCGACATACGAGGCGAGAGCAGCTGATTGGTCGAGTTCACAGCCTGACGCGAGGCCGGCCAAAACCGTGCCCATAAAGGCGTCTCCGCATCCAGTGGTGTCCTTGGGCTTGATTTTTACTGCGGTCACATGGCTTGTTTGCCGGTTGCGCAGAACCATGGCTCCGTCCCCGCCAATCGTCACGATGGCCTCGTGGAAACCGAAATCATCCATCTGAGCGGCAAATACGTCCCAATCGCAAGCGAGCCAATCGCTGTCTTCGGGCTCTTCGATGCCGAGCAGCTGCGCCATTTCGTGTTCGTTGACCAGCAGAATATCGGCATATTCAACAAGTTGCGCCGGCAGGGTAGCGGTAAACGGGGAATCGTTGAGCAGGACTTTGATTCCGGCTTCATGGCATATCTTCGCCGCAGCGGTGACCACTTCGATGGGGCTTTCCAGGCACAGGCCGAGTACTGACGATTTCAGCAATGTCGCTTCTTGGCTGTGCAGGTAATTGAGGTCCACGGTCGCGTTTGAACCGGGGGAATAGACAATCGTGTTTTCCCCGTTTGCATCGACCGTGATCACCGTGGTGCCGCTTGGGCCGGCAACGTGATTGATGTGTGATGTGTCGACTCCGGCGTCGTTAAGACGGGAAATAAGGAAATCCGCGTTGGTATCCTCTCCTACCGCGCCGAACATGGTTACGTTGGCGCCGATTCGAGCGGCTGCCGCTGCTTGGTTGCTTGATTTGCCGCCGGGCAGTATCGTCAGAGGGCCGCCTTGGACGGTCTCTCCGGGATTCGGAAGTCTATGAGACATGACGGTGTAATCGGCATTCAGGGATCCGAGAATACTGACGGACCCGGAGATGTGATCTAAAACAGAAATAGCCGCTGCGCTCATTGTTCCCTCATTCTTTACGCTAAAAACTGCGATGTTGACTTTTATGATAAAACGCTTTATCATAAAAGTCAACATTACCGATGTTTTGCGATGAATGATGTTTCATGTAATTAGACAGCATTGACGATGTTATATGGTTTCATAACAATGATGTGAAAGCAGGCTGATATGGGTACAACATTGGACGCGACGGAGCGCAAGGTCCTTACGGGATGGACCGAACTTGACGAAGACCTGGGCGAGGCAAGCCAGAAATTGGCGAATGCGATGTTCACCTCAAGGGTGATGTTCGCCAGAAGCGACCGTTTCCGCACCGACTGCTGGCAGCTGCCCGAGGGCATCGATACGATTTGCGACATCCCTTATATCGATGACGGGTTACGCGGGCACAAGCTTGATATCTATCTTCCCCATGACGCCTACGTACGTGGCGGGAAATCGCTTCCCGTGTATGTTGACGTGCATGGCGGCGGGTTCATGTACGCCCACAAGGAGATCAACCGCAACTTCAACATGCATCTGGCCGAGCTCGGTTTCGCGGTGTTCTCGGTCAATTATCGCCTTGCTCCAGGAACTGATTTCATCGGGCAGGTCGCGGATGTCGTAAAGGCGTTCTCTTGGATCCGCGAGCATCAAAAGGATTACCCCGTCGATCAGGGTAAGGTTTTTCTCACTGGAGATTCCGCCGGCGCGACCCTTGGGGTCTATGCCTTAGCCGTCGAGCATTCCAATGCCTTTGCGCAGGAACTTGGCATAACGCCGTCCGGTTTGGAATTCAGAGGCGCATCGTTCGTTTCCGGACTTTTCGACATCACCCCGTATTTCGCGTTCGACGGGGAAGCCGGCGAAATGAACTTCGCCTCGCCTTCGTTCGGCATCGAAGCCGTCGCTCCCGTTTTCTTCAAGGACATGCGAGAGAACCACGCCGACTGCGCGCAACTCGACTACCTGACGAAGCAGGCCGATATGCCGCCTGTCTACCTCAATACCAGCAATGACGATTTCATCCAAGGCGACACCTTGCGTTTCGCTGCCGAGCTTTACGCGAACGGCAAGGATTTCGAGCTGAACGATTGCCACACGAAGAAGGGTGAGTCGCTGGGCCATATCTATCCGGTCAACATGACCTGGCTCGACGAGAGTCAAAAGGCGTTGCGACGGATTCGTGATTTCTCGTACAGCCTTCTCTAGATTTCTTCTTGGGTTCCTGATTCCGTCGATTGCTTCGACTTGGGATTCTGCTGTGTATTTATGGTGAGGTAACGGCTGAATCAGGAACTTCGGTTTGTGCCAGGTTGCCGTCTGAGCGATAATAAAACCATGAAAAAACTGATACTTGATCTCGATACTGGTGTCGACGATGCCTTGGCGATTTCTTATGCCCTGGGCAGCCCCGAAGTGGAACTCATCGGCATTTGCGGCACCTACGGCAATGTGCTTCTGCAGCAGGGCATGCGCAATTCTTTGGCGATCACCGACCTTTACGGCCATCCCGAAGTCAAGGTCTATCCCGGCCTGCCACACGCCAGCAAAACCGATTCGTTTGCCGTCGGAGAGGTCTCGGCCTTCATCCACGGCAAGAACGGCATCGGCGAGGCACAGATCCCCGATTCTTCAAGAAGTCCGGAATCGCAGTCCGCTGTGGACTTCATCATCGACGCAGTCAAGATGTATGGTAACGATCTCGTTTACGTGCCCACCGGCCCGATGACCAACATCGCTGCGGCGCTCAAAAAAGCCCCGGAAATCGCGCATGAAATCGGCAAGATTGTGCTTATGGGTGGTGCGTTGACTGTGTGCGGCAATGTGTCGCCATGGGCCGAGGCCAACATCTCGCAGGATCCGGATGCTGCCAACGAGCTGTTCCGCTCGGGTGCTCCGGTGACGATGATTGGTCTCGATGTCACGCTCCAGACGTTGCTGACGTATAAGGAAACGGCACGTTGGCGCGATTTGCACAATGCGGCTGGCGATTTTCTCGCCACGATGACCGATTTTTATATCAAAGCGTACGAAACCACGGCTCCGGCTTTGGGCGGCTGTGGCCTGCACGATCCGTTGGCCGTTGCGGTGGCTATCGATCCAACCTTGGTGACGACGTTGCCGCGCAACCTCAAGGTCGAAACCGAGGGGCCGACCCGCGGGCGCACCATCGGCGATAACGATCGGCTGAACGATCAGGTCAAAACCACGCAAGCGGCGATCAGCGTGGACGTGCCGCGGTTCCTCAATGAGTTCATGACCAGGATCACCCGTCTGGCCCAGTCTGTCGGCTGAAAACGGGAAAGTTGAAAGCGGAAATTAGAAAAGCAACAAACCCGGAAACCGGAAAACTGCGAAACCTGTGAGCTGGAAAGGTGAGCGGTCAGCAAGCGGAATTCCCCTTTCACTGATTCCAATCATCTGGCATAAAGAATAGCTTTGGTGTGTTTATTGTAATGCATCAAAGCTATTACTGTATCAATATTCGATATCTGCACCAGCCGCTATACGGGTCTATCCGGCTTAGGTGAACAATGCCGTTTGTCTTGGAAATACTCACTTTTGAGTCATTGAAACTAACGGATAAAGCCACAAATTTGAGGCTCGGATTTGCTTTCGCGGTTATCGGGTCGCGTTATCATTGTCTCGTCGGTTTCGTTTTCCATTGTCTTTTTCCATATCGCAGTTTTCTGTTGTTGAGTTGTGCCGGTTTGTGCTGTGTGGACTGTTTTCTGCCGTATGGTGCGGCTTTGCGACGTTGCCGATGTTGGTGAAAACCCATCTATAAAGGAATATCATGAGTGCAAATGAACACGAAACAGCCGTGGAAACCGAAGAGATTTCCGACGCTGACAACCGAATTGCCATTAAGGCACTGATTCTCCTACTCATCACTTTCATCCTTGGAACCCTGTGTCTTCAGGGCTTCAACCTTGTTTTTGAGCAGGTAGGCAAGGCCGTCGGTTCGCCGGCGCAGGCCTCGCTGATTACCGCCTTGCCGAGCATCGTTCTTGGTATAGTCTGCTTCTTGTACGGCTCGCTTGGCGATTTTGTATCGTTGAAAAAATTGGTTGCGACAGGGTTGGTGATTGTATTCATCGGCTCCATTTTTGGTTTTGTGGCCAATTTCTTCTTCCAAGCGAACCTGTGGACCGTCATCATCGCGCGTGTGCTGCAGACGGCAGGCGAGCAGGTGGCCGGTTCCGCCTATCTGGTCATCACGACCAAATATCTGCGCAGTTCGCTCAAAGTCATCTTCTTCGGCATCTATACCGCTGGCTACCAGCTTTCTTCCGCGATTGGGGTTTTCGCCGGCGGCCTGTTGAGCTCGATTCACTGGCAGTTCCTCTTCCTGATTCCTGCGGTCACCATTCTTTTCGTGCCTGCGCTGATGAAATATCTTCCGGCGATGCATAGCACCGGCAAGGGTGTTGATTGGCTTGGTTTCACCATTTTCGGTGCCGCCTGCGCCTTCGTAACCCTCTTCTTCTCATATATGGATTGGTGGATGCTCGCCGTTTCCGTGTTGCTGTTCTGCCTGTTCGCGGTTTATATCCATCGCAACAGCGATAATGATAAGTCGCCAAACGCCGCTCAGGCTGCCGCCGCGCAGGGTTCCACCAAGACAGAATCTGCTGGTGAATCTGAGGTCAAGTCTGCAGCCACGTTCGACAAGTCCGCAGCCAAGCCGGTCAATCCGGTCAAGCCCGTTGCGAAGTCCGCTAAGTCGCGCCCTTCCTTCTGGCCCGCAGAGCCGTTCGTCACGCCTGCCTTCTTTCACAACACCCGCTGGCTCAAGGCGATCATGCTCATCCTGCTTTTCTACTTCACCAACTATTCCGCGGCTCCGATCCTGAACGCCATCGGTTCCGGCGTCTATGGCATGCAGACTATCCAAGTTTCGCATTACATCGTGTGGGCCTACGTCGTCGCGGCGATTGTCGGCACCAGCTCCGGTGCCATTGTCGACCGCATCGGCCACACGGTGGCCATCATCGCCGCGGCGATCCTCATGATTTGTGGCTTCGTCGGCGCCTCGCTTTTGGTCAATGCCGGGTTTATCTGGCTGACGTTGATGGCGTGCATTTTCTATGCCGGCATGGGTCTGCTCTACTCGCCGGTCGTTGACACGGTTCTGGGTACGCTGCCGAAGGAACAATCTGGCCGTGGCGTTGGCATGAATGATCTGGTTATGGCCATCACCGCGTCCATCGGTATTGCCATTTTCGGCGGCATCATGAACAGCCAATCTTTCGCCGGGTTCTCGCTGACCGGCGCCCACGGCGTTGCCGCCAACTGCGCGAACATCCTCTTGCTCGGCGCCGGCATCATCGCCATCGGCCTGATTGTTTTCCTGCTGATTCGCAAGGACGTCTATCACCCCGCTGAGGCCGAAGCTGAGGCAAAGGCAAAGGCGTAAGCGGTAGGAGGTATAGGGCATACTCAAGCCATAAGCCGTAGCCATTCGTAAGCCGCGATCCTGTGATCCTGCTGGTAGCAGTGAACCTGCCGGTAGTCATTCGTGCGCTACGGCTTACGGCATCAACCAAAAATGGGGCGGTACGGTTTCAACAACCGTACCGCCCCATCCGTCGTTGTTTTCCATTGCAAATGTGTCGCAATCTAAGCCCTTGGTGTCGCGTTTGCAATGTCTCCTTGCATTTGTGAAGGTAAAACCCCTGTTGCCGTCTTATTCGCAATAACAGCTTGCGTTTGTGTCGCAACCTGTGCCTCTGGCGTCGCGATTTGCAATGCCCTCTTGCATTTGCGACGCTGGTGCCTCTGTTGCCATCTTATTTGCAATGGCTTATTGTGTTTGTGACGTATTCTGTGCTCTTGGTGTCGCGTTTGCAATGTTGTCTTGCGTTTGGGACGGTAAAACTTCTGATTCCGTCTTATTCGCAATAACAGCTTGCGTTTGTGTCGCAGAAAACTCTGCCGGCGTCGTGTTTGCAATTTTTAATCTGTTGAAACCACAGTTATGGTGCATAACCAGTAGTTAGAGCGTAATGGAATGTGGATAATTAAGCCGCGACACGCCCGAGATGTGGATAACCCTTAGCGTTCGACCACAGTAGCCAGAAAATGTCTCGTTTTATTCGGATATGGGCTAGTTTCAAATTATGCGACAATATTACGAAATTGATCGGTTATTCTCCGAAGCCACTCGGGAAAGTCGGTGCTGTTTATGTTCCGATTCAAAAGTGCAGCGTGCGCTATACCGAAGATGCGCCTGCGGTGAGGTGGTGAATCCTTATCCGGGGTTGTTCTTCGATGCAGTTGCCTGGCAGAGGCTTGATGCTCGTCAGCAGATGTTATTCATAGCTCGTGCATTGCATATAGTCCATCCGTCTTGGCGGTTCGCAGGAATTACGGCGGCCAATATATACGGATTGGAATATCGGCGAAACCTGCATGATGGAAGTACCTTCATAGCTTCTCATCAAAGTCCAAAGGCATCGAAAAATCCCAAGTTGCATTATGTCTCTTGCAATGAATTGGAGGGCAAAACCTATGGCGAATTACCGGTGGTGTCTACCGCTGAGGCATTGGTCGAATGCGGAGCGCGCTACCCGTTCCGTGATGTGTTGCCTATGTATGATTCGGCATTTCGTCTTGGACTTGCCAGCGCTTCCGAAGTGAAGGGGATAGGCGAGAAGAGGGGTGCCGATTATCTTAGAATCCAGAGGCTTTTGAACTATGCGGATTCAAACAGCGAGAATGGTGGCGAATCCTTTTGCCGCGGGACGATTATTGAGGAAGGATTCCCGGTTCCAAAACTTCAGGTTGAATTTCCCAAGCCAGACGGTTCTACTTATCGGGTTGATTTTCTTTATCATCTTCGTGATGGCAGAGATGTTGCTGTTGAATTTGATGGAATGGGTAAATATGTCGATTCCGACATGACAAAAGGACGTCCGATAGAGGAAATTATCAATGACGAACAGCAGAGGGAGCGCTTTTTATTACGAGATTGCGGAATTTCGGAAGTGGTCAGGCTTCGTTATCGCGATGTTGCCCAGCGGAAAGTCATGATTCAAAAGTTGTTGAGCGCCAAAATACCCTGTGTAAAATCAGCTTAGATTGGTTTAGATATTTTACGTAAATTATGCTTTTGCGCTATGTGTAATTTGCGGCACAATCAGAATGTTGCGAGTCTGCTATTGCATTTGCGACAGTTTTAAATGATTAAGCATCGGAAATGCAAGTCGGAATTGCGATTGGGACGCTTGTGGCGGCTGATACGTCGCGTTTGCAAGGAGCAATTGCATATGTGACGGTGAGTGGCGTTTATGCGTCTCGAACGCAAGGTTGTGTTGTATTTGTGACGCTTGGGGGATTCATGGCGTCGCGTTTGCAAGGTGAGATTTGATATGTGACGGTGAGTGGCGTCTATGCGTCTCGAACGCAGGATGAGATTGCGTATGCGACGAGTGGAAGAGTGGCAGCGTCGTAAACGCAATTGGGTTGGCGGTCACGCGTACATGGGCTGGCCGATTACGCGTACATGTTGCGCGGGTGCATGTCGTCGGGGAGGCCTTCCATCAGGCCGGAGACCGAGCCGGACTCGAAAACCGAGCGGATGCCGGCGGCCAGCAGCGGGGCGATGGAGAGCACGGTCATGTTCGGCAGACGCTTCTCCTCGGGAACCGGAACGGTGTCCATCAACACGATTTCGCGCGCACCGCAGTTTTTGAGCCGCTCGACGGCCGGCCCGGACAAAAGCCCGTGGGTGGCGACGAGCGTCACCGACTGCGCGCCGGCCTCGCGCAGGGTACGCACGGCCTCGCAAATGGTGCCGGCGGTGTCGATCATATCGTCGACGACCACGCAGTCGCGCCCGCGCACTTCGCCGATGATGCCATGGGCCACGGCATGGTTCGGACGAGTGACGTCGCGGGTCTTATGGATAAAAGCAAGCGGCAGTCCGCCGAGTTTGGCGGCCCAGCGTTCGGAAACCTTGATGCGGCCTGCATCAGGGGAGACGATGGTCGCGTTTTCAAGCGGCATCGAGTTCTTCACGTAATCAAGCAGCACCGGCATCGCGGTCAGGTGGTCGACCGGCCCGTCGAAGAAGCCCTGCTCCTGCGAGGCGTGCAGGTCGACGGTCATGATGCGGTCGGCTCCGGCGCTCTGGAAGAGGTCGAACATCAGGCGGGCGGTGATGGGCTCGCGGCCCAGGCCCTTCTTGTCCTGACGCGAATAGCCGAGGAACGGCGCGACGACGGTGATGGAGCGGGCGGAGGCGCGCTTCAAGGCGTCGATCATCAGCAGCTGCTCCATGATCCACTTGTTGATCGGGTCGGTGTGCGATTGCAGCACGAAGACGTCCGCGCCGCGCACCGGCTCGGTATAACGAACATACATCTCGCCGTTCGCGAAGTCATAAGCGGTGGTTTCAAGCGGCACGGTACCCAGACACTCGGCCGTGGCCGTTGCCTGTTCCGGATACGCTCGACCTGTCACCAATGCCAGTCGTTTTTTGGGCTTTCCTTCAAGAATCGCCGACATATCTCGCCTTCCGCTTTATCGTCTCTGCGCCCGTATCGGCAACCCGGCATTATATGAACCGGATGCGGCGGAACAAGGATGGATCACAAGAAACCTCTTCTAATATAGCGCAACCCCGCGCAAATCGTCGGAAGGCGGGTTGCGCGGGGCTGCAATCATATTTTGCCGTGCTGTGGGCTTTGTTTCAGTAGACTTTTCCGCTACCGGTATACGTAATACGCCGCCTGAGATATAAGCGAACTTTGAACCATATCAGTCAAAATCATGGAACTTCACGTTCACCTTGTTGCCGTCAATGCTGAACGTTCCCTTCATTTCGTTGATGTTGCATTTGGTGTTTTCCGATTCCCAGTCATCGTCGTAGAAGTAGCGATATTTGTAATAGAAGTCCATTTCGCCGCTGTTGGCTGCGGTGGTGAACGACGAGTCGCTCATATTGGCCTCGTCGACTTCGGGATAGGAACTGACGCTCCAGGAGAAATCCGAATAATCCGAATTGTTTTGATAATACGAATCGCCGAATGGGCAACCGTCTGGCTCGGCGTCCGTGGACGAGGCGCATTCGTCGATTTTCTTCTTGACTTCCTCATTGAGGGCGTCTTTGAGTTTGTCTGTCGGCTTTGCCGTGAGGGTATTGTCATCGCTTGGAGCAGAGGAACCGCCGTTCGGTGAAACCGGCTCCAACGAAAGTGTATTACAGGTCATGTAATCGCTCGCCGCCGCTTTGACGGTGTAGGTGCCGGGGTAGGCCTTGAAACTGTATGCCTTGTTCGATCGCGACCCTGAGCTGCCGGTATCGCTTGAATTTTCGTCGGTAATGCTGATGCCGTTGATATTCAGCTCTTTGACCGCGTTCGGCCCGGAAACATGCAGGTTCGAGACCAACGGGGTGGTGATGACCCATTTGTTGAAAATAAGCAGTTGACGGCCTTTTGAAGCCAAATTCAACGTTTCGTTGTGGGTTTTGCCTGAAAGGGTGTAGGTAAGGCTCACCGAGGTCGAGCCATCGGCGTTCCTCGTGGTGGAGGTCGCGCGAGCGTTGGAAATAGTGGAGCCCTGCTTTGCGGCTTTATTCGTCAGTAGTGCGGCTTTCTTGCCGCTTACTTGCGGGTCGGCGATGGCATTAGCATGGTCGAAGTCACCGGAGGCGATGGCGTCGGTGTATTGGTTGACCACCGTCTTCGCGCTGAACACCGTCGCGTTCAGCACACCATAGACGATGCCGAGCAACACGCATGCCCCGACAACGGCCGAGCAAATGATGATAATCCGCTTCTGCTTGGCGTTGATCGGCTTTGCCGTACTTGCGGCTCCACTCAGCGCCGGTGGGACGAGGTTCTCTTGGGGGCTGTCGTCGGCGAAAGTCGACATATACGTTTCGGCGGGACTCGCAAGGGCATCGCTGCCATCGCCGGCCATCGAACGCATATATTCGCCGTTGACCGGTTGGGTTCCAGGCAGGGGGCTGGGCCCGTTGCCCTGCGGCGTGCCGGCTTGACTTGGAGCCGGGAGCGGACCGGTCGATGCAGGATTCGGCGTGGGCAGCGACGGACCGGATGTTGGTAGTGACGAACCTTGTGTAGGCAGTGGGAAAGTGGCATTGGCCGTTCCCTGCGGCGCGTTGGGGGAGCCCGGTACGGTGGAGCCGTTGGGGCCGGTGGAGCCGTTCGGATTGCCGGGCCAAGGGGAGCCGGCTGAGCCGGCTGAACCTTCTGGGGTATTTCCGCCGGGGCCGGCTTGCCCTCCACGCTCATTCTTCTGGGCTTTGCCGAACCGGGCGTCACATGCGTTGACATATTGGCGTACGGCGGCTGGGGTCGCTTCTACTTGCCCGCCCTTGAATATCTTCCAGAGGAAGGGCATGGATGCCACCAGCGTCGGGCCGAAAGTCATGGCCACCACTTCGATGAGGAAAGCCCAGACCATGGCTACCAGGAAATACCACAGTTCCAACGAGATGGAGCCGTGGAGCTTTGAGGGGTCGATGCCGCCCGTCGCCGAGCTGATCACTCCGCCCAGCAGATTCGTGGCCATGCCCGCGACACCGCCGATTTTCACCGATAGACCGGTGGCGGACACGAATGTGGCGAACAGCCAGAAGATTCCCACCGCCACAGGTTGTTTCCATGTATGCTTCCAGCCCATGTAATAGCGGTCCTGCATATTGCGGGCGGCGGCACGTAGCGCGATGTAAAGGGTGGTGAGAATGAAGACGACAATCAGCACGATGGTTATCGCGATGAGACCGCCGGGAATGGGCAGCGCCCCGGGCGTCGTCAGTTGCGGCGGCACCGACTTGACGATATCGCCGTTGCCGTTGATTTTGGCCAGTCCGGTCCATCCGAACAACGTGAAGCAGGTGAGATCGCCCGAGACCATGCCCAAAGCTGAGAGCCCAAGGCCGCCGAACGAGGAGAACTCCAGCAGAAACAGAGGCCAGAGCGGGAATAGCGACGGGATGAACAGCAGCAGCGATGGGATCTTGACCACGAACGCCAGAACGATGAACGCCACGAGTCCGAGAACCGTGTAGACCAGCGTATAGATGGAGAACGCCTCCACGGTGGTGCGGGCGAACCCGCGCAGGCGGTGGGCCCATCGCCATGCCGCTTTGAAGACGTTGGTGCTGTCGGGGGCGTATTGCGCCAGCGCGAAGCCAAGCAGAGCGCCGAACCCGGCGAAGACGGTGGCCATGAGGAAAGTGCGTGGCGTGGCGCCGCTGACGAGCATCGATCCGTTTGCGCTGGACGATTGGGAACCGCCCATCAGGCTGCTGGAAAGGTCGCTGAGCGGTGATGAGCCGCCGGAGATGGCACCGCTGAATGAAAGCGGGAAGATGGCACCGAGGATGACGTAGATGAGACCGGTCAGCAAACCGACCACAACCGAGTTGGCGATGCCGTCCCACTTGAAGCGCGAGGTCGTTTTATGGGCGAGCAGATAGGCGCCGAATGCCGCGCCGATGAGCAGCGCAACCCCGGATAGGGTCATCGGCCCCCACAACGAGATATGGGCGCCGATTTTGTCCACATCCATGCCCATGGCCGAGATTTTCAGAGAGTAGGAACCGGCCACGCCGCTGATGAGGGCGGAAACTAGTACCTGCAAGAAATTCGGCATGCTGATGGATGCCGGGTTTCCCGAGGCTGTGGAGCCTTGTGCGGCGACTTCGGCCATATTGATGACACTGCTGAGTTTTGAAGTGATGACAATGGCATTGATCAGGGCCAGCACTATGGCTGCGGCCAGTCCGATGCCGAGCGAGGTCCCCATGGCTTTGAGGCTGGGTTGCGTCACCATGTCTTTGAATATTCTGCCCAGTTCGGCGGTGAACTTGGAACTTTTCTTTGGCTGCCCTGCGGGCGCGGGACTTTGAGGCCCGCTCGCCCCCGGTGTGGGTGTCGCAGTGAACGGCGTGGCGGAGGATGCCGGTTGCGTTCCGGGCGCGGCGCCGAATGGTGCAGTGGCACCGGTCGGTTGCCCGGAAGACAAGGGTATTGGAGTGCCGGCTGCAGGTGCTCCTGCCGTCGGGGAAGGGGAAGGGGCAGGGTTTTGCCTGCCCGGCAGAGGAATCGAAGGCGAGGGTGTCGGCTTGGCGGGGATCGGTGTTTTCGAGGGTGCGTTGCTTGCCGCGCCATTGAGATTCTGCGACGGCTGTGAGTCGGCGGATGCCGTGCGCTGCCCGCAGTGTGAACAGAATTTGGCGTTTTCAGGTATTGTTGCACCGCAGTGAGGGCAAATCATCTTTTCTCCCTGATTTTCATCTCTTCTTGACCCCAACGTTAGGGTATTACCAACGCTGCCAAGAATATGACGCAGGGTCAACAAAACTAAAGGGTTCTGTGGCAACGTTTATCGCAAAATATGCACCTGTATCGGACTGGATTGACCGGTCGATGAAGTCGGCGGGAACCCCTAATATAGAAAAGCTATGTCTGGCGCGCTTTTGCGCCTTGAGATGGCACGCATACACACTCCTGTCGCGGAAAGACCGCGGCCGACTTTAGTCCGAAGGAGGTGGGTGATGTCTGCACACAAGTATGAACTGATGTTCATCGCCGATCCGGAGCTTGACGAAAGAGCCTTGAAGAAGCTGACCAATGAATATATGGAAATCGTCACCAAAGAGGGCGGTTCCGTTTCCGACCCCGATATCTGGGGACGCCGCAAGCTTGCCTATGAGATCGATGGCAAGACCGAAGGCAACTACGTCGTGGTCAACTACAGCTGCGAGCCGGCAACGAACGATGAGCTGGACCGCGTCCTGAACCTGAACGAGTCCGTAATCCGCACGAAGATTCTTCGCAAGGATGTCAAGTAATTCCGTTTAGGAATAATAAATTTTAGTCTATTTGCTTTTGCTTTATCATTATCGACAAAGCCAAAAGTTGGTGAGGAAGGCACGTCATGGCAGCAGGAGATACGGTTATCACGATTATCGGCAACCTTACGGCTGACCCTGAGCTGCGCACAATCGGCAGCGGGGCATCGGTCGCGAGTTTCACGATCGCTTCGACGCCGCGCACCTATAACCGCAACACGAACCAGTGGGAAGACGGCAACGCCCTCTTCATGCGCTGCTCCGCGTGGCGGGATATGGCCGACCATTGCGCTTCCTCGCTTTCCAAGGGCATGCGCGTGATTGCGCAGGGCCGCTTGCAGCAGCGTTCGTACACCGCCAACGACGGAACAAACCGCACGGTCGTGGAGATGACGGTCGATGAGATCGGCCCGTCCCTGCGCTATGCCACCGCCCAGGTGCAACGCCAGTCCTCTTCGAACGGCGGGTTCCAAGGTAGTTCCCGCAACAACGGAGGCTATAACGGCGGTGCCGGCAACAATGGCGGCGGTTACAGCGGCGGCTACAATGCCGGCGGCAACGGCGGATACCAGGGCGGCGCAGGCTACTCGGGCGGAGCTTCGGCTTCGCAATCCCAGCAGCAGAGCCAATCCCAGGCCCCCGCAGCTGATCCGTGGGGCGGTTCCAACAACTCGGGCGACGGATTCTCGACATTCGGAGGAAGCTCCGATTTCGGCGGGGATTCCGACGAGCCGGAGTTCTAGCGATAGCCGCGGTAACGCGCAAGTTGCGTAAAGCATCAAACAAATAGACGTTTATAAGTGTTAAGGAGACATTGATATGTCACGTAAAAGGCCAAAACCACCAGTCAAGCCGTTCAAGAAAAAGCCGAACCCGCTGAAGGCTGCGAAGATCACCGAGATCGATTACAAGGACACCGCTCTGCTGCGCAAGTTCATCTCCGACCGCGGCAAGATCCGTTCGCGCCGCATCACCGGCGTGACCATCCAGGAGCAGCGTGAGATTTCCCGCGCCATCAAGAACGCGCGCGAGATGGCTCTGCTGCCTTACGCCACCAACGGCCGCTGATAGGAGGGCACGAACAATGGCTGAAACTAAGGTTATTCTTACCAAGTCCGTCTCCAACCTCGGTCACTCCGGTGACGTTGTCGAGGTCAAGTCCGGCTACGCACGCAACTACCTGATCCCGCAGGGCCTCGCCTTCGCGTGGAGCAAGGGCGCCGCTTCGCAAATCGAAGCGATGAAGCGCGCACGCCTGGCCAAGTCCGTCGCCACCCGTGAAGACGCCGTGGCCGCCAAGACCGCCATCGACGGCACCGTCGTCGAGCTGAAGGCCAAGGTCTCCGAGTCCGGCAAGCTGTTCGGCGGCATCTCCGCCATGGACATCGCAACCGCGCTCGAATCCAAGGCCGCCGTCGATCCGAAGGCGATCAAGGTCGAGACCATCAAGACCACCGGCGAGTTCCCCGCCACCGTGGCCCTGCACCCCGAAATCTCCGCGAACTTCACCGTCAAGGTGGTCGCCGAGTAATTCCGGTTTGTGCCGAAATCGGTTTTCAAAAACCGCAAGCTTAAGCAAGAGAAATCCCGCTGCACGTCAATCGCGCAGGCGGGATTTTTCATTTTAAAACGATCGCGGCTATCGGCGTATACTAGATAAGTTGCGTGTTCGGGGGGTCGGAGCGCGCCAACTGTTGCCACACCCTTCAATGCCTGTTTCGGCAAAAGTATGTTGAGGTTTAAAGAATTTGCAAGAAGAACGTGTTTCCACACAGACAAAACTATCCATCGCGGCGGCTGCGCTGCTTTCCTTCATCGGGATTCTGACCGAGACTTCGTTGAATGTCTGCTTCCCGACGATGACGCGGGAATTCGGCCTGCCGCTTTCCACCATCCAGCTGCTGACCTCGGGCTACCTGCTGATGGTGACCATCGTGATGAGCACGTCGTCGTTCCTGCTCAAGCGTTTCGATACGCGTCTGCTTTTCCGCTGCGCCGTCATTGTCAGCATCGTCGGCACGGTTCTGTGCTGCCTGCCGCTCAACTACTGGCTTTTGCTGCTCGGCCGCCTGCTCCAGGCCGCGGCCACGGGCGTTTCCACACCTTTGATGATCAACGTCATTCTCGCGCTGGTGCCGGTCAGCCGGCGCGGCACGTACGTCGGGGTGGCGAATATGGTCACCTCCTTCGCGCCCGCGCTCGGCCCCACCTACGGCGGCCTCATCAATCACTACTTCTCCTGGCGCATCATCTTTGTCTTCACGCTGCCTCTGCTGGTCATCGCGTGGATTCTGGGTGAAACCAATCTGCGCTTGAAGGCCGAGGGCGCGGGCAAGTCCTTTGACGGCATCGGATTGGTGTTGCTGAGCTTCTTCATGATCAGCTTCACCGAGATTTTCGACCAGTTCGGAGCCGGCGGCGGTTGGTCGTACAAAGTCGCCATCGCGATCTGCGCGGCAGTGGTTTTGCTCGGTCTCTTCATCTGGCGCTGCCTCGCCTCCAAGTCCCCGCTGCTGAATCTCCGTCTTTTCAAAAACGCAATCGTGAGCCTGCGGGGCGCGAATTACGCCATTCTCCAGTTCATCAACATCGGCAGCTCCTTCCTGCTTCCGGTGTTCGCCGAGAATTTCCTTGGCATCGATTCGCTGGCCGCCGGCCTGATGCTCCTGCCTGGTTCGCTGCTCGGCGCTTTCATCGCCCCGTTCGTCGGCAGACTTTACGACCGTCGAGGCCCGACGCTGGTGCTGCTGGTCTCGAACATTTCGCTGATTGTCGGCGCAAGTGCGTTGTGGGCTCTGACTGGCAAGGCGACCGTCGTGATCCTGACGCTGCTCTACATGTTCCTTCGCGCCGGGTTCAACTTCGGTTACGGCAACACGATGTCGGACGCCAGCAAATTCGTCTCCGGGGCGCAGCAGACCGATTTCAACTCGCTGTTCAACGTGCTGCAACAGTACGCCGGCTCGCTGGGGACGACGGTGCTTTCCGCGTCGCTTTCCTTGAGCGAGGCCCACATCCCGCACAACGTCAAGGCCGCTTCGGCCGCCGGCGCCACGAACGCTTTCGCCCTGCTGATTGTGCTCTCGGTGGTCGCGCTCTGCATTACATTGGTCTCCATCAAAATCCGCAAGACCCCATCCGTCGAAATGCAGAAGGTCGAAGTGTGACCGTTGCTTTGTGCGATTATGCGGGTGCTGCAAGCGTCGCGTTTCCTGCACAATGCAAGTAACATCACAGGGTAGGTTTCATCACATTCGCTTACGGCTGGAAAACGACTTCGTAATACTTAAATCGAAGTCTCCTGCATTATTGTTAAGGCAACCGATGCGAAAGCGTTTGTTGGTTCTCCGATCGACAAAGCCGTTTGGTGTTGAACGTTTAAAAGGAGAACGTGAGATTCGGCAAGAGCGTAGGAAGCGGCAAACGTCACCCGACATCGTGAACCAACATTGGCAATGAAGCGAAAGGGGCCGACGATGGCTGACAAAATCAATGCATCCGACGCGATGATCAAGGTACTTGAAGACTGGGGTGTAAACCATATCTTCGGACTCCCCGGAGGGTCATTCGACTCCACGATGAATGCGCTCTACAACCGGCGCGACACCATGAAATACATTCAGGTCCGTCACGAGGAGGCGGGTGCGCTCGCCGCCGTCGGTGAGGCCAAGTTCACCGGCAAGATCGGCGTGTGCTTCGGCTCCGCAGGTCCCGGTGCCGTTCATCTTCTCAACGGCCTTTACGACGCCAAGTACGACCACGTTCCGGTGCTCGCGCTGGTGGCGCAGGTGCCGACCTCGATGATGAACACCGATTATTTCCAGGAAATCGACGAAGGGCCGATTTTCGAGGACGTGTCTGTTTATGACCGCACGGTGATGACCGCCAAGCAGCTGCCGAGCGTGGTCGACCAGGCCATCCGTCAGGCCTACGAACATTCCGGCGTCGCGGTGGTCGTCATTCCCAAGGATTTGGGCTGGGCACCGATTGACGACGTCACCTATTCCACCGCGCACGATTTCACGCTCGGCAAGTCTTGCCTCAAACCGGACGCCAAGGACGTGGCCAAAGCAGTCGAAATGCTGAACAATGCCAAGAAGCCGCTGATCTACTTCGGTGCCGGGGCCAAGGACGCGGCCGCCGAGCTCAAGGCGCTTTCCGACAAAATGAAGATTCCGATGATGTCGTCGGTTTTGGGCATTGGTGTACTGCCGGAAGACGAGAAGGCGTATATGCTGAGCGCCGGACGAGTGGCTTCCAAGCCGGGAGTCGACGCCGCCTCCACAGCCGACGTTGTTCTTTTCATCGGCACCAACATGCCGTTTGCACCTTTCTTTATCCATCCGCAAACGCAATTCATTCAGGTTACCAACAAGCAGACCGATATCGCCAAGCGCCATCGCGTGGATCTCGGCATCGTTGCGGACGCCAAGGAGACGCTGAAAGCCATGATTGAGGTTGCGCCGACCGTTGATTCGCGGCCTTATTATGACGCGTTGGTGGAAGACCGCACAAATTGGGGCGAATGGCTTGCCGCGCGCGAAGATCTCAATAACACCCCGCTTGACGTCGATACTGTTTTCGCCCGCATCAACCGTATGGCCAAGGACGACGCCATCTTCTCGGTGGACGTCGGTAACGTGACCATCGAATCGTATCGTCTGCTCAAAATCAAGCCCACCCAGAAGATTGCGACCTCCGCTTGGTACGCCACGATGGGCAACGCCTTGCCGTCGGCCATCGGCGCGCAGGAAAGCTACCCCGGCCGCCAGGTCTTCTCGATCAGTGGCGACGGCGGTTTCGCGATGAATATGCAGGATATTTTGACGCAGGTCAAGTATCACGAGCCGATTATCAATATCGTGCTGACCAACGAGGAGCTGGGCTTCATCGTGGGGGAGCAGGACGATAACCACCAGCCTCGTTCGGGCGTAGATCTGATCGACGGCAATTACGCCGATGCCGCCACAGGGCTGGGAGCCAAGGGCTTCGAGGTCCGCACGCTCGCCGAGCTCGATGCGGCGTTCGCCGAGGCCGCGAAACCGCAAGACGGCCCGGTGGTCATCGACGTGAAGATCAGCAGCGCGCGTCCGTTGCCGGTCGAGCAGCTCGTGCTTGAGCCGGACGATAACCATACCCAGGCGGATGTGGACGCCTTCGCCCGCACCTACCATTCCGAGGGTCTGGTGCCGGTCGGCCAGTTGCTTGAAAAGCATAGTCTGAGCCGCCGCATCGAGCTGTAGAATTCGTTCGGCCGTGCGCGGGAGCAGAGGAGCGTTGATGATTGGATGGCATGTCGTTTCGTTCATAATCTGCATCATCGTCGCGCGTCGCTTCAATCTCGACAAGTACACGGACGACATCGCCCTGGCCGAGTCGGCCCGCGTCGCTTCCGGCGGCGTCCCGCACGACGTCGACCCGTCGGTTCGTGCCACGTTGGAAGACCTTATCGGCCAGCCTTACGGTCGTTGAATGCTCGGATTTAACGGCATTGAAAGTAAATTAGAGAAAACTCGTGCGGGCCACCAGCCGAAGCCGATGACCCGCACGAATCGATTAAAAAAGAGGACAGAGATAATAAGCTGCCCTATCAGTGAAGCCCAACGAGGCGAAGCTTTGAAGACCCGGGTAAGTGCCCCGAAGTGAACCGACCTCAACCGACATTTCGAACATATCACAAACTTCCATAAAGCCGAAATTCTTATAAGAGTATATATATGTAGCTCTTACTCCGCGCTGCTGTTGCGCTGACGATTGCGGAGGACAGTGGTGGTGGCGAGTGTGAGCAAGGCGGCGGCGAGCAGCAGCATTTTGACGAGCGTCTGGTGCTTGTCGGCGCCGGTCAGAGGCAGTGCGGATACAGTTTCGAGGATTCCCCATTGGGGGGTGACCGTGACGAATGACGGAGTGGTCAGCGATACGGTTTGGCCGGGCCTGTAGGTGGTGTTGTCGGTGGTGGACTTCCAGCTCAGGAGTTGTTGGCCCATGGGAGGTGTCAGCCCCGCTGATCCGGCGACGGTGCAGGTGGAAGTGGAGTCATTGCTCCAGCTGACGCATGCCGGCGGATAAATGCCATAACTACTTGATCCACTGTAAATGATGCCGCGGTCGGCGACCTTGAACCAAGTGGCTTGGTTGACTTTATAGTTGCTGTCTTCGGCCTTGTCAGATGCAAAGGAGCCCTGTCCACCAGTTGTGGTGGTTTCCCCTTCAACCATGACTATAAGGTTACGGCTGGCAGGGAATACGTCGGATCGAATTGAGGGTATCAATGTATCCGTGTGTTGGTCCAATCGTATTTGTTTGATATTGGTGTCGTTGTAGAACATCCAGCCCATGTTGGTGACGCTGCGGGTGTCCCAGCCGGCCATGTCGAGGCTGGCGAGCACGGTGTCGCCGGAGAACATCCCGGCCATGCTGGAGACGCTGCGGGTGTCCCAGCCGTGCAGGTTGAGGCTGGTGAGGGCGGTGTCGTTGGCGAACATGCTGGCCATGCTGGTGGCGCTGCCGGTCTTCCAGCCGGAGAGGTCCAGGGTGGCCAGGGACGCGCAGCCCCAGAACGTGGCGCCCATGTCGCTGACCTTCGAGGTGTCCCAGCCCGAAAGGTCCAGGTCCGTCAGTTTCGCGTCGCCCTGGAACATGCCGGCCAGGCTCGTGGCGCGCGCGGTGGCGAGGTTCCTGGCGGAGACGGTGGTCAGGTTGGTGTCGTTGAGGAACAGGTAGGTCATGGTGGTGCGGGCCGCGCTGCCGGTCCAGTCGTCGGCGTTGATGCCGGTGAGGTTGAGGTTGGCGAGGATCCGGTCGATGCTGGCGGCGTCGCCGGTGTCCAGGCCGTGGATGTCGAGGGTGGCGGCGGCGGGCGCGGTCGCGATGGCCTTGTCGATTAGCGTGTACGTGCGCTGGCCGGTCTTCCAGCCGGCCATGTCCAGGGCGGTGAGGGCGGTGTCGCCGGCGAACATGCCGTCCACGGGGCTCGTGGGCGAGGAGGCGTCCAGGCCGGTGATGTCCCACCCTTCCGTCTTCAGGTCCGTCAGCTTCGCGTCGCCGGCGAACATGCCGGCCAGGTTCGTGGCGCGCGCGGTGGCGAGGTTCCTGGCGGAGACGGTGGTCAGGTTCGGGCTGTTGGAGAACAGGTAGGTCATCCTGGTGCGGGCCGCGCTGCCGGTCCAGTCGTCGGCGTTGATGGTTCGCAGGCTGGTGTTGTTGAGGATCGTGGAGATGTCGGTGGCGTCGCCGGTGTCCAGGCCGTGGATGTCGAGGGTGGCGGCGGCGGGCGCGGTCGCGATGGCCTTGTCGATCAGCGTGTACGTGCGCTGGCCGGTCTTCCAGCCGGCCATGTCCAGGGCGGTGAGGGCGGCGTCGCCGGCGAACATGCCGTCCACCGGGTTCACGGACGACGAGGAGGCGTCCAGGCCGACGGTGCTCCACCCGTCCATCTTCAGGTCTTCCAGCTTCGCGTCGTCCTGGAACATGGACTGCATGTAGGCGACCTTCGAGGTGTCCCAGCCGTGCAGGTCGAGGCTGGTGAGGGCGGTGTCGTTGGCGAACATGCTGGCCATGCTGGTGGCGCTGCCGGTCTTCCAGCCGGAGAGGTCGAGGCCGGCCAGCGACGAGCAGCCCTGGAACATGGACCGCATGTCGCTGACCTTCGAGGTGTCCCAGCCGGAGACGGCGGGGCCGGCCAGGGCCGCGTCGTTGTAGAACATCCAGCCCATGTTGGTGACGCTGCGGGTGTCCCAGCCGGCCATGTCGAGGCTGGCGAGCACGGTGTCGCCGGAGAACATCCCGGCCATGCTGGAGACGCTGCGGGTGTCCCAGCCGTGCAGGTTGAGGCTGGTGAGGGCGGTGTCGTTGGCGAACATGCTGGCCATGCTGGTGGCGCTGCCGGTCTTCCAGCCGGAGAGGTCCAGGGTGGCCAGGGACGCGCAGCCCCAGAACGTGGCGCCCATGTCGCTGACCTTCGAGGTGTCCCAGCCCGAAAGGTCCAGGTCCGTCAGTTTCGCGTCGCCCTGGAACATGCCGGCCAGGCTCGTGGCGCGCGCGGTGGCGAGGTTCCTGGCGGAGACGGTGGTCAGGTTGGTGTCGTTGAGGAACAGGTAGGTCATGGTGGTGCGGGCCGCGCTGCCGGTCCAGTCGTCGGCGTTGATGCCGGTGAGGTTGAGGTTGGCGAGGATCCGGTCGATGCTGGCGGCGTCGCCGGTGTCCAGGCCGTGGATGTCGAGGGTGGCGGCGGCGGGCGCGGTCGCGATGGCCTTGTCGATTAGCGTGTACGTGCGCTGGCCGGTCTTCCAGCCGGCCATGTCCAGGGCGGTGAGGGCGGTGTCGCCGGCGAACATGCCGTCCACGGGGCTCGTGGGCGAGGAGGCGTCCAGGCCGGTGATGTCCCACCCTTCCGTCTTCAGGTCCGTCAGCTTCGCGTCGCCGGCGAACATGCCGGCCAGGTTCGTGGCGCGCGCGGTGGCGAGGTTCCTGGCGGAGACGGTGGTCAGGTTCGGGCTGTTGGAGAACAGGTAGGTCATCCTGGTGCGGGCCGCGCTGCCGGTCCAGTCGTCGGCGTTGATGGTTCGCAGGCTGGTGTTGTTGAGGATCGTGGAGATGTCGGTGGCGTCGCCGGTGTCCAGGCCGTGGATGTCGAGGGTGGCGGCGGCGGGCGCGGTCGCGATGGCCTTGTCGATCAGCGTGTACGTGCGCTGGCCGGTCTTCCAGCCGGCCATGTCCAGGGCGGTGAGGGCGGCGTCGCCGGCGAACATGCCGTCCACCGGGTTCACGGACGACGAGGAGGCGTCCAGGCCGACGGTGCTCCACCCGTCCATCTTCAGGTCTTCCAGCTTCGCGTCGTCCTGGAACATGGACTGCATGTAGGCGACCTTCGAGGTGTCCCAGCCGTGCAGGTCGAGGCTGGTGAGGGCGGTGTCGTTGGCGAACATGCTGGCCATGCTGGTGGCGCTGCCGGTCTTCCAGCCGGAGAGGTCGAGGCCGGCCAGCGACGAGCAGCCCTGGAACATGGACCGCATGTCGCTGACCTTCGAGGTGTCCCAGCCGGAGACGGCGGGGCCGGCCAGGGCCGCGTCGTTGTAGAACATCCAGCCCATGTTGGTGACGCTGCGGGTGTCCCAGCCGGCCATGTCGAGGCTGGCGAGCACGGTGTCGCCGGAGAACATCCCGGCCATGCTGGAGACGCTGCGGGTGTCCCAGCCGTGCAGGTTGAGGCTGGTGAGGGCGGTGTCGTTGGCGAACATGCTGGCCATGCTGGTGGCGCTGCCGGTCTTCCAGCCGGAGAGGTCCAGGGTGGCCAGGGACGCGCAGCCCCAGAACGTGGCGCCCATGTCGCTGACCTTCGAGGTGTCCCAGCCCGAAAGGTCCAGGTCCGTCAGTTTCGCGTCGCCCTGGAACATGCCGGCCAGGCTCGTGGCGCGCGCGGTGGCGAGGTTCCTGGCGGAGACGGTGGTCAGGTTGGTGTCGTTGAGGAACAGGTAGGTCATGGTGGTGCGGGCCGCGCTGCCGGTCCAGTCGTCGGCGTTGATGCCGGTGAGGTTGAGGTTGGCGAGGATCCGGTCGATGCTGGCGGCGTCGCCGGTGTCCAGGCCGTGGATGTCGAGGGTGGCGGCGGCGGGCGCGGTCGCGATGGCCTTGTCGATTAGCGTGTACGTGCGCTGGCCGGTCTTCCAGCCGGCCATGTCCAGGGCGGTGAGGGCGGTGTCGCCGGCGAACATGCCGTCCACGGGGCTCGTGGGCGAGGAGGCGTCCAGGCCGGTGATGTCCCACCCTTCCGTCTTCAGGTCCGTCAGCTTCGCGTCGCCGGCGAACATGCCGGCCAGGTTCGTGGCGCGCGCGGTGGCGAGGTTCCTGGCGGAGACGGTGGTCAGGTTCGGGCTGTTGGAGAACAGGTAGGTCATCCTGGTGCGGGCCGCGCTGCCGGTCCAGTCGTCGGCGTTGATGGTTCGCAGGCTGGTGTTGTTGAGGATCGTGGAGATGTCGGTGGCGTCGCCGGTGTCCAGGCCGTGGATGTCGAGGGTGGCGGCGGCGGGCGCGGTCGCGATGGCCTTGTCGATCAGCGTGTACGTGCGCTGGCCGGTCTTCCAGCCGGCCATGTCCAGGCGGTGTGAGGGCGGCGTCGCCGGCGAACATGCCGTCCACCGGGTTCACGGACGACGAGGAGGCGTCCAGGCCGACGGTGCTCCACCCGTCCATCTTCAGGTCTTCCAGCTTCGCGTCGTCCTGGAACATGGACTGCATGTAGGCGACCTTCGAGGTGTCCCAGCCGTGCAGGTCGAGGCTGGTGAGGGCGGTGTCGTTGGCGAACATGCTGGCCATGCTGGTGGCGCTGCCGGTCTTCCAGCCGGAGAGGTCGAGGCCGGCCAGCGACGAGCAGCCCTGGAACATGGACCGCATGTCGCTGACCTTCGAGGTGTCCCAGCCGGAGACGGCGGGGCCGGCCAGGGCCGCGTCGTTGTAGAACATCCAGCCCATGTTGGTGACGCTGCGGGTGTCCCAGCCGGCCATGTCGAGGCTGGCGAGCACGGTGTCGCCGGAGAACATCCCGGCCATGCTGGAGACGCTGCGGGTGTCCCAGCCGTGCAGGTTGAGGCTGGTGAGGGCGGTGTCGTTGGCGAACATGCTGGCCATGCTGGTGGCGCTGCCGGTCTTCCAGCCGGAGAGGTCCAGGGTGGCCAGGGACGCGCAGCCCCAGAACGTGGCGCCCATGTCGCTGACCTTCGAGGTGTCCCAGCCCGAAAGGTCCAGGTCCGTCAGTTTCGCGTCGCCCTGGAACATGCCGGCCAGGCTCGTGGCGCTGGGCTGCAGAATGAGGTTGCTGGCATCAAGTGAGACAATTTTGGTTTGGTTGGTTCCTTGCCACGGGAAATACGACGCACTGTAGTTGTGGCTGAGTGTGCCGCTGGTGATGGTCATTTTACAGTCGGCAGTCATGGTCCAATGAATCGTGTCGGTACTGCCGGAAATGTGTCCGTCGGTGGCACCATTCCAAATGCCGGTCGGGGCGGTGCATGTGTTGTCTTGTGGTTCTACTGTCGGTTGCTGCGACTGTGATTCCGTCTGTGGTTGTTTTTCTTCATCATTGGATTGTGCGGGTACATTATTCCGCTTCAACACAGACTTTGTGTTGTTGTTTTTTGGTTTTGTTTTACTCGGAGCCGGTTTATGGGTTGGTTTATTGGTATCTGAAGTGTCCGTATCTGAGGTGTTCGGGGTCTCAACGGGAGCTGGGTCTGTATTGGGCTTTTGGGTGTTTGACGTATTCGGCTTCTCGGCTGGTTGAGGTGCTGGATTGGATGGTGGCACAGCCGGCGCAGCCGATGTCGTGTCCGTGGATGCCGCGGATTGATCTGTCGGTATTGGTGCAGAAACGGCGGGCGAAAGCAAGGTGGCTGCGCATAAGAGCGTAGATACGGCCATCTTGGCTAACATCGCTTCACGACTCCCTCAATATATACAGCATTCAACGAAGATACTGTTGCCGAAACGTAATGCCATAATACTATCTAATATCTGTGACGTATCAGGCACGTACTGCCCATATTAATAGATAAAAACAATGAGTTATCCGAAATCAAGGATACTAAGCCAAAAGCGTTGTTATGGAATTCGTACGCAAGTTGAAAATCAAAAATCCGCGGAACCTTGAGATTCTGCGGATTTCATCTGTGCCCCCACGGGGATTCGAACCCCGGACACGCTGATTAAGAGTCAGCTGCTCTAACCAGCTGAGCTATAGGGGCGCTGGTCTAAAACTACAAGAGCCAAGAGAATAGTATACATACACCGCCGAAGTTGCGCAAGGCGGTGTGTCGCTAGGTATTGCGCCCCGGTATTCTTCGTAGGATCAGGGTTTACGTGTTCGCATGCAGGCTTGCGCTCGGCGGAAAGACATTGATTTCCAGCGCCGTGCGTTCTCTATCGCGCCTGCAGACTTACAGACAAAAAGAATGATTGCATCGACGATGGTTTTACGCTGTGAAATCCCACGATGCGAAGCCTAAGGGTAGTGTATTTTTGGCAGAAATTCTCTTTTATTGTTTATAAGAACGTTTGCCGCATTTTGCACAATTATATCGCTTTTTGATAACTCTATTGAGTCTAAGTCGGGAATTACCCCCTCTTGGATTGTGGCTGTTTCCATGTGTCAGGAAGTCAGCGATGAAGTCCGGAATTTCCTTGAATGAGTTTATCGGTAGAAAATAGCTGTTTTTTTAGGTCAAAAAATGAAAACATATTGATTTAAAAAAGTGATTTTCGTAACAAAGTGATGGAAAAAACAAAAAAATATCAAAATCGGAATGTCTTATCCTCATAGTGAGTTACACTTCTTGTTATCGGATATGGATAAGTTCAACGTTTAGAGCCTAACATTTTCGAGAGATGACTAAGAACGATAGATGTTCTGTGCCTGAACTACATAGCTGTGTGAAGGCGCCGTTCGTCGCACTCGAGAAGGAAGAATAATGAGTCCCTCTTTAATTACAAAGTTAGCGGCCGAGTTCATCGGAACGGCATTCCTGATGATATTCGGAAACGGGGCGGTCGCCAACACTGAACTTAAAGGTACGAAAGGCCACGGAACCGGTTGGCTCAACATAGCGATGGGCTATGGTTTCGGCGTGATGTTCCCGGTTATGATGATCGGTTCCGTCTCCGGCGCGCATATCAATCCCGCGATGACCATCGGCCAGGCGGCCAACGGGCTCTTCCCGTGGTCCGAAGTGCTGCCTTATATCGTCGCGCAGCTGCTTGGTGCGGCCGTGGGCCAGCTGATCATCTACATCACCTACCTTCCGTATTACAAGATGGAAACCAATCCTGACGCCATTTTCGCGACGTTCAGCACCACCGAGGCTTCCAACAACAAAGTCGTCTACTTCCTCAACGAGCTTTTCGGCACCCTCGCCCTCGTGCTCGGAGCGCTGTGCATGCTCTGCCTGCCTTGGGGCAAGAAGGACCCGGCCGCCGCGGCCATCGTCGTCGGTCTCATCGTCTGGGGTCTCGTGACCTCCATGGGCGGATCCACCGGCCCCGGCCTCAACCCGGCCCGCGACTTGGTGCCGCGCTTCCTGCACTGGATCCTCCCGATCCCCCACAAGGGCAGCTCCCGCTGGGGCGAGGCCTGGATTCCGGTTGTGGCTCCGATTATCGGCGCCATCATCGGTGCATGGATTTACAAGATCTGCTTCGGCTATCTTGCATAAACATGCGGTGAAAATTCTCGCATTATAGTAACGGAATTTCTTGGTGGTTCCCGGATAGTGGTTCCCGGTCCCGGATAGTTGAATAGTTCTTTATCGGGTATTCATTTCCGCCGAATGCCAGGTTTTTCTGAGCGTTATTCCCCCATAACCCAACAGCAGTGGCGCGGTCTGTGATTTCGCAGGTCGCGCCACTTTTATGGTTTTATGGTTCCGCAGGGTTCTGCGTAGGGTTCTGCGCTGGAGCTCCGTGCGCGGTTTCGTGTCGGGGTTTGCGCTTCATTCCGTTGCCAATTCAAAGGCGTGAATAGAGGAAATGGGTTTATCGTAAAGTGCGGAAACCGGAAAATCTCATATTCTGTTTTGCGATGATTGTGGAAATTGGCGGCGCGCGGATTCTTCTCGTCACAAAGAATCTCTATTATTGACGCATAACGATTAAAGCCTATGGCGGGAGACAATGTGAAACGTGGTGGACGGCCAGACTCGCGGTCTCCGCGCGGCAAAAAACCGGTGGGGAAATCATCGGCGAATGCTGCGGGACGCCAGGTCGGCATGGTCGTTCGCGATTTTCTGCGTTGGCTTGGCGGCGTTTTGCTCGCGGGCATTCGCGGGTTCAATCACGCCGTGCGACGGGGGTTTCGGGCGCTTTGCGTTTTCTTGGGATTGAACACGTCAAAAGCCTCGTATAAATCGCGCGAACAACCCCATATGGCTTCATCGTCCCGTCGAAACACGGCGCATGGTGCACGGGATTCCCGCGTAAACACGCCTCATCGGGATTCCGGGATATCGCAAGGGTTTATAGGTTCCGTATTGGGCGACGACGGAGCACGAAAGCCGGGTCGGAAAAACGGGATGGAACGAAAGCCTCGCAGCGCTTCGCGTTCTGCCACGAAGTCGGTTTATCTTGTCCGCCGTGTCGTTGTGGCGGTGGTGGCTTTGGTGGTGGTCGTCGCCATCGTTTTGGGCTGCAGGGCTGCGGTATCGGCGGTCGGCCATCATCATGATTCCGCAAGCCGGCAAGCCTCGTCTCAGGCTTCGCGGCAATCGACGAAGACGGATCAGGCAAAAGACAGTGGCAAGAAAAAGCCGCCGAAACCGAATGCGGAGAAGGCGACCGGGCAGGAGGCTTTGAGCGATCACAGCCGGGCCACGATTCTTGCTGCAGCGCAGAAAACCGCGGCGTCCAGCGGCAAGCCGCTTCGTCAGTATACGTATTGCGTGGCCAGCAAGGGCGGTGTGGGAGATTCCAGCGTGCTGCAGAAATTCGAAAACGTCGTTTTCCGCACGCTGAACGATCCGCGCGGGTGGCCGCGTGCCGGCGCCACGTTCACCTACAATGCCAGTTCAAGCCATTGCGATTTCGTCGTCTACCTTTCGCAGGCCTCGCAGATGAAGACGTTCTCGGACAATTGCTCCAGCAACTACAGCTGCTGCGTCGGCAACAACGTCATCATCAACCAGGACCGTTTCAACGGCGCGACCCCGCAGATGCTCGCGGCAGGCATGAGTCTCGACCGTTATCGGGAAATGATTATCAACCACGAAACGGGCCACCGCCTCGGCCATCTCGACAATCAGCCTTCCTGCCCGGCCCCGGGCGCCACCGCGCCGTTGATGCAGGAGCAATCGATGAGCTTGCGCGGCTGCCAGCCCAACGAATGGCCGCTGGCTTCCGAGCTGTGGGTGAAATGAGCGGGCGGACGGGCCTGGGCGCGGAAGGCGGGTTTGGGCCGTTGCGTTCTGGGCACAATGACGGGGTTGTTCCTGCCGACGAATCATCGGTAGCGGAAACTTCTGCGATGCAATCGAATAGAACCCCGCGAATCGACACGGTGGGTCGGTTCGCGCCCACGCCTTCCGGCCGCATGCATATCGGCAACGTTTACGCGATGCTCGCGGCCTGGCTTTCGGCGCACGCCGGAGAAGAGAATGGGCGCGGCGATGCGGGCCGAGGTGGCGATGCGGACCGGTATGGTGACGGGAGCCGGGGCGGTGACGGCAACGGACAGCGTGGCAAGGGTTTTGACGGTAATCGGCAACGTGGCAAGGTGCTGTTGCGCATCGAGGACGTCGACGGGCCGCGGGCGGTGAAGGACGCCGACAAGTGGATCATGGACGATCTGCATTGGCTCGGGCTCGACTGGGACGGCGAACCGGTCTACCAGTCGCAACGCACGGAAATCTACGAGGAGGCGTTGCGCTCGCTGGAATCGGTGAGCTTGGACGATCTTGCCGATACTGATTTTCATCATTTTGTAGGCAACGGTTCGGAGGCTTTCGTTAGTTCGCCGGATAACGATAATGTATTACTAAATGGGGGTTCTCGGGTTTGCTCTCAAAGCTTAAGTATCGGGGGAAGTCCAAGTCTGGAGGGTTGTGTGCTGCCGGCTGGCTTCCCTTTGGTCTACCCGTGTTTTTGCTCGCGTGCTGATTTGCGCGCGGCCTCGGCGCCGCAGGAGGGCGACCGGTTCCTGATCTATCCCGGAACGTGCCGTAAACTCTTGGCCGAGCACCCCGACGAAGTGCGTTCGAGGCTTGAGGAGGGCCAGCGTCACTCATTGCGTATAGCAGTGCCCGAAGAAGGTGCGCGAGGAAGCGTTGTCGAGTTTGACGATCGAGTATTTGGCAAGCAACGTTTTGATTTGCCGCTTCAGGTCGGCGACACGATTATTCGTCGTTCCGATGGCATCTTCTCCTACCAGCTGGCAGTAGTGGTCGACGACCTTCTGATGGGTGTCAACGACATCGTCCGCGGTCGCGATCTGCTGCGTTCCACGGCGTTGCAGATTTGGATTCGGCGGGCTTTGATCATGTCAGGTTTCGCCGCAAAATACGGCATTCCGTCTGATGGTGATTCGGATGAAACGAATAATCGACATAAAGATAATCGTGATGGTTCGGAGACGAATGATAACCGGCTTGTGGCTAATCGCAGGGGGTCAAAGGCAGGGGATTGCCGGTTGGTAGATAATTGTAATACTTCAATGTTGGATAATGCCAGGCTTGTCGGTAACCATAAAACCGCAAAACCGGATAATTTCGCAACGGCCTGCCGTGCCGACACGACACCTGAATATCCGGCCTATGCCCATCTTCCTCTAATCGACGACCCGACTGGGGTTCGCCTGGCCAAACGCAAGCATTCGCTGGATATCGGCGCGTTGCGGGCGGACGGGGTCAAGCCGGAACAGGTCATCGGCTACTGCGCGTGGCTGCTCGGTGTGCGCGGCTCCAGCCCCCAGGGTGTCCACATGCCGGACGCTTCCGGCCCGGTTGCCATGAGTGCGCGGGAAGCCTTGGAATGCTTTACTTTGGGCGACATTCGCACCGATAGATCCGACCGTATTCTTCCGCCTAATTGGGCAAACGAATTTGACAGGCGTAAAAACGGAAGTGTAGCCTAACTATCAATAATTAAAAACACTACAAACCGATGAAGCGGGGAAGTAGGCGGAAACGCGCGAGGAGCGAGCCCGGGATGGTGAGAGCCGGGACGAGATGCGAACCGTTGAGTGGGCCGCTGAGGGCGCACCGATTGGCCGGATGATTTCGACCATGAGGCTGCGACGTAAGGCATACGTTAGTTGCCGGAGACGTGTTGGCGTTTCGTAAGGGCACGGGAGACCGTGAACCAAGGTGGCACCGCGGGCATATATTCGCTCGTCCTTGGCTGTAATTGACAGCTGGGACGGGCTTTTTTAGTCCCAAAATGAGGCGAAGGCCTCTGGGAGGTGCCCATGGTGACCATGAGTGCGGATGCTACGGCAGGTTCGAACGGCGGTGCGGCCGTGCGGGGCGCTGCGGACGGAAAACGATATGCTGGTATTCGGCCCACGCTTGACGAGGTGCGCGAACTGGCAAAAACCGGCAAATACCGCCGTATTCCGGTGATGCGCGAACTGCTCGCCGACCGCTTGACCACCATCGAGGCCATGCGCCGGGTGCGTGCCGCTTCCAACCATTGCTTCCTGCTGGAAAGCGCCGAAGCCGACCAGCGCATGGGACGCTACAGCTTCCTCGGATTCGCGCCGACGCTGGAACTGACCTGCAAGGCCGGCGATTTGAGAATCAAGTGCGTTGCTCCTGCGGGGTCGGACGCTGAAGATGTTGTCGTTGAACACAAGCACGTCGATCACCCAAGTGACGCGATTCGCAAGGTGCTCGCGCAATATTCCAGCCCTCGCCTTGAAGGGTTCCCGCCGTTTGCCGGCGGTTTGGTGGGGTATTTCTCCTTCGATTATTTCGCTTACGCAGAGCCGACATTGCGGCAGACGACCCGCGACCCGAAGGCGCTGCCTGACGTCGACTTGATGCTCTTCGATCAGCTCATTTCCTTCGATTCCTACCGCCAGCGTCTGCAGCTCATCGCCGGTGTCGACACCAACGATGTGGACGCCTCCTACGAGCGTGCCGTGGCCCAAATCGAGCAAATGCAGGAGATTCTCGAGAACGGCAAACGCTACGACTTCAAGCCGCTGGAACTGGACGGGCAGCTGCAGCTGACGCTCAACCGCGAACAATACGGTTCCATGATTCGTAAGGCCAAGGAACACATCTACGCCGGCGACATCTTCCAGGTCGTGCTCTCCAACCCCAGCGTGGCTTCCGCTTCCGGCAGCCTGTTCGACGCCTACCGGCTCATGCGGGCCGAAAATCCAAGCCCCTATATGGTCTTCATGTCCAGCGACGACATCGAAATCGCCGCTGCCTCGCCCGAGACGCTGGTCCGCCTCGAAGACGGCAAGCTTTTGACCTATCCGCTCGCCGGAACCCGCCCGCGCGGCGCGACGCCGGAAGAGGACAAGCTCATCGAGCAGGACCTGCTGAGTGACGAAAAGGAGCTGGCCGAGCACAACATGCTGGTCGACCTCGGACGCAACGACATCGGTCGCGTCTCCAAACTTGGCAGCGTCGAAGTGGAGCGGCTGCACGATATCCTCCGGTTCTCGCATGTCATGCATATCGGTTCCACGGTCGCCGGCCAGCTCGCCGACGGCAAGGATGCGCTGGATGTCATCGACGCGGTGCTTCCGGCCGGAACGCTTTCCGGAGCGCCGAAAATCCGCGCCTGCCAGATCATCTCGGAACTCGAGGATTCCCCGCGCGATATCTATGGCGGGGCCATCGGCTATCTCGATTTCTCCGGCAATCTCGACACCTGCATCGGTATCCGTCTGGCCTTCAAACACAACGGCAAGGTCTGCGTGCAATCCGGTGCGGGCATCGTCGCCGATTCCAACCCCGACAAGGAATTCGAGGAATGCCGCAACAAGGCGCTCGCCGTCGTGGACGCCATCAATCAAGCGAATGGAGGCATCGCATGATCACCTTCAACGAAGCCACCGAAGCCGCTCAAGTCAACCAAATCGACGGAATCTGCCGGAACGCTGACGGCACCCGAATCTCTGGAGGCATCGCATGATTACCATCGTCGACAACTACGACAGCTTCTCCTACAACCTTTACCAGCTCATCGGCTCCATCGAGCCAGACGTGCGTGTGGTGCGTAACGATGACCTCGACGTGGCTGGCTTGGCCGCGCTGGGTTCCGATGGCATCGTGCTTTCGCCTGGTCCCGGCAAACCCGCCGACGCCGGTATCTGCGAGGACGTGGTACGCGAGCTTTCCGGAACGGTGCCGATTCTGGGCGTCTGCCTCGGCCATCAGGCCATCTGCGAGGCGCTTGGCGGCAAGGTCGTTCCCGCCGCCGAACTCATGCACGGCAAGGCCTCGCCGGTCGAACTCGACAACGATTGCCCGCTCTTTGCCGGTATGCCTTCGCGGATCCAAGCCGCGCGCTACCACTCGCTGGAAGCCGACAAAGCCACGTTGCCATCAACGTTGCGCGTCGTCGCCCGCACCGACGGAACCGACGAGATTATGGCCGTGGCTCACGTCACGGATCCGATGTTCGGCGTCCAGTTCCATCCCGAAAGCATCCTGACGCCTCTGGGCAAAGACATTCTCAGGAATTTCATCGATGTTGTCGAAAGGTTCGGCAATTGAGCATAAATCGTTAGTTTTTGATATTTAGTAATCATTAAATCAGTAATACAAAATTATCCACCAATCAATCACAAGGAAGCAACAAAATGATCAGTGAAGCAATCGTCAAAATCGTCAACAAGCACGACCTCACCTACGACGAGGCCTACCAGGCAATGAAGGAGATCATGGGCGGCAAATCGACGCCGACCCAGAACGCAGCCTTCCTTGCGGCGCTTTCCACCAAGTCGGCCGAGGCCGAGACCATCGACGAGATCGCGGGCTGCGCGGCCGCCATGCGTGAACTGGCCACCCCCGTGCCGCATCCCGGCATCGAAACGCTCGACATCGTCGGCACTGGCGGCGACGGCGCCAACACCTTCAACATCTCCACCACGGCGGCGCTGATTTCCGCCGCTGCGGGAGCCAAGGTGACCAAGCACGGCAACCGCGCGGCCAGCTCGCAGTGCGGCACCGCCGACTGTCTCGAAGCCCTCGGCGCGAACATTTCGCTCTCGCCGGAAGAGGCCATCGATCTGCTCAAGAAGGACAGCTTCACCTTCCTCTTCGCCCAGCGCTACCACACCGCGATGCGCTACGTCGGCCCGATCCGCAAGGAACTCGGCTTCCGCACCGTCTTCAACATTCTCGGGCCTCTGACCAACCCCGCGCGTCCCGAATATTTCCTGCTCGGCGTGTATGACGAATATCTCGTCGAACCCATCGCCCACGTGCTTGAAAGCCTAGGCGTCAAGCGTGCGCTGGTCGTCTACGGCCGCGACAAGATGGACGAGGTCTCGCTTTCCGCCGAAACCGCGGCCTGCGAGCTGCGTGACGGCGAATATCACCCGATGACGCTCACGCCGGAAGAGTTCGGCCTGACCCGTTGCCAGAAGAGTGATTTGCTGGGCGGCACTCCTACTGAGAACGCTGCCATCACCCGCGCCATCCTGGGCGGCAAGGAGACCGGGCCGAAGCTCGAAGCCGCGCTGTTCAACGCCGCTTGCGCGCTGTATGTCTGCGGCGTCGCTTCGTCCGTCGGGCAGGGTGTGGAGATCGCCCGCAAACAGATCGACTCCGGTGCCGCGATGAAGACGCTCGATGCGTTCGTCGCCGGTTCGCAGGCGTTCGCCAAGGCCGATGCCGATAAGTAAGTGCTGAAGGTTCGTCGGGCAACCGTCAGTGACCGTTTTTGCATCTCGGTCTGTTTGTGCAAGAAACAGGTCGTTGAAGACTCGTCAGTGACCGTTTTCTAGCACCATGCATTCCAGATGTAAGAAACTGGTCATTCGGAGTTGTTCGGTGACCGGCTTCCGGTCAATTTACGACATTGTCTTGTGAGTTTATGGACGTTGATACCAACGATAGGAAAGTGCAAAGGTAATGGCTGATTCCGAAAATATCCTGCAGCGCATCGCCGCCAAGACCCGCGAGCGCGTGGCCGAGGAAAAGGCGCAGACTCCGCAGGATCTGGTTGCGGCTCAGGCTCGTGAGGTCAACTCGCGGAAGGTTGCGGTGGGGGAGACCGGCGACGCGGCGTTCCCGTTCGAACGGGCGCTGAAGGCTCCGGGCATGAGCTTCATCTGCGAGCTCAAGCAGGCCTCGCCGAGCAAGGGCACCATCGCGCAGGACTATCCCTACCTCGACATTGCCCGCGACTACGAAAAGGCTGGGGCGGCGGCCATCAGCTGCCTGACCGAACCGACGTGGTTCAAGGGTTCCGACGAGCACCTGCGGCAGGTCGCGGCGGCGGTTGACATTCCGGTGCTGCGCAAGGATTTCATCGTTGACGAATACATGATCTATCAGGCCCGCGCCTGTGGTGCTTCGGCGGTGCTGCTGATTTGCTCGATTTTGGACGACAAACAGCTTGCGGACTACACCGCGCTTGCGCACGAACTTGGCATGAGTGCTTTGGTGGAGGCCTACCAGCCGGACGAAGTGCCGCGTGCCATCGCCGCCGGAGCCCGCGTGGTCGGCGTCAACAACCGCGACCTGCGCACCTTCGATGTCGACTTCGACCACAGCATCAAGCTGCGCCCGACCGTCGGCCCCGACCGCATTTTCGTTTCGGAGTCTGGTGTGCGCACACGTGCCGACGTCGAGGAACTTGAAGCGGCCGGCGTCGATGCGGTGCTGATAGGCGAGACGCTGATGCGTTCGCCCGACAAGACCGCGGCGCTCGCCGAGCTTCGTGGCGGTCCGGCCAGCAATGCGTCTGCGGCGCAGAAGTAAGAGGCGAAGTTATGGATAACGCTACTGCATTCATTGAGGTTGTGCTTGCCGATTTTCTGGTTGGTTGCGATTGTGGCGATTCATCCATCTACGGGCCATTCGTAGCTAAAGATAAAGGACAAACGCGATGAATAATTCGACATATGCCCAAAGGCAGGCAGGCGAATTGCGTACAAGCCGGGAGTCGGAAGTAGTGCGATGAATAATTCGACAGCATCCATCGAGGCTGTTCCTGCCGATTGCAGGTTTGGCCGTTCGTCCGTCCGAGGGTTATTCGTAACTGAGAGTGAGAGGTAGTGCGATGAGTAATTCGACAGCATCGGTTCGCGCCGAGTCTTCGGAATCGTCCGATAATGGTGTGCCATTTGAAGATGATGGCATTGTTTCTCGTGCGATTTTGGACAATGCGTTATCGGCCGATGGCACCGCTAACCTGAGTGCGGAAGCGGCAAACGCCTACAAAGTCAAGCTTTGCGGGCTCAAGCGCGAGCAGGATATGGACGCCGCGTTGGCGGCTGGTAGTGATGCCGTCGGATTCATTGTTGACTTCCCTAAATCGCACCGTTCGATTTCGCCGGAGCGTGTGGCCGAACTGGTTCGTTATATAAAGGCCCAGGCCCGCGAAACCGGTGTAAACCCACCAGCTGCGGTAGGGGTGTTTGTCGACGAACCGGCCGAGCGCGTGGCGCAAATCGCGCGTGACGCAGGTCTTGACGTGGTTCAGCTTCACGGACATGAAGACGAGGATTATCTTGCGGAACTCCGTGAGCTGGCAACTGTGCCGATCATGCAGGCGTTCAAGGTGCGCGAGGCGTTGGACGTGGCTCGGGCCGTCGAGTCGTCGGCCGATATGGTGTTGCTCGACGCGGGTGCGGGCGATGGCAAGACCTTCGACTGGTCGCTCGTTCGTGATGTCAATCGTCCGTTCATGCTGGCCGGCGGTCTCACCCCGGAAAATGTGGCCGAAGCGATCCGGGCGACGCACCCGTTCGGTGTCGACATGAGCTCGGGCGTCGAAACCGAACGTCTCAAGGATCCAGCCAAGATGTGTGCCGCAGTCAGGGCGGTACGGGAAGCGTCGAATAATGCGAAAGCTGGTGAAGTCGATGACGAATAACTCAAAGGTATGTGCTCTCCGCAATCTGAAATCGTAGGTACTTCAACGTAATTGTAATGCAAATGCTATCGGCGATGGAGGATGTCCACCTTGTCAACTCGACAAAATGAATGCAAAAGTAACTATTGACGAAATAAGCAAGCCGCACAGTCTCGTCAGTCCGGAATTCGGGTATCCGCAATAGGAAATCCGACCGAACCAAACCATCAACCAGAAATACAATCAACTGTCATAGATGTTATATAAAAAGGAGCAATCTCATGACCAATTCGCCCAATTCAAAGGGGCGCTTCGGCATCCACGGGGGCCAGTACATCCCCGAGACGCTGATGGGCGCCGTCAACGAGCTGGAGGAGGCCTACAATCATTACAAAAATGATCCCGACTTCATCGCCGAGCTTGATGACCTCGAGAAAAAGTATGCCGGCCGTCCGTCGTTGCTGTATTACGCAGACAATATGACCAAGGATCTCGGCGGCGCGAAAGTCTATTTGAAGCGCGAGGACTTGAACCATACCGGCGCGCACAAGATCAACAACGTGCTTGGTCAGGCGCTGCTCGCCAAGCGCATGGGTAAGACCCGCCTCATCGCCGAAACCGGCGCGGGACAGCATGGCGTGGCCACGGCCACCGTCGCGGCGCTGTTCGGTATGGAATGCGTGGTCTACATGGGTCAGGTGGATATGGAACGCCAGGCTTTGAACGTCTATCGCATGCGTTTGCTCGGCGCGGAAGTGCGCGGCGTCACCAGCGGCACCGGCACGCTGAAGGACGCGGTTTCCGAAACCTTCCGCGAATGGACGCGTCGCATCTCCGACACCCATTACTGCCTCGGCTCGTGCATGGGCCCGCACCCCTTCCCGACGATGGTGCGTGATTTCCAGTCCGTCATCTCCAAGGAGGCCCGCGAGCAGATTCTCGCCGACGAAGGCAAGCTCCCGGCCGCAGTGATTGCGTGCGTCGGCGGCGGCTCCAACGCCATCGGCAGCTTCTACAACTTCATCAACGACAAGGACGTGCAGCTCATCGGCTGTGAGGCGGCCGGACGCGGCATCGACACCAAGGAAACCGCAGCGACCATGAACACCGGTTCGCTCGGCATCTTCCACGGCATGAAAAGCTACTTCTGCCAGAACGAATACGGCCAGATCGCGCCGGTCTATACGATTTCCGCCGGTCTCGATTACCCGGGCGTCGGCCCCGAACACGCGGCGCTGAAGGATTCCGGGCGTGCCCAATATGTGCCGATCAACGACGACGAGGCCGTCGACGCCTTCGAATACCTGAGCCGTACCGAGGGCATCATTCCGGCCATCGAAAGCGCTCACGCCGTGGCCTACGCCATGAAACTCGCCCCGACGCTGCCAAAGGACCAAAATATCATCGTCACCCTTTCCGGGCGTGGCGACAAGGATGTGGCGGCCATCGCCCGCTACCGCGGGGAGGATCTTCATGACTGAGACAACAACCAAGGTCAACGGTGTGAATGGTGCAGCCGGTGCATTTGCGGTGACCGGTGTGAATGGTGCAGCCGGTGCAAATGGTATGGCCAATGGAAACGGGCGGAGCGACGAAAACGCTGTGAAAGGATGCAACTGATATGACTGAGACCACGAATATTACTGGTGCGGCTGGCAACCAGCGGTCGCAACAAAACATGGAAGCCAGCGCTGTCGATGCCGGTGATACGTCGCGTCGGCAGAGTGTCGGTACTCGCCGTTCCCGCATCTTGGAAGCGTTCACCGCCCCCGACGGCAGCCGCCGCAAGGCTTTCATCCCGTTCGTCACTGTGGGCGATCCGTCGATTGCACTCACCGAAAAGCTCGTGCCGGCCATGATTGACGCCGGTGCGGATTTGATCGAGCTGGGTGTCCCCTTCTCCGACCCGACCGCCGAAGGCCCGGTCATCCAGGAAGCCAGCAACCGTGCGCTTTCCGCAGGAACCACGACTGACGACGCCTTCGCGCTGGTCAAGCGCCTGCGCCGCGACCACAAGATCGAGACGCCGATGGTCTTCATGACCTACGCCAACGTGCTCTATTCCTACGGCCTCGAGCGTTTCGCGCATCGTGCCGCGGAAGTCGGGCTCGACGGCGTGATCTTGCCGGACGTGCCGCACGAAGAGAAGCCGGAGTTCGACGAGCCGCTGGCGGCCGTTGGGCTTGATCTGGTCAGCCTCATCGCCCCGACCTCGCACGAGCGCATCCACAGCATCGCCTCCGACGCGAAAGGCTTCATCTATTGCGTGAGCTCGCTCGGCGTGACCGGCGTGCGCAAGGAAATCACCAGCGACGTGAAGGGCATGGTGCGCGAGGTGCGCTCCGTCACCGACGTGCCCGCCGCCATCGGCTTCGGCATCTCCACCCCCGAGCAGGCCGCCACCATGGCTGCAGATTCGGACGGTGCCATCGTCGGTTCGGCCATCGTCCGTTTGGTCGGCAAATACGGCGAGGACGCGGTGCCATACGTCACCGATTACGTCCGCTCGCTGGCCGAAGCCGTTCACGGGCTGAACTGAGCAGGCTTGCGCGTGTACACGATGTGTGCGGCGCTGTCTGAGGAAGTAAATGCATAAAAAGTGCATTTTGGCGGTCGTATCTTGCATGTTTTTGACGTAATTGTGGAAAATGTGCACTATACGGCCGCTATTTTGCATGTTTTTTACGTTACTGTCAGAAAAGTGCGTTTTGGAGATGGGGAACGGACGGAAAGTTGAAGGTGTTTTCCTCTTTTCCATGTGCCCGATTGTATTTTGCACGTTTTTCGCGTCAATGGTATAAAAATGCGATTTGGCCCGGGTCGCGATGACATGGGCATGCATAATATGGAGTCGGTAAATCGAGTGGGAAGCGGGGAATGATGACTGCTTATATGGATCACAAGAATCTCGCCAACGAGGTCATCGACGAGGCGCGAATCAAGGAAATCACGGACGGCGTGCATCGCGTGCTTGACGACATCGCACAAGCCGAGGCGGCGTCCGGGCGCGAAACCGGATCGGTCAAATTGCTCGCGGCAACGAAAACTCGTGATGTCGGCGAGATCATGGCGGCCATCGACGCAGGCGTGCGCATGATCGGCGAAAACCGTCCGCAGGAAATCTCCGCCAAGGCCGAGGGCTTGATTCGTCAGTGCTCCGAGCGCGGTTTCTCGCTGGGTGCCGCCGCGAACGCAGGTTTGCAAAGTGGCGGTGCAGATTTGCTGTCTTCTTCGGCACCGTCAAAACGGGGTTCTGCCGTTTCTGCCGTTTCTGCCGTTTCTGACGCTTCTGCCGCTTCGGGTACGCGGAATATCAACGGTTCCAATGGTTCTGTTGCTGGTAGTGAGCAGAGTGCTAATGGTTCCAATGGTTCTGATGCCGGCAATAGGCAGAATGTTCATGGTTCCGACAATTCCGCTATTGTGAATGCTCAGAATGCCAATGGTTCCAAAGGCTCTGATGGTACGAATGCCCGAAATGTCAACGGTTCCAGCGTTTCTGCCGCTTCCCAAGCCGCGCCGAACGGCCACATCCCGTTTCATCTCATCGGCCAGCTGCAATCCAACAAAATCGGCAAGGTGCTGCCCTATGTTGACACCATCGAATCCGTCGGTTCGCTCGAAGAAGCGCAGAAAATCGCGCGTCGCGCGCTCGCTCGCCATATCGTGGTCGGCGTGCTGATGGAGGTCAACGAATCCGGGGAGGCGTCGAAGTCCGGCTGCGAACCCGACGAAGCGGTCGACCTCGCCTACCAGATTGCCGCCCTCGAAGGCTTGCAATTGCAGGGTTTGATGACCATCGGTGCCCATGTCGACGACGAAAAGACGATACGCAACGGCTTCGCCCACCTGCGTGGCACCCGCGACACGATTCTCAAGTCCGGCGAACCCGGAACGGCGCAATGTCGGGAACTTTCGATGGGCATGACCCACGATATGGACTACGCCGTGGCCGAGGGCTCGACCATCGTGCGCGTCGGCACCGCGATTTTCGGCGAGCGCGCGTTCATCTGAGACTGTGAAATCGTTGTGGCCGCAGGCGTCCCGGTAATTGCGCAGAATTGTGGAATATAGTAAGTAATGGTAAATAGAGATGGGGTCTGCCGGAATTTAGGCTATCGATGATGTTTTAATGTTTTCGGAAGGCGACGAGAGAGAATTGAGAGTTACATCAACATTCGGGGGAAGATGATGAGAGAGCAGACGAAAATGAAGGGGATTTCGGTTAGGGGCAAAGCCAGAACCAACGGCCGCGTGATTCGCGTTCGTGCGGTGGTCACCGGCATGGTGCAAGGTGTCGGCTACCGCTATTTCGCAGTCAATGAGGCGCATCGTTGCGGTGTTGCCGGCTGGGTGCGCAACCGTCTCGACGGGTCCGTCGAAGTTGAAGCGCAAGGTGAGCGGACCTTGGTCTCCGCATTCGTCGAACGGCTCGGCCACGGCCCGCAATGGGGTCGCGTCGACCACGTGGAAACCACGGAAATCCCGCTTTGTGATAACGAAGGTTTCGAATTTCGCGTCCGCCGCGATGCTTTCTGAGATTGTCGATTTCGAGCGTACGCACTGAATTTCGTACCAGCGAAGGCGTGTCTGTGTGGATTGAAAAGCGACTTTTAGCCAATTCTTGACCATACTGATTTTGGTTGTATTTCGGTTTTTGCCCGCCAAAGACGGGGAAATGGCGTAAACTAAAAAACATGAAAATTGCACGCTATTCCTACAACGATGTTCCGCACTATGCTTTTGTGCAAACCGACAACAACGACAAGAAGGAGTATCTCGTCGAGCTTGACGGTTATCCCTTCGGCTCCCAGCCGGTGAAGCCGACCGGCGAGCGCCATCTGATCGACGAAGAGGGCATTCGCCTACTTTCGCCGGTTATCCCTTCCAAGGTCTACGGCCTTGCCAAAAACTACGAGGCCCACGCCGAGTACATGCACAGCAAGGGCCAGTCCGCCGCCGAGCACGCTCCCAGCGAGATGGTCATTTTCATGAAGCCTGCCACTTCGGTCATCGGCCCTGACGATCCGATCGTCATTCCGGGCTATTCCAACGATATGAATTTCGAGCCCGAAGTGGCCGTGGTCATGGGCCGCATCGCCAAGAACGTCCCGGTCGAGAAGGCCATGGATTACGTCCTCGGCTTTACCTGCGTCAACGACGTGACGTTGCGCGATTTGCAGGGTGAGGATCCGATGTGGACGCGTGCCAAGGGCTTCGACACCTCCTGCCCGCTTGGCCCGTGGGTCGAGACCGATCTCAATTGGAAGGACGCGAAGATCTCCTTCACGCTGAACGGCAAGGATGTGCCGGATGCTTCGGGCACCACGGCTGACCTGATCCATTCGATTCCCGAGCAGATTGCCGAGATTTCAAGTTTCTCGACGCTTCTGCCGGGAGACGTCATTATGACAGGCACCCCGAACGCTTACGGCACGCTGAAGCCCGGAGACGAAGCCATCGTCAACATCGAGGGCATCGGCTCCCTGCGTAACGTGGTGGTCAAAGGCTGAACTGCAGAATCAATCGCGGTTGGTAATCGCGGTTTCATAAATAAATATGTATTAAAAGGCCGGTCGGCGGAATCTGGGTTCCGTCGGTCGGTTTGTTTTTATCCGATAGCTGTTATTGAAAGGTATGTATAACGCCACGAAAACGACGATTAACAGGTATTTGAATTACATAACTAGACAATGACGTCTAAAAGTTGAGTCGAATAGACTCAAGTTTTGGGAATAGAACTCCTCCGTTTGCGGTTGTAATAAGCAGAGATTGAATAATGCCTTGAATTCCAACGATTCACGAAGGAACAGGGCGAACAAACGGAGGAAAACATGGAACAACAATTTACGACCATGGCTCAGGAAGCCATCGGAGACGCGATTCAAAGCGCGTCGGCTGCGGGCAATCCGCAGGTTGATACTTTGCATCTGATGGATGCGTTGCTGCGTCAGGAAAACAGCGTGGTCACGGGACTGATCAGCGCCGCGGGCGGGGACCCGAAGGCCATCGGCGCCGCAGTGCGCAACGCGTTGGTCGCGCTGCCGAGCGCGAGCGGGTCTTCGACTTCGCAGCCGCAGGCGAGCCGCCAACTGACGGCCGCGTTGGCTCAGGCCGAGAAGGAAATGCAGAAGATGGGCGACGAATACGTCTCCACCGAACATCTGCTCATCGGCATCGCCGACGCCGCGCCCAATGAGAGCGCGACGATTTTGAGGAGCAACGGCGTGACAGCCGAAGCCTTGCGCAAGGCCGTTCCGAGCGTGCGTGGCGGTGCGAAAGTGACCAGCCCGGACGCCGAAGGCAGCTACAAGGCGCTGGAGAAGTACTCCACCGACCTGACCGCCCAGGCCAGGGAAGGCAAGCTCGACCCGGTGATTGGCCGCGATCAGGAGATTCGCCGCGTCATCCAGATTCTTTCCCGCCGTACCAAGAACAACCCTGTGCTGATCGGCGAGCCCGGCGTCGGCAAGACCGCCGTCGTCGAAGGTCTGGCGGAACGCATCGTGGCGGGCGACGTCCCCACGACCCTGCAGAACAAGAAGCTCATCAGCCTTGACTTGGGTTCGATGGTGGCCGGTTCGAAGTACCGTGGCGAGTTCGAGGAACGCCTGAAGTCCGTCTTGAACGAGATCAAGAGCGCGAACGGCGAGATCATCACCTTCATCGACGAGATTCACACCATCGTCGGCGCTGGTGCCGCGGAAGGCTCGATGGACGCCGGCAATATGTTGAAGCCCATGCTGGCCCGCGGCGAGCTCCGTCTGATTGGCGCGACCACGCTCGACGAATACCGCGAGAACATCGAGAAGGACCCGGCGCTGGAGCGTCGTTTCCAGCAGGTCTTCGTCGGTGAGCCGAGCGTTGAAGACACCATTGCCATTCTGCGTGGCCTGAAGCAGCGTTACGAGGCGCACCACAAGGTGACCATCGGCGACGACGCGCTCGTTGCCGCCGCGACGCTTTCCAACCGCTATATCACCGGTCGTCAGCTGCCTGATAAGGCCATCGATCTGGTCGATGAGGCGGCGGCGCACCTGCGCATGGAGCTCGATAGCCAGCCCGAGGAAATCGATGAACTGCAACGTCGCGAGACCCGTCTCGAGATGGAGGAGATGCAGCTGAAGAAGGCCGAGGATCCTGCCAGCAAGGACCGCCTGAAGAAGCTGCAAAGCGACTTGGCGGACACCCGCGAAAAGCTTTCGGGTCTGAAGGCTCGTTGGGATCAGGAGAAGGCCGGCCACAACAAGGTCGGCGACCTGCGCGCCCAGCTCGATGCCAAGAAGGTGCAGGCCGACAAGTACACCCGCGAGGGCGACTTGGAGAAGGCCAGTAAGATTCTTTACGGCGAAGTTCCGGCGATTCAGAAGCAGCTGGATCTGGCCGAACAGGCCGCGGACGAAGAGAACGCAAAAGGCGAGGAAACCGAGCCGATGGTTCCCGACCACGTGGACGCCGATTCGGTGGCGGGCATCGTCTCCGAATGGACCGGCATCCCCGTCGGACGTCTGATGGAGGGCGAGAACGAGAAGCTTCTGCATATGGAAGACTACTTGGGCAAGCGCGTCATCGGCCAGAAGGAAGCCATTCAGGCGGTTTCGGACGCTGTGCGGCGCTCGCGTGCCGGCATCTCCGATCCGAATCGTCCGACCGGTTCGTTCCTCTTCCTCGGGCCCACCGGCGTGGGCAAGACGGAGCTCGCCAAGGCGTTGGCGGACTTCCTCTTCGACGACGAGAAGGCCATGGTGCGTATCGACATGAGCGAGTACATGGAAAAGGGTTCCGTGACCCGCCTGATCGGTGCGGCCCCTGGCTACGTCGGCTACGAAGAGGGCGGTCAGTTGACCGAGGCCGTACGCCGTCGTCCTTACTCCGTCGTGCTGTTCGACGAGGTGGAGAAGGCGAATCCCGAGATCTTCGACATCCTTCTGCAGGTGCTTGACGACGGCCGTCTGACCGATGGCCAGGGCCGGACCGTGGACTTCAAGAACACGATCCTCATCATGACTTCGAACCTCGGTTCGCAGTTCCTGGTGCAGCCTGATTTGGATGACGAGGCGAAGAAGAAGGCGGTTATGGACGCCGTCCACGCGCACTTCAAGCCCGAGTTTCTCAACCGTCTCGACGAGCTGGTCATCTTCCATCCGCTTACCCGCGAGGAACTGGGCGAGATTGTGGATATTCAAGTCAAGCAGGTTGCGTCTCGCTTGACCGACCGCCGCATCACGCTCGACGTCACCAAGGCTGCGAAGGAATGGCTCGCCAACGCCGGTTACGACCCGGCTTACGGCGCCCGTCCGTTGCGTCGTCTGGTGCAGACCGAGGTCGGCGACCAGATGGCGAAGATGTTGCTTTCGGGCAAGGTCCACGACGGCGACACCGTCTTGGTCGACCAGACCGGCGGCGATCATCTCGAGCTGAGCACGATGCCCGAGGACCCGCTGAGCGAGGATCACGACAGCAAGTGATCTGACAGTGTGAATCTCGTTGCGAAATACTGATAAACCAACATTCCGCAACGAGATCTGCAGGTTTATCGATAACAGATAGATAAGTAGTATCTGGCACAAGAGCCGGACTGTTGCAGCAATGCGATGGTCCGGCTCTTCTGCTGTTTTCCGAGATTATGCATTGTTGCTAGGCATACTGATTTGCAGCAGGGAACATCTTAGGCTTAGAAAAATCGGTTCAGTGCTGTGATAATTGATTGTATGAGGGTTTCTGAACATAAGAAACCGCGGAATACCAGCGATTCGACGAATGGACGATATTCGACTCGTAGCAGCGAGCGGTGAAAATGTTTATAGAATCCATTCCGTGCTGTGAAATCGGTTGAAAAAGTAATTTGCGACGCTGAGAAATGGCGGAATTCCAACAATCTATCGGATGGGTATTATCCCGCCCTTGGCAGTGAGCTTCAGAAATACGCGTAAAATCTTTTCGCGCTGCGTAGTCGCATGGATTTGTGTAAGCGGTATGGATATATCCGTTACGAACCGGCACTGCTTTCCGCTCGCTGCCTTAATCGATATTGTCGCGCTGTGCTTTTCTGCGGCCGTTGATGATAAGGACAAGCGCGAGAATCGCAAGGATGAACCCTGCGATCACCAGTACGCCGACCCCTCCGAACAGTGCGAACGTCAGGCGCGGCTGCGGGCCAAATACCACCAACAGCGCGAACGCCCAGACGGCGATGATGATGACGGTGATGACGAAGATGCGCGTGAAATGAGCTATTTTCCTGATGCCGGCGATAAGCGTGTTGAAGGCGCGGTCGGCGATGGCGTGGGCTGTGGCACCTGCGTTTGTGGCGATAGTCGTTGCGCCTGAGGTTTGAGGGTCTAGAGGTGAATTGTTCTTGGATACGGAAGCTTTCACGCCGACCGACGAAGTCCGGGCCCCTTGGGCGGAGCCGTAGTTTGTTGCAGAAGGTGAGCCTTCGTTTGAAACGGAGGCTTTTGTGGTCGCGGAAGCGGTCTGTGACATGATTGCCGGATTAATCGAATTTTGAGATTTTTCGACGTCCTGGATAATTAGCAGTTCAACCAGCTCAATGGCCAGCGCCAAAGTGATAATGAGGTTGACCCCGCCGAAATACGCGTGCCGCGAGCCTTCCGGGAACTGGCTGCGGGCCACGCAAATTATGAAACTGTAGATGAAAGCGCCGGTTGCTCCAAGTGAAATCAGCGAATTGACGTCCGGGGCGTGTCGGCCAAGCGCATGCCAGCCTTCGCGATGAATCGGCGCGCCGCACCAAAACATCGTCGGTGTGGTCAGGATGGCTTGCAGCCATGGGTTGACCAACCAGCTCGGAACAAAAGAGGTGCTGAAGCGGCTCAACAGCGAGGGGATGAAGACGATTACAGTAAGCACGATTGCAAAAATCAGCAGGCGTGTAATGCGTGAAATCTGAGCCTCGATCTCCGGGGCTTCACTGGTTCGGGCCTGTTCGGATTGTGCTTTGTTTCCGGCGTCGCTTTGGCCGACTGCTATATTTTGCCTTGTAGGTTCGCCTTGATTGCTGGTTGTATTGCCGTTGTGTCCCCTGCCCGTCGAAATTGAAGGATTATCGGAGGGTGCATTGGGATTTCGCAGCCCTTGCAACGCTGTTTCGACCGAGGATTGCGCCGATGTGGGCGAGCGGAAAAAGAGGATGATGAGCCATGTGGCCAGCGCGGCGGCCACCACCGCCAAACCGCCCATGAATAAGTCGAATCCCATGGTCCCTCCTTGGTTGTCTCTTCATCATCGCAGTTTTGTGTGACTATATCCCGTGCGACACGCTGATTGACACGAGATATACGCACGTCCTACCTGGGGTCAGACATATCATACGCGTTTGTCTTACGTTGGTATGGCATCGGCGAAGCCATAGGGTTATCCGCTTGACAGGATGGGCAGGGAGCCCTGTTGCCGCAAGATTATTGGTTTCGATATGGACGGTCTTGGTTGTTGTTATTGCCGTGTGGGTTTCGTCCAAGGCATCCTGTGTAATAGAACATATGTTCGAAAATCCTGTAGTGGCAATTATATTGGTCATACTCGCAGCGGTGCTGGGGCTGGTGGCCGGATTTGTGCTGGGCAAATCCAAGGGCCAGGAAACCGCGCGAGACGTCAAAAACTCCGACATGCAAGAGGCGCAGGCGCAGAACGATGAGCTTCGGCGCCAGGTGGGGGAGCTGACCACGCAGGCCGCGCAATATCGCACGCAGTGCGATGGATTGAACCAGCAACTCGCGTTCGTCAAATCCCAGTTGGCGCAGGCCCAGCAGGCCGAGCAACTGCGTGTGCAGAGGCAGCAGGAGCAGGAACGCGAGACCGCAGCGCGCAAGCAGGCCGAACAAGCCAAGGCGATGGCCGAGCAGAGCAAGGTGCTTTCGGCGCTCGCGCCCGTGCAGAAGAACCTTGACGCCTTGCAGCAAAAGGTCACGCAGATCGAGGAAGGCCGCAAGCAGGAGATGGGTTCCCTGGGCCAGCAGCTCAAGGGTTTGAACGACCAGCAGACCCGTTTGGACAAGGAGACGAGCTCACTTTCGGCTGCGTTGCGCAACAACAAGGTGCGTGGCGCTTGGGGCGAGGCGCAGCTTCGCAACATCGTCGAGTCGGCAGGGCTTTTGGAACATGTCGATTTCGATACGCAGGTGGTCGTCACCGACCCGGAAGGCCGCGTACAACGGCCAGATATGGTGGTCTATCTGCCTGGTGGCAAGACCATTCCCATCGATGCGAAGGCCCCGTATTCCGATTACCAGCGTGCGTGCGAAATTCCCGACACCGCGCCAGAAGACGAGCTCAAGCGCCGCGACCAATTGCTTCAGGCGCATGCCAAAGCGTTGCGCGAACACGTCAAGACCTTGGGCGACAAGGCCTATTGGAATGCTTTCGACACCACTCCCGATTTCGTCATCGCCTTCATTCCCAACGACGCCCTGCTTGAATCCGCGCTGAAGGTCGACCCGACGTTGATGGATGACGCCTTCGCTCGTAAAGTCGCGCTGACCTCGCCGGTCACGTTGTGGGCCGTTTTGAAGTCGGTCGCTTTCGCTTGGCAGCAGCAGAGCCTCACCGACGATGCCAAGATGCTCTTTGACCTTTCGCGCGAACTCTACGAGCGCTTCGCGGTTTTGGGCGACAAGGCCAATAAATTGGGCCATTCCATTACCCGCACGGTTTCGGCCTACAACGCCTTTGCCTCGTCATTGGAATCGCGTGTGTTGGTCACCGCGCGTAAAATGCAGAAGATTGATTCGAGCAAGGTCATCGACCCTGTCGAGATGGTCGATTCCGAAAAGACGGACGTCCACGAGCTGACCGCGCCCGAACTGAATCTTGAGTCGGGGGAGCAGGAATAATGAATGCCAAAAACGGTGGAGTCGAGACAGAAGCCGGAAGCGGGGGCGAAAGCAACGGCAACGGGCGAGGCAACAGCGAATTGCAAACGCTCCTGCAAACAGCGGTAAAGCAGAAACCGTTCAGCGAGTTGTTTGGTGTGAGTCTTGACCATCGCGGTGCCGAACTGATCGGTGATGCTTTGCTCGATGCGCTTGAGAAACGTGGCTTCACTCTTGATCATTTCGACGCGGTTGGTGCATTGACCGCAGCCGCCGTACCCATGGTCACTGCCGTAATGCAAGCGGCTCACGCTCGCGGACATGAACCCGACGGCTTCGTCATGGATTTCGTCTATCCCTCGATCAAAGGCCCGTCGATCGCCGGCAAACGTGTGGTGTTGCTTGATTCCTGGCTTTCCGAAAAATCGTATGTGCAGACTTCGTCACTGGTCACCTTGCGCAACGGCAACGAGTTGAGCCTTGACTTCAGCGTCGTTGAGCACGAGGGTGCCGATGTCATTGCCGTCGCCTCGCTTATCGGAGGAGTCAGCGGTGACGCGGATGCCAGCAATATCAAGGTGATTAATCCTGTTACCGGTGAGGGACGCAGTCTTCCGTTCGTAAGAGCTTTCGACGAGGATGAGTTGCGTGGTGGTGCAACTAAAACGAAGAGAACCGACTGAATATGTACAGGTCGAATCTCAATACCGAAGTTTGTCACGGAAATTGCAACCTATCGCATTCCGATAATGCTGAATGTCTCAAATCTCTCGGAAGTGCGGACTTCAGACATGTGCATTCCAAAGCGATTAAGTATTTGAAATCCATTAGTAATATATCTCTGATTGGTGCTGGTTTTGATGCACTGGCCGAGGGGAGTATCGACTGATATGCGCGAACCCAATCCCATAACCGCTGCAGCGCAGGCTTCCGGCGAACCGGTGTTCCGCGAGATCGGCGTCGGCCCATGGTCGCAAACCCATCCGGACGAACCTCGCCCCGACAACCCGCAATCTCCGAATTTCGACGCGCGCTACGATTCGGAACTGCTGGACAACGGTGACCGTCGCAATGTGCTCGACAGGTTCCGTTATTGGTCGGTGGCCGCCATCAAAGCCGACCTCGACCAGCAGGGTCGTCACGACTTCGAAGTGGCCGTCGAGAACTGGACGCACGATTTCAACATCGGCTCGATGGTGCGCACGGCCAACGCCTTTGCCGCCCGCAAGGTGCATATCGTCGGCCCGCACAAGTGGAACCGCAAAGGCGCGCTGATGACGGAGCTCTACCAGCACGTCGACCATCATCCTTCCATCGAAGACCTAGTGGCCAGCTGGAAGCAGGAAATCGCCGAGGAAATCGAGCAGGCGCAAGCCAATGAAGCCAAGGCCGAATTTCGCGTGGACAAGGCCCGATACCACCGCATCGCCGAGAATGCCAAAGCCTCCCGCGTCATCGCGCTCGACATCATCCCGGGTGCGGTACCCATGGAAACCTACCGTTTCCCGAGCCGTTGCCTGATGCTTTTCGGCGCCGAAGGCCCAGGCCTTTCGCAGCGGGCCTTGGAACTGGCCGATGACGTGGTCTACATCTCCCAATTCGGTTCGGTGCGCTCGATCAACGCCGGTGCCGCCGCCGCGGTGGCGATGCACTGCTGGATTTCCCAGCATCTGCACTAAAGACTCGGTAGACTGCGTCTTTGCATTAATTGAAGTATGATATTTATTAACATATTATACTTAACTAATTCAATGTGAAAGATGCGATGCTGCTGTGATTACCATAGAACATGTCAGTAAAGTCATTGGTCAGGCTACGGTGCTGAACAATGTCGATTTTACTGCGCTGGATGGCAGGGTTACCGGTTTTCTAGGCCCCAACGGTGCCGGGAAATCGACCACCATACGTGTCGCGATGGGTCTCGCAAAACCAAATTCCGGCCAGGTGATCTTTGACGGTGTCCCGTTCAACAAGGCGAGTGTGCCGATGAACCTCGCTGGCGCGGTATTGGACGCCAAGTCGGCGCATAAGAACAGGACCGCTTATTCCCACTTGCATACATTGGCGATGAGCAATGGCATACCGGATCGTCGTGTTGACGAGGTGCTTGAACTGGCTGGTCTTCAAGCGGTGAAAAACAGCAAGGTCAGCACTTTTTCGTTGGGTATGAATCAAAGGCTTTCCATCGCCGCCGCTTTGCTTGGCGACCCGCACAACCTCGTGCTCGATGAGCCGGTCAACGGGCTCGACCCCGAAGGCGTGAAGTGGGTACGTGATCTGTGTCGTATGTTCGCCGAGCAAGGGCGCGCCGTATTGCTCAGTTCGCATCTGATGAGCGAAGTTGCGCTTGCGGCAGATGATTTGGTGGTCATCAGCCAGGGGCACATTCTCGAGCGATCGACCGTTGATGATTTTGTCGCCCGTCATTCTTCGCATGCGATACGTGTGGCGGTAGATGACGTCAACAAACTCTCAGCTGTGGTCGCCTCTATCCCCGGCCTGCGCATGGAAGCAGCTGGCCGTATTCCCACAGACAGCAGGCAAGGCAGCGTCTGGCGACTTTTCGGTGCCGATGAGGCGACATTGGCTCATGCGTTTACATCGGCTCAGCTTACGGTGTATGAACTGTCGGATGAAGCGGTTTCTCTTGAGGACGCCTACTTGGCTTTGACCCATGGGCAAGGACAATACGCTCCTCAGCCGGTGGCACAGCCCTTTGCCGTGCAGACTCCTGTCAACCGGTTTCCCGTCAATCAGCCTGCGGTCAATCGTCCTCCGGCCAATCTGCCGACTGCGACCTCTCAGCCTGTAACAACCCCGCAGCCCCTGGGCGGCTTCGTTCCCGCCGGTCAGCAGGCCCCGCAACCCTCAAACCGGTTTGCAATAACCAATCAGCCCACTGTGCCGCAAATGTCGTTGCCGATCCGTCCATCGAATCCGGTTCAGGCCGCCGTGCCCGGTTCGCCGCAGTCCATGCACGTGAGTTTTGGCAGATCGGTGGCTTGTGAGTTGGTCAAGCTTGCAAGCTTCAAGTCAACATGGTGGATTGTCGGCCTTATCGTTGTCTGCATGCCTTTGTTCGCATTGATACCTGAAGGCTATGATTCACAGCTCACCACCAGTACTTATACGGTATGGTTCCATCTGGCCGGCAATATGTGGATGGTATCGCTTTTCGCCGCGGTTTTTGGCGTCATTGCCGTTGCTGGAGAGTATTCCTCGACGCTCATCGATTCCTCGTTGATGGCGAATCCGCGACGTCCGATGTTTATGGGGGCCAAAGCGGTATCCGCCTGCATCTATGTCTCGCTTGCCACGATTGTGGGATATGCGTTTGCTTTTCCGACAGCTTGGCTGCATAGCCTGTCGACGTTGGCGGGATACGGTTCTGTTGAGGTGTTGCCGGGAAGCATGGTGATGGCTTTGCTCGCTTTCGTCGGCGGCCCGATAATGATGTCGTGCGTCACGCTCATCGGCATGGGCGTTGCCGCCATCTGCAGATCCATGATCGGTAGCACGGTCGCAACGCTGATATTGTTGACATTCCCCTCGATGCTCATCCAGGCTTTCAGTACGGGCGCGAAGGCATATATGACGTATGTACCGACTTTCGCAGTGATGAATTTCCTTCGCGGGCCCCGCATGTTCATGTCCGACAGCAAAGGCTGGCTTATTCCTCAGATATGCCGCATTTTGAGTGTCTTTTCTGACGACAAGACCCGTCCGGAAATGGTATTGGGCTCTTTCTGGGGTAACGGTTTTGCCGTGATGTTCTGGGCCGCGTTGATTTTTGGACTGGGCGTGTTCGCAGTATCCAAGCGTGATGTGAAGTAGCACAGAATTATCTGCTTCGTTTCATGGCATAGGCAATGTCTTGGAATGAAGCCATTCTTTCAAATGACATCTGAATTTTTCCACGAATTTTCGAATATTGTGTAAGAATGGATTGCATTGTTTCCAATGGTGAATAATGACGAATCCTCTCTTTGGTTTTGTGCACAAATGTGGATGATTCGGGCGTTCACCCCTCGACACGCCTCAAATGTGGATAACCCCTATCATTCGACCACAGTACCCGTTTTAGCTTGCGTCCCAACGCTTTCGTCGTGTGGAATAGAGGTATGAATGAAACGTACGAAAATCCTGTGGTTGACCCAAGAATTCACCAACGCCATCCGGAGTTAACTGATGATGATGTGAGAGCTGCTTGGCATGCAAAGTTATTAGTGGGGCCTCGCCGGCCTAATGGCGACTGGGCTTCCATTGGTTTGGACGGCAACGGCAGGCTATTGGAGATGGTAGCAACTATTGACGGGAATGGTAATTTTCTTATTTTTCACGCGATGATTCCGCCATCGGAGCGTACACTTAAAGAAGTAAGAGCTTATTAAGGAGGGATAATGAACAGCGAAGAAATTGAGAAACAATTCGGTTTTACGCCTCAGCAGCTTGACGAAAAGGCTGCTGAATATGAAAGCGGCGAGTGGCGGGGGCCGATAGACCCGGTTATCCAGATGCATCCCATGACTGATGAGGAACGTACGGCGATTAACCAAGTTCGCGAATATTATCGACAAAAGCACGCGGAAGAAGCAAAATCTGAAGCTGCTTCAAAACTCGTCAGGACTGCTCGTTGAAGTTTATGAATAGCGAAGAAATTAAACCCTGATTTATCCCTGAACAGACCCTGAAACGTCCCCGGAATGGGCAATGGCACCGTTGCCGGCATGTTATATTCATAACATGATTCAAATTACCAATCTGTGCAAGCGGTTCGGCTCCAAAGTCGCGCTTGACAATGTCAGCTTCACCGCCGTCGATGGCAAGGTCACTGGCTTTCTTGGCCCCAACGGTGCAGGCAAGTCCACAACGATGCGGGCGGCGCTTGGCTTGATTTCCGCCGATTCCGGCCGTGCGCTCATTGATGGCGGTGATTTCCGCAAGTCCAGCGCTCCGATGACCTGCGTCGGCGCGGTGCTCGATGCCAAATCCGCCCATAAAAACCGTTCCGCCTACGACCATCTGCGCTCGCTGGCGTTGACCAATGGCATTTCCAAGCGTCGCGTCGACGAAGTCATCGATATGACCGGCCTCACCAGCGTCAAAAAACGCAAAGCCGGCAACTTCTCGCTGGGCATGAGCCAGAGGCTTTCGATCGCCGCCGCGCTTTTGGGCGACCCGCACAATCTGGTACTGGACGAACCGGTCAATGGTTTGGACCCTGAAGGCGTCAAGTGGGTGCGTGAACTCTGCCGCTATTGTGCCAGCGAGGGCCGTACGGTGCTGTTGAGCTCGCATCTGATGAGTGAAGTTGCGCTTACCGCCGATAATCTGGTCATTATCGGGCAAGGCAAAATTCTCGAAACAACCACCGTCAACGATTTCGTCGCCGAACATTCGAGCAATTCCATTCGCGTGGTCACTCCGGAGCCACAGAAGCTGATCGCCATCTTCGCCAACGCACCGCAAGTGAAGGTGGAATCCGACCAACGCTCCGCCTCCGACCCGCGCGAAGGTGCCGTGTTCCATATCAGCGGAGCCGACCTTAAGGCGGCAGCCCAGGTGTTCGCCCAGGCGCAACTGGTGACCTACGAACTGGTCGAGGAAAAGGTTTCGTTGGAAGACGCCTACATGGCGCTCACCCATTCGCAGGTGCAATATGCCACGCACGAATTGCCCGGCCAGCAGCCGATTCAATACAGCAATGCGGCGCAGCAGAACGGCACTCACGTAGCGCAGCAGAACGGAGGGCAGGCACGATGACGACGAATACGATGACGGCAAACATGATGACGGCAAATACGATGACGGCGAACATGATGACGGTGAACACCGCGAATATGAACATGACAAGCGCAACAAACGCGAAAGCGGTGATGACAAATACGACGAGTGCAACAAGTACTGCGAATATAAACGTGATGAATATGGTGACGGGGAACGCGACGAACGCAGCGAATGCAGCGAATGCAGCGAATGCGACGAACGCGACGAATGCGACGAACGCAACAAACGCTGTAAACACAATGAACGCAACAAACGAAACGAACACTAAAAACGCGGTGAACGCAATCAACGCCGCAAACGCAGTAAATACAACAAACGCGGTGGCCGAAAAGCCCGTGCAAAACCAGCAATTGGCAAAATCCAGCCAGCGTCCTAAGAACTTCAACCAGAATCGCAGCATGGCCCACGTGCATCTGAGTTTCTTCGGCAGTATCCGCGCCGAACTGCTGAAACTGTTCAGCATCGCCTCAACCTGGTGGCTTTCCGGCATCTCCTTCCTGCTGACCATCGGTTTCGCAGCCATGTTTGCGTGGAGCATCAAACAGGAGAGCCATTACGACGCCCGAGGCAAATGGATGGCTACGGCTGCCCCGATTCCGCGCACGGAGCTCTTCAACTGCGTCGCCCAAAGCATGGCCTTCGCCTTCATCCTGATCGGTGTGGTCGCCATCCTCTCGATCACCGGTGAATACGGGACTTCGTCGGTGCAGATGTCACTGGTGGTCAATCCCCGCCGTGTGATGTTCATGAACGCCAAAGCCATTGCGGTGGCCATTTATTCGTTCGTGCTGTCTCTGGTGACATTGCTCGTTTCCTGGGGTTTGGTGGAGGTCATGCTCAGCGGCGGCAAGCAGACGCCGCTTACTTCAAAGGAACACTGGCTCCCGTTGATCGTCGTTCTTGGCGGCGCCGCGATGGTGACTTTGATCGCTGAGTTTGCGCTCGGCCTCGGCGCGATGATCCGTTCGACCGCTGGTGGTGTGGTCGTTTTCATCGCCATCTACACCATGGCCACTTCGGTGCTTGGCATCATTTATGGTCTTTCGAAGCACATGAAATGGGCGCTGGAACTTTCGAATCTGATGCCTTCCAGCCTGGTCGACACGTTCATGGCGGGGCCAACCCCGTCGGCTCCGAGCCCATTGCCTAAGGGCTGGTTCGTCCCCAACTGGTGGCAGAGCGGGCTTCTCGTGCTGGCTTGGGCTGCGGTCTTCTACGTTGTCGGGACGATTATCGTGCGCAAACGCGATGTGAAGTGACGGACTGATGCGGTAACCGGTAAATTGCCCTGTATGCGGGAGATTCCGCTAGAAACAAGACAATTATGCGAGTAACAAGACAGTTCCGCTAGAAACAAGACAGTTCCGCTAGCAACAAGACAGTTCCGCTAGAAAACGTACGTTTTGGATCTCTGAAACGTACGTTTTCTCGCAGGATTGTCTTGTTACCCGCAGAAGTCGCCGGAATACTGACACATTCGTTATCGGGATGAGGCTTTTGCTGGCGAATACTCGTCACTTGAACGTCACAGACGACTCATATAGTTAAGGTTATGCCTACTTTCACAAGAGAAACAGTCGAGCATCTGGGTCATCTCGCCCAGATCGCGCTCACCGACGAGGAAGCGACCCGCATGCAAGGCGAGTTGAACGTCATCGCCGATTCCATCAACAAGGTGCAGGAAGTCGCGTCCGACGACGTCGAACCCACTGCCAACCCGGTCCCGCTCGAGGCGTACCTGCGCCCCGATGTCCCAGAAAAGCCGCTGACCCGAGAAGAGGCGCTTTCCGGCGCTCCCGCCACTGAAGACGGTATGTTCGTGGCGCCGCGAATCCTTGGAGGTGACGAGTGATGGCCGAAACAAACGAACTGGTGAAGCTCAACGCCGCGCAGATGGCGGAGAAGATTCGCAACAAGGAAGTCTCCAGCCGCGAGCTGGTCGACGCCGAACTCGACGTGATTAACGCCGCCGAGCCGGATCTGCACGCCTTCCTCCACGTTTCCGCCGACGAGGCTCGTGCCCAAGCCGACGAATTCGACAAGAAGAACGCTGCGGGGGAGACCGAAGGTCTGCCGGAACTTGCCGGTGTGCCGATCGCCATCAAGGACATGATCGTCACCAAGGGCATCCCCACGACCGCCGCCTCGAAGATTCTCGAAGGTTGGATTCCGCCGTACGACGCCACGGTCATCAAGAAGCTCAAGGCTGCTGGCATGCCGCTGCTCGGCAAGACCAACCTCGATGAATTCGCGCAGGGTTCCTCCACGGAACATTCCGCGTACGGCCCGACCCACAATCCTTGGGACACCGAGCGCGTTCCTGGCGGCTCCGGCGGTGGTTCCGCTTCCGCGGTCGCTGCGTTCGAGGCCCCGATTGCTCTTGGCACCGATACCGGCGGCTCGATTCGCCAGCCCGGTAGCCTCACCGGCACGGTCGGCGTCAAACCCACTTACGGCGGCGTTTCCCGCTTTGGCGCGATCGCCATGGCGAGCTCGCTCGACCAGATCGGCCCGGTCTCTCGCAATGTGCTTGATTCCGCACTGTTGCAGGAGATCATCGGCGGCCACGACGTGCGTGATTCCACATCCATTCCTATGGATGTTCCGCCGATTTCCAAGGCTGCCCGCGAAGGCTACAAGCGCGACCTCAAGGGCGTGCGCGTAGGTCTCGTCAAGCAACTGAGCGGCGACGGCTACCAGCCCGGCGTCGAGGCTCGCTTCAACGAAGCGGTCAAGCTGCTGCAGGATATGGGAGCCGAAGTGGTTGAGGTCGATTGCCCGCACTTCGATTACGCGCTCGCAGCGTATTACATCATCATGCCTTCCGAGGTCAGCTCCAATCTGGCCCGTTACGATGGCATGCGTTACGGCTTGCGCGTGATGCCCCCGGTTGGTGTGCCGCAGACCGCCGCCAACATGATGGCCTACACCCGTGAGGCCGGATTCGGCGACGAGGTCAAGCGTCGTATCATCCTCGGCATCTATGCGCTTTCCGCCGGTTACTACGATGCGTGGTACGGTTCGGCGCAGAAGGTTCGCACCCTGATCATCGACGACTTCAAGAAGGCGTTCGAAAAGGCCGACGTGCTGGTCGCCCCGACCTCGCCGACCACCGCGTTCAAGTTCGGCGAGAAGATGAACGATCCGCTGACCATGTACATGAGCGATGTCGCTACGATTCCGGCGAACATGGCCGGAACCCCCGCGATGAGCATTCCCGCAGGGCTTTCGGACGACGGCCTGCCGGTCGGCTTCCAGTTCATGGCCCCGCAGAAGCACGACGAGCAGATGTACAAGCCTGCGGCCGCGCTCGAAGCGGCGCTCGAGGAACAGTGGGGTGGCCCGATTTGGCAGTCCCTCAAGACCCCGTGGCTCGGGAACGCAAAGTAATCGGACGGCAAGGAGCATAAAATCATGGCTGAAAAATTGATGAAGTATTCCGATGCCGTCAAGGAATTTGACCCGGTATTCGGTCTGGAAACCCACGTCGAGCTGTGCACGCAGACCAAGCTGTTCTGCCCGGCGCACGAAGAGTTCGGCGCGGAACCGAACACGGAACTGACCCCGGTGAGCCTCGGCCTGCCCGGCAGCCTCCCGGTGGTCAACAAGACCGCCGTCGATTTCGCGATCAAGCTCGGTCTGGCGCTGCATTGCCAGATCAACGAGTGGAGCCAGTTCGCACGCAAGAACTACTTCTACCCGGACATGCCTCGCGACTATCAGATCTCGCAATTCGACAAGCCGACCAACGGCAACGGCTATCTCGATATCGAGCTTGACGACGGCACCCCCTTCCGCGTGCCGATCGAGCGCGCGCATATCGAGGACGACGCCGGCAAGAACACCCACGTGGGTGGTGCCGACGGCCGTATCGAAGGTGCTGACCATTCGCTGGTCGACTACAACCGCGCCGGTGTTCCGCTCATCGAGATCGTCACCAAGCCCGTCGAAGGCGGCGGCGACCGCGTCCCGGAGATTGCGGACGCCTACATGCGCGCCATCCGCGACATCGTGCGTGCCCTGGGCATCTCCCACGGCCGTATGGAGCAGGGCAACATGCGCGCCGACGTCAACATTTCGCTGCGCAAGAAGGGCGAGACCAAGCTCGGCACTCGTAGCGAGACCAAGAACGTCAACACGTTCCGTGGCATCAAGAAGACTTTGCAGTATGAGATTCGTCGTCAGGCGGCCATCCTGGACGAGGGCGGCGAGATTCTGCAGGAGACCCGTCATTGGGACGAGGCCACGCAGACCACGGCCGGCGGTCGTGTGAAGTCCGACGCGAACGATTACCGTTACTTCCCGGATCCCGACCTTGTGATGCTCCACATCACGCAGGATCACATCGACGAAATCGCCAAGACCATGCCGGAGATGCCGCGCGAGCACCGCGCCCGTCTGCAGTCCGAATGGAAACTCAGCGACCTCGAGATGCGTGACATCATCAACGCCGACGCGCTTGACCTGGTCGAAGAGACCGTCAAAGACGGCGCGAGTGCAGCCGGTGCCCGCAAATGGTGGCTCGGCGAGATTTCCCGCGTCGCCAACGAGCGCAGCCTTTCGCTTGAAGAGCTGCCGATCACCCCGGCCGATGTGGCCGAGGTCGAGAAGCTTGTCGCCGACGGCAAACTCAACGACAAGCTTGCCAAGCAGACCGTCACCGGTGTACTCGCCGGCGAAGGCACGCCTGATGAAGTCGTGAAGAAGCACGGCTATCAGGTCGTTTCCGACGACGGTGCGCTCGACAAGGCGATTGACGACGCGCTTGCCGCCAACCCGGATGTGGCCGAAAAGCTCAAGAGCGGCAACATGAAGCCGATGGGCGCCATCATCGGCGCCGTCATGCGCGCCACCCACGGCCAGGCCGATGCCAAGGCCGTCAGCGCTCTGGTCATCAAGAAAATGAAGGGCTGAAGCGTTAAGCGCGAAGCCCAGTGGGCTTCGCGTAGCTGAAGTGAGCGCGATGTACGAGCGCGAAGGCAGAATCGTGAGATTCTGCGTGCGAGTCTCGGTATGGACGTTCAGGTTCCTGCTTCCAAGCCCTGTGGGCTTCGCGTAGCCGAGGTGGGCGCGAAGTACGAGCGCGAAGGCCGAACCGCAGGTTTGGCGTGCGAGTTCTGACTTAAGCGTTCAGGTTCTTGGCTCATAAGCCCAAGGGTTTTCATAGGCTCAACTGGTGCCCGGTCACTTTCTGACCGGGCACCAGTGTTTTTATCTGTTCGATATGGTTTGAACTATCAAGATTCACCTATGCGCTTCTGTGATTATGAAATGTCAAATAATAATGCTGCAGGCTAAACGATAGGGCATTTCCCCAATGCTCCAATAGCATGGCAATTACCTCAAACGGTTGACGGTTTTATCGGTACCGGAAAGCGTTTGCGGAGTGCGATAAGACTACAAAGAAGGGCCTTACGCAAAAAACAAAACCGGTTTCGGCAAAGGAGCTAACAATGAAAACCATAGGAAACAGGATCGGCCAGCTGGGTGCCGGCACCATGGGACATGCCGCCGCGATGGAATTCGCCATTCACGGTTACAACGTGACCATGGTCGATGCCACCGATGAAGCGCTGAAACGCGGTCTTTCCCTGATTGACCGCGATTTGACCACCATGATCGACGGCGGGGTGGTAAAAGAAGACAAGGACGCCATCATCGCCCGCGTTCATCCGACCACCGATTACGCCGATCTTGCCGGCGTTGACTACATCGCCGAATGTGTCTTCGAGAACCTCGAGGTCAAACAGGAATCGTGGGAGAAGGCCGAAGCGGTGGTGGACGACGACACCATTCTCGCCACCAACACCTCCGGCCTGAGCCCGAGCGCAATCGCCAAGAACCTCAAGCACCCCGAACGTTTCGTGGTGGCCCATTACTGGAATCCCGTCCAGCTCATGCCGCTGGTCGAGGTCGTCCCGGGCGAGCACACCAGCCAGGAAACCGTCGATGTCACCGTCAACCTGATGAACAGCCTTGGCAAGCACGCGGTGCCGCTGAAGGTTGAATCGCTGGGATTCGTCGGCAACCGCTTGCAGATGGCCGTCATCCGCGAGGAGAATGAAATCGTCCGGCGTGGCATCGCAACCCCTGAGGCCGTCGATGACATCATGAAGTACAGCCTCGGACGCCGTTGGTCCATCGTGGGCCCGCTGGAAGGCATCGACCAGGGCGGCCTCGATATCTTCGACAACATCTCGAAGTATCTTTACGACGATCTGGCCAACAATACCGGCGAGGACCCGACCCTGAAGGAGAAGGTCGCCGAGGGCAACCTGGGCGCCAAGAGCGGCCACGGATTCTACGACTGGAGCGGCGACAAGGCCACGGAGGCCATCCGCGCCCGCGACCGCATCCTGATGGAGGATTTGGCCCGCGACCAGAGGGAGGCGGAGAAGAAGTAAAACATGAGATTATCGCTGTCGTGAAACCTTCCTGTATGTGCCGGCGGCGGCTTCCCGTGTCAAGCATCGTTAAGGTGCTTAGACGCGGGTAAGTCGCCGCCGGCCTTATGTTTTGGTCGGGTTCGGTCCGTTCCTTCACCACGCGTTTCGATACCTTGCGTTTATGTATTCGTCGTTCTGGCAGTCAATTAACTAAGAGATATTGACTAAGTGATGTTTTTAACACTTTTGGATATTTCTATTCGGCTGCGGAACGTCCATCCTTGGATTTTCAATACCAGGTCCCCGGCAGAGGCGCGGCTTTTTCAATCTTGTCGCGTGCCTCCATCAGTGCATCGATGATGGTATGTTGTCGCTTCTCGGTGAAATCCTTCGTTCTCAGCGTGCAGCTGATGGCGTCCTGTGGCGGCGACTGGTAGCGCAGTGCCACGGCGACGCAGGAGTAGCCTAGGTTGTTTTCGTCGACTTCCAGCCCATAGCCACGCTGCCTGGTCGCGTTGAGGTCGGCCGTCAGCTCCTTCATGTCCGTAATGGTTTTCGCCGTGATGGGTGGTCTTTTAGCCGGTATGTCGGCCTTGCCGCGAATCGCGAGCAATGCCTTGCCCGACCCGGTGGCGTAGGCGGGCAGCCAGCGTCCGATTCGTGGCAGCAAGGTCGAATCCCTTCTTGATTCCTGGGTGAGCAGGTAGACCATGCGCCCGTCGTCCATGCGCGACATGTTGAATGTACCGGTCACCTTGCGGCTCAGATCCGCCAGTATCGGCCGTACGATACGCACGTAAGGGTCCGCGTCCAGGTAGGATTCCCCGACCAGCAGCGTCCGCAGATTGAGCCTGTATAGGTTGCCGGGATGGTCCGAACGTATCCACCCGTAATCGATCAGCGTGCGCAGAAGGGCGTAGGTGCTGCTGCGCGGGGCTTTGATGGCGGCGGACAGTTCGGTCAAAGTGCTGGGAGACTCCGCGTGCTTGGCCAGATATTCGAGGATCAGCACCGTCCTCGCGGCGGATTTGACCGGTTTCACCCCACTTGGGTCAACGTTCGTATGATGCTGTTGGTGCTGTTCCATCGCAGTCTCCTTCCTTGGGCTGGTGCGTAAAACATCTTTGTTTATGAACCGCGTCTACATATATAGAATAGTGTATTTTGTGAGAATTTTTATTTAGAATGACTTTTGCCACACAGCATGATGTCCAGACGACGTGTCCGGACAGATGTAAATCCATCACAAAGGAGTATGGAAATGAGCAGTGAAGTGAAAATCATCAAGAACTTCGTCGGCGGGCAATGGGTGCAGAGCTCATCGACGGATATGCTCGATGTCTACAATCCCTCGACCGGTGAGGTCATCGCCAAGGTGCCGCTGAGTACCCGGGCCGAACTCGACGCGGCGGTCGACAACGCGGCCGAAGCCTTCAAGACCTGGAGCAAAACCTCGGTCACCAAGCGGGCCCGCATCCTTTTCCGCCTTGAGCAGTTGCTTGAGCAGCATCAGGACGAGCTGGCCGACATCATCACGTTGGAGAACGGCAAGAACCACGCCGAGGCGCTGGGCGAGGTCGGGCGCGGCATCGAGAACGTGATGCACGCCGCCAGCATCCCGAACCTTCTGATGGGCGACAGCCTCTCCACGGTCGCCACGGATGTGGAGGTCACCAATTATCGCTATCCGATAGGCGTGTGCGGCGGAATCTGCCCGTTCAACTTCCCGATGATGGTGCCGTTCTGGATGTTCCCCATGGCCATCGCCTGCGGCAACACCATGGTTCTGAAGCCTTCCGAGAAGACCCCGAACCTGATCGGCAAGGTCGTCGAGCTCACCGTCGAAGCGGGCGTGCCTGCCGGCGTGCTCAACATCGTGCAGGGAAGCAAGGACGTGGTCAATGGCCTTCTGGAGAACCCGACTGTCAAGGCGATTTCGTTCGTCGGCTCCGAGCCCGTGGGTCGTTACGTCTACAAGACCGGAACTAGCAACATGAAGCGGGTGCAGGCCCTGACCGGAGCCAAGAACCACAGCATCGTGCTCGCCGACGCGGACATCGACGACGCGGTGGAGAAAACCATCGGCGGCGGCTTCGGTTCCGCCGGCGAGCGTTGCATGGCAGGTTCGGTCATTGTGGTTCAGGATTCCGTGGCGGACGAGTTCGTCAGCAAGTTCGTCAACGCGGCCTCGCAGCTTTCGATGGGCAACACCTGCGAGGACGATTACTTCATGGGCCCGGTCATCCGCAAGGAAGCCCAGCAGCGCACGTTCAACTACATCGATGCCGGCGTCAAGGCCGGTGCCAAGCTTCTGCTCGATGGCCGCAAAAACCTGCCAAGCGAAGGCTATTTCGTCGGACCCACGATTTTCGACGGCGTCACCACTGACATGTCGATCTGGACCGACGAGATCTTCGCCCCGGTCGTCGATATCATCAGGGTCAAGGACTTGCCGGAAGCCGTGAGCGTGGCCAACAGCAGCAAACTGGCGAACGGCGCATGCCTGTTCACCAACAGCGCCGACGCCATCCGTTACTTCCGCGAGAACATCGACGCAGGTATGCTCGGCGTCAATCTCGGCGTCCCCGCACCCGTCGCCTTCTATGCCTTCTCCGGATGGAAGAATTCGTTCTACGGCGATCTGCACGCCAACGGTAAGGATTCCGTGGAGTTCTACACTCACCGCAAGGTGGTCACTGCGCAATACAAGCAGGGCAGGTTCCAACGCTGAACGCAGTTGTGTCGATTGATTCCAATCCACAGTAGGTTTCTCAATGGCCTCGTGATCTATGCCACGAGGCCATTTTGCGCGCCGGGCTGCACTTCGCTGCAGTGGCTATGTGCTTCTTCCTCACTGACTGTACTTTCGGCTTTGTATGGCCCTTCCGCTCGTCAGTCGAATACACTATCGTAGTAGTGAGGTGTGTCTCGAGTTTGTTGGAGGGTGAGTGACGATGTCTGAAAACTCCGAAATTCCCGCAGTGGATGATGCGACGGCGCGACAGCTGCCCAAGCGTATCGTTATTCCGGAGATTCGTGGTGAAATGGTGCATTTGCGCCCCGCCACCCTCGACGATATTCCCAAGCTCGATCAACTTGAGGTTTATTTCAACGCTTCCGGCGACACCGGCAAAGACAAGCAGTCCGAGCGCGCCGTCGTACAGGCTTGGGTCAAGCGTTCCGTGGCCTGGGTCAACGGCATCGCCGCCTCCGATTCGGGAGTAGGCGACCCAGAGGCCCGTCGCACGATGGCCTGGGCGATTTTGACGGACGCCGACCACGATATCGACGGCAAGATCGATGCCGGTGCCACCGACAACGTCATCGGCATGATTTTCCTGATCGATATCGACGCATGGGCACGTTCCGCCCGAATTCAGGTGATGCTCGGCAAGGATTACCGCGGCCGCGGCTATTCCCGCGACGCGATGCCACGTGTGATGACCTATGGTTTCGCCGCCCCGCCGGTCGGCCTTGGCATGCACCGAATCTGGGTGGCCGTGCCGGAGAAGAGCTCGCGTACGCTTTCCGTGTATCAATCTCTTGGCTTCATTAAATCCGGCACCTCGCGTGATTCGCTGTGGGACGCCTCCATTGGCAAGTATCAGGATTTGATAGTTCTTGATACTCTTGCCGATGAATACGATCCGATTCGTTCGCTTGACGCCTTCGGCATGCATGTCATCGAAGGCAACCCCGGTGTCAAGGAAGCCATGGCCGCGCGGGAACATTCCATCGAAATCAAGCAGCACAAAGCCAGAAAAGACAAGTCCGATGTGGCCGGTGCCGATGCCAGTTGCGGCGAAACCGAAAGAAACGAATCCTCTCGTCCCGCTACCGGGCTGGGCAATGACCGAGAGCCCGAACGCGATGGTCAAAACGGTGGAAAAGACACCGTGAATCGATCCGTTCGCAACGCCGATTCAAAGGGCGACGAGGCTAGGGATAAAACCCGTTCGCAAGATTTCTCTTCGCCATCTTCAAAGAGTGAAGCGCGACATAATGCCCACAAGCGCAATGCCGACGATGATTCCGAAACGTCATGGCCTTATTCGGCCACGCAAAGCAAGAAATCGAAAAAGGCGTGGTGGCGTAATCTTGGCCATAACGGCCAGAACAATGGCGACGCCGACCGCAAGACGGCTTCAACCGATAAATCAGGGGGTAGCGACAGGTGAGCGCTGAAGATCTCGACGATTACGAGATGAACGCCGAACTGGCGCTCTACAAGGAGTACCGCGACGTCATCAAGCTCTTCACCTACGTCGTGGAGACGGAACGACGCTTCTACCTGGCCAACAAGGTCGATTTCAACGTACGCTCCGCCGGGCAGGATGTCTATTTCGACGTGCAGCTCACCGACGCGTGGGTCTGGGACGTGTATCGTTCCTCGCGGTTTGTCAAGAACGTGAGGATTGTTACGTTTAAGGATGTCAACGTAGAGGAAGTGCAGAAGTCCGACATCGATATTCCTGATTCTTTGGCTTAGAAACAGTTACAACTGACGGTCTGGGAGGCAGAGACATACATTGCTCGACACGCTCCGGGCTGAGCCGTTAAGCGAAAAGCCCAGTGGGCTTTTCGTAGGCGAAGTGAGCGCGATGTATCGAGCGCGAAGGCAAAATTTCTAATTTTGCACAGGCCGAGTCTTTACGGTCAAACAACGCATATATTTCTCCCCGCCACCTCAGCCGGAGAATCAAGTAGGAGACGACTGAATCGATGTCGAAGTTCTGAGGGCACTTTTAAGCGAATAAAAAAAGACTCTTATTGGTTAAAAACCCTTTATTAACAGTTGATTGTTGAAGATGGAGGGGAAGATATGCTTTGCTCGGGCGTAAGACACAGCCTGTGCAGAATTGGAAATTCTGCCTTCGCGCTCGTACATCGCGCTCACTGAACCTACGAAAAGCCCACAGGGCTTTTCGCTTAACGGTTCAGCCAGGAGCGTCCCGAGCGAAGTATATCTTCCCCTCCATCGTGAGTTAGTTTTCCAAAGTGATTTAATTTCCAGCGAACTTGGAGAATGTTCGTGTATGTTATATGGGATTGATTGGTCTGGTTTGCGCTTTCGTGTAGGCTGGTTCTGACTTGTGTAATGGGGCGTATCGGCTTCAAGGTATGTATTTTTCGGGAGGCAGTTGTGGCTGAGGATGCGGATAAAAAGTCTGTAGTGATTATCGGGGGCGGTCCTGCGGGTCTCACGGCGGCTTGGGAGCTCTTGAAGGACGGCGGCGCCGAAAAGTATGATGTGACCGTTTTGGAGGCCACGCGCGAGTTCGGCGGCATCAGCCGTACCGTCAAGCACAACGGCAATCGCATGGATATCGGCGGGCATCGGTTCTTCTCGAAGGACGACCGCGTGATGGACTGGTGGAAGAACATCATGCCGCTGCAGGGCGCCCCGTCTTATGACGACAAGAAGCTCGGCCGCCACCATGACCTTGAGCCCGGCGGCCCGGATCCGGAGAAGACGGATGTGGTGATGCTCAAGCGCCATCGCGTCTCTCGTATTTTCTGGAACCGGCATTTCCTGGACTATCCGATTTCCCTTTCCCCGGGCCTGTTCAAGGCGCTGGGCCTGAAGCTGACGTTGAAGGCCGGGTTCAGCTATTTGTGGAGCATGATCCACAAGCTGCCCGAAGACAATCTCGAGAATTTCTATATCAACCGTTTCGGCCGTCAGCTCTACTCGATGTTCTTCGAAGGCTACACCACCAAGGTGTGGGGCCGTACCCCCGCCGAGATTTCCGCGGATTGGGGCGCACAGCGTGTGCGTGGCCTGAGCGTCATTTCCGTGCTGAAGAACGCCATCCAAAAGATGATGCCGAAGAAGCGGGATTCCAAGGATGTGGAGACCTCGCTGATTGAGGAGTTCTGGTACCCGAAGCTCGGCCCGGGCCAGCTCTGGGAAATCGTCGAGGGCCAGGTCATCGACGGCGGCGGCAAGGTTTTGACCGACGCGAACGTTGTCGAGCTGCGCCAGAAGGACGACGGCAGCATTTTGAGCGTGGTCTACGAGGATGCCGACGGCAAGCGCGTCGAGCTTGCGGCCGACGACTTTATCTCCTCGATGCCGGTCAAGGATCTGGTCAATGCCATCGATCGTGCGGCCAAGGAAGACGAGGCCGGTAAGGATTCCGATTCCAAGGGCAACGCAGGTAAGGCTCCTTCCAAGGAAGTCGCCACGACCTCGGAAGACGTACCCGCTGACATGAAGCGCATCGCCAACGGGCTGCCGTACCGAGACTTCGTCACCGTCGGTCTGCTGGTCAAGCATCTAAGGCTCAAGAACACCACCGACATGAAGACGCTCGGTAACCCGCCCATCGTGCCGGACTGCTGGATCTACGTGCAGGACCCGGGCTACAAGGTCGGTCGTATCCAGATCTTCAACAACTGGAGCCCGTATATGGTCAAGAATGTGGACGACACCGTCTGGATTGGCCTCGAGTACTTCTGCGAGGAAGGCGACGACTTCTGGAATATGAGCGACGAGGAAGCCACCACGTTCGCCATCAAGGAGCTGACCCGCATGCGCGTGATCAACGGTCCCGAGGACGTCCTGGATTCCCACCGCGAGCACGTCAAGAAGGCGTACCCCGCTTACTTCGACACCTACGACGAGATGCCGCAGCTGATCGATTATCTCGATTCCTTTGGCAATTTGTATTGCGTCGGCCGCAACGGCCAGCATCGCTACAACAACCAGGACCATTCCATGGCCAGTGCGATGGAGGCTGTGGGCAATATCAAGTCCGGTCGCGCCGACAAGAAGAACGTCTGGTCGGTCAACACCGAAAAGTCCTACCATGAGGAGAAGTAACCGATAACTGGTTTTACCTTGCTTAAGGCGAATGTTCCAAACGGGACGTTCGCCTTTTGTGTTTTCCGACACGCGCTTGCCTTGAGCGTAGCGAAGGTCGCACATCGGTTGTACGCTAAAGGAAAGTTCGAAAACCACATGTTGGTATCGAACATTCATACGCGGTTTATAAAATATACCGCATCTTTTTCATTAAGCTTCCGGGCAATGCCGTAGGAAGTCAAGGAAAGGCAACATTATCGTGGCAACTAGCCAGAATATTGAGGATATGAAGCTGCCTGAGCTGAAGACGCTCGCCAAGCAGATGGGGCTTCGCGGTACGTCAACGATGCGTAAGCCGGAATTGCTCGCCACCCTTCAAGCCGCAAGAACAGGCGGCGAGGCGCCCAGCGGCGTCACGGTTCGTGCCCCCAAGGCCGCGCCTAAAACCGCTGAAAAGAAGAGCGTCGATAACGATACATCCAAAGTCGCGCAGAAGCAGGCTCCTGCTTCCAAACCTGCCGACGAACCGTCAAGCCGAGAAAGCAAGGAATCCGTTCCTGCCCGCAAATCCGGAAACGCTATGTCGGGCAACGCCGAAAAACGCGAGAAGGCACCGGTCAGGGCCATTCGGCATTCCTCGATTGATGTGAATGCAAAACGTTCGCAAAAGCAGGAAAACCAGGAAGAACGTGCGTCGCAAGAGCCCAGGCTTTTTGACAATGAAGAACCTCTGCACCGTCGTAACCGGTCATTCGTCGCGCACCGTCGCGGTGAACGTGAAATGGAAGAGGGCAACGAGGAACGCCCCCGCCGCCGCAACTATCGCGCCGAGCAGCAGTCCCGTCACGATACCGCTTCCAACGAGGTTCGCGATTTGGACGATATTCTCGCGACGCTGCCTGTTGTCGGCAATGACGAGGGAAACGCCAACGACGTCAAAGAGGAAGAGCCCCGTCGTGAGTTCGTCCGCCACACCCGTCGCAACGATCGCTACAACCGCGAGGATCGCGGAAACGAGCGGCACCAGCGCAGGATGCGCGGGCGCGATCGCAACAACAATTATGACTATAAGGATCGCAACGATCGCAATGATCGTATGGAACGCGCCGACCGTTACAGCAACAACGACGGTATGAACGAAGAGGACGCGCGCGACCGTCGCGGCAATGATTCCAAGGAAGGGCTGGTTCCCGTCGCAGGTATCGTCGACGTGCTCGATTCCTATGCGTTCATCCGCACTTCCGGCTATCTGCCGGGGCCGAACGACGTCTACGTTTCCATGGGTCAGATTCGCAAGTACGGCTTGCGCAAGGGCGACGGCGTGCAGGGCTTCATCCGTGAGCCTCGCGAAGGCGAACGTCGCAACCAGCGTCAGAAGTTCGTGCCGCTGCAATCCATCGAGACCATCAACGGCATGAGTGTCGAGGACGCTGCCAACCGTGCGCAGTTCTCCAAGCTCACCCCGCTGTATCCGCAGGAGCGCTTGAAGCAGGAGACCACGCCGAACAAGATTATGGGCAGGCTCATCGACCTCGTCGCTCCTATCGGCAAGGGCCAGCGCGGTCTGATCGTCTCTCCGCCGAAGGCCGGCAAGACCATTACTCTACAGAATATCGCCAACTCGATCGCGGTCAACAACCCTGAGGTGCACCTGATGGTGGTGCTTGTGGATGAACGCCCCGAGGAAGTCACCGACATGGAACGCACCGTGCAGGGCGAGGTCATCTCCTCGACCTTCGACCGCCCCGCCTCCGACCACACCACCGTCGCCGAACTCGCTATCGAACGTGCCAAGCGCCTGGTGGAACTCGGCCAGGACGTGGTGGTGCTGCTTGATTCCATGACCCGCCTCGCCCGTGCCTACAATATCGCCGCACCGGCTTCCGGCCGTGTGCTTTCCGGTGGTGTTGACGCGCAGGCGCTCTACCCGCCCAAGAAGTTCTTCGGCGCGGCCCGCAACATCGAAAACGGCGGATCGCTGACCATCATTTCTTCGGCGCTGGTTGAGACCGGATCCAAGATGGACGAGGTCATCTTCGAGGAATTCAAGGGCACCGGCAACATGGAACTGCGCCTTTCGCGAGACCTGGCCAATAAGCGTCTCTTCCCGGCCATCGACATCAACGCCTCCGGCACCCGCCGCGAGGAGCTCATCACGCCGAAGGACGAGCTGGCGGTCATCTACAGCCTGCGTCGTCTGCTTGGCGGTATGGAGCCGGAGAAGGCCTATCAGACCATCGTGCCTAATCTGAAGAAGACGGCGACGAACCGCGACTTCCTCCAGGCGATCATCAAGCAGAACGCCAATAACATCTAGCTGTCATTCAATACATGTATAGCGGGGAATCCATCGCAGCGGTGGGTTCCCCGTTTTTGTTATTCGCTGTCGCGAGCCGTTGCATTTGCGACGCTTATCGAGGGCAAAGCGTCTCGTTTGCAAGATTGGATTGTGAATGAGACGCTGCTGAGTGGTTTTGCGTCTGATGTGCAAGAGTTACTTGCATTTGCGACGCGTTGGTGACATGTGGCGTCGCAAACGCAATGAATAATGGTGGGGCTCTTGTCGTATGGTGAGTACATGACTGATTTTTGCGAGACCAACGACGCAACCGCGACGGACAATGCAGCTAGCACCGGCGACGCCGCAAATGCCGATGGCGCCAAAGACACTTCAAAAACCGTCGGATGGCGTGACACCACCATCGACGATGCGCAGGAGCGAATCAACCCCGAGACTGCGCAGGCCGTTCAGCGCATCAAGCGGCTGCGTCAGTCCATCGACAACGTGGACACGGCCATCGTCTCCTTGCTTGCGGAACGCTTCAAATACACCGCCGAGGTCGGCGTCTTGAAAGCTCAGGCCGGGTTTGCACCGGAGGATCGGGAACGCGAAAACCGGCAGGCCAAGCGGCTCAAAGAGGTCGCCATCGATGCCGGGCTCGACCCAAGCATCGAGGAGAATTACCGTGAGTTTGTGGTCACCGAAGCCAAAAAGCGCCACCAGCGCATCGCCGAAGCCGGTGGCGACCCTGGTGTGCTCGATATTTACGCGTGAGCATCAAGCCGATTTGCGCTTTACAACCCATACATTCTGCGGTCCTAGTGCAATGCCGTCTTTATCCTGTTTTTCGTTTTTCTTGCCGTGACGCTCGTGTTGCCTCTCGTCAATTGCTTCTTTGATCTGAGCGACATATTCCGACATATCGTGATCGAAATCGACGGTGGTCAATGAAGGCTCAAAATATTGCCCCATCGAAAGATTATCGACGCCAATCACCTTGAGATCGTCGGGCACTTTGATGCCCATTTCCTTGCAACCTGTCAAAACCGCGGCGGCGCAGTCGTCATTGAAACAGCAGATTGCATCAGTTTGTTTTTCCCTGATGGTTTTGAGGGCCTCACGTACGGATTCGAAGTCTTGCAGATCGATTTCAAGGTTGCATGTCAGTTTTTGGCCGGATTGTGCCAGCGCGTCTTCGACGCCGCGGATTCGGAAAGCGCGCAGACCGAAGCCGAGGGGATCACTGGCTCCGATATAACCGATTCGTTTGCAGCCGCCCGAAATAAGGTATTTGCCTTGGGTGTTTCCCAGATTGTATTGGAAGCGCGAAAAAACGGGCATTGGCTCCTGGTCGACGTCGGGCGACCAGAATTCTACCAGCGGAATTCCCAGATTCTTAAGAAGTTTGCGGTCACCGTCCGAAAAATCGAAGAACGGTACGACGACCCCAGGCGTCATGTCCGAAAGCAACTGTCTCAGAGGTGTTGTCGTGCCTGCTGAACGTGAAAATACGCAAGACAATCCGGCGTTGGTGAGTTGCTTGCTCAGTGCGTTCCACATGCTGTCGGCGCGGCCCGATGGCATCCATCCCGGAGCGAGGCAAAGGACGGTGCTGCCGTGGCCTTTGCGCAGTGTCCTTGCTTCAGCAGATGGGACGAAACCCAGCTTTTGCGCGGCTTGCAGAACGCGCTCGCGTGTGCGTTCCGGAATCGAACCTGCTTTTTCGTTCATCACCATGCTCACGGTTGTGCGGGACACGCCGGCTTCCTTGGCCACATCGGCGCTTGTCGTCTTATGAATATGCAATTCCCGTCCAACCTTAAACGTAGTTATTTCCCCAAAGTAGTATACCGGCACGCCTGTGCAAATTAGATTTAGGTATAGGCAGGAGAAGGGGTTTGCCTATATGAAATCGGCCTTGGTTTTGACAAATTGGATTTATGCTCTATACTGCCTAGTGACACGTGTTACTGACACGAATCACTAACTCGTGTTACTTAAATTGTCAGCGAATTACTGACAAGTGAGACCGAAGGAGATCTAACTTGAGTTCCGACATTCAAGCAACTGGAGCAAAGACGCCGGTTGTGAAACATAAAATGAGCGTTACCCGCATTTTGGGCCTGCTGATGCCCACGATTATCGCTCTCTACGGCGTTTATCAGGCGATCAACCAGGTGTTGCTGCCTGCTCAGATTGCACAAATCTCGCCGTCGGGCAAGGTGCATTACATGGCCATCGCCTCGCTGGTGGAATCCGTGGTCGGCACCATCATCCTGCCTGTGGGCGCAGCTATCTCTGACCGCACGCAGACCAAGTTTGGCAAGCGTACGCCATGGCTGCTTTTCTCGGCTGTCGGCACCTTGATTACCTGCCTGATCATGGCTACGGCAAAATCGATTCCCGTCGTCGTTATCATGGCCGGTTTCGTATGGTTCTTCGCCAATTGGTATCAGGGCGTGATTTACGCGGTCATCCCCGATCGCATTCCTGAGAATTATCGCGGTCTTGCGTCCTCCGCTGCCGGCTTGGGTCTTCCGTTCGGCATCCTGATTTTCGTCAATATCGCCGCTCGTACCAGCCGGTTTGTCGGCTATGCCGTCGTTGGCGTCTTCATCGTACTCACCACGATCCTGTTCGTCGTCTTTGCCCGTGAGGACTCTTCGATCCGCGCGAAAGTCGAAGTTCAGGAAGCCCAAGAGACCTCGGAAACCGAGGAGGCGCCAGCCAAGCACACCGCGTTCTTCTCCGCTTTCCTTCATCGCGATTTCACCATGGCTTTCCTTTCCCGTTTCCTGTTCTTCTTCGCGAATTTCGCGGTTTCCAATTTCACGTTCTATATTCTGAGCGATTACATCGGCGTGAAGAACCTGCCGAGCGCCAATGTCGCCGCCAACGTCGCAACCGTTTCGACGTTCTCTACCGTCGCGCAGATCATCGCGATCATCGTTTTCGGCAAGCTTGCGGACGTGCTCGACAGAAGAAAGATGATTGTGGCGCTTTCCTCGATTACCTACATGGTCTCGTTCATCGTCCCGCTCGTCTCCAAGACCTGGGTCGGAATGTTGATTTATGCCGTGATCAGCGGTGCTGCGTCCGGTGTCTACTTCGCGGTCGATATCGCCGTGATGTCGCTGGTGCTGCCCAGCAAGGCCGATGAAGGACGTGACCTTGGCATCCTCGCGATCGCCACTTCGGTTCCCGCCGCCGTGGCCCCGCTTGTGGGTTCGACATTGCTCGACATCTCCGGCACGTATGCTTCGATTTTCGTCTTCGGAATCGTTACGGCCCTGTTGGGTGGCCTGTTTGCGTTCTTGATCAAGTCGGTGCGCTGACGCTCATCAAAGCGCCGATAGACAGAGTCAGGCGCTGATTGAAAACTATTGTCTAGTAATAGAATCTAATTAAAAGAGGTATAAATGCCATACGCAAAAAACAAGGATGTATCGCTGTATTACGAAGCGTACGGTCCTGAAAACGGCCCGGCACTGATCATGGTCGAGGGCTATACCGCACAGATGGTCGGCTGGGAGCGTGGTTTCGTAGAGAACCTGAATGCTGCCGGTATCCGCACCATTCTGATGGACAATCGCGATGTGGGGCTTTCCTCGCAGGTCGCGGGGCCCGACCAGATCGGCAAATGCTATTCGGTTGCCGACATGGCCGATGACGTCGTGGCCGTCGCCGACGCCTGCGGACTCAAGAAGTTCCATGTTTTGGGCCAGTCGATGGGCGGCATGATCGCGCAGCAACTGCTGGTCGACCACGAAGACCGTCTCAAGTCCGCCAGCATTTTCTTTACGGCGCCGGCCAACCAGCCCCAGTGGATGTCAGAGTCGAATTCGTCGGGCGACAGCGAGACCAAGGGTCTTGACGCGGCGGACTCCAGGGACGAAGCGATCGAGATCTTCATCTCTCGTGAGCGTGCCTGCCACGAAGGTTCCATCTACGGATTCGACGAGCAGTGGGCGCGTGAGCTCGGCGGCATCACCTATGACCGTTGCTACCGCGTTGACGGCTGGCGCCGCCAGCAGGCCGCGATGTCCGATTTTGCCATCGATGCCGATAAGCTCGGGGCCAGCACGGTTCCTTCTCTCGTCATTCATGGCCGCAACGACCCGTTCTTCAATGACGCGGCCACGTGGTTCATCGCCGACCATCTGAAGAATTCCGAAGTGCATGTCTATCCCGGCATGGCACATGAGATTCCTCGGCCGCTGTGGGGAGAATTCACGAAATTCATCGCTCGCACGGTTCGCCGCGGGGAGCAGTGAACTGGGGCCGTGTTTAAGGCATTTTGATGCGGTGTTGGTGAGCCGCGTAGCTCTTTGCCTGTAACACTCATCTGCAAGGGTGCCGCGATTTCCGATTTCAGGGGAATTGCGGCACCCTTTTTGTTGCTTTTCAATAATCGGGTTATGTTGCTTTCGTTCATCGGGAAGATTTCGATTCTGGTTCCGTTCTGTTTTCCTTCAATCGGTTTATTGCCACCTATGGCGTCAGATGAATGCAAGTGCGGCTATCCGCGGCTGATTTTTCGAGCCCGGCAATGATAGTATTGCTTTGTAATGTATTTCAGCATATATTGGCAAGGAGGCTGATGTGAGCAAGAAACACGGCAAGAACAAAAAGGTCATTAGCAGGAAAAACTTCAAGATTATCGACAATGTGGACACCCCTGAAAAGCGGCTTGAAGACCGGATGTCGTTGATGCAGATGGCGATGGACGAATATGATGAATATCTGGGTGGAACACTGGATCATTCGGTTTCGTGGTATCTGATGTGCTCGTGGAACGGTCTGACGACCATACAAAGCGCGATTCTGATTGCGCGTCTCGCTACGCTGCTCGATGCCTCGCAAACTGGTGACAAATGGACTCCGTTTGTTCATGCGCATCAGGGCAAGCACGGTCTGGAAATCTACGCCAGGAAGGACAAGTCGAAGCGTGAAAAGGGGCCTGCGTTCGACGTCAAGCATATCCGCATGGTCATGCGTTCGGTGATGACCAAGGACAAGCTCGCAACCATCACCGACGAGCAGGTGATGAGTTTCGCCCGCACATTGCGAGACATCGCGGTGCGCGAGGAGGAGCGTGAGGCGAAAGACGACCGGAAAGATGGCCCGAACTCCCCGGGATCCGTTGCGTTTGAGGATGCGAAGGGATATGCCGATGTAGATGCATTGGATGACGTTGACGACATCGACGATGGTGGCGATACTGAGGGTGAGGCCGGTATCGATTTTGACGCCATGGCCGATGAGGAAGCGGATTTCGAGCCATCCGACGGTGACGAGGATGCCGGAGTCCTGGGTGAAACCGGGCCTCTGAGCGAATCCGCTGCGGCGGAAGGATTGCCGGAGGGTGATGCCGAAAGTAGCACCGAAAGCAGTACTGAAGGGGACAAAGGCCGGGAAAACGAAAATCATGCCGGTTCCGGCCACGATGACCCATTGGCGGATATTCCCGAACTGAAAAGGTTGGATTTGGGGAAAGCTGGGAAGGATAAGAAATAAGGATTATCGAATCATAATAAAGTTAACATGGTTGGTGACTTATGGTAAGGCGAATATGGGCCGTATAGAATGCGGATAGATGCATATCATCGCAGATATATAAGCATATAGGCAACGTCCGTTTGTGCCGTTGATTTTCTGTTCCGCGGTTTGCCATAGGGAATAACAATTGATGCTGTCTGAAACCAGTAAGGTCTCCGGTTTCAGACAGCATCATATTTTACGCGTTTGTCGATTCAGTGGTTTGTCGACATTTTGCGTTATCGGCGTTCGGGCGCGTGGCGTCCCAACGCGGCCTGTGCAGCGGCGAGACGGGCCACGGGCACACGGTAGGTGGAGCACGAAACGTAATCCAGCCCCACGCCTTCGCAGAACTCGATCGATTCCGGGTCCCCTCCGTGTTCGCCGCAGATGCCGACCCTGAGGTTCGGGCGGACGCGTCTGCCGGAGTCGACGGCCATCTTGATGAGTCGGCCCACGCCCTTGCGGTCCAAATGCGAGAACGGGTCTTCCTTCAAGAGGCCCTTGTCGTAGTAATCCTGCAGGAACGAGCCGGCGTCGTCGCGGCTCAGGCCGAAGGTCATCTGTGTCAGGTCGTTGGTGCCGAAGGAGAAGAACTCGGCTCTGGCGGCGATGTCGCCGGCGGTCAGTGCGGCGCGCGGCGTCTCGATCATCGTACCGACCGAGCAATAGAGCGAGATGCCTGAGCTGGCGATGACCTCCTTGGCCGTGGTTTCGACGATTGATTTCACATAATCGAATTCGGCCGATTCGCTCACCAGCGGGATCATGATTTCCGGGGCGACCGTCCAATCGGGGTGCTCGCGCTTGATCTCCACAGCGGCTTCAAGCACGGCCCTGGTTTGCATGCGGGCGATCGAAGGATAGGTCACCGCGAGTCGGCACCCGCGATGGCCGAGCATCGGGTTGACTTCGGTGAGCTCGGCGGTGGCGCGGTTGATGTCCTCGACGCTTTGGCCGGTCGTTTCGGCCAGCGCGGCCACGGCCTCCGGGGTCTTGGGCAGGAACTCGTGCAGCGGCGGATCGATGAGGCGCACCGTCATCGGTTCGCCCTCCATCGCCTCGTACATCGCCTTGAAGTCCTCACGTTGCATCGGCAGCAGCACGTCGAGCGCGGCCTGTCGTTCGTCCTCGTCGCGTGCCACAATCATCCGCCTGATGGCGTCGATGCGTTCCGGGCGGAAGAACATGTGCTCGGTGCGGCACAGGCCAATGCCCTCGGCCCCGAGCTCGCGCGAACGGCGTGCGTCTTCGGGGGTGTCGGCGTTCGCGCGTACCTCAAGTCTGCGGAAACGGTCGGCCCATGACATCACGCGGCCGAACGCGCCGGTCATGGAGGCCGGTTCCGTTTCGAGCTTGCCCTCGTAAACCGAACCAGAACCGCCATCGAGCGAAATCCAGTCGCCTTCATTGAGCTGGTGACCGCCGATAGTGCAGCTTCCGTCATCGGCGAATTGCAGCGCCGAAACCCCGGAAACGCAGCACTTGCCGATGCCGCGTGCCACCACGGCCGCATGGCTGGTCATGCCGCCGCGGGCGGTCATGATGCCTTCGGCGTGGTGCATGCCCACGATGTCCTCCGGGGTGGTGTCGCGGCGGACGAGAATGACGTGCTCGCCGCGATTCGACCAGGCTTCGGCATCGTCGGAGGAAAAGACCACGCGGCCGGCCGCCGCTCCCGGCGATGCCGCCAGACCGGTGCCCAGCACGGTCCCGGTTTTCAGTGCCTCGTCGGTGAAGCGGGGGTGCAGCATGGCGGTGATATAGGTCGGGTCAATCGAGCAGACGGCGTCCTCCTGGGTGAGCACACCCTCGTCCACCAGGTCGCTGGCGATCTGGAAGGCGGCTTGCGGGGTGCGCTTGCCGTTGCGGGTCTGGAGCATGAAGAGGTGCCCCTCCTCGATGGTGAACTCCATGTCCTGCATGTCCCGATAGTGCAGCTCAAGCTTGTGCACAATCTGCTCGAAGGTCTCGTAGAGCGCGGGATTGCGGGTTTTCAGGGTCTCGATCGGTTCGGGGGTGCGAACGCCGGAAACGACGTCCTCGCCCTGCGCGTTCATCAGGTATTCGCCGAACAGCCCTTTTTCGCCGTTGACCGGATTGCGCGAGAAGGCCACGCCGGTGCCGGAATCCTCGGAAAGGTTGCCGAAGACCATGCGCTGCACCGTGACGGCGGTGCCCCAATCGTCGGGAATATTGTTCATCTTGCGGAAGTAGACGGCGCGAGGGTTGTTCCAGGAACGGAAGACCGCTTTGATGGCTTCGAACAGCTGCGTGGCCGGTTCGGTGGGGAAGTCCTCGCCCTTGGCCGTCCTGTAGTCCTCCAGGAAGCGGTCGGCGAGCCACTGCATGTCTTGTGCGTCGAGATCGACGTCTGATTCCACGCCGCGTTCGGCCTTGCGCTGGTCGATGCGATGCTCGAAGATGTCCTCATTGATGCCCATAACCACGTTGCCGTACATCTGGATAAAGCGACGGTAGGAATCCCAGGCCCAGCGCGCATTGCCGGATTTTTCGCCCAGCGCCTCGACCACATCCCGGTTCAAACCCAGATTGAGGATGGTGTCCATCATGCCGGGCATCGAGACCTGTGCGCCGGAACGCACCGAAACCAGCAGCGGATTGTCGGCGTCACCAAGCGTCTTGCCGGTACGTTGCTCCAGTTGAGCCAAGGCGTCCAATACTGGCTGGTGGATTTCCGCGTCGATACCATCTGGATTTTTCATATAGCTTCGGCAGGCTTCGGTGGTGATGGTAAAGCCTTCCGGCACCGGCATCCCCAGCTTGGTCATTTCGGCCACGCCGGCTCCCTTGCCGCCCAAAAGGTCGCGCATCGAGGCGTCGCCTTCCGAGAATTGGTATACGTATTGTGTGCTACTGTGCATCTATCTTTCCCTCATTGGACCTTGTGAATTTCGGACGGCTGCCACATGGTGAATACGAAACCGGCGATGTGATGACAATCTTGCAGCGTTTAATTCAAAATAGTCGGAAAATGAGCGTTGTCAAATCGATTGACGTTTTTTAGGCGATTTGTCCGGTTTATGAGACTTCTGGAGGTGTATCGCAAAGCGAAATGACATGGAAACGATTGATGCAAAATGAAGATATGAGGATTTCGCGCATTTTGGTCGCTAAAAGTTCTGAAATGAACGCATTGCAGATACGCTGAGCGGATGTGCGAAACGGGTGTGCAGAGCGAGTACGCGGAACGGATATACAACGCGTGCGTACACGCTATGGGTACATGAAACGGATACTCAGTGTAGATGTATGAAAACGGGTATGCAGAGTGGATACGAGGAACAGATGCGCGGTGTAGGTATACGCTACGGGTACGCGGAACGGATACGCATGCTGTAGATACACGGAACAGACATATGAAACAAACATGCAGAGAGTAAATATGCAAACAGATATGCAAAAGGCCCGACGCGCTGTATCCAGCGTGTTGGGCCTTTTATACCAACGATTCAGGAGGTTACTTCTTCTTGGGCTTCTTGGCCGGCGGCTCACCGAGTTCGGCGTCGCTGACCTTCACCACGATCTCGTTGTCGGGAGTGTCGGCCGAATTGTCGACCGCGACCGTGAGTGGACCGGTGACCTTTCCGGCTTCGGCGATGTCGATGAGGCTCGCTTCGACGGCCTTCTTGCCGGCTTCGGGAACATTCAACGTAGCCTTCAGGATTGGGGTCTTCATGGAGACCTTGGCCTGCGACTTCAAGCCGCGCAGCTCGGCCAGCGCCTTGCCGGCCCAGACGAGCATGTCAGGATCGGCGTCGCCGGCGGCGGCTTCGTAAGGCTCGGCCTTCGGCCAGGACGAGGTATGCACGGAACCCTCACCGGCATGCATCCAGTGCCAGACCTCTTCGGTGGCGAACGGCATGTACGGTGCGAAGAGACGTGCGAACGCCTCAAGGCCCAGTCCCAGCGTGGTGCGTGCGGACTTCACCGCGGCCTGTGACGGGGTCTTGCCGGTGGAATCGGCGGTGCCGTAAGCGCGGTTCTTCACCAGCTCGATATAGTCGTCGCAGAATTGCCAGAAGAACGTCTCGATGATTTCGAGCGCCTTGGAATGCTCGTAGCTGTCCATCGAAGCGGTCGCTTCGCGAATGACGGAAGCCAAGCGCGCCATCACCGCGCGGTCAAGCGGTTCGGTGACGTCGGCAGGGTTCCAAGCGGCGGTGGCGGAGGCACCGACGTGATGGTTGTCGTCCTCACGGCCGATGGCCAGTGCGAACTTGGTGGCGTTCAAAAGCTTGATGGCCAGACGGCGGCCGATTTTCATCTGGCCTTCGTCGTAGGTGGCGTCGAGGCCGAGCTTGGCGGAAGCGGCCCAGTAACGCACCGCGTCGGCGCCGTACTTGTCGACCGGCTCCTTGGGGACCACCACGTTGCCCTTGGACTTCGACATCTTCTTGTGGTCCGGGTCGAGGATCCAGCCGGAAAGCGCGGTATGCGCCCACGGCAGGCAATGGTTCTCGAGGTGTGCGCGGTCCATGGTGCTGAAGAGCCAGGTGCGGATGATGTCCTGGCCTTGCGGGCGCAGATCCATCGGGAAGGTCGCCTTGAAGAGGTCCTTGCTTTCCTGATCGGGTTCGGCCCAGTGGGTCACGATTTGCGGGGTCAGCGACGAGGTGGCCCAGGTGTCCATGATGTCCTTTTCGGCCGTAAAGCCGCCGGGCACGTCGCGCTGGTTCTCGCTGAACCCGTCCGGCACATCGTTGGTCGGATCGATCGGCAGCTGGTCTTCGCTCGGGGTGATTGGGTGATCGTAATCCGGCTCGCCGTCGGCTTTCACCGGATACCACAGCGGGAACGGGACGCCGAAGAAGCGCTGGCGGGAGATGAGCCAGTCGCCGTTCAGTCCGTTGACCCAGTTCTCGTAGCGCACGCGCATGAAGTCGGGATGGAACTGAAGTTCCTTGCCGCGCTGAAGAAGCTCGGCGCGCAGCTTCATATCGGTGCCGCCGTTCTTCAGGTACCACTGGCGGGAGGTGACGATTTCGAGCGGCTTGTCGCCCTTTTCGTAGAAGTTCGTCATACGTTTGGTGGGTTTCGGCTCGCCGTCGAGGTCGCCGGATTCGCGCAGATGCTCGACGATGATCTTGCGAGCGGTGAAGGTGGTCTTGCCCTCGGTCTCCTCGAAGATCTTCTTGCCGCCCTCGTCTTCGATCCAATCCGGCACGCTCATGATGATGCGGCCGTTGCGCTGGATGATCGGACGGGTCGGCAGGTTCAGGTCGCGCCACCACTCGATATCGGTCTGGTCGCCGAAGGTGCAGCACATCGCGATGCCGGCGCCCTTGTCCATTTCGGCGGCCGGGTGCGCCATAATCGGCACCTTCACCTTGAAGAGCGGGGAGTAGACATACTGGCCGAAGTACTTCTGATAGCGCTCGTCGTCAGGATTGGCAATCAGCGCGCCGCAGGCTGCCAACAGTTCCGGGCGGGTGGTCTCGATGTAAATCGGAGTGCCGTCCTCAAAGCGGAAAGCGACGCGGTGGTAGAAGCCGTCGTATTCGCGGCTTTCCAGCTCGGCCTGCGCCACCGCGGTCTGGAAAGTGACGTCCCAAAGACCCGGCGCGTCCTTCTGATAGGCCTCGCCGCGGGCCAGGTTGCGCAGGAACGCCTTCTGCGCAACGCGCTGCGGATGCTCGCCGATGGTGTGGTAGGTCTGGCGCCAGTCGATGGACATGCCAAGCGAACGCCACAGCGCCTCGAACTGCTTCTCGTCCTGTGCGGTGAGCTTTTCGCACAGCTCCACGAAGTTCTTACGGCTGATCGGCACCTGGTCGCGGGCCTCGATCTTCTTGCCCTGCGTGCCTTCGAACGGCGGCTTGAAATCGGGATCGTATTTGAGCGACGTGTCGACGCGCACGCCGTAATAGTTCTGCACACGGCGTTCGGTGGGCAGGCCGTTGTCGTCCCAGCCCATCGGGTAGAAGACGTGCTTGCCCTTCATGCGCTCGTAGCGGGCGATCACATCGGTGTGGGTGTAGGAGAAAACGTGGCCGACATGCAGACTGCCCGAAACGGTGGGCGGCGGGGTATCGATGGAGTAGACGGCCTTGCGGTCGGGGGCGCCGTTACCGTCGCGCGGGATGTCGAAATTATAGGTGCCGTCGTTGTCCCATTCGGCACGCCATTTGTCTTCCAAGCCGTCGACGCCGACCCTGTCGGGAAGGGGCGAAAGGCTTGCGTTGATAGTGTTATTGTCCTGATCAGTCATAACGACCAATTTTAGAAAGCAATGGTGACATCAGCGCCGTGGCGGTTGGCATGTGAACGCCGGGTTTGTTACTTCGTGCCTACGTCGCGCAACGGCAGGAATTCGTCGGTCATATTCCTCGGATAGCCGGTGACATTGTTGTCGGCGGCAACCATGCTGCTTTCGGTGTAGAACCAGGCGCTTCCCGCGTCGGAGCTGACCGTCTTGGCGTAGGCGCGAAGGTTCTGCTGATAGTCGATGTCGTTTCTCGACGCCAGGGCATTGCGGTAATCCTGCTGGGCCTCGCTGTTCTGGTAGCCGAAGCGGCCGTTGGCGAATGCGCCGAGGTCGTCCGGCCCTTGCATGGCGACGATGGCCATTTTGTAATCGCCGTTGTTGAGGCGTTGCGCAAGTGTATCGTCGTCAACTACTTGCATTACAAGATGGAGCTGGGTGGTCTTGAACTGATCGATGACCTGCTGGCCGAGCGCTGTGTATTCTGTAGGTACCAGGAAGGTGATATCTCCGAAATACCCGGGCCGAGTAATCCAGTAATTGAGGTCGTTCTTTCCTGCGTCAAGATTGTGCGGGAATATCGCGGAAAGGTCGTCGTAGCCTGGCTCCAGCGGGCTGATCGGGCCGTTAAGCACCGAGGCCGCGTTGGGTTGGCTTTTGGTGATTGCTTCGTTGTCAAGAATGTAGCGGACGGCCGAGCGGGCGCGTTCGTCGGAGAAGATCGAGTCGCTGCTGTTGTTGAGCGCCAGCGTCAATTTTGAAGTCGTGAGCCCCTTGGAAACACTGTATTTTTTGCTGCCTTGGAAGGGTTTGGGGGAATCCGAAGGGCGCAGCACGGCAAGTTGGACATCGCCGTTTTTCATGGCTTCGTTAAGTGATTCTTCGGAATCGTAATAACGCATGGTCATTTGCGAACTGGTCGTCTGCTGCTTCCAGTAGAGGGGATTACGCGCGAAAACGATGGAATTGCCGGGGTCGAAACTGTGCACGGTAAAAGGTCCGCTGCCTGCGGACTGCTTGGCATAGTTGGCATTTGACGAGGAATCGTAGACGATGCCGGCACGTGAGGAAAGTATGCGCAACAGTCTTGGATTGGGTGAGGAAAGCGCAATCTGTACCGTTGAGGTATCGGGGTTTTTGACGGATTTGAGACCGGTCAGATCCTCGGCCCCCACGTAGTTTTTATTGACAATCTGCTGAAGCGAATAGACCACATCGGTGGAATCCAGCGCGTCGCCGTTGGCGAAACGCATGTCGGAATTGAGCGTGAACGTATAGTTGAGGCCGTCTTTGGAAACGTCCCAGCTTTTGGCGATGGAGGGGACGAGTTTGTTGTTCTGGTCGCGGCCTACCAAAGTTTCATAGACATTGCCGATCAGCGCCTGATCGAGTTCCTTGCCGGCAACCGTGCGAATGTCAAGCGATTGCGGGGCCGTGGCATCCAAGCCGACAGTGACTTCCGAACCGGAATGAAGCAACGTGGCATCGTTGGAACGACGGTCGAAATGAACCCAGCCGACACCTACGAGGGCGAAAAGAACCACAGCAGCGCCGAGGAAGGCGAGACCTCTTTTTGGCCCGCTCGTTTGCTGCTTATGCCGTGACATGTTTCAAAACTTTACTATCCGGTGCTGAATGATTCCTGAAAGGCATGTGAAGCTTTGGAATACGAAGGATTTGGGCGCAGACGTCAATCAGAGCGGATGGAATGCGGAAGGGCAGGTGTCGTTCAACAGGCAGGATTCGCAGTCGGGATTGCGAGCGGTGCACACGCTGCGGCCGAAGAGGATGAGGCGGTGGGAAAGGTTCGACCACTCCGACGGCTCGAAATACTGCGTGATTTCCTTTTCGACTTTGACCGGGTCCGGGTGCTTGTTGCGCCAGTCGGTGCGCCAGCGCAGCCGACCGGTGACGCGGATGACGTGCGTGTCGACAGGAAAGCCGGGTACGCCGAACGCATCTCCCAGAACGACGTTCGCTGTTTTGCGGCCGACGCCGGAAAGCGTGGTCAGCTCCTCCATCGTCTGGGGCACCACGCCGTCGAAATCGCGGACGATCTGCGCGGCCAGCTCGATGATATGAGCGGATTTCGTATGGTAGAAACCGAGCGGGTGAATGATATCCTCGATGCGTTCCGGATCCGCCACCGCCAGCGTTTCCGGTGTACCGTAGTCGCGGAACAATTCAGGCGTGACGCTGTTGACCCGCACGTCGGTGGTCTGCGCGCTCAGGACGGTGGCGACGAGCAGGTGGAACGGGGTTTCGTAGTCGAGCGTGCACATTGCTTCGGGGAACATTTGGCACAGCACGTCGTATTCGGCGTGAATGCGCTCGGCGCGTTGCTGCTTGGTTTCCCTGGGCATGGGCTTTCCGTTCCTTTGCTGGTGTTTTTGGTTACGTTTGCTGCCTCGTTATCGGCAACGAGACAAATCTTCTGCCCACTATAGGCACGGATTTGGCGGTTGTCACCTGGTTTGCGTCGTTTGCATAGTGTGCGGCATGTCAATTCGTGATTTTTTCTCAGGTCGATTGCAAGCCGCGTTTGATAACGGGAAAGCGAATCGTAAACGTTGTTTTGGCGAGGCTTTGGTTTTAGCCGAAGTTATTGTCGTATAGTCTCGGTGACGATTTTGTTTCGATGCTTAGGGCGATTGTCGTTCGTTTTGCTTGAGATACTCGACTTTGCCGATGGCTCATAGATTGCCGGTATTGCTGGTATCAGTGCTATCGCCTGCGTCAGTGGCGTCGTTGCCGTCAGTATCGGCATCGCCGTCGCTATCCGGCGGGTCGAAACGATAGCCCACGTTGCGCACGGTGCCGATCATATGCTCGTATTCGCCGCCGAGCTTGGCGCGCAGACGGCGCACATGGACGTCCACGGTTCGCGTGCCGCCGTAGTAGTCGTAACCCCACACTTCCTGCAGCAACTGCGCGCGGGTGAACACGCGGTGCGGGTGCTGGACGAGGTATTTCAGAAGCTCGAATTCCTTGTAGGCCAGATTGACCGGCTCGCCATTGAGCGTGGCCGTGTAGCCCTTCGTATCCACCACCAGGTCGCCAGAACGAATCTGCCCGTCTTCACGATAATTATCTTGTTCTGCCGAAGCACGGGACATTGTTGGTGTGGCTTTGCCGCGCTCGCAGATCAGGCGCAACCGACCTTCGACTTCGGCGGGGGAGGCGTTGCTCACCACGACGTCGGCTACCCCCCACTGGATGTTGATGGCGGTGAAGCCGCCTTCGGTAATAATGGGAATAATCGGGATGGAAAGACCAGAGGCATGGATCAAGTTGCACAGGGTCTTGGCATTGGCGAGGTCGTCGCGCGCATCAAGGAAAAGGATGGTGCTTTCGGGAAGTTTCACGAGACTCGCGGCGTCCATCGGCAGCACGCGCACGCGGTAGGAAAGCAGGGCAAGGCTTGGCAGCACGCTGGCAGGATTGGGGGACATCGTCATCAATGTTAAATCGGTCATTGAGCCCTCCCTCCCAATCGTGTCCCGTGAGTTTGCAGTTTTGCCGTTTCCGGCCAACTTACGCATAGCTCGACATCGTGTATACGACATCTTTGGGGTTTATGCGATTCATTTATATTGTACCTGCGGGTTGTGGACACAGGCCGCTACCATATTGCTTATGGAAAACCCTGTTTGTGTCGGCAGTGTTACGCCGGAGTTTCCGTGGTTTTGAAGCGTGCCGTCGGCTAGACAACAAGGTTTTGAATGACGGGATTTTCGTGCGTAAAATGACATGGAAACAAAGCGAGACGGAACGGGGTTTACGGATGGCTGCTGCGGCGAATGGCGACAATGAAAATACTGTCGGTATGACGGGTTCCGCCCGTGTCTGTGTTGACGGGAATGGTATCGGAACCGCCGAGCCTGCATCTGCGCCAACGACTACGGGTTCCGCCCGTTCGGCGAAATCCGTGGTGAAGCTTGAGGTTGTGGTCTACGCCATTATCGTGGTGATGCTTGCGGTCTCGTGCCTTGTGGACGGCCAGGTGCAGCTCACGATTGCGGAACTCATCGCGCAGATGATGGTCTTCGGGATCATTTTCTGGCCGATGCGCGGCTCGATTGTCGATAGGATCATCGGTATCATCGGCGGCGAGCTGATGATCGGCGGCACGCAGATGGTACTTCTGGACCTGCTGCCCAGAAGAGGTGAAAGCAATGGTGTCCATCGGGCGCATGTCGGCCGGTTCGATGAGGTTGCTACCGGCAGTTTGCTTCGTGTCTGCACGCTTTGGGCGGGTGCGTTGTTGGTGGTGCTTGCCGCCTTCGTTATTTTGGGCTTCCTTCACCAGATGCTGCGCCGCGAACGCACGAATATGGTACTTTCCCTTTCGCAGAGCCTTATGGTCAATGTCGCCGTGGCCGCCGCCTCCGGGTGGGTGTTCCTTCCGGTGCTGCTGCGCTATTTCTCGGGGAATTTTAAAGGTGCGAAGGTTGCCGGCGGGGCTCAAATCGGTATCGTGGCGATTGTTGTCATTGTCGCTTTGGCTCTGTTGGTGGTGTTGGCGTGTGCCTCGGTGCGTTGGTGGCGTGATTACGATGCCGTCGGTCAGCCGGATCGTAGCGAGGTCGTTCCGCATTGGGATATCGACGATCGCAAACGCTACTCTTGGATCGGCATTGGTTTTGCGCCGATTATGTACGGCGGATTCGTCGTGTTCTTGGCGTTGGTCGCGCTGCTTGTTTTCGTCGGGTGAGGTTATTGCTGCGATTTCACAGCACGGAACGCTTTTATATGACGTGATTGTTCTTCAATGCTGCGCCTTGTTTGCTTGAGAATTGCAAAATGTTGAAATATCAATGATTCTGGTGACAGGCAAATTGCTGCGATAAATGTATTTGCAGCAGAGAAGCCTTATTTCGTTTGGGATTGCGTTCCCTGCTGGTCCGATACAGCGCCGAACACATTTTTGAGCTTGCCAAGTCTTCAGTGCTGTGACGAATTGGATTTGGACATTTGTTCGCTGTGACTATGCATATGGCAGTTATCTTCGTATGCTTACCAAGCGATGATGCCGAGGTGTTCCAGCAGTGTTTTCAGGCCGATGAGGATGAGGACGATGCCGCCGATGATCTGCGCGGTCTGCTGCCATTTCACGCCGATAACGTGGCCCAAGTAAAGGCCGGCGATGGAGAAGGCGCCAGTGATGACGCCGATGATGGCGGCCGCTCCCCAAATATTGAGCGGCATGAACTGGAAACTCACGCCCACTGCAAACGCGTCGATGCTGCAGGCGATGGCCAACGGCGCCATGTGACGCCAGTCGAATTGTGCGGTCTCCTTGGCGTCCTCTTCTGGCTCGCCGAATGCCTCGCGAATCATATTGCCGCCGATCAGCGCGAGCAGGCCGAAGATAATCCAATGGTCTACGGCCTCAACGTACTTGCCGAACAGTGAAGCGAAAAAGTAACCCAGAATGGGGAAGAGCGCTTGGAACCCGCCAAACCAGAGCGCTGTTTTGACGGCATTGAGCGGCCTGACATGTTTGGTGGCCAGCCCCTTGCCGATGGCTATGGCGAAGGCATCCATGGAAACGGACACCGCGATAAGCAGAATTTCGACGATCATAACCTGCGTTTGCACTTTCGTGTTCATCCGCAGCTATGTTGGAAAACGGTAACGATGATTCGCTACCGTCGCATGTCGCACGCGGATGGGCCTCGACGGTCGCCCGCCTACGCCTTGTGTTTCGGCATTGAGAACTGCCGGCAACTCCTTACTGTTCCGGCTTTGAATTCCCGATGTGAATACCGTTCGCATGCCACAATTGTTGACCTTTAGTATAGTACGCGTCTGATGATAGCGCGTAACTTTATCGGGTTGCGAAAAATTTGCCGGGTTCCTGATGTTGGCCTAATCACAGACGCCTTTTATGTATTACGTTTAGATGATTTGGTCGGTAAGCTTTGGTGATTGGTGCAAATGAAAACCGGAACGATGCGCAATAGTGCATGTTCCGGTTCAAGCGATGTTGAATGTCAAGTGGCTATCCGGCTGATGCTCGCCAACTAGATAACCGGCCGATATTCACGATAAGCGATTACTCACTTCTTGGAGGCGGCGAGGCGCTCGCGAGCGGCCTTGATCTGCTTCTCGGCTTCTTCGACGCCAGTCCAGTAATCTCCGGGCATGACTTCCTTGCCGGGTTCCAGAGCCTTGTACTGCTCGAAGAAGTGCTTGATTTCGGCCTTGTGATACTCGTTGACGTCATCGACATCCTTGATGTCGTCGAAGCGCACGTCGGCGGGCACGCACAGCACCTTGTCGTCGCCGCCCTCTTCATCTTCCATGTGGTAGAGCGCCACGGCGCGGCACTTGATTTCGCAGCCCGGGAAGACCGAGTTCGGGATCATCACGAGTGCGTCGAGCGGATCACCGTCCTCGCCCAGCGTATCCTCGATGTAGCCGTAGTCATCCGGGTAACCCATCGCGGTGAAGAGGGTGCGGTCGAGCTTGATGCGGCCGGTCTCCTCGTCCATCTCATACTTGTTCTTCGATCCGCGCGGGATCTCGACGAGGACATTGAACGTTTCAGCCATGTTTGCTCCTTTTGAACGTGCTTTGCGTACGTTGTGTGTACGGTTTTGTTACCGAAATCAAGTCTAGCGCAGATACTCGTCGATGGTGGCTGGGCGACCCGATATGGATTCATCTCCATTCAAAGTGCTTGGCTTCAGCGATTATGGATTCAATCGATGTTTTGAAACCGCGCTTCAAATAACCATCGGGAATGGCGTCAGACGAGTCTCTTCTGCGTCTTTGGTTTATTTCATTGGTGCATCGTTATTCTTCTTGTGTTGTATTGACGGTGAAAATGTAGGCCGGCCGTTCGGCCGGGTCGAGGGTGACCTTGTTGTTGCTGGACCATGTGAAGCTGCCGCCGCCAAGTTCGTCGTGGACGTCGAAGGTGTGGTCGCGCGGCAGGCCAAGCAGGGCCGGGTCGAAGTTGACTTCCGATGTGTGGGCGGCTTTGCAATCAAGGTTGACCACGACAATAAGGGTGTCGCCAAGGGTTGGGTCTTCTGCATTGGCGGCGGTGGTGCTCGCATTGTTTCGTTCCTCTGTCAAGTCGATCGACATCGGCGGAATATAACGGGCGAAGGCAACGACGTCCGGGTCACTGGTCCAGAGCATGGCCAGGTCATGATAGCTGCGGCAGACGGGATGGGTGCGGCGGATGCGGTTGAGGTCGGTGAGCAGCGCGGCGATGCCGTATTCCTTGGCTTCGTTCCAATCGCGCACCTTGATCTCATATTTTTCGTTGTCGGCCTGTTCCTCGCGGCCTTCCTGCTGGTGGTTTTCCACCAGTTCATAGCCGTTGTAGATGCCCCACGAAGGCGAGCCCATGGCCGCAAGTACGGCGCGAACTTTGTGACCAACCGGCCCGTTGTCGCGCAGGTAGTCTGTCAAGATGTCAGGTGTTGTGGGCCAGAACGTGTTGTGTTGGTAGTAGGCATCGTCGCTGTTGGTGGTCTGCAGGTATTCGGCAACCTCGTCCTTGGTGTTGCGCCACGGGAAATAGCTGTGCGACTGGGTGAAGCCGGCGAGGCTCAGCGCCCGCATGATGGCAGGGCGGGTGAATGCCTCGGCGAGGAAGAGGATTTCGGGGTGCCTGCGCTGCACGGCCTTGATGACATCCTGCCAGAAACGCACCGGCTTGGTGTGTGGATTATCGATACGGAAAATCGTGACGCCCGCGGAAATCCAGAGGTCCATGATGCGCTCGGTCTCGCGCTCGATACCAGGCATATCGATGTTGAAATCGATGGGGTAGATGTCCTGATATTTCTTCGGCGGGTTCTCGGCGAACGCGATGGTGCCGTCGGGCTTGTGGCGGAACCAGTTCGGGTGCTCTTTCACCCACGGGTGGTCGGGTGAGCATTGCAGCGCGAAGTCCAGCGCGATTTCCAGCCCCAGCTTGTGCGCGTAGGCGCAGAACGCTTTGAAATCGTCCATCGTACCGAGCAACGGGTCGACCGTGTCGTGCCCGCCGAGCGCCGAACCGATGCCGAAGGGGGAACCGGGGTCGTTCGGCCCCGCGACCAGGGCGTTGTTGCGGCCCTTGCGGTTGGTGACGCCGATGGGGAAGATCGGAGGAAGATAGACCACGTCGAACCCTTCGGCTTTTGCCCGGTCGAGCCCGGATATCGCTGTTTTGAGCGTTCCCTGAGTAATCTCGCCGGTTTGCGGGTTTCGCGTCGCACCTTCCGAACGCGGGAAGAACTGATACCAGGAGGTGAAACTCAATCCGGGACGCTCAACTTTGAACCGTTGCGGGACGCTCGTCGTGAGTCCATCCCGCAACGGGTTCGAACGATGCAATGCTTCGATGGCCGGATTGTCCGCGGCGGAAAGCCGTTCTTTGATTTCCAAGGACTTGTCGCCAAGTTTTCGGGCGGCTTTGCGCAAGATGTTTTGTTGGGCTTCATCGAGTTTGGCGTCGTTATTCTCTGCCCAACGTGCGAAAAGTTGCGAACCTGAAATCAGCGCGTTTTCCGCGTCATCGTTGACCTCGACCTTGATTCGTGCATCGGCCAGCCAGGACGCATACACGTCTTCCCAGCCCTCCAATGTGACCGTCCATTCGCCGAGCTGCTGAAGTACTTGGTCGAAATCCTTGTCCCAAGGCTTGAGATCGCTGGGATTTCCCGCGCTAAGTTCCGCTTTCCACAGGTCGAGTCCCGGATTGATTGAGCTCATGGCGACGCGTTGTCTGATTTCGCCGTGTGGGTTACGCAAAATCGCGGTGGCACCCGTCTGGCTGCGTCCTTCGATGAAAATCTGGGCGGTGAGCGTGAACAACTCGCCAAGTTCCACGCGTGCCGGGTATATGCCCCGTTCTTCGTTTGGCGTGACCGACAGGATCACCATCCGTCCGAATTGGCCCGGAGTTGTCACGGGCAGGCTGGGCGTGGCCGGTTCGCTGAATTCTTCCTTGCTTGCGTTGGCTGCCATAATCGCTCCTGCCTCGTGGTCTTCGACGTCGGTGAATCGTTCTGTATTGTTCATTGTAAAGGCAAGTTTGATGATGCCAGATTTTTTCGGGCAAAACAATAAAAGCTGTGCATAACTATTTATCTGTATCGCAAAATGGTTGATAATCGTGTGGATGAATTGGTCGAGGATGACCTGAAAACGGCGAAATGTGGATAGCGAAAATCGAGTTATCCACAACACGCCGAGACCCCGATCATTCGACCACAGTGCCCGAAATCGGCACGGAAATTTGCGGAATCATGCAACCATAGCAGTATCGGGTTGTGAACAGGAAAGTGAGAAGAAGATGAACAATGAGTCGAAATCGGGGCAAACCGACGAACGCAGGGAGAAGGATGCACCGCCTACGGCTGTTGAGGACGTTCAAACTGCCTTGTCAGGTGTAGGTGGTGAAAAAGCTGGTGCTGAAGCATTAAGCGAACCGGGCAGTGTTGCGGATGGCGGTAAGCAGCCGTTTTGGAAGCGGCGGGTGGTGTGGATTGCCGTTGTCGCTGTCGTGGTCATCGTCATGGCTGGTATCGCTGCAGTTGTGATCTGGAACGGTCGTGTCGAGGACGAGGCGCTCTCAAGTTGCAGGCAATATACAGGGCAGATTCGAAGGCTGAGGGGCACATCTCTCGGTAATGATGCAATTCAGGCGGCGAAAGTGGAACAGAAGAATGTCGCGGATGCCAAGACTTGGGAAGCGTTGCAAGGCAGTGAGAAGAAGCTGGCGGATTTGAAACAAAGGAAAGTTCCGACTTGTGATGCTACTTCTCGCGCTGATGCTCAAAAGCAGCAGACTGGTGCCAGCTCGTCTCTGAAATCGATGAAAGCGGCGCGTACCAATGTTGAAAAATCCGCGAAAGCAGTACTGGCCAGTCGCGACGCGAAAATTCTGAAAGATACCCGTGACGGGCTGGCGGCCAAAGTAGGTCAGGCAAAGCAACTGTTGGACTCGTCGGCCGGCAATGTGGCTGACGATGCGACTCGCGCGGCGCTGTCACAACAGATTGATGCCGCCAATGGGCTGCTTGGCAATGGGCAATCGAAACTTGTTGATTTGCAGCAAGCTTCACAAGCTCTTGATGGAGTGATGAACGGTGTCAACGCAAGCGTGCAGGCGAAGACGGAGGCCGATGCCCAAGCCGCAGCTGCGGCTGCAGGACAGGCTCAGGTCGAGGCTGCGCAGAAACAGACTTCTAGACGTACGAAGTCATCCAGTGCGGCTCGGGGTAATTCGTCGGGTTATGGGGCACGGAGTCCCGAAACATCACCTCTTCAAATACATGGTTTTGCGGGTAGCGCTGGTCTAGACCATGGGCCGGAAGGTGGCCATCATGACATTATGTGCTTTGGCCCTCATGATTGTCTCGACAGAAATGGGCATCAAGTTGACGGTAATGGCAACATAATTTCAGGTAATTGATAATCAAAGTTTTTGTCGTGTTCTCTGCTCTTCATCTTGGCGGATTCTGGCAGAGAACGCGACTCCAATAATTGGAAGAGAACTCTTGCGAGTGCTCTTCCTCCATCCTAACGAATGGAGGAGAAAGATGAAAAGACGTAGCTGGTGGAAATCCGAAAATGTGCGGCATCTGATGACCGGGGGATTGGCCGTGTTGGCGGCCTTAGCGATGCTTGCTCCCGGGGTGGCCAATGCCGGCATGGGCATCGGAGGCGGTGGCGTCAGTGGGGGAGGTAGCGTTGGCCCCAACAGTGATGCCCTTTGGCTACAGGATAATAGCAATTATGCTAGTGCTCCGGCGCAGGGTTGGGGCGAAGATTCCATCACTTATGCCTTGAGTCAGATTCATGGCCAGTTTGCGGTGTCGAATCCCGGAACCCCTGTGGGCGCTAGTTTTGATGGCAGGGTTCAGCCGGTTTGTCGAAACGCAGTCAGTAACGCCATTGCGGATCCAACTGACGGCCCCGCAACTCAGGCGCGAGTAGTTGGCATAATGATGACGGTATCCGCCACGCCTTCTATTGCAGGTGGCAAGAAAATCAACTTGTGGGGAACCAACGGTACGGATTTCATGCGAAGGTTCCACAATGACTGGAACGCTGCGAATCCTTCCGGAAGTTTGGTTGGATGGGACTCCGGATGGCTTGAGCGGGGCAAATCCATGTTCGAGGCCGGCATCAACGCCCAGGCCGCTTCGACACCGTCCGGCATACAAGTGGTGTGCCTGGCCGTCAACAACCAGCAGCCGCCACGAAACTACGATCTTGGGTTGACAACCAGCCAGCAAATGCCTGCTGGCGTCGCGGTGGGCGCCACGAATGGTGTTCATGATCTCATCCATGCCAGCCGCAATGGATCACCTATCGCAGAAGATGTGAATGCGGCTGTGACTTTGCACTATGGGGGTCAGCCCGACGGGTATGTATCAGCAAAAGAATCAACGAAAACCGGTGCAATCCACAATGACGGTGATTCTTTGTCACCATCGTTCTCGCCCTCTGATTTGGGCATGACCCATTGGCAGGAGGGGCAGTACTGGTTCGATGTGAATGTCGGCAAACAAGGCAAGATGAATGCAGCCGTTTCGCATCAGGGCTCGGCCGACGCTTCTGAGCAATGGAGCGTTTCTTCATTGACTCCCGCAGCGCCGACAAAGAGCGTGCAGAAAGGCACGAGCGCAAACGGTATGGCCAATATGACCACGATTGAGTCGAACACTGGCCGCGGTGGGTATGAGATGCATTTCAAGGATGTGATTTCGTCCAACGGCATCGATTATGACGTTTCGGATATGAAAGTCACCGATACAAGCGCCAATGCGGATGTGTCAGGTCAATTTACGATGAACTGGGACAAAACGGCGAACACGGTGACGGCCGACCGTTCCAAGAGTTCTGGTGAGTTGCCTCTTGACCATGTTTTCCGTTTTACCTTCAAGGTGACGGTGCATGATCCGGATACCAATATGATAGGAGACAAGGCTTCAGTGGCTTGGAACCGGAGGTCTTTTGTGGACAGCCCTTATTACCGGTTCCCGACCCGGAACCCGAATCCCGACAAGGCTTGGACCACCGACCCCAACGAAGCGCTCGCCACCTCCGATCCGAATCATACGAATCAAGCCGGTTCCGACGCCAGAACCTTTGTGCCGGGTGACCGGGTCTCCAGCGTGGTCAACGGCACGTTGCCGAAGGGTTTGGTAGAAGACCTTTCGCAATATTCGTTGACCGATGACTGGTCGGATGCCTCACGCTATCTCGATTTCCCCAACGAAAACGCCAGAGTATATGTCGACGGCATCGATCGCAGCTCCGATTTCGACATCACCACAACCGGTTTCAAGACAACGGCCGTCGCGCGTCAGTCGATGCTTACAGGAAGCGCCCATCAAGTCAATGACCGGGCGGTCAAACTCGTGCTTGATGGCAGTTTCAAGTCGGGAATGACAGCCACCGATGCGGTGTCGATGACCAATTCCGGGGGAGAGCAATGGAATGGCCAGGATGCCGGGACGAACACGCCGCCGGTGTTCGTACGCAGTCCGAATCCCGACAAAGTATGGGTCAAGGACACTCAGGAAGCCTTTAATACCGCCGACAGGAGGCATACCGACGATGTGGCCGCCGACAACAAGACCTATGTGACCGGAGATGATGCGGTGGTCGTTGTCAACGGAACTTTGCCCAAGAATCTGGCCAGGGATTTGAGCCAATATGCCATTGTCGACGATTGGTCGCAAGCCACCCGATACGCTGACTTCCCGAACGAGCAGGTCAAGGTTTATGTCGATGGGGTGGATCGCAGCGGCGACTTTGATGTTGAGACCAGTGGCCATGTGACCACTGCCAGTGCAAAGACGACGATTCTCAATGGCAGTGGCAAACAAGCCAAGGATCGCAAGGTGAAGATGGTATTGAGCGGAACGATGCTCAAAGACCTGGACGCGCACACGACCGCAACCATCGTCAACAAGGGCAGCGAGCAGTGGAACGGGAAAACGGTCGCCACGAATATGCCGCAGGTGCATGTGTGGAGCCCGAATCCGGACAAAAGCTGGGTACGGCTCGACGGCGACGGCAAGTGGAAGTTGGTCGTCGATCCGAACAGGAGCAACGCGACCGGTGCCGACAACCTCACGTTCCTTGACGGCGACCAGTTGGGTGCCGTGATCAATCTTCCGATAAGTGATCCGAGCATGTTGGAGTATGGCGTCAACCAACTTTCGTTGACCGATGATTACGCGAAGGCCGACTACCTGGTCGATCCGCAGGCGCTCTCCAAGGTGCGCGTTTATATGGCACCCGCCAGCTCGAGCAGAGAATCAAGCGTCGATGCGATCAACGATGTAGCCGGTTCCGATATCAGCCAGGACTTCAACATATCGAAACAGGGCACGAAGGTTACGGCCACCGCCAAGCCGGGCTGGCTTGCTGCGTTCTCGCGTCACTCCGGTCCGGTCCAGATTACGATGTTGGTGCCTTTCGTGGCGAACTACGCCAACGGCAAGGGTGCCGCAAAAGTGCGCGAGGACTTCCATAAAAACCCCGGCGACGAACTTGTTTTCGGCACGGATCCCGGTGGGGCTGATTTGCTCAATGCCGGTTCGATACTCGTCAACAGGCAGTCCAAAGACACCAACCTGCCGAAGATTTACGGTTACGTCCCATCGGTGAAAAAGGACGTGGTCAGCGAGGCCTCGCAAGGCGGTGATCAGGGCTCCGTGGACGGCAAGGTGGTCTATCCCGGCCAGAAAGTCGAATACGATTTGGATACCCAATTGCGCTTGCCTTCTTCCTTGGCCTATGCGGTGAAGACCGTTGCGCTCACCGATTGTTACGACCGGTATCTCAAGCCAGACAAGCAGACGCTTGAGCTCATGGATCTTAACAGCGGACACATGGTTCCCAAGTCGAAATATGTGACCAAATGGAACGACACGGCTCACGAGGTCATGGTGTATATAACCGATACGGCCATCATTTCCCGGTGGCAGTCAGGAGGTACGCCTCGTTTGCAGCTGCGATTCGAGGGAACTGTGTCTGCTGATGCGCCTGCGGACCATAAGGTCGGCAACCAGTGGATGCTTACCTTGAACAATTCCGTGACCCCAAGCAATGAGGTGTTCAACGTTCCTCCGGCCCTGAACCCCGCCAAGCATGATTTCCAGAGTTCAAAGCAGGGTGATCCTACTGTCTCCATCGACGGAAGGACGCTTCTTCTTGGCGACAGCGGCAACTATGTCATCGACCTGGACGCCACACAGACAGGGCAAGCCTACAAAGTCTGGAAACTCGGTATTGTCGACGACTTTGACGAAGAATATCTCAAGGTCGACCCTACCGACATTGCCGTGACGGGCGATGATGGCCAGGACTATACCGCAAGATTCAATATCGGCATTCACGACGGTGTGCTTTATGTCTTCGCCAAACGGGTCGATACGTTTGTAGCTGCAACAGGGACGACGTTGAAAGGCGAGCCTCAGCCCGAAGATCTCCAAACGTACGCTTTTGAAGACAAGCATGACCCGCTTTCCGACCCGGCGATCGACCAATCATTGCTTGGTCAGCATTATCACATCGTGATGCCATATATTGTGCAGAAGGTCAGCGATGGCTATGTCGTGAGGAACAAGGCCATCCAGATTGAAAACACGATACATAAGGAGACCAACGAAGTAAGCAACCCGCTCAAGCCGCTCAGTCCCGAAAAAGATGTGGTTGTCCGGGTTGGCGGCGAATCCGTCGATGGTTCCAATATCTATAAGGACAGTGCGTTCCTCTACCAGCTGGACAGTTCCGTTCTACCGGCAAACCGTGCGTATCCGAGAGTTGACGAATGGAATATCGTCGACGACCTCAATCCCGACTATGACCAGTACACCGGTCAATGGGCCGTATACGCTACGCGGGATTTGCGCGGTAAGGACGGCAGCATAGTGGCCCGTAAAGGTGAGAGGATTGCCGGCAACGGATTCGATTCCATCGGCAAATTCGGCAGCGATCTGTTCACCCTTGTGGCCGATGACGGCGGAGTCTCGCTTCGTGATTCGCAATCCGGTGCCTCGGGGCAAGCCGATCATGTGCGAATCACCGTCACCGCAACCGAAGCCTATCGTCAACTCGTTTCCCATGACACTTCGCACGAGCAAGGTTGGCGTACCTATATCCAAGTCAGGCGAATGAAACCGACCGAGCGTCATGAGAACAAGTTTGTTGAGACCCTTAACACTCAGGTGAACGAGTCGAACGTGGTGTGGACCCGCACACCGGACCTGGTTCCTTCACTGCATATCGAAAAGTGGGACAAGCCGAGCGGTTGGTCTAGGGGAGACCGTGACGATCCGAATGACCCGTTGAACATCGAAGGAGATACCGAAATCGTCTTCACCATCACCAACACCAGCGATAACGAAGGCGGGCATGGTGCACTGTTCAAGGCCAGTGACTTGAAAATCAGTGATACCACTCTTGCAGGTGATGGAGCGGTGACCGGTTTCAAATATCCTGCTGGATGGCCGAGTCTTGTGCTGAAGCCGGGAGAGCATGTCGATGTGGTCGGCACGTTGAAAGACGTCACGGCAAGACATATGGACCGGGCGAAAGTCACCGGAATCCCGCTTGTCGATTATCAGAGCGTGGATACGAATCCCTGGGCGGGCGCGTCACAAAACAATGGTGATGCCAATCAAGGCGGTGAAGGCTCCACGTCGCCGGTTGACGGGAATAGCCAAGACGCTAGTGGCAACCTGGATCCCGGCGGTGCCGTTTCACCCGGATTTATTCCCGGGCAAATGCCCGATGACGCTGGTACCGGACTTCCGGGCTCAGAAGATAGGGCGCAAACGAAGACTGTCGATATCGAGGGACGAACCATGAGCGTGATGCAACCGGTAGCCTCCAATCTTGACGATTGGAACGGCGTGCATCAGGCTGATCAGCCCGTGCCCGCTCCCGCTTCCACTCCTGTTCCTCTGGTCGTCAGTGGCGCATCCATCACCTTGTTGCTGCTTGTGGCAGGTGCATTCCTCTTTGGCGCGATTCTGCTGGAGGTATTCAAGTGCGACCGATACCACCCTCGTCACCGGTGATTTGAAGGGCTGCCGCCTTTTGTTTCCGGGGTTTTCGCAAGTTCGGAAGCCCCGGGCGGCCGGTCTGACGGAACTGCCGGATTCAGCGACCATTCAGCTTACGTTCAAGAATATCTTCCGAAAGTAGCGGGATTCCTTGGGCTTCGCTACAGCGCCTGCCCATGATGACCTTGTTCAATATAACCATTCGACAAGGAAAGCGGGTAAACGGCCATTCGTTTACTACGTTCCGGTCGAGACGAGATGGGCACTTGCAATTGGTGGGATGCAGGTATCCGTTTCATCGATAGACGATTACCGGTTCGTCTGACGATACCGTTCAGACGCACAGGAATACGAACAGGAGCATCATTATGGACAAGAACACGAACGACAACAGCACGAATGTCAACGCAACGAAGAACGAGAACGTAAATGGCGAAAGCAATGTGAATAGCGAAAGCCCAGTCAAAACCGCCACTGACGCCACGATGGACATGCATGCGGACAGCCGTGTGGATGCCAACGCCGGTGGGAATGCTGGTACGCAGACTGCAGCCGCTGCCGGGTACACGCCATATCCGTCGATGAATGGCGATGCTTTCCGCCCAAATGGTCAGCCATCGGGTGGCGAGGATTTTGCCGGCAATGGCCAACCGGTGGGCGGTCCGAGTTTTGCCGCAAACGGTAATCCAAGCGCTGCCGGCAGTTTCGCTGCGAATGGTCGGCCAATGGGTGGCAATGGTTACGGTCCCAATGGTCAACCGGTCGGCGGCGCAAGCTTCGCGGCAAATGGTGTGCCTAGTGGTGCCGGAAGTTTTGCAGCCGACAACCCGTTGGCACGCCTTGGTCAGAAGCCGAAGGAGCATTCCGGCAAGATGTGGGGTGCGATTATCGGCATAGCTTTGGTGTGTGGCTTGGCCGGTGGCGCGATCGGCGGATTCGCAACAGCGAAATCGGTGGTATCTTCGCAAACCCAGCAAATAGAACGTCAGATGCCTTCAGGAATGGGCCGTCAAGGCATGGGTCAGATGCCCGGTGCCAGGGGTGAATCCGATGGTTCTGGCCAATCAGGTCAGGATGGGTCTGGTTTGTCCGGAAATTCCGGTCAATCCGATGGGTCCGGCTCGTCAGATGATTCGAGCCAATCCGACGGAACGGGGTCCTTAGGCGGTTCGGATATGTTCGGCGGGCCCGATTCTCAGAACAGCGGCAGTGGAAAGTCATCCGGAAAGTCACGTAGCGGTGCGTCGGATTCCTCCGCTCATGGTTCCAGTGGAACAAGTTCATCACAAACGGATACTTCGTCCAGCTCAGGAAGTTCTACCCTAGGTGACGCAGACACATTGTCGACCATTGCAGACACGACGTTGCGGAAAGTCTGACGCATGTTTGCCCTTAATAAAAAGAAGTAAATTATTCGATTTTATGATGGTCTCGGTTCCCGCCGGGGCCATCTTTTATGTCGGTTTCGGCGGCCTTGCTTTGAAGGGGAATCACCGGATTCATCGCATTCAGATAATGCTCAGTAAACTTCCACGGTATTGGTTACAAGTTTCGGGTTCTGTCACACGATTGCCCGAGCGTATATCCAAAATCGTCGTGTGTACTGTCATTATGACAAAGCAACAGCAGCCGCAAACGGCACAACACAGTTCCAATCCTTTCGATGCTTTCAGTCGGTTCGAGCCCAGCTTGCCCGATTCCGCCCAACGCTTTTCCGTCGCTGAGCGGGTGGGGAGGCCGGCTTATGTGGATGCCGACATCGTCATCCCCGTCTATAACGAACGCGAGCAGCTCGCCGATTCCGTCCTCGCTTTGATGCGGTTCCTCGCCTCATCGCGCAACAGTCAGTTTTTAGCGCAGTCCCAGCCGTCCTATTTCCCGCTATACAGCTGGAACATCGTTATCGCCGACAACGCAAGCACTGACGATACCTGGCCGATTGCGGTCAATCTGGCCCGTCGATATCCGAAATTCATTCGTGCGGTTCGCATTCCGGCGAAAGGCCGCGGGCGTGCGCTGAAACTGGCGTGGGGCGAATCGCGCGCAAAAGTCCGGGCGTATATGGACGTCGACCTCTCCACCGATATCCGCCTGACCGACGTGCTGGTCAACTCGATTTTGAGCGGCGAAGCCGAAGTGGCAAGCGGCTGCAGGCTACTCGACGAGTCGCACGTCACCCGTTCGTCCAAGCGAGAGTTCATTTCTCGCAGTTACAACGTTTTGCTGCGTACGACGTTGGGTGTCACCTTTCAAGACGCACAATGCGGTTTCAAAGCGATAAGCGCCAACGCCGCCAGGTTCTTGCTGCCGAAAATACAAGACAACGAGTGGTTTTTCGACACCGAGCTCTTGACGCTTGCCCAGACCTACGGTCTACCTACCTATATATTCCCTGTGCGCTGGGTCGAGGACGCCGGCACGACGGTCGACATCCCAGACACCGTTCGCAAAGACCTTGCGGGCATCAAACGGATGCGGCACACGCTCGCAGTCTCATCCATTTAGCCGTATATACAAAGGACAAATCCATGAACGAAACACCAAGTCAATTTGGCCGCATCAAGTCGGCTTTTACCGGCATTCCCGGAGGCCGTTTCGTCTCCGCCGACCCGGTACACACGGTTCGTCACCTCATCGCGCGCAAACGAAAGTGGTTCGATTGGCTCGCCTTCGGCATCATGATGGTGGCCACAGTGGCGATCATGTTCGTCAACCTCACGGCCAACGGTTTCGCCAACGAGTTTTATGCGGCCGCCGCACAAGCGGGTTCGGTGAATTGGGAAGCGTTCCTGTGGGGTTCGTCGGACGCCGCGAATTCCATCACGGTCGACAAGCCGCCAGCTGCATTATGGCTCATGGCACTTTCCATCAAGGCGTTCGGTCTGAACTCGTTCGCCTTGTTGCTTCCCGAAGCGTTGTGCGGTGTGTTGAGCGTCTGGCTGCTATACGCCTCGGTACGGCGGTATTGGGGCAATTGGGCCGGCATCATTGCCGGTTCTACCCTTGCTTTGACACCGGTGGCCGCGTTGATGTTCCGTTTCGATAATCCTGATGCGTTGCTGGTCTTACTGATGGTTGCCGCTTCGGCCTCGGTGTTGCGTGCGCTGGAATACGACCCCGACCGCAGAGACAACCGCAAACGAACCCTGTGGCTGGCGCTCGCCGGCGTATGCATCGGCCTCGGTTTCCTCACCAAGCAGATGCAGGTATTCCTTGTGCTGCCGGGCTTTGCGCTCGCGATCTTGATTGCCTCGCCCACCAAATTCTGGCGGCGTTTGGTCGACAGTTTCGTCGCGCTTGCGGCGATGGTGGTCAGCGCCGGTTGGTGGGTTTTGCTCACCGTCATCGTCCCCGCGGGATCCCGGCCGTATATCGGCGGCTCGCAGAACAATTCCTTCCTCGAACTCACTTTCGGCTACAACGGTTTCGGCCGCTTGACCGGCAACGAAACGGGTTCCGTCGTCCCGGGAGGGGGAGGCGGTCACGCAGGTACTCATGCCGGTGCCGGTTCCTCTGCAGGCAGCAAGATTTCCGAAACGCTGGGCAACGCCTACACCGCCATGACCGGTGGTATGGCCGGCGGACCTGGCGGTGTTCCTGGCGTCGGTGGTGGTCAAGGTCACGGCAGCCACGGCCAAGGTGGCGGTATGTGGGGTACGACCGGTATCACGCGTCTTTTCGATGGTGTCTATGGCACCCAGATTTCCTGGCTTGCCCCTATCGCATTTGCCGGCATTCTCATTGGTCTTGCCGTCTCGATTCGTGTCCGTCGCACCGATATGCGTCGTGCCGGTGTGATGGTGTGGGGCGGCTGGCTGGCCGTCACCTGGTTGACCTTCAGTTTCATGGGCGGCATCTTCCACCAGTATTACACTGTCGCACTCGCTCCAGCGGTTGCCGTGATGGTCGCTGTGGCTGCGCAAAATCTTTGGGAACGGCGTGATGCCTTGTGGTCGCGTCTGCTCGCGACGATTTTGGTGCTCGTCAGTACGTTGTGGGCCGCGCAATTGCTGTCGCGTTCCTCGTGGCTGCCATGGTTGCGCCCGGCGGTGCTGATTGTGGGCATTGTGGCGACGCTTGCGTTGCTGGTTTCGGCCATCGCTCTGCTACCGATTCGTTCACTGCACGCCTTGCGTTCCGGCAACGGTGGCAAAGTGGTCAACAAGATCGGACTGGTCGGCATCGTTTTGGCAGTGGTCACTCTCTACGCCGGCCCCACCGCGTGGACAGGTTATACCGTCGCCACCGGCCATCACGGTTCGATAGTCACTGCTGGTCCGGAGGTTTCAGGCTCGATGGGAGGCCCCGGCGGTGGTCACGGAGGCCGTGGCGGTTTCGGCGGCCAAGGTGGTCCCGGAGGCGGTATGCCCGGCGGAGGCCAGCAAGGTCAGCGGGGCCAAGGCCAGAGCAGTTCAGGAAATCGTGGTCAGCAAGACCAAGGTGGTTTTGGCGCCGGTGCGTCCGGCCAGAATAGCCAGAATGGTCAGAATAATCAAGGCAACGTCAATGGTTCAAACGATTTTGACGGTTCTTCCTCTCCCGGCACCACGCAAGGTCAATCCGCTCAAGGCGCTGGACCCAATAGTGTCCCTGGCGGCGGTTCCGGCAGATCGAGAAATCGATTCATGAACAGCCGTAATGGATCGAATAATTTCGATGGAACGTCTGGAATGTCTGGAAAGCCGGATTCGGGAAGCAGCGGCAACAGCACCCAAGGCTCTGGCAATTCCAACACCACCGGCGGAGTTCCGAACACGAATGGTCAAAGCGGTGGAAGCGGTGGCAATAACGGAAGCGGCAATAATAACGGAAGCGGTCAAACCGGTTTCGGTGGTGGAAGACAGTCGGGACGAGGTCAACGCGGCACGCGTAACGGCCACGGTGGCGCAGGCGGCCTGCTTGGCGGTGATGGCGCGAGTTCGGTCGGTACCAAGCTTAAAAAGCTCCTGATGAAAGATGCCGACCAATACACATGGATCGCCGCGGCCACAGGTTCGCAGAGCGCGTCCGGCTACCAGCTGGCCACACAGAAGCCGGTCATGCCGATCGGTGGTTTCAACGGCTCCGACCCGAGCCCCACGCTTGCGCAGTTCAAGCGTTACGTGAAGGAGGGCAGGATCCACTATTACATCGGTGGCGGCGAAATGGGTGGCGGCATGGGCGGCAACCAGATGGGCGGTTCCAACGCTTCCAGCCAGATCGCCACCTGGGTCAAAGCCAACTTCAAGTCCCAGACCGTCGACGGCGTGACGATCTACGACCTGACAACACCGAAAACCAATAAGTAAAAGGAGGCTTTTCATTTCCATATAGCGCGTAAATACTGTCAATAGCCGGATCGATGGATTTTTCATTCCTCGGTCCGGCTATTCTTGTGCTGCGCATCTTTGCTTCATAACCCAATAAAAATAATCTTGATCTATGCAATCTGAACGCAACGAATATTCCTTTGGCTTGTTCGCCGAACTGGATGGTAACTTTCTCGCTTTGTTATTCAGATTGGCTGGAATGTATTAAGAATCAATAAAAGGGAAAATACTGTCGATTTCTGTTATATTCCATATAATTTCTTGTAGAGAATCCAATTGAGAATCAAAGTTCGATTTTCTTCGCTTTCTCGAAGCAAGCGGCAGAATACAGATTTGAAAAGATGGGGGCGAACCCATAATGGCAGCGGGAATGGGAATGGTACTAGGGCAGCCGGTTGGTTTGCCGGGCGATAATTTGATATTTGGCGGGTTCAAAGAGCACATCAAATCAGTGAGACGCAAACTGCATGACGGGATTTGCTTGTGGGGTCCAGACCGCGAAACCCATACGATGGCGAACCCGGCGCGTTCGATTACTTTTGACACGATTACCGATGACCCTCAGTTCGGCGACGAGCGAGCCTTCGTTGTCATCAGAGATGCGACCGGACTGCCAAATAGCGGGCCGACTGCTACCGGAAGACCAATGAGCGGAGAGCCTGCAAACGGGAGTCCGGCTGACGGGGCAAGTCGTTTTTCAAATTCCGTAGAGGCGATTGACGACCACGTCTATATGGTCAGGGCGCTTATTCATAACACAGCTGCGGAGAGCCTTCAGCTTGTTGCACGTAATGTCCGCTTCTATGCCGCGATTCCCACAGGAGTGAACACAGATGCGATGGTACAGGGAACAATCAGTGCCGATAATTGTGGGGAAGATGCTTCCGGCGCAGTAGGGAAGCCAATGAGCTTTTGGGACGAAGCTCATCTTCATTCTGATTCCCCGTTCATAGTAGGTCTCATTCCCGGAACTGGTCGTTACTACAACAATGTTCGTGATTTTACGACGGACGGTTTTCCGCTTTCAGACTCGATGTGCACCAATGAGGGTGCGCTTTTGGGCTATGAACAAATGGACGGAAGAATTCAAAGTTGCTTCCAATACTCCGGTTATGCCACTTTTCTGGTCCGGGTACGAATGGTTAACCCAAGTGATCCCAATTACAACATGCCGCCTAAACCTGTTTCGATAAATCCGTACGATATTGATGCATAAGATCAAAGGTTTATTTTAAGGATTTTAGGGTTTTGCTGAAAACTGCGAAGCAGCGGTTGAGTCAAACATTCGAATTGGAGTGCTTAGACTCAGATATGCTTTTTTCTTCAGCTTTCGTTGCTGGGTTATAGCGCAGTTTTAAGCGTACCTTGGCGTTATCGAAAAATAATGAAACCCGGAATCGTTAAGATTCCGGGCTTTTGGTAGCGGGGTCAGGATTTGAACCTGAGACCTCTGGGTTATGAGCCCAGCGAGCTACCGAACTGCTCCACCCCGCGACGGCTGTTTAAGACAGCAATATTCAAGGTTACGGGTAATGACACAAATGTCAAATTTCCGGCGCGTTTTTTGCTATGAGGGGAGATTTGCGACCATAATGGAACCATGCCTATCAAGATTGCCAGCGGACTGCCGGCGCGTGAAATACTCGAGAGCGAGCGAATCTTCGCCATCGAGAAACCGGAAGCGGAGCAGCAGCAGATCCGCCCCCTGAAGTTGGTCATTTTGAATCTCATGCCCAAGAAAATCGAGACGGAAACGCAGCTGTTGCGTCTGATCTCCAAGTCTCCGCTGCAGGTCGACATCGATTTCATGAAGACCTCCACCCACGAGTCCACGCACGTCAGCGCCGACCACCTGCTCAAGTTCTACGAGAACTTCGACGCGTTCAAAAGTAACTATTACGACGGCCTGGTGGTCACGGGTGCGCCAGTGGAGCAGCTTGATTTCGCAGAGGTCGATTATTGGAACGAATTGACTCAGATCCTCGATTGGGCGCAGACCCACGTTTTCTCCACGATGTACCTGTGCTGGGGCGCGATGGCCGGTCTCAACTATCGTTACGGCATCCGCAAAGTAGATTTCAAAGAGAAGCTTTTCGGCGTGTTCCCGCAATATCTGCAGGACGAATACTGCTTCATCACCAACGGTTTCGACGAGATTTCCCTGCAGCCGCATTCGCGTGTGGCCGGTATGAACGAGGACGACATCGCAAAAAACAAAGATCTGCAGGTGCTCACTTGGGGCCCCCAGACGGGTTCCGGCCTCATCGCCGCGCGCGATTTTTCCGAGGTTTTCGTACTCGGTCATTGGGAATACGGCAAATACACCTTGCGCGACGAATATGAGCGAGACAAGGCCAAAGGCCTTACCAACGTGCCGTTCCCAGCCAATTATTTCCCGCACGACGACCCTACGATGGAGCCGCTTTTCTCGTGGCGTGCCCACGCGAATCTGCTCTGGCGTAACTGGCTCAACTGGGTCTACGAAACCACGCCGTACGATTTGAGGGCGGTTCCAAAACTTCGCGCAGAGAAGAAATTGGGCACGGACCGTTCCATTCGACATGAGCCGGGTGCCCCGCGCAATGATTGTTTCAAACCGCTCGAAAGTGATGGATATGGGCTTATCCCCAACAACGTCAAAAGTTGAAATATTCCGACATCAAATTGATTGTTGATGTTGATAATTATCTGTAAATGCTAGTATTTGCAATAATTGTGACGTGATTTACATTTTTAGAAAAAGCGACGTACAATCGTCACCGGTCGCTCGAAGTCGAGAATCGTGTGGGGAATGTCAAATCCGTCATGATTTTTTGTCGCCGGAAGACCCAAGAAGTGAGATTGTTGGCAATTCGCATCGATATGTGGAAAGCGACACTTCCATTTCCGCTGTGTGGAATAGACTGGTAAGCCTGAGACAAATCAGGGAGGATACATGATCGAAGCTGTTGGCGCGAATATGTTGTTGGCGTCGTCGTCCGGTCCGGATTTGCCGGGTGTCAATGACTTCCTGCCTCCGGAGATTCTTTTCCAGGGCACGCCATTCGCTATCAACCGCATCATTCTCATCCGCATCGTCGCTATGGTCGTTCTGCTTTTGGTGCTCGGCATCACTGCGGCGCGTGCCAAGCTGATTCCCGGTCGTTGGCAAGGGCTGATCGAGTACGGCATCGAGTTTGTGCGCAACAACGTCGTTTACGAGACGATGGGCGAGTTGCGTGGCAAGCGTTATGTGCCGATGATCTCGACGTTGTTCTTTACGATTTTCGTCTTCAATCTTTTCGGCATCATTCCTGGTGCAAACATGGCCGCGACGGCAACGGTGACGATGCCGTTGGTCTTCGCCATTTGGGTGCTTATCCAGTATTGGATCGCGGCAATCCGCGAAAAGGGCCTGTGGCACTATATTCGCGACGAATGTTTCACTCCTGGAGTGCCGTGGCCGATTTACATTCTGCTCGCGCCGATTCAGCTGCTTGAGCTGCTGGTCGTCCGCCCGGCCTCGCTGACTATTCGACTTTTCGCCAACATGATCTCAGGCCACTTGGTGCTCGCCACCTGCCTGGCTTTCGCCCAGTACTGGTTCATCGAGGCGGCCAACAAGTTCGTCGGCATCCCGGTGGGCGGTCTCTGGTTCGTCGGCGGTTTCGTGATGACCCTGTTCGAGGCGTTCATCGCCTTCCTGCAGGCTTACGTCTTCGCGATTCTGGCCACGGTCTACATCAACTTGAGCTATCCGGACGAGTGAGAGGCCCGCGATAGTCCAACAACAAAACGTGACAAAAAGAATTCAAGTTTTTAACGTGAATCCATCCCGTTAGAAAGGAAAACAAATGGATATCATCACCCTCGCAGAGGTTGCCGGCAACCTGAGCGTCATCGGCTACGGTCTCGCCACCATCGGCCCAGGCATCGGCCTCGGCATCCTGTTCGGCAAGGCCATGGAATCCACGGCCCGCCAGCCTGAGATGAGCGGCAAGATTCAGACCATCATGTTCATCGGTCTGGCTCTGGTCGAGCTCCTCGGCCTGCTCGGCTTCGTGGCTCTGCTTATCAAGTAGTCTCATAACTTGGCAAGAAAGTACAAACAGCAACAAAAACGTGAAAGGAGGACTTCATGATGACACTTGCGGACGGCGGCATTGATCTGTTTATTCCCAAGGTCTACGACATTGTGTGGTCCCTGATTATTCTCGTTATCGTCGCATTGTTCTTCTACAAGTTCTTCATGCCCAAATTCAACGCGATTTTCGACGAGCGCGCCGAAAAGATCGAAGGCAACATCGACAAGGCCAAGAAGGCCAAAAACGATGCGGATGCGGCCAAGAAGAAATATGAGGACCAGCTCAACAATGCTCGTGTCGATGCTTCGAAGATCACCGATGACGCACGCAACGAGGCGACGAAGATTATCTCCGACGCCCATACCCGCGCGGATAAGGAAGCGGAGCAGATCACGGCGAACGCCCAGCGTTCGATAGCCTCGCAGCAACAGCAGGCTATGGTGAGCTTGAAGAGCGAAGTCGGTACATTGGCCACGGCTCTTGCCGGCAAGATCCTGGGCTCCAAGCTTCAGGACAGCGACGTGCAGAGCAATATGCTTGATGACATGATCGACAATCTCGACGAGAAAACGGACAATAAGAAGTGACAGGTTCCGCCAATCGTCGGAGTATGTCGCAATACATGGATTTGATGGACAGCATCTATTCAAAGAAGGTGAGGTGAACAATGCGAGGAGAAGCGTCAGTGAACGCCGATCGCATATCGCGTGATTCTTTGGCTCCGAAACTAAGTGCCAGGGGAACCGAGACATGGCGCATCGGTGAAGAACTGTTCGTCGTCACCAATCTGCTTGACCATGATGTACAGGTGGAGCGTTCGCTCACCGATCCGTCCCGGCCTACTGCCGACAAGGTTGCGTTGGTCAAGAATATTCTTGCTGGACAGGCTGATCCCCTGACGGTCGAGATTCTTACCGATCTGGTCTCACGCAATTGGAGCCGGGTCAGCGATATCGCCAACGCCGTCGAGGATTTCGCGGTGGACGCCATGATGTATTACGCTGATGCGACCGACAGCACACTTCTTGTTTCTGTCGAACTGGCAGAGATCCATTCAGCAATGCTCAGGATGTCGGTCTTGCGTTCGAAGCTTTCCGACGACTTTGCACCGGCCAAGGCACGCCTTGACCTTCTGCATGCGGTTTTCGGAGATTCGAAGCTCAACAAGGTGACCATGAGATTGGCCGAGCACGCGGTGGCGAATCCTCGTCATCGCCGCTTCCTCGAGACGCTTGAGTGGCTTATCGCTAAGTTCACCCGTCATATGGGCAGGTCCATGGTCACCGTCACCACGGCTACACCATTGAACAAGGCGCAGATCAAACGGCTTACCGAGATCTACACGACTAAGCTTGGACGTCCGGTGCATATCAATTCATCGGTCGATCCCGCGGTTCTGGGTGGCATGCGCGTGCAGATCGGAGCGGACGTCACTGACAACACCGTGGCAGCCCAGCTTTCGCAACTGCGTCGCAAAGTGACCACGGAAATGTAAGCAGAACAGCGCAGCCAAACAAGGTGCCTGAAAACGGCACCCGGTACTAAGACTTATCAGTCAACAAATTAATCAATAAGGAGTGATCATGGCAGAACTTACCATTGATCCTGCGAATGTGCGAAAGGCTCTCGACGATTTCGTCGATTCGTACAAGCCCAGCGACACTCCCACTCAAGAGGTGGGCTATGTCGCCACGGCCGGCGATGGCATCGCACATGTAACGGGACTGCCTGGTTGCATGGCCAACGAGCTGCTGACGTTCGAAGACGGCACGCTCGGCCTGGCTTTCAACCTTGATCCCCGTGAAATCGGCGTGGTTATCCTCGGCGACTTCGCAGGTGTTGAGGAAGGCCAGGAGGTACGGCGCACCGGAGAGGTGCTTTCCGTGCCGGTCGGCGACGGCTATCTCGGGCGTACGGTTGACCCTCTGGGCAAACCGATCGATGGCTTGGGTGAAATCAAAAGCGAAGGCCGCAGAATTCTCGAGGCGCAGGCCCCGGACGTGATGCATCGTCAGCCCGTTGTGGAACCGCTTTCCACGGGCCTGAAGGCCATTGACGCGATGACACCGATCGGCCGTGGTCAGCGACAGCTCATCATCGGCGACCGCCAGACAGGCAAGACGGCCATCGCGATCGATGCGATTTTGAACCAGAAGAGCAACTGGGAGAGTGGCGATCCCAAGAAGCAGGTGCGTTGCATCTATGTTGCGGTCGGCCAGAAGGGCTCCACCATCGCCTCTGTGCGTCAGAGCCTTGAAGAGGCAGGTGCGATGGATTACACGACCATCGTGGCCAGCCCGGCTTCCGATTCCGCAGGCTTCAAGTACATCGCCCCCTACACCGGCTCGGCCATCGGCCAGCACTGGATGTATCACGGCAAGCACGTCCTCATCGTCTTCGACGATCTGTCGAAGCAGGCCGAGGCCTACCGCTCGATTTCCCTGCTGCTGCGTCGCCCGCCGGGGCGTGAGGCTTACCCGGGAGACGTCTTCTATCTGCATTCCCGTCTGCTCGAACGTTGCGCCAAGCTCTCCGATGACCTTGGCGGCGGTTCGATGACCGGTCTGCCGATTGTGGAGACGAAGGCGAACGACGTGTCCGCCTACATCCCGACGAACGTCATTTCCATCACCGACGGTCAGATTTTCCTGCAGTCCGACCTGTTCAATGCCAACCAGCGCCCCGCAGTGGACGTCGGCATCTCGGTCTCTCGCGTCGGTGGCGCGGCCCAGACCAAAGCGTTGAAGAAGGTTTCCGGCACTTTGAAGATCTCGCTGGCACAGTATCGTTCGCTGCAGTCCTTCGCGATGTTCGCCTCCGATCTGGATGCGGCTTCCAAGGCGCAGCTGACGCGTGGCGCCCGCTTGACCGAGCTGTTGAAGCAGCCTCAGTTCTCTCCGTATTCGATGGAGCAGGAGGTCGTCTCCGTGTGGGCCGGCACCCATGGCAAGCTCGATGATCTGGAGATTGTCGACGTGCTGCCGTTCGAGCATGGCCTGTTGGACTATCTCGATCACAACACCGACATTCTGAAGACGATTCGTGACACCGAAAACTTCACCAAGGAGACGGAGAAGGCTTTGGACGAGGCCGTGGAGAAATACCGCGAGAACTACGTCACCAAGGCTGGCAAGCCGTTGGTTGTCAAGAAATCTACAGTTACCACGCCGACCAAGATCGAGCAGGAAAAGATTGTGGCGGGGGATAAGTAACCCATGGCTTCGCAACTCGGATTGAAATCACGTATCGCCTCCACTACGTCGTTGGGCAAGATCTTCAACGCGCAGGAGATGATCGCTTCTTCGCATATCGCCAAGGCACGTACCGTGGCGCTGAATGCGAAGCCATACAGCGACGCGATTTTCGATGCCGTCCAAGCACTGGCCGCACATACCGATATCGATCATCCGATTGTCAAGTCCACGGAAAAGAACCCTCGGGTTGCTGTTCTGGCTTTGACGTCGGATCGCGGTATGGCCGGTGCCTATACCTCGTCGATTATCCGTGAGACGGAATCGTTGCTTGGACGCCTCGATAAGGCGGGCAAGGAGCCTTTGCTTTACGTCTTCGGTCGTCGCGGCGTTTCCTATTACCGTTACCGCAATCGTGAGATCGCGGCGACATGGGAAGGCAACAGCGACCAACCGGGCGCGGAAATCGCCAGGGAAATTTCGGACAGGCTGTTGGATGACTACATGAAACCGGCAGCCCAAGGCGGCGTCTCCGAGCTGTATATCATCTTCACGGAATTTGTGAACATGGTGGTGCAGAAGGTCCGCGTGCTGCGGATGCTGCCTGTCGAACTCGTGCGCAACAACGACCGGAAGGCCGAAAGTGCTGCGGGGGCCAAGCAAGGCGGCAACGCCGATGCCGGCGTGAAGTCGACAACTGGCCAAACCGGAGCGGACGCGGCCCCTGCGGCGCAGGACAGTGACACCACACCGCTCTACGCCTTCGAACCGAGCGTCGATAAGGTGCTTGATGCGATTCTGCCGAAATACGTGCAGTCCCGTATCCATGAATGCCTGCTGACAGCGGCCGCCTCCGAGACGGCAAGCCGGCAGAACGCCATGCACACCGCGACCGACAACGCCAATAACTTGATCGATTCGCTTACGCGCCAGCTTAATGCTTCGCGCCAGGCGGCGATCACCCAGGAACTTACTGAGATAATCAGCAGCGCAGATGCGCTGAACAAAGAGGAAGAGTAGGAACGCACATGGCAGAAAACGAGTCAACGGCTCAGTCCAGCGCGACCTCCGCCGATTCGGCGAAAGACCTGAATGCCGGACGCATCACACGTGTCCAGGGTTCGGTGATTGATGCCGAGTTCCCCGCGGGGCACCTGCCCGACATCTACAATGCCCTGAAAGTCAAGATCAGCAACGTGGGCGACACCGAAGGCGAGACCGTCAAGGAGATTACCCTTGAGGTCGAGCAGCAGATCGGCGATTCCACGGTGCGCGCCGTCGCATTGAAGCCTACTGATGGCCTCGTGCGTGGCGCCACGGTCACCGACACGGGCGGCCCCATCGAGGTGCCGGTCGGCGACGTGACCAAGGGACATGTGTTCGATGTTACGGGCAACATTCTGAACAAGAAGCCCGATGAGCAAATCACAATCAAGGAACGGTGGTCCATCCACCGCAACCCACCGGCCTTCGACCAGCTCGAAAGCCGCACCAAGATGTTCGAGACGGGCATCAAGGTCATCGATTTGCTGACCCCATACGTCGAGGGCGGCAAGATCGGCCTCTTCGGCGGCGCAGGCGTCGGCAAGACGGTGCTGATTCAGGAGATGATCCAGCGCGTGGCGCAGAACCACGGCGGCGTCTCAGTGTTCGCCGGCGTCGGCGAACGTACCCGCGAGGGCAACGACCTGATCGGCGAGATGGGTGATGCAGGCGTTCTGGAGAAGACCGCATTGGTCTTCGGTCAGATGGATGAGCCCCCGGGGACGCGTCTTCGCGTGCCGCTGACGGCGCTTACGATGGCCGAGTACTTCCGCGACGTCGAGAATCAGGACGTGTTGCTCTTCATCGACAACATCTTCCGCTTCACGCAGGCGGGTTCCGAGGTCTCCACGCTGCTTGGCCGTATGCCGTCCGCCGTGGGCTACCAGCCGAACCTGGCCGACGAGATGGGCTCCCTGCAGGAGCGCATCACCTCGACCCGTGGCCACTCGATTACCTCGTTGCAGGCCATTTACGTGCCCGCCGACGATTACACCGACCCGGCCCCGGCCACGACCTTTGCCCACTTGGATGCGACCACCGAACTTTCGCGTGACATCGCCTCCCAGGGCATCTACCCGGCCGTCGATCCGCTGTCGTCCACCTCTCGAATTCTTGATCCGCGCTACGTGGGCCAGGAGCACTACGACACCGCGAACCGAGTCAAGGCGATTCTGCAGCGCAACAAGGAACTCCAGGACATCATCGCCCTGATCGGCATCGACGAGCTCGGTGAGGAAGACAAGACAACCGTCAACCGCGCCCGCAAGATCCAGCAGTTCTTGGGCCAGAACTTCTACGTCGCGAAGAAATTCACCGGCTTGGAAGGCTCCTATGTTCCTGCCGACGAGACCGTCGAGGCGTTCAAGCGCATCTGCGATGGCCAATACGACGAGCTGCCCGAGCAGGCGTTCAACGGCATCGGTGGTATCGATGACCTTGAGCACAAGTGGCACGACATGCAGAAGGAACTTGCGTAATGGCTGGCTCAACGATGAAGGTGAATATCGTTGCTTCCGACCGTCCGCTTTGGAGGGGAGAGGCGAAGTCCGTTTCCATCCCCGCGAGCGAGGGCGGTATGGGCCTTCTGCCTGACCACGAGCCTATCCTTACGGCGATCGACAAGGGGACGGTTTCGGCCATTGACGTCGACGGTAACCGTCACAGCTTCGAGGTGACCGACGGATTTGCTTCCTTCGATTCCAACTCGTTGACCGTCGCCGTGGAAACCGGCGTGGACACCAAGAAGGATCCGACGGCGACCGGCGAGTAATAGCTCGGCCAGTCCGTTGGCGACTTTCGTCAATAAGGCGGAGACATCGATGCATTCGGTGTCTCCGCCTTTCTATGTTCTTGATAGTTGATTGCTTTACCCATATGTAGGTACTTTCACGACACATCTTATGAGTCGGATTTGGGGGTTCGCCCAGAGGTTCGGGTAAGGTAGCCAACGTGCGAATTATTGTTGCTGACTGCTCTGCCGTCTATTCCGGAAGGCTCAACGCCTCGTTGCCCATGGCCAAGCGCGTGCTGATGATCAAAGCTGACCAGAGCCTGCTGATTTTCTCGGAACTAGGTTCCTATAAGCCGCTCAACTGGATGGCCGCGCCCTGCACCATCAAGGAAGTCACGCCACAGCGTGAGGCGCAAGCCGGTGATGCAAGTGTGCCGGAAAAACGAGAAGAAGATAGCGAAGCTGTGGCGGAATCGGACGGTAACGTCGTTGCAGACGGCTCTTCGGACACAGCCGCAGTTTCGGATGCGGATGGAGACACAGATAGCAGTGCGCTTGCGATTTCCGACATCGACACAGATTCCGAGCCGTTGCCGGAGAAGGTATTCCGCGTGGCCGCTCAGAAGTCGACCGACGTCCTTGAAGTGACGGTGCAGCATGTCTATTCCGACGAAACCTACGATTTGGGGGAGGACCCGGGGCTCGTCAAGGACGGCGTCGAGGACCACCTTCAATATTATCTGGCCGCGCAGATCGAGCGCATCGGCAAGGGCGCGAAGCTGGTGCGTCGCGAATATCCGACGCCCGTCGGCCCGGTCGACATCATGGCCATCGACGGCAACGGCCAGCACGTCGCCATCGAGATCAAGCGTCACGGCGGCATCGACGGCGTCGAACAGCTCACCCGTTACGTCAAGCTCTTGAACAAAGATCCACTGCTGGCACCGGTTCGCGGCATGTTCGCTGCTCAGACCATCACCCCGCAGGCTCGCGTCTTGGCGACCGAGCGAGGCTTCGACTGTCTGATTCTCGACTACGAGGACATGAAAGGCACCGACGACGACAGCCTACGCCTGTTCTAACGAGATAAGAATCAGTGCCAAATAAAACTCGCCAGTCTCTTCATTCGGTGTGCTGCTTACGCAGTATGGTTGTCATCTATCGGTCTCTCTGATTAACCAAATCGGGGTTATAGACTAAAAAGTTGGTTGTAACCTGTGTTTGGTCTATAAACCTCAAACCGAAGTCGGTGCGCGGTCGTGGCCGATACGAAAATTCCCGGACATCACGCAATGGCGAATGTCCGGGAATTTTGTTGCTTCGCTAATTCTCAGATTTCGGCGAGCAGCTCACTGCTGGGTCTGCATCTGGCCGTAATCGTAGAGGATATCGACCACGAAGTAGAGCGTCGAATTGGCGGGAATCTTGTCCTTCGCCTCGTTGCCATAGCCCAAAGACGGTGGAATGACGAGCAGCACCTGCGAACCGACCGTCTGTCCAGCCAAACCTTGAGTCCAACCCTTGACAACCTGCTGCAACGAGAATTGCGCGGGCTTGCCACGGTCCCAGGAGGAATCGAACTGCGAGGGCTTGCCGTCCGCTCCCATCACCCAGCCGGTGTATTGGGCGTCGATGGTGTCGGTTTCGGCCACCTTCTTGCCTTTGCCCTTGATCAGCGGCTGGACGACGAGATCGTTGCCGGGCTTGTATCCGTTGAAGTCGATGGACGGAGCGCCCTTTTCGTTGAGCGTCACCTTGGGCAGATTCGCCGGTACATCGGTGACCTTGTCGCCCTCGGCGCGAGTGATTGGCTTGGACTGGGAAACGAGGGTAATCGCCATGATGTATGAGGTGCTCGACTTGTTGTGGTCGTTGACGCCGAAAGCGATCGTTGAGTTGATCTTCTGATTCTTGAGCACATTATAATACGTCTTGTTGTTGATGCCCTCTTCGTTCATCACCATCGAGCAGTCAGGCGTGTTCTTCTCCCAGGTGCTGATCATCTCGCTGCCGTCTTTGGCATTGAGCGCGATGCCCTGTATGCATACGTGGTTGTCTTTCTGAATCGCCGGGCCGTTGCCTTTTTGCAGTACGGCGTAGGAATTGTTGACCACGGTCATCGGGGTATGGAACGTGATCTTCGGCTTCTTGCCGAGCGTTCCGGTGGCCTTGACTCCGGCCATCTGTGTATCGCCAGAAGAATTGGAGGATTTGCTGTTGTCGCCTGACCCGCACGCTGCCATGCCGAATGATAAGGCGATGGCGCAGGCGGCGGCGAGAATGCGACCGAATGTTCGCGAGTGATTGTTGCTCATGCATCCCAACATTAGCCCTGAACCCTGATTTAGTTGCCGAATTATCATTTTGTAAGAATTATCCTGACGTATTTCATCTCTGAACAAAAGAATCGGCGAAAGTTGTATCGCGGATTTTTCAAGGAATGATAGCGATTCGGGGACATGGATTATTGTTATTCGGCTTCGATGAGGAACGTTTTTCCCAGACTTCTATCGGATAGGCCCTGTAGAATATAAGGCGATATGACTTCAACACACGATAAACAGCATAAACACAACGCAAAGCCGACCAAACACGCGACTGTCATGCGTGGTGTCGTCGCGCCCGTTTTCGGGTTGCTCGCAGTGCTGTTTATCGTCTTGGGCACCTTGAATATGACCGTTTGGAAACCTGCGCGTGAGGTGAGCGCGAGCACTTCGATTTCCGGAACGCGCTATATCGTCACCGATTCGGGAATGTTGAACCTGCTTGCCAAATCGGTCAATGTCAAAGTGGGCACTCAGGGCAACGCGGCAGAGTCTTCATCCAAATCCGATACAAACGAAAACGCCGAATCCGCAACCCAGACCTGCGTGGCCTTGGGCAACGCCAAGGACGCCACCGGCTGGCTGGCCGGCCAGGACTACACCCGCGTCACCGGACTGAATGGTTGGAAGGCGCTTTCCACGAAAACCGCGACCGGGCCGAAAATTGCCGCTACACAAGGCGACGGCGAAGTGGCGTTCAAGGATTCGGATATGTGGACGAACGTGAAGTGCGGCGATTCCGCGATTACCTTGAATCTCAATGATGTGAAAAGCGATCAGGTGATGATCGTCGATATGGGGGCGTCGGCCCAGAAGTCCGCGAAACCGAGCGTCACCATCACCATGCATTGGGTGCGCGACCGGGTGCCTAACCACGCCATGCCGTTCTTTGCCGCCGCGATTGTGTGTGTCGCGTTGACCGTACTGTCTGCTTCGATCTTTGCGATTATGGCGAACGAATCGTTCAAACGCAAGCGTAAAAAGCGCCGTGAAGTGCGCGAGAAGGCGAAGGCCGAGGAGGTCTCCATTTCGGAGGCCATGACCGGCAGCATCGCCGTGCTCAAGACAAGCCTGACCCATTCGAGCCATAACCATCGTCCGTCTCATAAGATCCAACCCTCCGACCTTGCGGGTGCTGGTTCGAGCACCGCGTCTTCAGATGAGCGTGGCACGGGAGCGGCGTTGAACGACGGGCCATTGCTATCCGTGAGCTCGGATGCCGGACTTTCGGATGTCGACGTTTCGGCACCCAGCATCATCGACCCGACCAGACGCAATCTCGTGGCCGATATGCAGATGCAGAACGATACTGATGAAAACGCCGAGGACACAGCGGATGCAGCGGATGCCAAGAATGCAGGGGAAGGTGCCGAGGAAGTTCCCGACCACAATGCTGCGGATGCGGACCAGAATAATCCGGCCCCCGGCGATTCTGCCCAGAATGCCCAGAAGGAGACGTCTGCTTTCCAGCCCCAAACGATCGAGGACACAAGCGAAATCACGACCAGTGAAGCACAAACCGTTCAATCTCAGAGTGCCGAGCCGGAAAGTTCCAGCGAATCTGCGGTAGCGACGGATACATCCTCTGAGCAGGCTTCCGAGGACGCGGGTGCTGTAAATACTGATGAAAACAATCACGATATGAGTCGGTTTGCGCGGCATCGCGGCAAGCCGGAGCAGGAATCCGAGTCGGATGCTGCAGTGTCGGCGGCTCACGTCGGCAGGCATTCACGGCATGCCACGGTCGAACATGGCGGCAATGATGTCTTTGGTGATTACAGTAATTTAGTCAATCACGATAATGACAACAACCATGGCAATGTCGATACTGCCAATAGTCAAAGCAGCAGTGACGACCACGGCAATGCCAATGGTCATGAAGATCAGAGCACCGACTATAGAGATGCCAACGTGGCCGTGTCGCTCGAGCGCCCCGAAGGCAACGTCGAGTCCAGTGACGCCGAACACGCCAACGCTCAAAACGGCAAGGTTCGCACAACCTCAAGCGCCGATGAATTGATCGACAAAAACCACGCGCAGGCCAAGACCACGGTGATTTCCGAAAACGACCTTCGTGATTATTTCGCCCGGTTATATTCCGAAGAGGGGTCAGACAGCGATACGAACGATGGGGCCGGCACCGCCCAGGCCACGTCAGAGGCAACCGGTGAGACGCCGAATGTGAACGGGGACGGAGAGAACGCATGAGCACGAAAAAACTGTTGAAAACTTTGACGGCCGTGGTGCTAGCAGCGGCAACCATGGTAGGCGCTGCTGCGTGCGGCGAATCAACCCCGCAACCGCAAGGAGCCGAATCCTCCACCCAGACCCCGGACATCACCGAAGGACAGGAAAAGGCAATACGCAAGACGGTCCTCGACGTCCTGGACGCTTCGGACAAGGCCAAGACCCCCGACGGGCTTTCGGAGCGCGTCACCGGGCCGGCCCTTGAAGTGCGGACCAGCGAACTGTCGATTGCGCAGGCCACTGGGGCAATGGACCCGAAGGCCACCATTCCCAAGGACATCGCGCAGACGATCATTCCCACCCAGTCCGGCTGGCCGCGTTCCGTTTTCTCGATTACCACCACCACGCAGGATCAGCAGTCCAAGCGCCTGCTGGTGATGACCCAGGCGAGCCCACGCAGCAATTACAAGCTGTGGGGTGTCGTGAGGCTCTTCCAAGGCGCGAAGTTGCCGGAATTCGCCATCCCCTCCATCGGGGCAAGCATGGGGTCCGCGGATGATTCGGGCCTTCCGCTTTCCCCGCTGCAGACGGTGGACGATTATGCGGATGTGTTGACGCACGGCCAGCAGAGCAAGTTCGCTTCGAAATTCGACAGTGATTATTTCCGCGACGATCTTGCCAAGCTTTCCACAACGGTCCAGCAGGGTATGGAGCGCAATCATGGCACGCAGACGCAGACCTTCACCCCGGTCAAAGACCAGATTGCCGTGATGCGCTCCACCGAGGGTGGTGACCTGGTGGTTGCCCAAATCAATTCGGAATGGACGCGTACCGCCGGCGAAGGCCGCGAATCCCAGCCTGCCAGCGATGCCGAACGTGCGCTTTTCGGCCAGGGCAAGGCCACCGGCACCATGAAAGTGACCTATGTCAACGTTCTGGCTTTTTATGTGCCGCCCGCCAAGTCGGGCAAAAAGGTGGTCGCCGTGGGTGCCGAGCGCCAGCCGATCAAGGTCGAAGCGCTCTGAGTCCCGGTCTGCCGTCAGGCAAAGCGGCGGCTTGCAGGGACGGGCGGCAGGTAGATTAGGCATTGTTATATACGTTTTGGGTAGGTAGCAAGTCCTGCGTCGCAATGGCGCAGCGAGAAAGAAGGCACTTTTGGCAGCAGCAAACAATCCTCAGTCGAATCCGGGCATTTCATTGGCAGGCGCGGTCGACCTGAGTTCAATCAAGCATCAGGTGCAGGCCGAGCCGGGTCAGGCCGGTGGCGCGCCGAGCGCTGGCGGTTACGTCATTGACGTCTCCGAGGCCACGTTCCAGGCTGTTTTGCAGACTTCCGCCACTTATCCGGTGGTGCTGTTGCTTTGGATTCCGACCGACGACCGTCTTTTCAAGATGGCGAAGACGTTGGGTGACGCCATCAATGGTATGAAAGGGCAAGTGCAGCTCGCTCGCGTCGACATCAATGCCGAGCCCGGCATTGCCCAGGCCTTCCAGATCAAGGGTGCGCCGGCGCTGTTCGCGCTCATTGGCGGGCGGCCGATGCCGATTCTTGAGGGACTGCCGAGCGATGAAGAGCTGACGCAGATCACCGATACCTTGCTGCCGCAAATTGTGCAGCTGGCCCAGCAGGCCGGTGTGACTGGAACCGCCCCGTATTCCGGTGACCCGGACGCCGATGCGGCTGCAGGCGAAGATGGTGCCGGTGCGGCCGAGCAGGTGCCGCCCGAGCACCAGCAAGCCCATCAGCTTGCGGCTGACGGCGACTATGCCGGTGCCGCCGAAGCCTATGCGCAAGTACTTGAAGCGAACCCGAACGACACCTTGGCCGCGTGTGAGCGTTCCAAGGCCCTGCTGCTGGCCCGTTCCGGCAGCGCTGATGTACGCGAGGTGCGTGCTACCGCGGCCGAACATCCCGACGATGTGGACGCGCAGCTCGCCGTCGCTGATGTCGACATGATCGGCGGACAGATCGAGGACGCGTTCTCGCGGCTGCTTGATTTCCTCGCAGCCGGTCACAAGGCCGATTTGGAACCGGTGCGCAAGCGTCTGCTCGAGTACTTCGTCATCCCCGAGCCCGACGACCCGCGTCTCAAAGCCGCCCGCCGTCGCCTCTCCACGTTGATGTACTAAGGCCAATTCGGTTTGGTGACATCACTTGATGCTGATGTTCCGAGCCTGAATCTGCTCATCGTTTCCAATCCTCAAAAGTGCACTTTTCTGACGCCACTGTCAGAGAAGTGCACTTTGCTTTTCGTAAGATGCATGTTTGCGACGCTGCCGTCAAAAACATGCGTTATAGAATCGCCAGAATGCACTTTTCCGACAGTAGCGTCGGAAAAGTGCACTTAGGATCAGCTAACGTGCATGTTTGTGACGCTGCCGTCAGAAAGATGCTTCGGAGGTTGATGATTCGTGCCGGTTGTGGCCGTAGATCTGTTCGAAGTGTGGGCCCTGTTCGGCCAGCTCGCGCTCGAAGTCTGCGCTCCAGGTGCTGAAAGGTCTGCCGGCGAGACCATCGTTGGAGAAACGAGCCTGATCGGTGATTTCGGTGACGCAGAAATCCGGGATGATGAGGTTTGTCACCGGCCTCGAACGCTTGGCTTCAGCCACGACGAGCGGTGCGTTGGAACCGCCGAACACGTCGATGTCCCAACCATCCTCGCCGATCCATGCGGCGAAGCGGTTTTTGATGATAATCTGTCCGCCGCGTTTGATCAGTTCCGCCGCAATGTCGGCATCAATCTCGCGCTCGGCCTCATAACGGGTGCCACCCACGGACGGTCCTTTGATGGCCACGGACGCTTCGGAGAAGTCGTCCCGGTATTGGTCGAGCACAGCCATCGCGTCGGTATTGGCGTTCATCTCGATGCGATTTTTCCGGCTCGTCAGGCGCACACGCAGCGCGTAGTTGTCGGAGTGAACGTAATAGCTCTGCACAATCAGTGTCGGTGCGCTGCCGTCATCCAATTCCGCAGGCATGGTCCGGCAGAAGAACCGCCGGTCGAATTCAAAATCGTTCATTTCAGGAGACATATTCCAAGTCTAGACGAAATGGTGGCATTGTGCACTTTCCTGTGCATATATGCGAGCCGAAACGCTAGAAATGTCTGTGAATGCTCATTTTCGAGCCTTTTCTGCTGTATCGGTTTGCATCGTGACGCAAAGTATGCTGGTTTGGCGATGATTCGGAGTCGCTGAGCTGGCTTTCAAGGATGCCGTCAGAGCGACGGAGGATGTCCTGCAGCCAACCGTCGAAGCCACGCCGTTGGTCGGTTGCGGTGCTATGCTGTAAAAGTTGTTTGGGTCCGTAGCTCAGCTGGATAGAGCGTTCGCCTCCGGAGCGAAAGGTCGCGGGTTCGAATCCCGTTGGGCCCACAAAGTTACACCAATATTGGTTTGTCTGTCTTCTGTTTTGTGCTTACTTTGCGCGTTTAGTCTATGCCTGTTTTACGTCTATTCCGCGTTTAAGCCGTCACTATTCTGTGCTTTATCAGCGCCTCTTTGCGTCGATCCAGCATCTAGGCCGTCTTCATCCCGCCGTTATCGTCTCTATTGCGCCGATGCCGAACCCAGCTTTTGGTCGAGTTCGCTGAAGAACAGTTCGATGTCCTTTTTGTTCTTGTGGATCTGGGTGAGTGGCGCATGCTTCGTCTTGGAACGCACCAGTGCGCTCACACTTGAGCCTGTGTCGGCCGCATCCACAGTCGCCACAAGGTCTTCGCCCCATGCAAATGCGGTGACGCCTGTGGTGAAGATGCACGCCTGCTTCTTGTCATTGCGAGCCTTCAATGTGAATGTTTTGCTGTTGCGCAACAAGTCGAGCATGGCCTTGTACGTTTCGTCCGCTGTCGTTGCATAGTTGTGACGTTCCGCTTTCAATCCGCCATTCAGAATTCCCATAGTTCGTCTTCCTCGAAGTACTCATTACAATCTCAATACTACGCGAACCGTTGAACGCGAATAAAACCGTTATCTAATAATAAGTTTTAATCGTACTGAAAAACTATCTGCCTCGTCGCGAAAAGTTTTCAATATACTTTAAACTTCTTTCAAAATTCATAAGAGTTTAAACTGTACTTTAAACTTTCCATCAAATTCCAAAAGTTTTCAGTGCATTTTAAGCTTTTCGATTTCATCGCGCGCCGAAATGGTGAGACCGAATATTATCAGTCTCCTATCTGGTCGCCGACGAACAGACGCGAGACCGCGAGTTCGGAGTGCTTGCCAAAATCGATGACAACTATCGCAAGACGGTGCTCTCCCTAGATGAGTCCCTTACAGCACCAACGGCATCCAAGGCGTCAACCTGGTCGATTGGCTGCTGGAATAGCCGGCTACAATATGACTGCGATTTCCTGATCCAATGCGTTGAACACGACGTTCGCCAACTTCCCACGTCGCATTTAGCGTTTTTAAAAATAACCTCTTTTGCTTTTGTCGATGTGTCCCTTTCCAACTTTGAGTCTGCAGTTTGAGTCGTGTTGATGAAGCTTGCTGAAACCAAACGTAAAAAAGAAGGTATCGTAGCCTTTATGGAAGATGATCGACTTGGCGACGAGGATGACAGCGTCAACGATAACGGAATTAGTCCGGCGCTGAGCATTCCCGAATCGGTGGATGCGAAACGTGATTGGCTGGGTGCGCTCAAGGCCGTTGCCGCTGTTACGGGATACGAAGTATTCGATCAAGGTGACGTAATCGAGTGTTCTCCCGCGCATTCGTCCGCAAGTACGAGGCGGCCAAACGATGTTGTGGGCTCCGTTTCAAGCCACGCGACGTATCGGTTTACCTATTCTGCCAAAGGCCGTGAGTACACTGTCGGCCGCGTCGTCAATCATAGGAACAACGAATTGGTCGGTGTCAAAAAGCCGCAGAGTGCCGTGCTTTATTTGGCACTGGAAATGAAGAACCCACAATCCACGCGCCCGGCGATTATCAGGAATCTCGCCACCTCCTACGACGGTCCGGAATGGAAGGTGCCGCAGTCCATCGCCGATTGCGTAGGCGAGGAGAATTTCGCGTGTGGAACGATGGAGCGCCACGGTAGGAGCGTCGGGCTCGCGAAATGCGACAACAAATGGTTCGTGTATTATTTCCGCGAACGTTGCGAGCTCTACCACGTCGGATTTTATGAGACGTATGCGCAGGCTTTGCAGGCCATGATGGACATGGCGTGGTCACTGGGCCGCGCTGAGGAATACGCGCGCGAGCTTGCCGTCGGCAACGGCGAGGGCGTGCAGCAGACGATCGACATGTTTTTGACCGGCCACTCCGAACAGTCTCCTTACGCTCCGGAAAACCGCATCAAAGTTGGTGTGCCGACCTACCGGACCGGCCCCAAGGTGGCCAGCATCGGCGAGGACAACGGTGCCCGCCAGCACGGCGACGAAATGTGTTTCAATGACGAGACCGATGACGGCTTGTGGATTACGGAGCCGGGTTTCGGTTATCGCCCGGATCGCAAGCTGATGTGCCAGTTTGCGGCGCAGATTGTTGGAGCTGCAGTGTTTGCGTTCGCCTTCGGAGCGGTGTGCATGGTCGTTGTTCCAACAGATATGCCCGGTTGCCTTGGATTGATTGCCTGCGGTGTTGTCTGCTTGGTAGAGGTTGCGATCATGGTGGCTTGCGTACGGAACTTTTCAAGGCGGAACTTCCATTTGCTCAAAGGTTTTTCCTGGTTCATGGTCGGTATTGCGCTAGTGGTTTTCGTCATTGGCCTTGTTCTCGCTTTGAATCATTATTGGAAGGATGGCAATTGGGAGCCCGCCTTCGGCATATTCTTTCTTTTTCTGTATGGCAGTTTGGTTCCCGATATCGTCAACGGCAAATATAAGAACTGGAGATTTCCGTTTGCCTTTTCCGGAGCTTCCGTTTTTTAAGAATCTCGGTGCATCGCTTTGCTTTCTCCGAGTTGATGAATGTGCGCTGAAACCGGTTTTTTTTGGGGGGGGCATGGCACAGGTTTGGTGATGGCGTTGGGGTGGCGATAACAAATGAGATCGCAGTCTGTATCAAGGCTGCTGCCGTGTAAAAGTGGTGATACTATCGATCGGCTCCGGTCATTGGTCTGTGGCCCAGTTGGTTCACTCGGCACGCTAGACTGTGGAACATGAATCCAGAAGCGTTAAGTGAACTTATTTCCGATATTGCACATGAGTTGGTTTCGGCGGGGGATGCCGGCGAGCTGACCGTTGATTTGATTCCGGCGGTTGAAAAGCTGGCGGTGATGCGGCCGAAGGACCGTGCGCACGGCGATTGGTCGTCGAACGTGGCGATGCAACTGGCCAAGAAGGCCGGTATGAAGCCGCGCGATTTGGCCGAGGCATTTGCGGCGAAACTGCGGGACGCCGATGGCATTGCCTCTGTCGAGGTCGCAGGCCCCGGTTTCATCAATATCACGCTGGATTCCGCTTCGGCGGCCGCCGTGGTTTCGCAGATTCTCGAGCAGGGCGTTGAGATGGAGCCCGTTGATAAGGGTGTCGAAGTCTGGAAGGGCAAGGACAGTGATACCGAAGCTGCCGGCACTGAGACTGAGGCGAAAACCGTTCATTCCACGGAATTCGGCCTGAACGACCACTTGGGCGGCAAGACCTTGAATCTTGAATTCGTCTCGGCCAATCCGACCGGCCCAATCCACATCGGCGGCGTACGCTGGGCGGCGACCGGCGACTCCATGGCCCGTGTGCTCGAAGCCAACGGTGCCAAGGTGGTACGCGAATACTACTTCAACGACCATGGCGAGCAGATCAACCGTTTCGCCAAATCGCTTGTTGCTGCGGCTCACGGTGAGGAGACCCCGTCCGATGGCTACAAGGGCACGTATATCAACGAAATTGCCGACCGTGTCATCGCCGAAGCCAAGGCAGATGGCGTTGACGTGCTGAACCTGCCGCGCGTCGATGGTGGCAAGGACAAGGATGGCAATCCGCTCGGCGAGGGCGATTCCGAGCAGCGCGAGGAGTTCCGAAAGCGCGCGGTGCCGATGATGTTCGCCGAAATCCAGCAGTCCATGAAGGATTTCCGCGTCAACTTCGACGTGTGGTTCCATGAAAACAGCCTGTATCAGGACGGTGCAGTGGAGGAGGCCATCGCCAAGTTGCGCGAGCAGGGCGACATCTACGAGAAGGACGGAGCCACCTGGTTCGCCTCCACCAAGCACGGCGACGACAAGGATCGCGTCATCATCAAGTCCAACGGCGAGTATGCCTACTTCGCCGCCGACATCGCCTATTACTACAACAAGCGTCACCGTGCGGGCTCGCCTTCCGCGCCTGCCGATATCGCGATTTACATGCTCGGCGCCGACCACCACGGCTACATCGGCCGCATGATGGCGATGTGCGCCGCGTTCGGCGACAAGCCCGGCGAGAACATGCAGATCCTCATCGGCCAGATGGTCAACGTGATGAAGGACGGCAAGGCCGTGCGCATGTCCAAGCGTGCCGGCAACGTCGTCACCATCGACGACCTGGTGGAGGCCGTGGGCGTGGATGCCGCGCGCTATTCGCTCGCGCGCACCGACTACAACACCAGCGTCGACATCGACCTCGACGTGCTTGCTTCGCACACCAACGAGAATCCAGTGTATTACGTTCAGTATGCGCATGCCCGCAGTTGCAACGTCGACCGCAACGCCGAAGCCGCGAAGATCGACGCGAATGCCGCCGATTTGTCGCTGCTCGACACTCCTGCTGACGGCGAGGTTCTGGGTGCTTTGGCCCAGTGGCCGTCCATTGTCTCCGAGGCCGGCGACTTGCGCGCCCCACACAAGATCGCGCATTATCTCGAAGCGCTCGCCGGTACGTATCACAAGTGGTACAACCTCGAACGTGTGGTGCCGATGGACCTGACCGACCTCGAGGCCCGCGAAAAGGACGCTACCAAGCTCGAAGCCGCATGCATCGCCAAGAACCCGGGACCGGCCCGTGCAGCAGCGCGTCTGCAGTTGAATGACGCCGTCCAGCGCGTCATTGCCTCCGGCCTTGCGATGCTAGGTGTAACTGCGCCTGACAAGATGTGATAGTTCGCATTATTTAAGAACCGCAGAATCCCGTCGAAATTTCGGTTTTGGCGGGATTCTACGAATTTGAATGTTGGTTAGATGAACGCGATATGGTCTCATCGATCGAAAATGATTTTGGAATATGAGATTACATTCCAAGTCATAGGCTGAGAAAGCGATTCATTTTTCATGTTGATTCGCTATCGTTATGTACAGCTTGAAATATGGTGATCAATGGGAAGAAGAGACGAAAGATATGGGCATCACTCCGATTTGGCCGGAAGCGACCGCGTTCAACGATAATGGCGAACTGACGTTCCACGGGCACAGCGCCGCGTCGTTGCTGGATGAGTTCGGCTCGCCGCTTTACTTGATTGATACGGACGAGGTGCGTAACCGTGCGCAGAAATTCGTTGCCGCCGCAGCGAAGGCGTTCAATACCAACACCACCCACGTCAGTTTCGCGGGCAAAGCGTTCCTTTCCAAGGAGATCGTGCGCATCGTGACAAAGGCCGGCATGCACGTCGACACCTGTTCGATGGGGGAGATCAGAATCGCGCTCGCCGCCGGCGCTCCGGGCCGCAGGCTGGTGCTGCACGGCAACAACAAATCCGACGAGGAGATCGAACTGGCCATCAAAGAAGGCTTCTCGAAAATCGTCGTGGATTCGCCCGATGAACCCGCGCGCATAGCCGCCATCGCGCATCGTCTGGGCAAGCGCGCCCGCGTCATGTTGCGCGTCACCTCCGGCATCCACGCCGGCGGCCACGAATACATCTCCACCGCCCACGAAGACCAGAAATTCGGTGTGCCGCTGCTTCCGGCTGGCGTCGGCCCGGAAGTGCTTGGAATCATTGACGAGCTCGGCGGTGCAAGTGCGGATGCCGAGGGGGGAGATGGTAACGGTTCGGCTATAAACGCTGGTGCCGGAAGTGGCCATGGCAATGCCAATGCCAACGATTCTGCTGCAAACACCGCTAGTTCCAGCTCGAAAAATCCAATAAATCCGTCTGCAGCCAACTCGACTGCAGGTGCAGAAACCGTATACGAGCCCAAGCTCGATTACTCGGTCAAATACCCTTACGACATGAGCCATGTCAAGGTCTCCGACGAGGAACGCAAACTTGCCGAGGCGATGAACGCCGTTGCGGACGGGCCTGCGCTCGCCGTGCTCAAAGACATCTACTCCCGTCAGGAAGACCTCGAACTCGTCGGTATCCATTCCCATATCGGCTCGCAGATCCACGACGCCAATGCCTTCATCGAGGCCGCGCGCCGCATGATGCTCTTGCGCAAGACCTTCTATGCCACTGACGCCTACACGATGCCCGAGGTGGACTTGGGCGGCGGCTATTCCGTGGCCTACACCGATGCCGAGGATTCCATGGATATCAACGTCGAGCTCGACCGCCTCGCACAGGCCGTCACCTCGATCAACAAGGCGCTCGGCATGCCCGCCCCAGTCATCTCTTTCGAACCTGGCCGCTGGATTGTCGCGCCTGCTGGCGTCACGCTTTACCGCGTCGGCACCATCAAGCATGTCGCGTTGCCGGAAGACACGAAAGACGAAGCCGGAAACCCAATCAGCGAGCGCACCTACGTTTCGGTAGACGGCGGTATGAGCGACAACATCCGCCCTGCGCTCTACGGCGCGGATTACACGGCTCTGCTCGCCAACCGCGATTGCGGCGGCGCGAAAGACGAAAACGGCAATCTCAAGGATTCCATGCTTGCCCGTGTGGTCGGCATGCACTGCGAATCCGGCGACATCCTCGTCCACGAATGCCGTCTGCCCCAAGATCTCAAGCGCGGCGACATTCTCGCGGTTCCGGTCACCGGCGCCTACGGCCGCACGATGGCCAGCAACTACAACCAGGCTTTGATTCCCGCCGTCGTCGCCGTCGACGATAAAGACGCCCACCTGATGCTTCGCCGCCAGACCATTGACGATCTGCTTGCTCTGGATGTCAGCTGACAAGGTGAGCTTACAATGGAATTCGCCTGAAAACCGTCTGTCGAATTCGTTTCCTAGGATTGATAAGTCTATGTAAGTGCGGTGCAGTAAAAGCGGTTGAAATGGGAGAGCGGTATGGGTCAGGTGGAAGGTTTGCGGCAGCAACGCGTACAGAGCAACGATAATCAAACGGAAGTCCTTCCCAAGGGCATTCACAGCAATTCGACCCCGATCCGCGTAGGTCTTCTGGGCGTGGGAACCGTCGGTTCCGAAGTCGCAAGAATACTTACCGAGCAAAAGGACGAACTCCAGCAGCTCATCGGCCATCCGCTCGAAATTTCCGGAATCGCCTGCCGCAATCCCGAAAAAGTCACCTTTCCTTGGATCGATAAATCCCTGCTCACCACCGACACCAAATACGTCGCCACCCACAGCGACATTCTGGTCGAGCTCATCGGCGGCCTCGAACCTGCTCGTACGCTGGTTCTGAAGGCGCTCGATAGCGGCGCGTCCGTGGTCACGGCCAACAAGGCGTTGCTTGCGAAATATGGCCCGGAAATCTATCGCGCGGCCGAGGAGGACGGCGTCGATATCTACTTCGAGGCGGCCGTTGGCGGCGCGATTCCGCTGGTCCGTCCCCTGCGCGAGTCGTTGGTGGGCGACAAAGTGACCAGCGTTTTGGGAATCCTCAACGGCACCACCAACTACATTCTCGACGAAATGACCACCAAAGGCCTCAGTTTCGAGGTGGCTTTGAAGGACGCGCAGGCCAAGGGGTACGCCGAAGCCGATCCGACCGGTGACGTCGAGGGTGAGGACGCGGCGAACAAGGCTGCTATCGTGGCCTCGCTAGCGTTCCACACCCCGGTGAACATCGATGACGTCACCATGGAAGGTATTACAAATATTACCGCCGACGACATCGCGTTGGCAAAGGGCGAGCATAAGGTCATCAAGTTGCTTGCCGTCGTGCGTGACGATGAAGACGGCGTCTCCGCTCGCGTCTATCCGGCTTTGATTCCCGACGACCACCCGCTAGCCAGCGTCCACGGAAGCTACAACGCGGCATTCGTGCATGCGCAGGCGGCTGAAGATCTGATGTTCTACGGTCGTGGTGCGGGCGGTGCTCCCACGGCATCGGCAGTTATGGGTGACGTTGTCACCGTCGCGCGGCACATCGTGCAAGGCGCCACCGGCCCGCAGATTTCGATGTACCAGAAACTGCCCAAGGCCCCGTTGAGCTCCTCCCGCGCTGCGTTTGCCGTGCGGTTCTGCATCTGTGACCGGCCCGGCATCCTTGCCGCGATTTCCAAGACTTTCGCCGACCACAACGTCTCCATCAACGGCATCAACCAGGACTTGAAGCCCACCCCGCACGACCCCGGCTATTCGGGCGAGCTGCAGACCCTGCGCGTCGTGACCCACCAGTGCAGCGAAACCACCTTGCGTGAGACGGTCGATGACGTTTGCAAGTTCGATTTCGTCGTCGGCGAGCCTTCGATTTTGCGTGAGATGTAGGGCTTAGCTCGTTATCGGCCTGCTGCGTTTGAAATTTAGACCCGCGTTCGTTCCCACACGATACGTTGATTTCTTTTGGTTTTATTGACGGTAAACTTACCGTTCGATAAAGTCGCGAGGGAATGATCCGCAACCGTGGGCATCTTTTGCCGTGTTTGCGCCGGCGGCGTTATCCTGTTGCTATCGGTTGGTAATAGTGAATAGTCGTTAGACGAGGAGACGGTTATGGCAGGAATGGCACCGAAAGTTCGGCAGGTCAAGGTGCGCGTGCCCGCCACGAGCGCGAATCTGGGCTCCGGTTTCGACACCGTCGGCTTGGCGCTGGATTATCACGACGAGCTCACATTTACCATTAACGAAAACGAACCGGTAGATAATCAGGAGAATCGTAAAGGCCAAGATTACCAAGTTGGTCAAGAAGACCAACATAGCCAATCCGGCCAATCCAATAAGACCGACCAATTCGGACAGCAAAGCCAAAGTGGCCAATGCATCCAACATATTCCTTCCGGCTTTTCCGGCACCACTGCCAAGGTAATCATTCATGGCGAAGGTGAGGATACGTTGCCCCGCGACGAAACGCATCTGGTGGTTTCGGCCTTCCGCCGAGCCTGCGAGGCGTTCGGTCTGCGTCGTTTTGGTTTCACCCTTGAAGCTCAGAACAACATTCCGCAGGCGCGTGGCATGGGTTCCTCGGCAGAGGCCATTGTCGCCGGCATCGCCGCCGCGGCCGCTTTCGCGCAAGGTGACGCCGATTTCAACCGCGAGACGATTTTCCAGATGGCCGCCTCGATGGAAGGCCATCCCGACAATGTTGCCCCTGCGGTCTACGGCGGGCTCACGGTTTCGTGGAATTTTGAGACCGCGGAAGGTGTGGGAAGCGTAGGTATTCCGGGCGGCGAGCCGCTGCGTGCCGGATTCCACACCGTCAACTATCCGGTGGCGAAGGCCATGACCGCTGCCGTTTTCGTCCCTGATTTCGAGCTTTCCACGCAAAAGGCGCGCGAGGCCTTGCCTCAGAAGCTGCCATATAAGGATGCGGTGTTCAACATCTCTCGTGTCGCGTTGCTCCCGGCCGCGATGAACCCGGTAAGCGTTATGAACGGTTCGACGGGCCAAGCGTCAAATGTTGAGCCATCGGTTCGTGATAACGGCGATAAGCCCGGCCCCGACGCTGCCCTTGCTGCCGGTCATCTTCAATCCCCTCAAGAAAACGACAGAGCCGACAATTCGACTTTCCGATTCCAGCAAGGCCAGTCACAAGGCGATAATCCAGCCATCGCCTCGCGTTCCAACGCCCTGCTGTTCGCCGCCACGCAAGACAGGCTCCACCAGCCTTATCGCAAAGGACTAATGGTCCCCTCATGGAAGCTGATTGAAACCTTGCGCGCCAAGGGTTTCGCCGCTGCCGTCTCCGGAGCCGGCCCGTGTGTTCTGGTTCTCCACTACGGCGATGCCTCAATCGAAATCGACGAGATTGCAGCTGCCCAGCTCGAAAGCGGTCACTGGCGCGTCCTCCATCTTCCTGTCAGTGCGCAAGGCGTTCAAGTTGAGATCGAATTATAGCCTGTAGCCAAGCCGACAATGAAGTGTTATTGTTCGTAATTTCTCATATTTATTGGGTTGGACCTGACATCTGCCGCGAAATTTGGGTAGGGTAGACCTAGATTCGTTTTATGTCGGTTGTGCCCTTGAAATGTTTGGAGTGTTATGTCGATTCCCCTGATTCTCGCCTCGCAGTCGCCTTCGCGGCGCAATGTGCTCAATGCCGCCGGCATCAGCCCGACCATTCACGTCTCGCACGTCGATGAGCCGGCTGCTGTTGCCGCCGAGGCCAGGGCGCGTGGAGTGGCCGTCGAGTCTCTGAGCTGCGAGCAGCGCGTGATGATTCTCGCGCAGGCCAAGGCATGGAGCGTGTATCAGGCTTATCAGCAGGTTGCTCAGGCAGCTCGGGACGCGGGCGGCGAGCAGGTCACGGCTTATCCGCTCGAGGCCGAAGAACAGAACGATAACTCCGAGCGTAAGCCAAGCCCGACGAAACCGGCGAACGGTGATCCGACGACGTTGACCCGCGATTTTTCCGGCGTTTCGGTGCCGGTCGAGGCCGAGCCGATGAAACAGGCGCTGGCCGAGCACCCGGGGTTCGCCGCAGCCAAAGTCGGCCCGTTGATTATCGGCTGCGATTCCATGTTCCTTTTTCAGGGCGAGGCACTGGGCAAGCCGCATACCCCGGAAGTTGCGTGGGAACGGCTGAGCGCGATGCGCGGCAAGTCGGGGGAGCTGTGGACCGGTCATTGCCTGATTGATTTCGCCAGCGGACGGCAGGAACTGGCTTCGAGCCATGCCACGGTACGTTTCGGTGATTATTCCGACCGTGACATCGAAGCGTATATCGCGTCGGGTGAGCCCTTGGAAGTGGCGGGTTGCTTTACGTTGGAAGGCCTCGGCGGTGCGTTTATCGACGGCGTCGACGGCGACCCGAGCGGCGTGCTTGGCTTGAGCCTGCCGTTGCTTCGTCGAATGGTCGAGAAGATGGGTGTCGCTTGGACGGATCTGTGGAACGCCGGCCTTGGCAAGGTGGCAGCGGAGAAGCTGGAAGCACAAGCTGCGTCGCAAGTTGCCGATGGTTCGCAGTTGCAGGATGATGCGGTTTCAGAGGCTGTGGGAAGCGCGCCGCAATCCGAGAGCGGTCCGGGGTCCGCTGATGTTGAGGATTCGGCCTCAGCAAATGACGGAAATGTCCGTCATGATACCAAATCATCGTCGGCGAAGACCAAGTCAAATATCGGGAATATTGATACTGATACTCAATCACTATCTGCAAGAACTAAGGCCAAAGCTGTTGCTGCGAAAGCCAGGGCGAAAGCGCAGGCGGCGTCGGTGGTTCCGCCGAAAGACAACGTTCACCAGCCCGGAGATGGTTGGGTGCAGTGCGCGTGCGGCCGTCGGCACTGGGGGCTGAACGGTGCCGCAGGAGTCCTGCTCGCCCGTCGTAGCAAGGAAACCGGTGAGGTCACGGATGTGGTGATGCAGCACCGTGCGATGTGGAGCGCCGAAGGCGGCACCTGGGGCATTCCCGGGGGTGCGCTCGCAGACGGCGAAAGCCCGATCGAAGGTGCGTTGCGCGAAAGCTACGAGGAAGCCAATATCACCCCGGAGGATATCGAGGTGGTCGGCACCCATCGCGAGGAGCACGGGCCTTGGGCCTATACCACCGTTTTCGCCTTCGAAAAGCCGGGCCACGAGGTCAATCCGCATCCCAACGATGACGAAAGCATGGAAATCGCTTGGATTCCGATCGACGAGGTGCCCAAGCGCAAGTTGCTGACCGCGATGAACGCCGATTGGCCGCACTTCGTCGAGCGCCTCAATATCCTGGCCAACGATTATCGCGACAAGTAATTGGCGCCTTGATTCGCGTCGGCAAAGGCGGAATCCAAACTTACGTTTGATTTGCATAGCTTATATCTGATATGTTGTCGGTTCCTGGAATTCGGCATAAACGGCATTTGAAGCGGCTGGTCTTCACGTTTGCAGCATTGAACACAAAATCAGAATGACTAGAGGTTCAGTGCTGTGTTTTCTTATTGTGTCTGGGAAATAACCGCAGAATGACGTGCATTTAAGATTGCCGATTGTTGCATTTGTAGCAGGGAATGAATTATTCGGCTTAGATGCTTCTCAATGCTGTGTCTTCACAGTACCGATACGTTGATAATCCATTTAGAGGTTTCGCTGCTGTTGCTCAGGTGACAGACGGAATCCTTCTGCCGCTTTCAGCTTAAAAGCGCGGCGATGATGGCGATGACGATAGGGCTGGTAACCGTGGAAATCAGCACGCCGTCGCGGGCGAAGGTCATGCCGACGTTGTAGCGGGCCGCGTAATTGTAGACGTTCTGGCCAGCGGGCAGCGCCGCGAGCACGACGCAGGCGTAGAGCACCTTGCCGCGGAAACCCATGATGAAGAACGCAATCAAAAAAGCGATGAACGGCATCACGATGTTCTTCAGAATCGTGACCCCGATGACAGCGGAACGTGAACTCTTGTTCTGCATCGGCTGGGAGCCGTGCAGCGACATGCCGAACGCCATCAGGATCATCGGCACCGCGGCCTGTCCGATCATGTTGACCGGGTCGTAAATGAACTTCGGAATCGGATAAAAACCGATCCAAGCGGTTATGGCCGAAACGAGAATCCCGCCCAGCGAGCCGATCAAAAGCGGCTGGTGCAACGGCTGCATCAGTGCTTTCTTGAGCGACATCTTGCCAGTGGTCGTGTAGTCCAGAACCGTGAGCGCGATAGGCGTGAAAATCGCCTGCTGCATCACCAGGATCGGCGCGACCAACGCGGGGTTGCCCAGAATGTAGGTAGCGATGGGCAAGCCGATATTGTTGGAATTCAGATACAGCGAATTGAGCGCGCCGACCGTCGCATCGGCCGGTCCCATATGGTAGAAAAGCTTGTTCAGAATGAGGAAGAGCACACCGACGGCCAGCGCCGAAAAGAACGCGACGAAAATCGAGGGATGGAAGATCTCCATAATCGGTTCTTTGGAGAGGATTGCGAACATCAGAAACGGGTTGGTGACGAAGAACGCGTAACGATTCAACACCATTTGCGCGGTGGGCCCGCCGATATTGAAACGTGCGGCGACGTATCCGGTTCCGATGATGATGGCGATGACCACAAATCCCTGCATCGCACTCAGCAAACCCATGAATCTCTCCCTTGGCTGCGACCTACATAAGCCTTGCCACCCTTCAATATAATCTCATTGTCCGCAGTTTGTGAAGGTCCGTCTCAGAAGATATTTGGTCGAAAACCGTCGTTCAGTATATTTTACGGCATTATCGCTGCGATGCCGGTGAAGAAAAATTTGGTGATGTCAGTTTGAAAGTACCTGCTTTGGCATGCGGTGTAAAGCCAGTTTTGTCTTCGATTTGACCGCTCAAGGTTTCGATACGTTTCAATTAGTTTCTATAATTTCCTACGTATCGAATTTGTGTCACATTGATAATGCGTACGGATTTGACAGATGCGTGAAATCCGGGAAACGGTCCGCTAGGATGAAACCATGAGTTTGACGATACAACAGGGAACTACGCGCAAGGCCGCGCTCAATGGACTATTCGAAGCATTGATGGAATCGTATTCGGTATCCGATGACGAGACGGCGCTCGCCGACGATGTGGAGGCGTTTCTGCATAATCAGCCGCATCTGACGGTTCACCGTATGGGTGACACCGTGGTCGCCTCGACTTCATTCGACCGCGAACAGCGGGTCGTGCTCGCTGGTCACCTTGATACGGTTCCGATCATCGGTAATTTCCCTCCGGTCTGGCTTGAGCCGGGGGATAAGCGGATTCGCGAGGACGTGGCAGCAAAGGCGAAACCTGGCGAGCGCGTGATGTTCGGCCGTGGCGCGACGGATATGAAGGCCAGCGACGCGGTGATGCTCTATCTGGCGGCCACAATGACGTCTCCGAAATACGACCTTACGTATGTTTTCTATGACCATGAGGAAGTTGTGGCCGAAAAGAACGGCCTCGGGAAAGTCGCCAAGGCCCATCCCGAATGGATACAGGGCGATTTCGCGATTATCGGCGAGCCCACGGATTGCGGCATTGAAGGTGGCTGTAACGGCACCATGCGTTTCGACGTCGTCACCCACGGTGTCGCTGCGCATTCCGCACGCGCTTGGATGGGGGAAAACGCCATTCATAAAGCGGCACCAGTACTCGACCGGCTTGCCGCTTACGTTCCGCAGGATATCGAGGTGGACGGCCTGGCCTACCGCGAAGGCGTCAACGCCACCCTGATTTCCGGGGGCAAAGGCACCAACGTCATCCCCGACGAATGCCGCATCCACGTCAACTATCGTTTTGCTCCGGATAAGGATTTGCCGGCTGCAAAAGCGTTGATGATGGGTGCCGATGCCGGTGCCGAAATGGGCAACGGCGAGCACAAGGCGACCGGCGGCATGTTCGAAGGCTTCAATATCGAGATGAAGGACGAGTCGCCTTCCGCCCGCCCAGGTATGGACGCGCCGCTTGCCGTTTCCTTGGCCGAACTAGTCGAAAAGAAGACCGGTCTAAAACCCCAGGCCAAGCTCGGCTGGACCGACGTCGCCCGCTTCTCGTCCATCGGAGTCCCGGCGGTCAATCTTGGCGCAGGTTCCCCGCTTTTGGCGCATAAGGCCGATGAACAGATCCCGGAAAGCCAACTCACACTGCTTGCCGATATTCTTGAGGATTGGCTGCGATAGTGGGTCAATCGATTATTTGGTGGAGGCTTCGCGGGTAATTTACGTAGTTTGCTCCATATTGGCCCATGATGGACGTATAATAAAAGTTGGTGATTCTGCAAGTTGCCGAATTCCGATGGCGTTGATCCCCTCGTGTGCTAATCCGCGAGTGCCGGTGTCCGCCGTGACGAACGTAGACTTTTAGATTGCCGGCTACGAGCGCAGATGTTGCGTGGCCGCGGTGAGAGCGCGGTGTGAGAGCCGTAGACGGCCGGATAAGCCGACATGATTGCAGCATGTCGACGAGGAGCATTGTGCCCAGAGTAACCCGAGGCGGGGTCGGTCAAGCCGACGACGCCAAACAAAACGATACCAGTTTATCTTCTTCATCTTCACCTGCGGAAAGCGAGACCACGACCCGTCGCCGTACGGTTCGGCGTCGCGTGGTGCGCGGTCCCGGCGCTGCCGGTGCCGACGTCGCGCTGAAAGTCGAAGAGCGTGAAAGCGCCAAAACCGCAAAGGCCGAAGAAAAGTCCGATGAAAACGGAGCCGAGACGGGCTCGAAATCGACAGACTCGAGGGGTAGCAGAGCATCTTCCACTTCGCGTCGTGCGAATGCTTCTGCATCCGGCACGGTGAGGAGAACGCGCGCACGTAGCCGTGTCCGCAATGACGAAGACGCGAATGAGGAATCTCAAACACTCGGTCGAAATGCTGGAAGTAGCAAATCTGAGGAATCGAACGAATCTTCCGCTTCGGGCCGTAGCCGCCGTACGAGCGCTGCAAGGTCCCGCAGCAGGTCTGCCGATTCCGTATCCGCAAGTGAGGCCAAAGCGGAAGCCAACATCGAAAGCGCTGAGGAACGTGTCATTGACGCCGTAGAGGGGCTTCCGAAAGGCCACGAAAGCCATCACACCCCGCGTCCGATGACATCGTTGCTTTTCCAAGAGCCTGTGCTTCCTGGTGAAGACGGAGATGACGAGAGCGAAGAGCCCAAGGTCACTCGGCGGCGTTCCCGTTCACGCGCAGCTGAGGAGAGCGAGAAAGACGAGAGAGGTTCGCGTCGTTCCGGGCGTGGCAGCCGTTCACGCCGAAGCTCCGAGCGCGATGATGAACGTTTGGACGAAGAACAGGACGAACGTCGGGGCAGGTCAGGTTCCAGGCGTGGCAGGAGCAATGATCGGGACCGCGATTACGAGGACGACAACGAGAATTTCTCGCGTATGGTCCGTCGTTCGCGTCGTTCTGGCGATGATGACGATATTTACGACGAAGAAGCCGCCGAGCGCACTGAGCGTCGCACGCACCGTCGTCGTAGGCTGAACGCCGAAGAACGTCACGCCGCAGACGAAATCGAACAGATCGAGGAAGACCTCGAAGACGATGACATCACCTATCGTCCCATCGACGATGTGGAAGCCGAACAATCCGGAGGGCGGACACGCCGCGGGCGTGGCAGCGAACGGAATTCCCGTCGTGAGCGTGGCGGACGCGGTTCTTCGCGCGGTAATCGTGACGACGCTGAAATCGATGATGAAGACGAAAGCGAAGAGCGTGGTTCTCGCGGCGGGCGCAAGGGTAATGGCGAACGTAACGGGCGTGACAGCCGTAACGAGCGTGGCGATGACGACCACGGTGAAACCCGTCGCCGTCGCAGGCGCGAATCCGAAGAGGACAGTGACGATCAGCCGCTGACCCGTCGCCGTCGCCGCCATCGCGGTTCCAAGAACGATGACACCGGCAATAGCCGCGATTCGTCGCGTTCCGGCTCGCGTCGCTCTCGCAAACAGCAGTATATCGACGAAATCACCGATATCGAAGGCTCCACACGTCTTGAGGCCAAGAAGCAGCGTCGCCGCGACAACCGCCGCGAGCGCAGCCGTCAGAACCAGCTGATCGAGCAGGACTTCCTCGCCCGTCGCGAGAACGTCGACCGTCTGATGGTCGTGCGCGAAAAGGGCCAGCATACCCAGATTTCCGTGATTGAGGACAACGTGCTCGTCGAGCATTATGTTTCCGATATCCAGGAGGTCGCGACCGTCGGTAACATCTACCTGGGCCGCGTGCAGAACGTGCTTCCCAGCATGGAGGCCGCGTTCGTCGACATCGGCCAACCGCGCAACGGCGTGCTTTACGCCGGCGAGGTCAACTGGGACGCCACGCGTCTCGAGGGCCAGCCGCGCCGCATCGAACTCGCCTTCAAGTCCGGCGACCCCGTTCTGGTTCAGGTCACCAAGGATCCGATCGGGCACAAGGGCGCCCGCCTGACTTCGCAGGTCACGCTTGCGGGTCGTTTCCTCGTGCTTGTTCCTTCAGGCGGCATGACCGGCGTGAGCCGCAAGCTGCCCGAACGCGAACGCGGCAGGCTCAAATCGATCGTCTCCAAGATCGCCCCGAAGGATATGGGCGTCATCATCCGCACGGCAGCCGACGGTGCCAGCGAGGACGCGCTGAAGAAGGATCTTGAAAACCTCAAGCGCCAGTGGAGCAAGATCGAGGACAAGCGCAAGCTCTATCACAACGGCAAGCGCGCTAAGCTTCTGCAGGGCGAGCCCGACGTCGCCATCCGTGTGGTCCGCGACATCTTCAACGACGACTTCTCCAAGCTCATCGTCGAAGGCGACAAGGTCTACGAACGTATCGAGGAATACCTCGACACCATGGCCCCTGACTTGAAGGATCGCCTCGAAAAGTGGGACCCCGAGGAGCATCAGGGCAAGGACGTCTTTGACAAGTGGCAGATCGACTCCCAGCTTCGCAAGGGCATGGAACGTCAGGTCTACCTGCCAAGCGGCGGCTCGATCGTCATCGACCGCACCGAGGCCATGACCACCATCGACGTCAACACCGGCCGGTTCATCGGCAAGGGCAAGTCGCTTGAGGAAACGGTCACCCGTTGTAACCTTGAGGCGAGTGAGGAAATCGCCCGTCAGCTGCGTCTGCGCGATATCGGTGGCATGATCATGATTGATTACGTCGACATGGTGATGCCCGCCAACCGCGACCTCGTGCTGCGGCGTCTGGTCGAGTGCCTCGCGCGCGACCGCACCAAGCATCAAGTGGCCGAGGTCACTTCGCTGGGCTTGGTGCAGATGACCCGCAAGCGCATCGGTCAGGGCTTGGTGGAGGCGTTCTCCGAGGAATGCCCGACCTGCAAGGGCCGCGGTTTCATCCTCCACGACGAACCCACGATTTCCGCCGATTACGCTGATCCCTACGCGATGAAGGGCGGCGACCCGTTCGTGCACACCAACAAGCACGGCCACGGCAGCGCCCCCGAGGTGCAGGCCCCGAAGGGCTCAAGCCCCGCGGTCAAGGCCAAGTTGGCGCAGATCGCCGCGGCTGCGGTGGCGGCCAACGATGAGGAAAAGGAAGAGGCATCCGAGTCGGATTCGTCCTCTGATTCCTCGACCGATAAGGACTGAGGAAATTAGTTCAAAGTTCCCGGTTTCACTTTCGCCTTTCTTTTGTGAAATCGGGAACACAACACCCCAAGCCGCCCGCAACGTACCGACATGCCGTTAGGATTGGTTGACGTTAGTACGTAGGTCGGTGTACTCTAAAAGACTGGTGTCTGGCCGTGGAAGTCGAAGACGTGCTGGGCAGTTTAGCTTTCGAAATAGCAAGGAACGAGATATGTACGCGATTGTGAAGGCCGGTGGCCATCAGGAAAAGGTCGAGGTCGGTGACGTCATCCTGGTCAACCGTCTCAATGCGAAGAAGGGCGATACCGTGGAGTTCCCGGTCGCGCTCGTGGTCGACGGCGCCAAGGTGACGCTCGCCGCCAAGGATCTTGCCAAGGTTTCCGTCAAGGCTGAAGTCGTTGACGATGAGGCCAAGGGTCCGAAGATCAATATTCAGAAGTTCAAGAACAAGACTGGTGTCGCCCGTCGCAAGGGTCATCGTCAGCCGCTTTCCGTCATCAAGATCACGGCAATCGCCTGATTGTAGAACAACGGTAATTAAAGACTGAAAGGAACAGACAATGGCACATAAGAAGGGCGCATCCGCTTCCCGCAACGGTCGCGATTCAAGCGCACAATACCTCGGCGTGAAGAAGTTCGGTGGCGAGCCTGTCGTCGCCGGCAACATCATCGTTCGTCAGCGTGGCACCAAGTTCCACGCCGGCCAGAACGTCGGCACCGGCAAGGATCACACCTTGTTCGCTCTGTCCGACGGCAACGTGAAGTTCGGCATTCGCCGCGATCGCAAGGTCGTCGACGTCGTCTCCGAGTGAGATAGTCGAGCCTATCTAGTTATTAACAAAAGGTCGTACCCCATGCGGGTGCGGCCTTTTGGTTTTTGTGCATAGTCGGGCAAGTTGCGGTCTCACTCATTGGAGTGCATGTTTTGGGGTTATTGACCTGGAACGTGTCTCTGGTCGGTTACGTTGGGGGTATAGGGTAGCGGTGTGGAATTCGTGCCAGTCGATGCCGAAGCCGTATTCCCTCGGACGCGCCCCAGGTGTGTGTAGGTAATTTCCTGTGCCATTGCGGAATTGTGGACAGATTTCTCGGTTTTATTGGTTCAGTGCATAATTTGGTTTATTTTCAGTTTGAATTCAATAATCTTTCATTTATATTGATAATCCGGTGGATAGTCTTTAAAACACCTCAAAAATTCGATGGACAATTCGCAGAATGCTCTAGTAATTATGTGGATAATTCAGCGGCTGATCCCGCGACACGCCTCAAATGTGGATAACCCCTATCATCCGACCACATCACCCGATTTTCCCACGAAATTCGTCCAATTTCCTGTTCAATGGAACCATGAACGAAGACCCGATTATCCACCCGCGCATTCACGAGCGCCATCCCGACATCACCGATGATGACGTGAAGGCTGCATGGTATTCATTGATGGATTTCAGCCGTAGAAAAAGAAGTATCAATCGATGGATTGCTGTCGGCCTAGATGGTAAAGGAAGGTCGATGGAGCTAATATTTTCGATGAATAGCGATGGCCGTTGGGTTATATTCCATGCCTATACTCCACCGACAAAAGGTATACTGAAAGAACTTGGACTGATTTAAGGAGGTAATGATGAATCGAGAAGAAATCAATCGTAGTCTTGGTGTAACAGAAGAACAGCTGGATCAGTGGGATAAGGAAATCGAAAACGGCGAATGGCACGTAGACCCGGACTCAATTATCCACGTTAGACCGATTACCCCTGAGATACGGGCATCTATTGATAGGGCAGTGGCATATTGGGACGCTCAAGATGCCAAGAAAGCGAAGAAGCAGGTCGCTGGAATAACTGCGTAGTGCTTTGATATTCGTAAAAACACAATGAGGTGGCAATGACCGGCAAAGAGCTTGAGATTTGGTCAAGTAAAGATACAGATGTAACGATTACTTATTCATATGGTTTCGGCGATGACAGACCAACGATTTCAAAGACCGGCAACGATGACGATTCCGTGCTTGACATTTCTGTCGGAGATTCCATCAGAGTTGAAGGAATCGAGATTGACGACGATCAAACGATCGATGAAGATCACCGAATAGATTATGGTTTGGCAGCTGCGTCCGGGGTTTTGTCCGCTGCTGTTGATTCTTTGTTTGTGCGTAGTTTTTCCCTGGACAATGCTGAGAGCTGGGGTTCTGAGAAAATCAATAATTTTGTAGTCTCTGTCGCAAAACTTGATTCGAAATTTAAAGGTAATTCAATAGAGGAAGCTATTCCGTTTTTGGAAAAGCGTCATCCATTTGTAGGTGATAAGGCTACAGCGCAATTTGGAGGCGGTCTACAGCACCATCTCAGGGATTTCTCTCACCATTTTGGTCTGGACGGTTTGGCTTTTTCCCTGCTTACGCAATTCACAGGATGTGTATACGGCACTGACACGCACGGTGTGTTTCAGGCAATCAAAATCGTCGACGACAAAGGTTTAATAGGCAAAACTCTTGAAAAGAAGATTTTCAATGGTACTGTTGAATGGTTCCTTCACATGGTCAGCGACATGGCCGGTTCAAGTAACAACCCTGGCGAAGGAACGGGAATACCTGGCCCAATTCTCTCGATTTTGAAAGATATTTCAACACTTCCGATTTTCAAAGATGGCAAGGTCGACTCTCTTGACTTTAGAAAGCTGATTTCAAAACTCTTCAACGGCACTTTGCTCGATACAATCAACGAGCAGGGACGCAAAGAGCCAAGACGCCTTGATTTTCGTGGAGAGTTTGGCGTCGCTCATGAATTGGGCAGGCAGGCAATTCCGGTGGTTCTCAATATTGTTCTGGTACGGGTTTGCTATGTTTTGCACAGGCTATACCAAGAAATCAAAAACCGGAGAATAAATGATTTCAAGGAACTCAGACAGTTGGAGATTTCTGATATCCCGCCTGATCAGGATTCAGTACTGACACGAATGGATACGATTGCTTCAGCCACTTTCGAGCTTTTGGATGTCACTGATGCCAGCATTCGTACTGTGCTAGAAAATGGTTTGCACGCTGAGGCGGTACAATATCTGAAAAGTTTTGTGGTTCGAATAAATCTTGCCGGTGTCACCTACTTGACTATTTCCATAGTTACTGATGCCAAGAGAGTGCTGGGTAACCATAACGAGGAAAGGAAGCAACGGCAAAAAGAGCGTGACGAGGAATATGCGAAGAATGAGGAGCGTGCGTTCGCTGCCTTTACTCTTACCCATGAGCAGATGTCTATCCTTTATTCGCTCGAGCGTTGCGCCGTCAAAGTAGATATTGAGCACACGAAGAATGCCCAAAAAAGAAACGCCAAAGAAGCTTGGCTTGACGAGTGGCAAGGAAAGCTGGCGAAAGAATTCAGTCTTTATGACGAAGACGAGATGTATCGGAGGGTTGATTCCGAAGTAAAACGCAGCAATGAAGAGTGGATTCATGTGGTTGCGTTGGAGGCGGCATTGTTCACTCCTTACGCCGATTTAGGAAATCATGCAAGTAGGAAGAAAGAATCCTCGGACGAAACTCGTCATGAGAAGCATGATGGGAAGTTGCCGTTTGACAATGCTTACTTGGATGACATTTGGTGCGTCAAGTGTCCCGTTATGCATGAACAAGAATGTTCTCGACTCAAGAAGACATTTGAGAAATATAAGGGCATCGTTAGTGGCAGCAACAAGCATAAAGCCATAGAAGTGGCTGGAACTGTTGCTCTTATCTCCGTTGGCGGAGGTGCGGCACTGATATTTGCTCCTGTGATTGCTCCTGCGGTAGCAGCTTATACAGCCGGTTCGGCTGTTGCCGGTTTGTCGGGCGCTGCCTTGACCAGTGCAAGTTTGGCCGCGTTGGGCGGAGGGTCGCTTGCTGTCGGAGGCTTGGGCATGGCAGGAGGTACCGCTGTGATTGCAGGCGGCGGTGCTGTACTCGGCATGCTTGGAGCTGGTGGATCACTCACCGCGGCTTCTATGGTGATGGGCTCGTCAGATACCTATATTTTGGATGAATGTTCCAAATTATTGACGGTGTGCAAAGAGATTCTTTCTGATACAGAGGAACGCCGGCAAGTTATGATGGGGCTTCAAGCACGGCTAGACATTGAAATCAACCAGTTAGAGAATTATTTCGAGATGGCATCGCAGCTATCGAAACAAGGGAAACAACAGGGAAGATCAGAGCAAAAGACGGACAAAGCAATAATCAAGAGAATTAAAAAAAGCCTTCGTTATCTCAAGAAGACCGCCAAAGAACTTCAGAAGCTTCTTGATGAAGAAAACGCAGATTCTTCATTACCTGAACTTACGACAGATAAATAGTTTTGAAGGTACTTGTTGGTAGTCGAGTTGATTGCTTGATTGGAATTTAAGATAAGTTTTGCTTAATTAGCCTGACTCTAATTTCCGCAAATTGTTCAAATTCATAGGGGAGGCAATACCGGAACTTTTGCCCAAAACGATAATTTTGCGTCTCGTCGGTGGGGGTATGGGAAGATGAATACCCACCGGTAAGGTAAGGAAATATGACAGACTTTGTAGATAGAGTGACCGTCCACGTCAAGGGCGGAGATGGCGGCAACGGTTCCGCAGGTGTGAAGCGCGAGAAATACAAGCCGCTGGCAGGTCCGAACGGAGGCAACGGCGGGGACGGCGGTTCCGTCATCTTTGTGGCGGATGCCAACGCCAACAACCTTTTGGATTATCGTTTCGTCCCGCACCGCAAGGCCGAAAGCGGCACGATGGGGTTGGGCGACACCAAGGACGGTTCGAAAGGCGCCGACGTGGTGCTGCCCGTTCCGTCGGGAACGGTGATTTTCGAAGCCAAGGGTGCGCAAGGCAAAGCCAAGCACCCGGGCCGTGAGCTGGCCGATCTGCGCCACGCCGGTGACAAGTTCGTCGCTGCTGCAGGCGGTATGGGTGGTCTTGGCAACGCCGCGCTGGCCAACAAGACACGCCGCGCCCCCGGCTTCGCGCTGCTTGGTGAACCGGGTGAAGAACGCGATGTGATTCTTGAGCTCAAATCCATTGCGGACGTCGCTTTGGTAGGCTTCCCGTCGGCTGGCAAGTCCAGCCTGATCGCCGCGATGAGCGCTGCGAAGCCGAAAATCGCCGATTATCCCTTCACTACGCTGGTACCGAACTTGGGTGTCGTGAAGCTTGAGGAATACCGCTATACGATCGCTGATGTTCCGGGGCTCATTCCCGGAGCTTCCGAAGGCAAGGGGCTCGGCCTTGAGTTCCTGCGCCATATCGAACGTACCGAAATCATCGCGCACGTCATCGATTGTGCCACGCTGGAACCTGATCGCGACCCGATTTCCGACTACCATGCGCTGGAAGACGAACTGGCGAAGTATGCGGCCCAGCTGAAGCTTCCGCTTGGCGTCATCCCGATTCCCGAGCGTCCTCGCGTCATCATCCTCAACAAGGCCGACGTGCCCGAAGCCAAGGAATTGGCGGAATTTGTGCGTCCCGAGTTCGAGAAGATGGGGCTCAAAACCTTCATCGTTTCGACAGCCTCTCATGAAGGTCTCAAGGAGCTTGGTTTCGCTTTGGGCAAGATGGTGACTGAGCTGCGAGCGAAGTTGGCCAAGGAAGAGGCCGAACGTGATGAGGAACGCGTGGTCATCAAGCCGTTGGAGCAGCCGGCACGTAGGCGTCGCCGAGCCGATGACGAACGCGGCACCTCGCTTGATTTCAATGTCGAGCGCGAGACCAACCGTAGGGGAGCCGTGTGGTTCGCCGTCACCGGAGCGAAGCCGGAGCGCTGGGTGCGCCAGACCAATTTCGACAACGACGAGGCCGTGGGCTATCTTGCCGACCGCCTGGCTGGCTTGGGTGTTGAAGATGAACTGCGCCGTCACGGTGCCAAACCCGGTGACGAGGTGCGTATCGGCAAGGGCGAGAACGCGGTCGCCTTCGATTGGGACCCGACCATCGCTGCCGGCGCGGAAATGCTCGACGGCACTCAGTTGGGTGCTCGAGGCAAGGATCTGCGCTTGGACGACGGAGCCGATGGCAACCGCGTCCGCCGCCGCACCAACGCCGAGCGTCGTCGTCAGTATCATGAGATGATGGACGCGAAAACCGCCGTACGAGAAGCCATGCGTCAGGAGCGCTTCGCCGGCCACTGGGCTGACCCGAGCGTCGACGACGACCGTCACGACGAACACGCGATTTTGGGCGGCCATGATGATGACATCGAGAACGCCACCAGCGATAACTGATGTGGAATCGCAGGGACAGCCCTTGAATTTGCGGGGTTTGTCCCGGCTGATGTTGTCTAAATTAATGAGGATTGTGATTCGGCAATGTCGGCTGAAACAATTTGGCACCGACTGTTTCGCGGCGACCGGTGAAGGCATAGGTTAGCTTCATATATGCCATTCATGGTTGTCCATATATAATTTGGGATGAAACGAGAAGCGTTTTGCCTTTCTGTGAAGGTGACAGATGGCGCAAAACGCAAAACAGGTGACGGTTAATGAACACAGCAAGTGAATCGCAGGTTCGCCAATCGGTGGCGGACGCGCGAACCGTGGTGGTGAAGGTCGGTTCCAGCTCGCTGACCAAGCCTTCCGGCCATTTGGATACGGATAAGGTCAGTGCTTTGGTCGAGGTTCTGGCGCAGCATGCCAAAAACGGCACCCGCATGGTGTTGGTGTCATCCGGTGCCATCGCCGCAGGCTTTGGCCCGCTAGGTTTCGACTCGAGGCCGGACGATGTCTCGACCCAGCAGGCCGCAGCGTCGGTAGGTCAGGGCGTGTTGATGCAGCATTATGAGACCGGTTTTGCCCGTTACGGTGTGCGTGTCGGCCAGATTTTGCTCACCGCCGATGACACGATGCACGCTTCCCGCTATCGCAACGCCCAACGCACGTTGCAGCGCCTTCTTGACCTTAACGTGGTGCCGATTGTCAACGAAAACGACGCGCTGGCGACGAACGAAATCCGTTTCGGCGACAACGACCATCTTTCCACGCTGGTCGCCAACTTGGTGCGTGCAGACGCTTTGATCCTGCTCACCGACGTCGATGGGCTTTACACCACTCCGCCTTCCATGCCAGGAGCCGAACGAGTCGGTTTCGTCCCAGACGCCGACGAGATTCTGAATGAAGTTTCGGTGGTTGGCAGTTCGTCCGGCGTCGGCACCGGCGGCATGGTCACCAAGCTCGAAGCGGCACGTATAGCAGTCAATTCCGGTATTCCCGTCGTGCTGACCAGCGCCGATAATATAGAGGACGCGCTGAGCGGCAAACCTACTGGTACGGCGTTTGCCCCGTCTCAACACCGTGATTCCTCGCGTCGCCTGTGGATTGGTTTCGCCGCGAACCCGCGCGGTTCGTTGATTGGCGACAAAGGTGCCATCAAGGCTGTTCTCGGTGGTAAAGCCAGCCTGCTTGCAGCCGGCGTGCTTGAAGTCCACGGCGATTTTTCCGCCGGCGACCCTGTCTGGATTAATGACGAAGAGGGCAATCACATCGCCAAGGGCCTCTCGAGTTTCGATTCCGACGAAATTCCCCACACCCTCGGCCGCGACACCTCCCAACTCAAACGACTCCTGGGCGAGGAGTATGCCCATCCGCTGGTGCATCGCGATAATCTTGTTCTGTTGTAATATTTCCGCAAGGTGGTAGTAATCCCGGCTGCTGGCTACTGGAATTTCGTAGGGATAACCCATTTTCGTAGTATCGATCATGCATTTGGAAGTGAATTTCAAATTCGTTTCGGGATTTGGTTGTGATTCGCCAGTCGTGAAGTCTTGGAAACAAAGTAGCAGTCGCACGAGCCCGACGGCTGTTGGAGTTCAAAGCGTTATTCGTCTGTGATTAATTGATTTCAGGGTTTGTGGAATGGCGACACCATAAAGTTTGAGAATACGTCCCGATTTCGTTATATGCACATCCGCCTCGTCAATTCGCCACGGCGGTCTAGTCTTAAGTTGGTAATGACCACTTAAGAGCGCGGGAGATAAAATGGCAGAGTGGCAGATGTTGAGTGACCGTATCAATTCCGTGGCGCCGAGCGCTACCCTGGCTGTGGATTCTAAGGCAAAGGCGATGAAGGCCGCGGGCGTCGACGTCATCGGTTTCGGTGCCGGCGAGCCCAATTTCCCGACTCCCGATTACATCGTTGACGCGGCCGCCGCAGCGTGCCACGACCCGAAAAACCATCGTTACACCCCGACCCCGGGTCTGCCACAGCTTCGCAAGGCCATCGCGGAAAAAACGCTGCGCGACTCCGGATATGAAGTCTCGCCCGACCAGATCGTGGTGACCAACGGCGGCAAACAGGCCGTTTACGAAGCGCTCCAGATTCTCATCAATCCCGGCGACGAGGTTATCATTCCCGCTCCCTATTGGACCACATATCCGCAGGCTGTGAAACTTGCCGGCGGCAAGCCAGTCACTGTTTTCAGCGGTACCGAAAACGGCTTCCAGCCCACGGTCGAGGCGCTTGAAGCCGCACGTACGCCGCGTACCAAGGCCATTTTCGTCAATACACCCTCAAACCCGACCGGTGCGGTATGGAGCGAGGAAACGGTGCGAGCCGTGGGTGAGTGGGCCGTCGAGCACCACGTCTGGGTCTTAAGCGACGAGATTTACGAACACCTCACCTATGACGGCGAAAAGACCGCGTATATCGGCGCTGTTGTGCCACAAGTGCGCGACCAGCTTATCGTCCTGAACGGCGTTGCCAAGACCTACGCCATGACCGGCTGGCGTGTCGGCTGGCTTATCGGCTCCATCCCGGTTGCCAAAGCTGCTGCCAAACTGCAGGGCCACATGACCTCCAACGTCGCCGACGTTTGCCAGCAGGCCGCGTTCACGGCCGTTTCCGGCTCGCTCGATGCGGTGGCGATGATGCGCAAGGCCTTCGACAAGCGTCGCAAGGCCATCGTCACCGGTCTCAACGCCATCAACGGCGTCACCTGCCGCACGCCTAAGGGCGCGTTCTACGCTCTCGCCGATGTCACCGCGTTGCTGAACCGTCCGCTCGGCAAGAACGGAAGTGTCGCCAAGACCTCCTCGGAGCTGGCCGAGCTGCTCCTTGAGGAAGCCCACGTTGCCGCCGTCCCCGGAGAAGGATTCGGCGCCCCCGGTTTCCTGCGTTTCTCCTACGCGCTTGACGACGACGATCTGGCCGAAGGCATGCGGCGTTTCAAGGAATGGGTCGGCTGAAAACAACTGTCTGCGAGGTTTCGCCGCTTGCCGGTGCTGCCGGACAACCGTAAAACACCCGCGTTGTCGGCGCTGTAAGGTGTCGTTTGAAAGCGACGCCCGATGTCGGTTTCGCTGCATTTTATGGCATACGGCGGAGCTGTGCTTATCGCCGTTGTCAGTAAGATCGTTTGTCGTTTGAAACGATGTATTTACAGTGCCCCTGCGATGTTTGCCAGGCTTTCGCCGCGACACGTGGAGTGGACGAAAGCAGTAAAAGAGGCTAGACTATCTCCTCGGCGGTTTATGTCGTATGGTCTCGTGCTTCGAGTATCGTAGACAGAGTTCACCTAGGGAAGTGGCGCAATTGGTAGCGCAACGGTCTCCAAAACCGTAGGTTGTGGGTTCGAGTCCCGCCTTCCCTGCCAAGTAATCACAAGCCAAACGAAGGACGGATATGGCGAAGGCACACGAGTCTGAAGAGAGCGTCAAGCCGAACATTTTCATGCGTATCGGCTTGTTCATCAAGCAGATTATCGACGAATTGCGTAAGGTTGTCACCCCGAGCGCCAAGGAGCTGGCCGGTTGGTCGGTTGCAGTGTTTCTTTTTGTGATCATTTTGATGGCTCTTGTTTCGGGAATGGATTTCGGTCTTGGCAAACTGACCCTCTGGATCTTCGGCTGAGCGTAAACGATTTTAAAGGTGACTAACAGCATGGATAATGAAGTAAATCTTGAAGGCTTGGACGCATTGTCCGATTTGCCGAACGACGAGCAGTCTGCGGATACGTCTGCGGCTTCCAGCGTCGATAGTGCGGCACAAGATGCCGTTGCGGGTATCGAAAATGCGAACGCTGCGGAAAAGACTTCCGATGATTCTGCGGATACGGCTTCTGCCGAGGGTTCTGAGGTCTCCGAGGCTGCGCCTGAAGGCGCTACCGAAGCGACCGATGACACTGCTGCTGAAACGTCTGCCGATGCTGCGACTAACGCCGAAGGCGAAGACGCCGACGATGCCGGTGCCAAGGCCGTCAAGGAATTCTCCAAGAGCCTGCGTGGTCTGGACGGTAAGTGGTATGTGCTCCACACCTATTCCGGCTATGAGAAGCGTGTGAAGGCCAACGTCGAGTCGCGTATTCAGAGCTTCGGCCTTGAAGACCAGATCTTTCAGATCGAAGTGCCGATGGAAGAGGTTGAGAAGCATACCGACAAGGGCAAGAAGGTCGTCACCCGCGTGCGTGTGCCCGGTTACGTGCTCATCCGCATGTGGCCCGACGAGAACGCCCGTCGCATCGTCCGCGAGACGGAAGGTGTCACCGGTTTCGTAGGCCCCACCAAGGAGCCCGCGCCGCTGAGCCGCAAGGACGTCGTCAAGATGATGGCTCCGATGATTGCTTCCGAGGCTTTGAAGGAAGCGGGCGACAAGCCTGCCGCAGCCAAGAAACGCACCGTCGAGGTCTCCTACAAGGTCGGCGATCAGGTCACCGTCATCGACGGCCCGTTCGCCACGATGGCCGGTGCCGTTTCCGACGTCGAGCCCACCACGCAGAAGCTCACTGTCCTGGTCTCCATCTTCGGCCGCGATACGCCGGTCGAGCTTGGTTTCAGCCAGGTCGAGAAGATCGTCTGAGTCGCGTTCCGTTCAGTTTTTTGAGTAATGATGCCGCAGGTCGCAAGGTCTGCGGCATCATTCGTATCAGAGTTATTGTTACTGATTTGAAGAATAACGGTTCTTGAATCAGTATTGCCATTGTCGCGCATGGTTGGAATAATAGAAAGGCTTGTGTCTGGAGGGGAGACCCGCTAGCACAGCACAGCAATATCAGTTGCGGGAGGAGACCCGTGACACTGATATACCAAGGTTTTCTGATATATCGCAAGGTGTCGTGGGCGACCGTCATTACCGCACGGACAATGAAAAGGAGCCATTTCCATGGCTAAGAAAAAGGTCACTGCGCTGATCAAGCTGCAGATCGAGGCCGGCAAGGCCAATCCTGCCCCGCCGCTCGGTCCTGCCCTCGGTTCGCATGGCGTCAACATCATGGACTTCTGCAAGTCCTACAACGAAGCGACGAAAGACAAGATGGGACAGGTCGTTCCTGTCGAAATCACCGTCTATGAGGATCGCTCGTTCGATTACATCCTTAAGACCCCGCCGGCCGCAGCGCTTCTGCTCAAGGCCGCCGGCATCAAGAAGGGCACCGACAACCCGCTGACCCACAAGGTCGGTTCCGTGACTTCGGCACAGGTCCGTGAGATCGCCGAGACCAAGATGGCCGATCTGTCCGCTCGCGACGTCGAGGCCGGAATGAAGATCATCGCGGGCACCGCCCGTTCGATGGGTATCACGGTCGAAGGCTGAGGGAGGATAGACAGATGGCTAACAAGCATTCCAAGAAATATCGTGAATCGGCCGAGAAGGTCGACGGCAGCAATCTGTACACCGCTTCCGAGGCTATCGCACTGCTGAAGAGCATGCCCGAGCGCGGTTTCGATGAGACCATCGAAGCCACCTATCGCTTGGGTGTCGACCCGCGTAAGGCGGATCAGCTGGTCCGTGGCGTGGTCAACCTGCCCAACGGCACTGGTAAGACTGCAACGGTCCTCGTGTTCGCACGTGGCCCGAAGGCTACCGAAGCCGCTGAGGCCGGCGCCGACATGGTCGGTGACGACGACATGGTCGCCAAGGTGCAGGGCGGTTTCCTCGACTTTGATGCCGTGGTCGCCACTCCCGACATGATGGGCAAGGTCGGTCGTTTGGGCCGCGTGCTCGGCCCCCGTGGCCTCATGCCAAACCCGAAGACCGGCACCGTGACCATGGACGTGGCCAAGGCTGTCAAGGACATCAAGGGCGGCAAGATCGAGTTCCGCGTTGACAAGAACGGCAACCTGTCGTTCATCATCGGCAAGAAGTCCTTCGATCAGAAGGCTCTGGAAGAGAACTTCCAGGCTGTTGCCAACGAGATCAAGCGTCTGCGTCCTTCCACCGTGAAGGGCCGCTACATTTCCAAGGCGACGCTCACCTCGACGATGGGTCCCGGCGTTCCGCTGGACCTCGCCCCGCTTTCCTGAAGCGTATAACGCGCTTTAAAGCGTAGTCGAATCGATAAGTTGCCCGGTACCCCGCAAGAGGTGCCGGGCAACTTTTCTTTTGTTGGACAATTTTGGAGTTAAGTAAACAAAAGTGTGTCTTATGACGTCCGGATGGTGGTCATGCCGAGTATCCGGCCCATCCGTGTCTGATGCCGAAGCCTGATTCGTAGGCGTTTACCGCGGGGTCTTGGGGGTCCGTCTGTTGCACGGAGCGCCGGTCGAGGCCGGGCAACGGGATGGCGTCGTGCTCCTCCTCTCGTTTCGGTTTTCCTTTCCGGAGCCGGTCTTTGGCGATCCGTTCCGGGTCGGGGTCGCGGGTCTTCATATAGAGGATCCATTCGCAGATCCTTCTGGCGTGTTCCGGGCTGAGGCCGTTGTGGCGGCGCATGGCGTCCTTGACCGGCTTGTTCACGCCGCCCTCGAGCATGTTCGTGTTCCACGCGACCGGCCCTCCGGCCGTCAGGGAGGGGTCGAGCCATGTGAAGAGCATGCCGGCGGCGTTGAGGCGGTTGAGCCGGTGGTAGGCGTCGCGTGCGCGTTGGTGGGTGAACCAGGTGCGGCGGAAACCGGTGTCGGGGTCGCGGGCCACGGTCCGTTCGTCCAGCCATTCCTTGTTCCCCGCGTACCATTCGTTCAGGTCCGCCAGCCACTGCCCGGCCTGTTCCGGGGTGCCGCAGCGCTTCACGTTCACGAGCCTTCTGGCCAGCTTGTAGAGCGTCTTGCCCGGCTCGGTGCGCGGCCTGGAGGTCAGGTCGGCCCTCGTGTTCCGGAGCACGTGGACCAGGCAGCGCTGCACGCGCATGCCGGGCCATGCCTGGCCGATGGCGGCGAGGCAGCCGCGCCCGCCGTCGCAGACGACCGCGTCGGGCCGCGGGATCCGGCGGAACAGGGCGAGCCAGGCGGCCTTCTTCTCCGTGTCGCACCACTGCAACGCCAGCGGCGCGCCGTCGTCCGCGTCGACGGCGATGAGCAGGCACCAGCCGTTGAGGTACGTGCCGTCCACCTCCACGCAATGCGTTTTCGGGGGCTTCGGCAGCCTGGGCCTGATCCGCCAGCACCAGGCGGTGCGTTTCGCGAACCCCTGTCGGGTGGCGACCCCGATCGCCCGGGCGGCCTGCTGGACGTCCGTGCGGCCCAGCGCCCACGAGAGCCATGAGCGGAACTCGGCCAGGCGCGTGGCGTCCGGCCTCGCGGCGACGCCGCTCGCCGAGCACGCGTCGCACCTCCAGCGCTGCCGTCCGGCCTTCGTGTATCCGTTCCTGCGCATCGGCAGCCCGCACAGCGGGCAGCGCCTCGCCCTCGACGATTTCCGTTTGACCATACCGCCATGCAACAGCCAGCACGCCACCGCACCGAAGTCAAGCCGGAAGACACGGAAACCCGTTTTAACGCCCGGGACGTTAAAAACAGCGTCAAACACTTACTCCCACAAGGCCCGAAGGACGTCATAAGACACACTTTTGTTTACTTAACCCCAATTGCTTTCCTGGCTTATAGGCCAAAAGCGTTGTTTTTAGGATTGGCCTTCCCGTCGATTGCGCCGTCTATCATTTTCGGTTTCCGTCTCTCTAGTCCCATCTATTCCATTGCCTCGCTCATCTCATTTAGTTCACCCACCGCGTTCTGATTTTCGTTTCTACTTACTGTATTTCTATTTTCTCGATTGGTTTTCGCCAATGGGAAACACAATAAAATAGCGGTTTTCACGCTTATGGTTTGGTCATGGAGGTTTGACCGAATTCTCCGTATTGGTATGTTCCAATAAAACGTAATATCAAGAAATCTTGATTTTTCCGTAAAACGACGTTCGTTTCTTGCTTTTCCCTCCGTTTTTTTATATCCCTGAATCACGGTAGGTGTGATCGTTGCGTTGTGTTTTCAACACAATAAGAATTATTCGGGTAGAACTAGAGGATAAACATGATGATTTGGCACAATAGAGAGGCGATTTGCTCGCGACCTAATAATTGTTGCCATCAGCCTATAAAACATCGCAGAAGAGCTATTAATGCCCATTTTCGGCGTCGACGGATTAACTTCAACAGTTTACTGGTACGATTTCTGATTCTGTTGGTGGCTGCCTGCCTTATCGGCGTCGCCACCGGTTTGGTGTTGCCGAAAGTGAGCAGGCCACTTGCTCAAATGACTGGCCAGTACGTGGCCACCGGCCCAGTGGCGCAGGTGCTGGCGACGCTGCCGGTCGACGATCATCCGAGTACGCGCGGTTACAACCGTGATTCGTTTGGCTACAACACCACCGATGACGATGGCGACGGCTGCACCATCCGCGACGACATCCTCAAGCGCGATATGACGGCAATTCGATACAAGGCACCGAGCCCTTGCCAGGTCAAGACGGGTGCGTTGAAAGAACCGTATACCGGCAAATCCATCCGTTTCGTGCGCGGCAGGCAGACCAGCGCGGCGGTGCAGATCGACCATGTGGTGGCGCTGGAGAACGCCTGGCAGTCAGGCGCGAATAAATGGGACGCAGCCACAAAGCAGCAATATGGCAATGACGCCTACAACTTGTTGGCCGTCGACGGCCCTGCCAACCAGCAAAAAGGTTCCGCCTCGGCCGCCTACTGGCTGCCATCAAACCGCAGGTTCCGTTGCGCCTACGTCGCTCGCCAAGTTGGCGTGAAGCAAAAATACAACCTCACGGTGACGACCCCTGAAAAGCAAGCCATCTCGAAGGTCCTACGCACCTGTCCAGCGCAGCAGATTCCGAAACAATGACGGGATTGATGAGCTATCGGGTATCTTTCTGAATTCGTTATGAACCTCGGCTTACGAAAAGTGTTCGGAGCAGAAAGAAGAATTCAGAAGGATACAGCAAGGTAGGGTAAAGATTGTGCTTGGAGTATTTCGAATCGGTCTACCGCAAAGAAGAGATTGGACATCAAATAGCACTAGTTGGTCCAGCTTAAGGATATAAAAACGCCGATGCATGATCTGTGATTACAAGAGACGCATCGGCGTTTGTGTTTGTTAAGTTAATGATTTATCAGGGCTGCTTGTGCAGGTGGATGCGAGGAACGCGGACGTGACGCAGGGTGCGGTTGGCGAGGTCGCGGGCGGAACCGGCGCCTTGGCCGCGCACGCCGAAGAGCACGAGCAACACCATGCCCAGCGCGATGACCGAGCTGATGATGAGCGACATCCTGATGCCCCAGACGTTGGCGAGGATGGCACCCGTGTGGCCGGAACTCATGAAGGGGCGGAAGACCTTGGTGAACTCTTCCATCAGAATCACCAGAACCGGTGCACCGATGGCTCCGGATATCTGCCGGACCGTGTTCGTGACGGCGGAACCTGCGGAAACGCTTCCGGGGGTGAGGCAGTTAAGCGACCACGTCGTAATCGGCATCAGTACGAAACCCATGCCGATCTGACGGATGAACTGGCAGATCGAGACCCACCAGATCGGCATGCCCATGCCGATGAAACTCATCATGATAGTACCGGTCATCAGTGTGAAGGAGCCGAGTAAGGCCACGGGGCGCGCCCCGAACCGGTCGAGCAGCCTGCCGCCGCCGAACTGCGAGATGCACTGTCCAAGCGCGCCGGGAAGCATCACCAGGCCGGAAATCGTGGCGGAATAGCCACGGTCGTTCTGGATGAAAAGCGGGATGATGACGGTAATCGAGCTGAAAGCGAAGAAGCTCATCGCCGCAGTGATGGTGCCGACGCAGAAGTTCTTGTTCTTCAAAACCGTAAGGTCGAGCAGCGGCGGCTGTAGTTTGCGGATCTTCTCGATCTGCTCGCGGACCTTGGGTGTTTTGAAATGTTCCTCAAGCCTTGCGGCCGAATCGGGATCGGCCTTCAAGCGCTTGATGGCGGCGCGCAGCTCGGCTACGTTCTGGGGGCGGTCGGCTTCCTCCTGCAGGTGCTCGTTCTCTTCAAGCCCGGCAAGAAGCTCCTTGAGCTGGGCCTTGTAGCGCTTGGCCCCCTTCAGCTGGCGGGTGACGAACCAGACGATGCCGATCAAGCCGATGACCATGGGCAGCCAGACCACCGGAGCCGTGAACGCATAGGCTTCGATATTGGTGAAGCCGAAGAGCAATCCGCCGAAACCGATAACGGAAAGGCACACTGAGAAGAAGTCGGCCTTGACTTCGTTGTCGCGCTCGCCGAAGTTATGAAGGAAGAAGATGGCGAGCGCCAATGCGATTGCCCCGACGACTGTCAGCGAAACAAAGATGGAGCGCCAGCCGTTGGCATCGGTTTGCCAGCCGCCGAAGGTCGGGCCGATGGCGGGGGCGACGCTCATGGCCACGCCCACGGTACCCATGGCCATGCCGCGCTTGGACATCGGGTAGACCGAGAAGACGATGATTTGCAGCACCGGCCACATCACGCCGGAGCCGATGGCTTCCAGCGTACGTCCGGCGAGCACGAGGATGAAGGTCGGTCCAAGCCAGGCCAGAACGGAACCCAGCGTGAAGATGGCCATCGAGGTGATGACGATCTGGCGGGTGGAGAAGCGACGGGTGAGGTAGGCCGTCAGCGGCACCATGACGCCCTGTACGAGCTGAATGACAGAGGTGAGCCACTGGCCGGTGGTCACGTTGATGTTGAACTCATGGACGATGGTGGGCAGCGCGGCGCTCAGCTGCAGCTGTGTGAAATTACCGATAAAAGTAATGAACGTGAGAATGGCGATGGAGATGAAAGCCGCATGGCTCAGATGCCCGTCGATGTAGGATTCCTCTTTGGTGAGGGCCTGTGACAAGGATGGTTTCGAGGGAGATTTTACCGGTGCTTGCACGCGATTAGTCACGTTCGGTCACTCCTTCTCTGTTGCGATGAAATTTCATTATTACCTGCATACGTTTTCCACTATATTCAAAATATATTCAAAAGCATTTGATTATAACTTCAGCGGAGAAGAAACGTCGTTCACTACCGCCTTATAACCCCGGTTCAGATTACACCATCAGCCGGATGGTTGAAACGGGTGGTGTCACACGTTGAGCAGAGGAAATATGAGACGTTGGAAAGCAGAAATGTTGCGCGCTGGGAACGCGGATTTTTATGCACTGGAAGGTGAAAGTGCCGCACGCTGGAAAGCAACAATATTGCACGTCAGGAGGGAAGTTTCATACGCCTGGCATAGAAAATGCCGTACATATGCAACGGCTGCCATCACACGTTACGAAGAGCGAGGATCATACCCCGGTGCCGCGGAAGACGGCAATGACGGTTTTGAGCAGAATGGCGATATCGCCGGTGAAGGACCAGTTTTCGACATACGAAATATCGAGCTGCTCGCTTTCCTCCTGACTCAGCGAGTTGCGCCCGGAAATCTGCCAAGGCCCGGTGATGCCCGGCTTGACCAAGAGACGTGCGGAATAGAGCGAGCCGTATTGGTCCACTTCGTATTGCTGCTGCGGTCGGGGGCCGACGAGGCTCATGTCGCCCTTGAATACGTTGAAGAATTGCGGGAATTCGTCAAGCGAGGTTTTGCGAATAAAACGTCCGAACTTGGTGATGCGTGGGTCGTCTTCGGCCTTGAACAGAATACCGTGCGTGTTGCCGGTTTCCTCGGCCACCTCTTCGTCATACTTGTCCGCGTTCACGCGCATCGACCGGAATTTGTAAAGCGTGAACGGTTTGCCGTAAAGCCCGATGCGCTGCTGGGAATACATTGCCGGGCCACCGTCCTGAGCCTTGACGCGAATGGCGACGAAAGCCATCACCGGTGAGGAAATGATGATGGCGAACGTGGAACCGACGATATCGAACATCCGTTTGAGCACTCTGGTCAGCGTCGAGTACTGTGGCAGACGCGCGGTGAGCATCGGCATCGAAGGGTTGCTGCGCAGATGAAGCTGCGAGGAGGCGATATCGGCGACGTTGGCCATGAACGCGAGCTCAATGCCCATGGATTCGACGGCCAGCGAGAAGGTGCGCATCGTTTCGGAATACCGGGACATCACGTCGGCGATGACGATTGCCTGGGATCCGAGTTCCTTCGCCTTTTGTGGCAGATGAGAGTCCATCGGCAATATCCGCAGGTTCTTTTCCTCGGGGCAGGTAGCGCTGAACGGCACCGAAACGAGTTGCTGTGCGTCCGGAGAATTTTGATTCTCAGCGCTATCGGAGACGGAAACCACCGGGCAGACGGCGATGGGTTTGTAGCCCATTCCCGGGTTTTCCTTCAGTTGCGCGATGACCTTGTGGATCCCTTCGGGGGAGCCGACAATCACTGTGTCGTACATATAGACATCTTTGCGACGGTGATGGTGCAAGGAACGGCGCATGATCCAACGTTCCAACAGTTCCAGCACGCATGAACACAGCGGTATGAAAATGGTCAGTAAGCGCGGAATGTTGAGCTTGAAGATATAGCTGAACATGCAGATAATGACGAAATCGACTATGGTCGCGTTGAGGATTTTGCTATAGAGTTCGTAGCCTTCGCCCATGGCGTGACGGTGGTAGATATGCTGCGAGGCGAGGCTGACCAGCCAAGCGACGCAGATGAGTATAAGGAATTCGTTTAGCCGTTCCGGGCTGGACCCATATCCGCGTAGATTCGCATAGGCATCAGCATCAAAGAACAGCACGATAGCCGTAGCCAAAAGCGTCATGACGACGTCGAGCACGATAAGGGTTGTGTTGAAGACGAGGCTCCATTTAGGTATGGAATAGCTCAGCAGCCGATGGCTGGAATCGGTGGCTTTGGAATGGAATTTGCCTTTGCTGTCTGAAAGAAAATACGAACCGTCAAAGAAACTGTTGCCTACGGATTGATCTCCGCGATGCGGATGCGAGGAAGCGGTTCGTTTCTTGTGTGTATTTGAGAAGAGGACTTGCGAGTCCTGGTCGATTTTCAAGGTTTTGTCGTCAAGGCAAGAAGCGTCAGGGGTCTGAGGAATTTGACCCGCCTCAACTCTCCGTGCCACGATGTCGCCTCTTCTGTCGAATAAAACTGCTCATACTATAATACATAATGCGTAGGCAAAACAGGTTTTTACTATCCTCTTCGGCGTGTGTCCGTTTCACTATGTTGCGCATTTATTCTATTGTTTCGATACTTAACATCCCCATTATCTTCTCTTACTTATACTGAATCTGTGCAGAATTTGCGCCAAAGCCGTGAAATCCAAGTTGGTAGTGCATAATGGTTCATTGTTATATAGGCGAAGGGAAGTTTTATGCGTGAACCACGAGGCAGACATTTGGCGGCTACAAGGCCCATGCGCCGGCATCGTGTCTGGCCGTGGGTGCTTCTTGTGATATTCGTGCTGTTGCTCGCGATGGCAGGGGTCGGGGCATACGCTGCCAAGACCATGTACGGGCAGGCCAAAGAGGTAAAAGCGCACGAGCAAAACGCCGTAACCATGCTCAGTGGCTTCTCGAGCACGAATGACCTCAATTCCCTCGATCAGGTTTCGCAGAAATTGCCGCAGGTGCAAAGCGAAACCCAGCAAGCCAAGGAAATTTCGCACGGCAAATTGTGGAATCTGGCAGCCAAAGCCCCGCTTGTCGGAAATGACATCAAGACGGTGCAGGGTATGACTTCGGCTGTTGACGGGATTACGCACGATTCAGTACCGCAGTTTATCAATGTGGTAAACAATCTGAAGGGCTCCCAGCTCAGCGAAGGAGATGGCCAAGTCAATCTTCAGCCGATTTTGCAATCGCAACAGCAGATAAAAGTCGCCAATGATTCCATGCAAACGGAAATTCATGCCTATCACCAGTTGCCTGCACAAAAAGCGAAGCTTGGTAAGGTACGGAATGCCTATACCTCGGCTGATGGGAAATTGAGTGCTCTGGCACAGAAACTAGATGAGCTTTCGAAAACTTTCCAGATTGTTCCGGATTTTCTTGGTGCCAACCAGCCGCATCATTATGCGGTAATGTCTATGACCACCTCCGAAGTACGTTCCAGCGGTGGTTTGGTTGGGTCTGTCGGCAGTCTTACAACGAACAACGGGAAAATCGTCGTTGGCGGCTTCTTGCCGAATACTGCGTATGAACATTATGGGGCAGGCAACCCGACAGCCAGCGAAATAGCCATGTTCAACAAATGGGGGCCTGAGACGATGTCTCTCGACATCCGTGATTTGGCGGCGGTACCGGAAACGGCGCGAACAGCTGAAATGATGAAGGTTATTTGGCAAAAGAGTCCGAATGGTTCCAAAAATCCAATCGACGGCATTATTACCATTGACCCTGTCTTTTTACAGCAGTTGATTAGTGTAAACGGCAATATCAAGCTGTCAAATGGGGTCGTGCTTAACGGCGAGAATACTGCGCAATATCTTCTCAATACGGTCTACAAGACATATGGTCCTGAGGAGCAGGATGTACTTTTCGGAGAAGTGGCTACGCAGGGTTTGAGCAGTATGTTCTCGAACATGAACTTTGACAAGATTTCCAGGATTGCTGGGATTATGGGCAACATGGCCCGTTGGCGGCATTTCTCGATATATTCTTTTGATCAGCAGTTGGAAGAGAAATACATGGAGAACGGTTACACCGGTCAGACGCCGAGCAGTGAAGAAAATCCTGAAGTCGGGGTATACGTAACCGAACAGAATATCTCGAAGATGAGCTGGTATATTCATCGGGCTTCAAAGATTACCAGAACCAGTACCAATGCCACTGGAGCCCGTACGTATCATGTCGATTACAGCATGACGAATACCATGTCTCCGTCTGAGATTGCCTCGTTGCCCGCTTATATCACTGGTATGGTTCCGCCAAGCACCCCACGAGGATACGGTAGGGAGAAAACGCTGTTTTATGCCCCGGCTGGCGGCAGTATCACCAATCTGAAAGTACAAGGTCAAGCTACTGCCCCCAAGCGAATGACATTGAATGATAAGCCTTTGTTTGCCAGTGTGGCAGCCATACCTCCCCAACAGACGGTTACGTTCTCTTTCGATGTCACAACATCCGAAAAGGCAGTTTCGGATTTGCAATTGGACCAGAGCCCGATGGGTTGGGAAGACCCAGGTGTGACTCAAGTCAATTTTTGATGGATAAAGTTGTTGTACGGGAGTAGCATCCCTAAAGAATGCAGAAAGTGAGACAAGTAACTGGAGATGAGTAAAAACATCTGTATTGCAGTAGCGGCCCACAAGCCGTATCGTATGCCCAGTGACGATATCTACCTGCCGATGCACGTAGGAGCTTCTTTGCATCCGGAAGTCGATTTAGGCGCGCAATTCGTTGCCGATAATACAGGTGACAACATTTCTGATTTCAATGCTTCGTATTCCGAAGTGACTGCTTTATATTGGCTTTGGAAAAATTGCGATGCGGATTATAAAGGTTTGGTACATTATCGTCGTCATTTTGCTACCGTGAACACGGTGAAGCGTTTATTCGCCAAGGATAGGTTCGACAGGATTGCAAAGCGTGAAGATGTTGAGGCGGCTTTAAACAAGAAGACTAAAGACGGCTCTGCCATCGAAATCGTTCTTCCGAAGAAGCGCAATTATTATATTGAAAGCGTTTATTCGCACTACGCACATACATTCCATGCCGAGCAATTCGATGAAACCCGAAAAATACTGATGGAGAAGCAGCCTGAGTATGTTCCCGCCTTCGATGAGGTAATGGCCGGCAAAAGCGCCCACATATTCAACATGTTCATTATGAGCAGGCATCGGTTTGATGAGTATTGCGCGTGGCTTTTCCCAATTCTTGACGAGCTCACCAAGCGCATTGATCCCAATCAGTACGATGCGTTCAATGCGCGTTATCCTGGTCGTGTGAGTGAGCGTCTGCTTGACGTGTGGCTGAAAACACACAGCTATGTGTATACGGAGCTTCCCACAGTGAGTCCCGAGCCGGTGAACTGGCCCAAAAAAGGTAGTGCGTTTTTACAAGCTAAGTTTTTTGGTAAAAGTTATAGTAAGAGTTTTTAAAACTGATGGTTGAATGGGCCTATGCAAATAAAGTGGAGGAACTGTTATTTTGCAAGAGATAATGAATAAATTAAATATACAGCGTATAGTGCTACTAAAGTTAGACATGTTTGTCAGTTGCTTCTGGATTAATAATGGTGATGATTGATGCGATCATGTTATAGAGATGATGTGGCGTTTTCATAGGTTTAGTCTTTGATGTTTGCCAACGTAAAGTGAACAGCGCGTTTTGTCTGATCTTTATTGGTTGGTAATCACTCCATAAAATGTAAGAGTTTTTATAAGATAGACAATAATAAAGGGTACCGAGTAAGGAAAATACTTGTAGAAAAGAGTTGAGTATGTTGATTTCCGGTTTGAAAAACACTTGGCAAACCAAAATAAATAAAGAGAATGGTCTTTTTTTTCGACGTTGTCTTGAGTATATTAATATAGTTTGCCTTTTGTTATGTGCCTATAGTCTCTATTTTAGGCAATCATCAAAAAGTCCAGCGGTTTTCGAAGTTTTGCTTTTTATAAGTCTGTATATTTGGATATTTTCTATTCCTACACGTTGGACGTTGGATGATATACGGGAGCCACTTTTAATCGCGTTATGTTCTCTTGCTTGTATAGGACTTGTTATCTTTTTGAGTGCTAACGAATCAAGTATACCTTATGTTTTACAGAAAAGTATGATTCTTTTGATTCTCATTCCATCATATTTGCTACTTTTTAAAAGATTAGGATTTATCTACTTGGTTACGATTGTTCTCGAAGAATTTAGAATCGTTCTAAGTTGTTTATGCGCTGTTGGGTTGTGCATATGGTTAATCATTTCAATATTTGGGAATATTCTTCCTTCTTTTCCCGTGAATTATATATGGGGAGGACATTCTAATGTATCTAATGGTTATTTAGGTTTAGTTTTTACTCCGCAACTTGCCCACTTTAAGAGTATGAGTTTTCCAAGATTTACTCTCTTTTTTATAGAGGCCCCGTTGGCTAATTTTGTTTTTATTCTAGGAATAATGACTGAATTATTCGTCAAAATGCGTCCAAAATGGATTTCCGTGGGAATTTTTGTTTTAAGTTCTTTACTGACGTTTTCTACAGCCAGCCTGATTTTGCTTCCTTTGATTTTCATTTGTTGGATAACGGTCTCGGATTCAGGAAAAAACTTTCGCAGGAAAAACAAAAAACTTAATATTTGCATTTTGATTGCTGTTTCCTGTTTTATTGTTCTTTTCCCTATTGCGGCTTACCTGCTTGTAAGGAATAAAAGCAATACGACATCTCTTAAGATACATTTTATAGATTTTATAGTAGGTGTCAGATCGTTTGCAGACAGTCCTATTTGGGGGCATGGAATTGGGAATTATCAGAGTTCGTTTATTGCTTTTGGAGGTGGTAATGGACAGACGAGTGGCTTGCTCTCTGTCGCAGCTCAAGGTGGAATCTTGTTATTGGCTCCCTATCTAATTCCATTAGTAATACTTATTTTAGGGGGTGTGAAAAAGAGAAATTTAGGACAGTCTACATGCGCAATAATCATACTGATTATGTTTACGATTATAGTAATAGATAACAACCCATTATTTGCAGTGGTTCTTGCTTTTTGTTATGCAGTTCCATTTGAAAATGAGAAATATGCTGAAGTGCTACAACCCGTAAATCAACTTGAGTGATGATTGTCTGCAATAAGATTATCGGTTGTTTTTAATTGGATACTATATACGTATATTCATTTGAAATAGCTCTCTTAGCGTCCAGAGTCTTGCACAAATTAGGTTTTGCTATTTGAGTTGGTGCAGACCTTGTCTGTGCATAATTTTCAATTGGTGATAAAGAAGGCCGATTGAGATAACGTCTGGCTTGTTATGCACTTTTGGTTTCAGCCTTGATTGCCTGCGTGCGGTGTTTCAACCATGTCTTTCATTGGTTCGAGCAGTGACATGTCCAGATAGCGGCGGTCCGGCCAGGCTTGAGTGACGTGGCGGATCCTCGCGGTGACGAGCATGAGGGCGCTGCGCGGCCGTCGGGGAACTGACCGACGACCAGTGTCCTGCGCCTGATTTCGCGGTTGAGTCGCTCGAATATGTTGTTGGTTCGGATGAGCCTCCAGTGCTTCATGGGGAATCCCGGCAGCTGGTACACGGTCGTCTCGCCGATGCCCTCGAGCAGGCATTTGGCGGCCTCCTTCAGCTTCATGTCTTCCAGTTGAGAGGAGACGGAATTCGCTTTAGTTAGGGTCTTGTCTCGGTCCCCCATGACGAATATGGCTTTGAGTTTGGCCGCCAACGTCTTGTGTCTCCTTCTTGGCCCCGGGGGAGAGGACGTTGCGTTCGAAGTGAACCATGCACCGCTTAGCGGGCCTGTGGAAGCAGCTCGCCGACGGCGACCAGTGCCGACACGTTCTCGATGCTTCTGCCCCACGAGCGTTTCAGCCATATGCCGTTCATAAATAAATACGGGAACTTCTGTTCTAGAAGCTTATCCCGCCACGCGTCGATCTCCGAGTAGACCTTCTTCAGATCGTCCGAAAGAGTCTGGGGCGGCACGCGGTCACCCCACAGCTGCCCGCCGGTCGCGTCGACCTGACAGGTCGAGACCCCGCTGAAGTACATCTCCATGAGCGCCTCCTCGACGCTCAACTCGCGCGTGTGGTACCGTTGGATCACGGCCGATTCGAACAGGGCGCCCTTCAGCTTGGGGACCCTCACGCTCATGCTGCCGGCCTTCACCGTCAGATTCCGCTCGTAATGGCCGGCCCTGTACGCCTTCCTGCCTTCCCCGCGCTCGTATCGGGCCGCCCCTGCGGCCTCGTCGGCCTCGGCGTCGAGCATCGCGTTCAAAATCTCCTCGACTTTCGAGGAGACGAGCCTGTCGAGCTCGGTCTCGAACTTGGACTCGTCGAACTGTATGATTCTGGTATCGGGCATGGTCCCCGCCTGTTTCCAATCGGTTTTCTTTGTCAATGATTGAAAATCGTACACGGGCAGGGGACACGCCCTCCTATCAAATCCCAAAACCCAAAGTGCGCAAGCTACTGGACACTACCCCGATTGATGAGGTAGATACCATTCTTAATAACGAGACGCATGGGTGCTATTGGAAAAGTTGGAAGCGGAAATACGTAACAAACTGATTATCATCACTTCATTAAAAGCAGCCATTTACGAACGAACCGAATTTTTGAAAGAATCCATCCAACGATGAGAGAACCTAAATAAGCTATAATGAAAGAACCGAGAAATGCTAGTATCCCATTTCCGACGGAATTTTTCCAAAGAGGCTGAACAAATTGAAGTATCCAAATATGGATTATATAAACAGAGAAGGAAAGTTGTGAAGTATAAACGATATATTTGATAATCGTTTGTTTGTTTAATCGGGATAAATGAATTCTATTCATCAATACAAAAAGAGATATTGCTGCTGTAACTTCGAAAATATTGGAATAAGCGGGCGACCATTGTTGCCCCATTTTGATTAATGACAAATTAAAAATAATCAGCAGAGCCAAAGAAACTATAAAAGAAAAAGATGGCCAAAGAATGTTCCTTCGCCCCACAAAATGTTTGCTATTTATTTTTTTAATCGTGAGGCCTGCTAACAAATACAAAATCCAACAAGATGCACCCCAAACGTCGGTTCCAAAGAGATTCATATTGATTACACCTTCCAATTCTTCTCCATGAAAGAACAATTGGAAAATCTGTCCAGCTGTCGGTACGACGGTACCGAAAAATAGAATTAAAACAGTCAATAGATAGATATAAAGATGTGAATTTTGTCGGTACAGTTGATGAATGGCTATCGAAATAATGGGAATACCCAGATATATCCCCAAAATCATTGGAAGAAACCAAAATGCAGAGTTAGTCGGGCCGACGAAAAATGCAATTCTCATCATTCTTCCGAAAGATATTTCATTAATTCCTGCAATTTTGTCATGAAGGAAATTAAGTATATTCCATGCTTCGAGAGAAACAAAGAGAGGCAGAAGATTTCTGACCAGAAAACGTTGGATATATGAACTATCGTATTCACGATCGACCATTAGATAGCCGGTAAGCATGACGAATAAAGGAACTCCCAAGGTTCCGACAGTATTCGTTATCACCTGAGCTTTGTTATTGCTTAAAGAAGAAGATGAATGCCTAAATACGACTAAACAAATAGCGATTATTCGAATGACATCCAGAGAATAGTCCCGTTCTTTCATTTGCATTCAATCTCTCTGTCGCATCAGATAAATAAACGTTACAACGTTAACAATATATTCAGACAAAGATTCTGAATAAGTTCTGGGGATGAGGAAGTTGTGGGACTGGTTGTGTCTGCATTTTTCTCTGTTTTGACGGTATCGCATGGGTTGCAATATAAGCAGTTGAGTACATGACGCGAATCTTATAATGGTGATGTAAATTTTGGCTTCGTTTAAACTCATTGGGAAATCTCACTTGATAGAGATGGCATTAAAGCTCATTGCTTAAGGCTGTTTGGATGCAACCCAAATCAACCAACAAGTTTGCTGATAAAATAGCGTTGGACATGTAGCTCTTGGAGGCTAAATTTGAGCCTTAAATAATGCTGGTTAATAAATCATAAAAGTGAGTCAGAAGTTGGGAATTTGATTGTTGAAAAAAGGGAAGAGAGTCTCTTAGATTGTTTTCCTTTATTTTCCAAGGCATATAGCCAACGATAAGGCCGACGATTAACGGTAATGGCAAATATTCCTTGGCGTATGAGATCGAGAAGAATAGAAACGATAAAAATCAAAAGCGCCATGATAACACACGTAAGGACGATTATGTAACCCGATTGCCCGGTGAAAAGAATTGACAGTACTTTTGCAATTATAGTATTCATGTTCTTGTCAGTGATTAACAAATAGATCGCAAGAGTGCATGAAGCCAATCTGTTAATGACCTTATTGTAAATTTCAGTTTTTTGCGTTGCGAGCATTAACATTCCCAATCCCATAAACATGGATGGAATGCATGAGGGGCAATTTAACCATCCCTTGGTAAACAGCACATTCTTATTAGCGAAACAAAGCAACATTTCACAGATAAATTGAGTTGTAACCCCTATGATGAAGCCCGCAAGGAGCAGGTTACGTGCGTTTTTCTTTGACTTCAGAAAATCCTTTTTATACCATACTATATACGAGAGCAAAATGTACTGATAGATGAAAAGAACAATGGAATATGACATTCCATGTGAAATCTGATCAGCGCCAAAAGGTATGAATCCCCAAAACAAGAGTAAAATGAGAGAGAGCGACTTATGCAGTTGTTTCCCCATTTTTATTAAAAAAGCGTTAATCCAAGGAAAAAGAAGCAGGAAAAGAATATAACTGGCAGGATACCACCAATGTGTCAGCAAAACCGGGAAAAACGCTTTAACGATGTTCACCAAGATTAGTTTCTTCGATAATGTGATCATACCGGCTGCTGATGCAGCAAAACTGCAAAACAGAAAAAGAAATGAGTAAAAAAGGAGCTGCTTTTCTAGCTGCCAAACTCTTCGAATTGATTTACGAAAATCAGGTTGTTCCATACACAGAAACCAAGTGCTGATTCCAAAGAACAGACAATCTCCCAGTCCTCCAAAATTAGAGAGAAAAGAAGTCAATAAAACTAAGGGGAAACGTTGTGTGTATGGTAAGATCGTACCCCAAATCGCTATTTTGGGCCAAGGAAAATGGTTCAAAACTATGAGAAGCATTGCTACTAAACGCAGAATTTCAACGTTAGAATTTCTAGTCAGTTTTTGTTTAGCTTTTGTCGTTTCGCTCACATTGGTTTCCTTCACAATAGACCCTTCCAAGGTCACCACTTTTTCCTTTTTAAAGGTTAAGGAAAATTGTGCAACTTATCACTCGTATAGAATACTCTTACACACTCTAAACCTAACTATACTAAATTGGAATGATTTTTTTGCACGAAGTAGCGTCAGTGCAATGCCTTGTCTTATTTAAACAAATTTCCTTAAATGTTTGAGTAATAGAATCTGAATCATTAGATGATTTGGTTTGAAGATTTGCTCAAACGGTGATGCATTAACGTATGCTAATGGTATGAATGAAAATGGCAAAATTACTGATCCTTTAGTCAGTGTTGTCGTACCTGTATATAATGTCGAGAAATATCTGAAATTATGTCTCAGAGGGATCCGAGAACAGAGCTACCGCAATCTTGAAATTCTTTTAGTTGATGACGGTTCCACAGACGCTTCAGATGCAATTTGTGACTACTTTGCCACTATTGATAAACGAATCCGAGTTATTCACCAAACGAATCAAGGTCTATCGGCAGCTAGAAACAATGGGACCAAACTATGTAGAGGTGATTGGACAGTCTATGTCGACAGCGACGATCTTGTCTCTCCTCACTTCATCGAACATTTATTGAAAGCAGCTTTATCAACTCACAGCGAAGTGGCTATTTGTAAGGGCAAAGTTTTCCAAGACGGAACGCCATTCATAGCTGAAGAATCTAATTTGGCATCAATTCTTCCGTCTGAAAGAGCAGTCGGAGAATTGTTTTCCGAAAAAAAAGCGAGCACATCGGCATGGGGAAAGTTGGCGAGTACCGAACTTTGGATAAAACATCCATTCCCAGAAAATAGAGACTATGAAGATTTACCAACCACATGGAAATTACTTGCTGACGGCAACCAAACAGTTCTATTAACTGGCAGTTATTATGGCTATCGGAAACGTAACAATTCTATCAGCAGCACGCCGAAGATCAACTCTCTTATCGATTACAAAAAATCCATACAAGAGGTATGGGGGCAGGCAACAGCAAAATACCCGGAATTAATTCCCGCAATTTCTTTTCGCTGTTGTCTGGAATATTGTCGGCTCCTTGAAATGGTTGCTAAATTAGAATCTTCAGATTCCGATAAAGGTCAAATCCAGTCCATACATAGGACAGCACTGTATTTCCTAAGACGCCATACATTATCTGCTTTTACAGATTCTTACGCCGCGTTATTTCAGCGTTTAAGAATTCTGATAATGGCTTTAGCTCCTAATCTTTCTATACGACTCAGAAGATGATAGATAATCCTTGGCCTGACAAGTTTAAAATTTGTGTGAAAAAAATTTGATATTGTTGTCTATTTGCCTAGAACGTGGGTGCTCATAGACTAAAATTCCACCCGTACGTTGATCTAAAGAATGAAGGAAGTGTCGAATGGAGCTATATATTTGCAGAAAAAATAGCTCCATAAGGTTTAGTGCCTGACTATGAGTAGTATACGCAAGAATCTTTTCTCGCAATACGGGTTACAGGTAGCCAAATACTTATTCCCCTTCATTACACTCCCATATCTTACGCGAGTCTTAGGGCCAAATCAGTATGCTGTACGCGCTTACGTACTTGCTGTTATGAATTTCATGGCAATCTTCCTTGATTATGGTTTTACTCTTTCTGGCACAAAATCTATTGCAGAAGATAATGGGAACATTGAAAAATTGCGTCAGCACACTTCATGCATTGTGCTATTGCGTGGAATTCTCTGCGTCGTTGGAGCAGTAATACTCGTTTGTCTCGTACCATTCCTTTCAATCTTGAAGGAAAATATTCTATACGTCATCATCGCCTATTTAGGAATTTGCTTCAAAGCCTCGCTGCCTGATTTCGTTTTTCAAGGCCTAGAAGACATGGGTATCATTACTCAACGTTTCGTAGGGTCACAAACTGTCTCTACGTTACTAATTTTCGCCCTCATTCATAAGCCATCAGATTTATTATTAGTTCCGATTTTCGAGGGTGTCGCTTCACTGATAGCATTTATCTGGTCTTGGGACAATGTAATCAGGGTTCGTTCTATTCATTTTACTAAAGTCAAGTTCGATTTTATATGGTCTGTCTTTAAAGAATCAACTATTTTCTTCTTGTCAGATGCAGCAACAACAGTTTTCAATGCTTTTACAACGATGATGATAGGTGCATACGTCACCGATCAAGTGCAAATATCCTATTGGTCGTTGGCGATGACCGCGATCACAGCTGTACAATCTTTGTACAACCCGATAATCAATACTCTATATCCTCATATAGTAAAGTCTCGCGACATCAAACTGCTAAAGAAATTCCTCTTCTACGGCATGATAGTAGTAACCATTGGCTCAATTCTTTTTGCGCTTTGTTCAAAACTCATTATGTTCGTTTTAGGCGGCCGGCAATATCTTGCGGGAAGTTACATCATTGCACAACTTGCGCCGGTCCTTTGGCTTTCATTCCCTAGCATGCTTATTGGTTTCCCGCTTCTAGCCGCAGTCGGAAAGGTCAGAGAACTTACTTTCTCGTCAATTGTTTCTGCGATTTTCCATATTATAGGGTTGGTAATTTTAGGCATCAGCGGGTATTTCTCTATTACCGCAGTAGCCATCCTTCGTTCTTGCACCGAAGCAGTGATGCTCGTACTACGTAGTTATTTTACAATACGAACAATAAAGGAAGAGGGTCTATGAAACTCTGGCTCTATCTAGATTCATTGCCCGTGAAATCCGTAAATTGCTCTTCGACATGAAAGAATCGAGTAAGTGAACAAATCGAACATAATCAACTGAATAATAAGAATAATTTTTGAAAGTCAGCGTAATTATTCTTATTCTCCTGATATTTTGTGCAGGAGAATAGTGTTTCTCTTTGGGTTTCGGACAAAAAGAGATGGTTGTGATTGGGGAGGGGTTGAGGGGTGAAGAGACGTTTTATCCTATTGTTTTCTTCGGAATTTCACGACTTTCTAAATAGCGCAGAACGGTGTAAGGACAAAGTCGGTGAAGGTGAAGCGTTGCCCATTGTGTGATGGAACTGCGTAGAAAAACGAGTATATCTGAGAAGATGTGCAGTTCCAGCGGTACTTGGAATGTTGAGTCAGAGATATCTTCCATGGCTCTGAGGCTAGAACGTCATACCCCTAACTAGAAGAGGGCTTGTTTTGAATATAGTATTCCTCGTTATTTCTATGGCGGGCCGACATCACATTTTAGAAACGGACATTATTCACGGTGACGGGTGTCTCGTACGTAGTTGTTTGGCCCGAACGACATCTTCGATTTGCCGCTGAAACGCATGATTGAAGATGAATGCGATATGCCCTGATGCGATTGGGGTGAATGAAATAACATAAGAAAAGCTCGCACCTCGACTCGGAGTGTGCTTGATGTCTACTTCGACAACATCGAACATGAAATTGATAGAGCAAAGAAAGAAAAGCGGAAAAGGAGACAAGATTAGGTAATGAGCATGATTTCGACTGCAGAATTGACTAGGATGAATTTTGCACATGTCTTATGCATTCCGGTGTAAGAGACTAGGCACCAATCCCAATGAGCCAACTTTTTGGGCATACTACAGCTCCTGTTCTGATTGTACTCAGAGAAAGTAACGAGGTGGGCGCGACGCCCAAAGCAACGGGTATCGCGCCCACCGAGAGTGGTATTGCATCAGATTTCAGGACTCATCCTTTTCGTACAATTCCAGCGTACGATCGAGATACCCTGTGGCGTAACGGAAATAGATATAAGGCCATTCATTCAGCACATGGCCTTCGGCCTCCATGGCAAGCGCCCATACATACCAGAACCAGCCGGCCAGCTGTATATGGGCATAATTGTGACGCCGTTCGCTGAGCGTGGGAGTGCGACCGAAGTAAGCAGCCATCGCGGCGTCGACCTCGTTTTCATCAAGTTGGCCGGATACGCAGAATGTGCCGAAGTCGTTGGCGTAGTCGCCCATACCGGCAAATTCCCAATCGATGACTGAGTAGGAACCATTTTCGTCGATAAGAAAATTAAGAGGCAGGAAGTCGTTGTGGCAAAGGCATATCGGGGCCTTGTCGGCGCGGACATATTCTGCGACACGTTCCACTTGTGCAGCCATCTCGTCAAAACCGGGGATGTCGATAGGGCCCTTTTCGCGGAGTAGAGCCTCATAGCGCTTGGCATCCGTATAAAAGTCGAACTGTTGATTAACGGTTGCGCCGCTTTTGTGGAGCTTGCGTCCTATCTGCATGGCATGCGCCACTTGGTCGCGGTCGTGCGGGTCGACATTGCGAGCGTGGTCGACAAAATGCGAAATCTTCCAGCCGCGCTCGGGATCTTCGTAAATGAACGTGGGGTCAAGACCGAGCTGTTTGGCGGTTTCGTTCGCTTCCACCTCCGCGCGACGGTTGATCATCTCATCCGTTCCTGTGCCAGGGTGGCGGTACACGTATTCACCGCTGTTCGTCGAAAAGTGGCATGACAGATTGGTCAGGCCTTGTTTAAGAGGGTATACATCATGGATTTCCTCTTTGTCGCAGTGCAGTGTGCGCTCGATATTATCGAAAATATCCATGTCGACATTCTGCAGGAAATCCGGATCAAAGGTCCGTACCTCATCCAGTGAGTCGAATTCGTAGATGCTGCCGTCTTTGTAAGGACGCAATTCCATGTCGAGTTCCTTGATGTGCTTGACATAGATTGCATCCCAGAGTTTGTCGGTGCTTTCGGGCAATTCGTGTTCGGTTTCGAGAATGGTACGGAACTTCTGTGAAAAAGCCCGGTCAAAGTATGCCTGACCGATCATGTACCATGCGTCGGAGCCTCCCTCTTCCGCCCACATGATGCGTCCATGCGGACCTATAGTCATGCACCATTCCTCGGTGTGGCCCTTGGAATATTGGCCGGCATAGTAGGCTTTCCATACATATGGTTCGAAGGGGTTGATGGTGAAGTAATTGTCGGACGAGCAGATGTAGGTATTGGCCAGTTGATCGCGCACGCGCCAGAGCGTTCCATTGTTGTTGCGCGTTGCATATTCGTCGTTGATTACGATAGAAACGCCAAATTTCTGCTCAAGATAGAAGAAGAACTCCTTCTTATAACCCACCACGACGGTGATGTCGTGGATGCCGGCGGCTTGCAATTGCTTGATCTCACGTTCGATGAGAATCTCGCCGCGAACTTTCAGAAGCCCCTTGGGTTTCTCGTAGGAAATGGGGGCGAACCTTGATGACATGCCTGCTGCCATGATGATGGCGTTGTCTACCTTATAGGGAGCAAGTGCTTCAAGGCCAGCAGGCGTGATACAGGAATCCGCGATGTAGCCTGCATCGGTGAGCTCTCCTATGGCTGTGTTGACGCTACCGAGGGAAAGACCGGTCTCTGCCGTTATGAGACGCTGCTGTGCGTTGGGGTGAGCTCGTAAGTAATTGAGGGTTGTGAATTGTTTCTTGGACAGCACTGGAGCCTGATTTCGTTGAATTACAGTGACGTTCAATACCATATCACTCATACGAGAAAATGAACATGCGAAAGGGTGGGTCATAGTTGATTATTGTTTGAATCAATGCTGGATATTCTTGTTGCAACCTCCTTCGCAACGATTATGTTAGACTGATGTGTGTTTTGTTTTACGAAGATATAAACAGAGAGAAGAATTATGAAGTATTTATCCCATAAAGAGCTTCAACTTGAACTGTTTAATCTTCTTTGTAAGTTCGATCGCTTTGCCGCTGCAAATGGTTTGCGATATACGTTGGATTCCGGGACAATGTTGGGTGCTGTGCGGCATAAAGGTTTTATCCCCTGGGATGATGATATAGATGTGGCGATGCCTCGTCCGGATTTTGAGAAGCTGCTGGAATTAGCTTCTTCAGTACCCGAAGATGTCCGGTTGCTAAAACCGATAAGTTCAGGTTTTCCTTTTCCGTTCGCAAAGTTTTGCAATAAAAACATCCGTTGTGTAGAAGACTATGGTCTGGCTACGTACGATGAATATTTATGGGTTGATATTTTCCCTTTGGATGGCTCGCCCAAAGATGAGCTTCTTGTCCGTCAACAATACGCGAAAGCAGAGAAACTGCTGAATAGGGCTACTCGGAAAATCGGGAATTCTAAGGGATGGAAAAAATACCCCAAGTATATCTACCGTTCGTTATGTAAACCGATGGTTGCCATGGGTGTGCTCCATTCTTCCAAAAGCGATTACGAAGAGGTCGTTCGTATGGCTCGTAGCGTTCCTTTTGGCCGATCGGAATACTGTCGTAATCTAGTCTGGATGCCATTCCCTGTTTCTTTTTATCGTACGGATGATTTTGATGCGATGACTGAATTGGAGTTTTGCGGGCATGAATTCCCCAGCGTCGCGCATTGGGATGAAGTATTGACAGCAATGTATGGAGATTATATGCAACTTCCCCCAGTCGAACAAAGAGAGACGCATGATATCCATGCATGGAAGATTAACCTTTAGGGACATTATTGCAGATTTATCAATGCGATCAGATTTGCTTGCTGTCTTTAACATAATCTGAAGATTATAGGCATGGATGTATGCCCAAAGTAGCCTCAAAGTTTTCTGCAATTCGACGTAAAGTGACTTGAGGTTATGCCGAAAAGACTTGGGGTTGCTTTCTCGATTTCTTGGGATTGGTTTTGGCGCACGTTTTGTTGCTTAATGTTTTCATTCTTGGTTGGGTCATGAGTCCGTGTAATATGTCGATTCGGTTAAACGTTATTGGTCGATGGATGGCTATTCGCTGAACTTCTATGGAGGGTTATGTGCTTTTCCGGTCTTAACCGAGTCTCGGAAAATGGGAGTAGGAAGGTTGTTCACGTTGGATGTAAAATGACGTTTCAACAAAGTAAAGGTCGGATGGCAAGCCGATAGCTGTACAAGGTGGTCAAGAGATTCAGCATATTGCAAACACAGTATGTTCTGTTCAAAGGAGCAAAATGGCGGTATCGACTGTCGGGACATTTAATTTGCTGCGCAACAGACCCAATAACAGCGTTGAACAGGTGAAACTTCTGAAGGAGAGGGGAATAAATCTCTGCGCCTTCCAGGAGATCGACCATCAGAACTATCGTTTCGGCGCCGTGAAATTCAATTCCATCGACGATATACTTACCACCAAGAACGTAAAGTTTGGTGATATCAAGATGATTCCCTCTGATCTGTCTGATTGTCAGCCGTTTATCACCACCATGGAAACTCTGTAGTTTAAAGGAACTTTAATGGCAGACAACAGTTTTATCAGAAGCAAACTCGCCTCGCTCGGTTTCTCGACGACCAAGCTGCTGGAGTATCTGCTCGTAGCCGGAAGTGCCGCGACGATGTATCTTTTTGTGGGTTTGCGCGGCATTCTCTATGAGCCATTCAGGCATGGGCTCGGTTTGACCAATGCACAGCTTGGCACTCTTATGAGTATCGCCGGCTTCGTACAGATTTTTGGTTATGTTGCTTTTGGCTGGCTTCAGGAGCGTATGAACGTTCGAAAGCTTCTTACGTTTGATATGCTTGGCTATGGTCTTACCGGCTTGTTCCTTGCGTTTACCCATAATCTGCCGTTTGTAGTGCTTATTTGCTGCTGGATATTGTTCGGTATTTTTGGCGACGCGATGTATTGGCCAACCATTCAGAAATCCATCAAATACATCGGCGGGAAACATGCCCAGGCCAGGGCATTCGGCATTATGGAATCCATACGTGGCATCGGCGGCCTGATCGTCGACAGCATCGATGTCATCATATTCACCGCCCTGCAGGCCAGCGTGGGTGTCTTCTTCGGCATCAAGGCCGCGATGACTCTCAACGCTTCGATTACGACGCTTTTCGGCGTTCTCATCTGGTTCAAGATGCCGAATGACTTCATGGACGATGTCAAGGGCAGGTCGATTGACGGAACCGGCAAACAGAAGATCAGCTTCCGTATCGTCCTCAAGGCCATCAAGATACCGGTTGTCTGGGTTACCGGTCTTGGTTCCGCTTGTGCTTATATCACCTATATCTGCGTGAGTACTTACTTTGTGCCTTATTTGCAGCATTCGTTCGTGATGGCTGCTTCGCTGGCAGCTGTTTTCGGCATCGTCAATGTCACCGCTGTCAACATTCTCGCAGCGGCGGTGTCCGGTATTATTTCCGACAAGTTTTTTAAAAACAGCGCAAGCTGGATGGCTATTTGCTTCACGCTTATGGTTGTCTTCATCACCATCACCCTGATGATTCCGAAGCAGAGAAAGTATGTGGTTCCGGCCATGATCTTCTTGCTTTGTACGACTTTCTCGTGTTACCTTATCCGAGCTGTGTATTATTCGCCGTTGGGCCAGTACGGGGTGCCGGATGAGATTTCCTCGACAGCCATGTCGATTGCCTCGTTCTTCGGCTACAGTCCGGTATTCTTTGCCTATCCCGTCTTCGGCAGGATTCTCGATGCTTATCCAAACAACAAAGCCTACTCCATCATCTTCACTGTGCTTGTGATATTCAGCGTTCTTGGTATCGTGCTCAATTTGATTAATTCTAAGGTAATCAAACATGGTTACAAGCCGACTATTGCTTAAGTAGAGAATCGACGTGCAGCGGGGAACGTGAATGTGGTTTTCTGCTGTACTTCACCATAATGTTTTGAATACCGACAATTACACTTGACTTTATGAACGCAATTAATGACCAGACGACGATGGTTGCGAATTTCGATTCTATGGAGCAACTGAAGCAGTGGATGCGTATTGCCGGTGATCTCAAGATTTGGGCCAATGGAGTGCCGAAAGCTGAGAACAGGTCAGACGGGGTGTCACGAGCTGGGGGCGAAGGCGGTGCCGCCAGGAAGGACGCTGCCGAAGTTTCGTCTCGGTTCCTGCAGCCTGGGGTAAACCCCACGACCGGAGGCCCGGCCCAGCCCGCGTCTCTTTCCGACGGTTTGTGGGCGCAGTCGTCCGTGAAAAATAATTGCGAGAGTCTGCTGAATACTTATCCGCAGTTCGCCTCGTGTTTTGCGGGCATCATCCGCACAGCGTATCTGTATGCCCCGAAGATTGTGGTGACGGTCGCCGATCTGTTCGATGGGGTGTTCTTTGTGGCGTTGGGGCCGAAGGCGGTCAACGGCATCCTCGGGACCTCCTACAAGGACGGGGCGAAGCTTGTGGTTTCCGGTTGGGAGGCCACGCTGGAAGAGAACCTGGTCTCGTTCGTCCTCGACAAGGACCGCGAGCGCGTCAACGAGAAGACCTACTGCACGCTGGATGGCAGGCTGCTCGGAGTCGGGAAACTCGAACAAGCCTCACTGGGTTGGGGCACGCATCTTGCGTCGACTGCGTTGGGAAATTTATGGTATCAGAAAGAACGCATACAGAAGGCATTCCAATCTGAACAAACGCGATCGGCGGGAACGGGTGTTGCCCGGCCGTTGGTTGATGTGCTTATGCAGGCACTGTATCAGCAGCGTTTCGATGAACTGATTCGATGCGGGATACCGGATGATGAAGTGGATGCTGTGTCTTCAACTGCAACAATGATGCGGTTCTCCGAGTTTTTGGCAAGACGCTGGCAGGAATGGCTTGATGCCGAAAAACGTGGGGAGATTAGCTATCAGCAGCAAAAGAACCATGAATTTTCAGAAAGATTCAAGAACGTGATTCAGTCCACTCCGGTCCAGAAAGCCGTTGATGGCTTTGTTTACGACGCGGATTCCTACGAAGATCCCAGTGTGGAGCTGCCTGTTCTCAGCGAAGATGCGAAAAAGCGAAAGGCGGCGACCGATGAGATTGCCTCGTATGATCATAAACGCAGACGGGCCATGGTGGCGCGGATGGTCGTCGAGAACAATATGTGCAAGCGTAGTGAAGCGCTGGAATTTTTCAAGGATGTTTACGAAAATAGCGGCGGCGTCAAAAACGGAAAAGACGAAGAGGATAAACGTGAGGAGCATAAGTGGTTCGAAGGTTGGTATGAGTACATCTATCAGAAAGCCATGGCCGATCATATCGGTGAATGTCTGAAAGCCGATGCTGAAGAGGCAAGGAAACTCGTGCGCAACGGACGTGAAAACGATGACCCGGGTGGTGCGGCGAGAGAAAGCAATGGCCTCCCGGCAACCCAAGAGTGCAAAGAGAACCAATCCGAAGAAGGCTTCTGCAATCTGATTTACGTCAGCAACAGGGAAGAAAGGTCCAAAGAGCAGGACCTTTCTTTCGTCAAAAAAGTCTGGAAGAACATTAAAAGGGCTGCTTCTGCTGCGTGGCGCTGGGTAAAGCGTGTTCTGAAATGGAAAGAGATTCCCAAAGACATCGATTCCGACGATCTTGACGGGCAAATCTTTGTGGAGAACTGTTTCCTTGATCGTGTAAGGGAATTGGCGAGGGTGGCTTCCAAGAATATGGGGAAAAACAGGAATGCAAAAAAGGGAGAGGAGGATAAGAAAGACAAGACAGATGGTATCCATACGCTTTTTGGTCCGGTGACCGATACCCTGCGTCACATGCCGCATAGTAAATTCCAAACATTCTGCTATGAATCGCGGGGAGCGATTGAAAGGTGGCGACTGGATGGCACCGACAAAGACAATACCCGTGATGTCGGCTACTGTATTATGCAAGCCGGCAGCCAGCATACGCTTTCCAGCCAGGATGCGGGGTTGAAGGAGGATACGGCGCTCGCATTGGTGCTTGCTCTTGTGGCGGTGCTGATTGATTTGGTTCTGCCCGGCAACGCGTTGCCTCTGGTCTTGATGGTGCTTCTTTCTTGGATTATTTCCACCCTTCCCAGTCTCATCACTCTACATCGGTGGAAGAAAGAAGTGCAGTCCAGTGGCCAGACTGTTCTCATTGACGGGTGATAAAACGTGGAATTCGTTGGTTTCATTAGCCAAATCGAAAGTGACAGGGCTATGCGGAACCGGCTATTCTTGTGATAAACATGTCGTGAATGGATGGGTTGCATGCTTCGAAAGACATCTTGGATATGGGTGTAATGGGAAGGTTTGAATATGTCGGCAAAATCTGATTTAAACGATGATGTATTTGGGGTTGAGGACGGTGAAATTCCTCTGGAACTAAGCGGCGAACGTCAGGTGTTTCGTGAGCAGGGCGGCGCGGATTTCACCGTGACGGCGGTGGATGCTGTAGCCAAGCGGACCGGCGAGAAGATGACGCTCCATTTCGCTTCGGTCAAGGATGACCGGCCGGGAGCCGTGTGCGTCGCGGTTTTGAAGGCTGCACAAGACTCTGGACTCGAGGACCGCTACCTTGTCGCACGTCACTGGCGGCCGTCGGTGAAGCAGTGGGAATGGGAATTCCCGCGCGGCATGGGTGAACCCGGCGAAACGGTTGAGGAGACTTCGGTGCGTGAGTTGCATGAGGAGACTGGGATTTCTGCAGACGTTGCACAAGTTCGGGTTTTGCAGATTATCCATGCCGATACAGGCGTGTTACGCGATAATGTCGCAGTGACCGGAGTCGAATTCCGCGATGACGAAGAGCGCAGGGAAGCTTTGACCAAGGTACCCGAGGAAACAGACAACGGCGAGGCCTGTTCCGATTCGCGGGTCTCGCAGCCAGGACTCGACTGGGAACTTTCGCACATGCGTTGGGTAACGGAAACCGACCTTAAAAGGTATATCGCGCAAGGCGGCATTGTCGACGGGATTACGCTTTCATCGTTCTTCCTTTATTTGTTGCACAAGTAAATTTGTTGCCTGTTGGATATGTAAATTTACTTAAGAATATATTTTTATTCGAAAGGTTCGGTTTTGATGGCTGGATCATTATTTGTGCCCAAGAACATTATTGTAACCGGCGGATGCGGGTTTATTGGCTCGGATTTCGTGCGCTGGGTGGCGAAGAACCATCCGGAAACGCACGTCACGGTGCTGGACGCGCTGACCTACGCCGGCAATATCGAGAATATCGCCGGGCTGCCTGAAAACCAGGTCGAGTTCGTGCACGGCAACATCTGCGACGCCGATCTGCTCGACAAGATCGTTCCCGGCCACGACGCCATCGTGCATTATGCGGCCGAGTCGCACAACGACAATTCCATCGCTGACCCGGAGCCGTTCATTCAGTCCAATATCGTGGGCACGTACCGTCTGCTTGAGGCGGCGCGTAAGTACGACGTCCGCTACCACCAGATCAGCACGGACGAGGTTTATGGCGACCTCGCGCTTGACGACCCGCACCGCTTCACGCCTCAGTCTCCGTACCGCCCGTCCTCGCCGTATTCGTCCAGCAAGGCCAGCGCCGACATGCTGGTGCGCGCCTGGCACCGCACCTACGGCCTCAAGACCACGATCTCGAACTGCTCGAATAACTACGGCCCGTACCAGCATGTGGAGAAGTTCATTCCCCGTCAGGTCACGAACATCCTGGACGGCGTGCGTCCGAAGCTCTACGGCAACGGCCTGAACGTACGGGACTGGATCCACACCGAGGACCATTCCAGCGCGGTCTGGGCGATCCTCACCAAAGGCAGGATCGGCGAGACCTACCTGATCGGCGCGAACGGCGAGCGCAACAATCTTGACGTCTTGCACGACATCCTGCGCGTGATGGGCCAGAGCGAGGACGCGTTCGACTGGGTGCGCGACCGCCCCGGCCACGACCGTCGTTACGCCATCGACCCGACCAAGCTCATGACTGAGCTGGGATGGAAGCCGAAGCACACCGATTTCGAATCCGGCCTCAGACAGACCATCCAGTGGTATACGGACAACGAGGACTGGTGGAGGCCTGCCACGGCGGCCACCGAGGCCAAGTACAAGAAACAAGGCCAGTGATCTTGCAAAAGTGCATCGGCAATTATGGTCAGCTTATGCACGAAAGAGGATTGTTATTTATTTTGTTAAACCGTCTGTACTTCGAATCTCCCGGTTTTCTTCATTTCCACCTGATTGTGTAGTGTCTTACTTAGATGGTGACTACCGTTGAGAGCGCGGAGGAATCCGCATTGGCAGATGAAGGGAAACGATGACACGCAGGAGGAATAAGCGCAGGAAGCCTATATCTGGTAAAGCCGTCGTCACGCGCGGCGACAAAGCCGACTTTGCTTACGACGATGTGAACGGTGTCAAAGACGTTGCCAATTATAACGAAGTCCGCCAAAATGAGGCTGATACCAGCCGTAAAGAAAAGATTAAGAGCCAGATTGTTTCTGGGAATGATAAAGCGGTAGGTAACGATAAAGCGGTAAGTAACGATAAAGCGGTAAGTAACGAAGCAGAAACTAGTGACCGCGCTGAAGACGATAATGCCGACAATACGGACGAGGCCACTCAAGAGGCCAACGCAGATAATAAAGACGGAACTGGTCATAAAACCGGAGCTGTTGCTGGTTATAAAACCGAAGCTGATAATGGCGGCGAAGGTGACGTGGGCGATTCGGGGAATTCGGAAGATGTTGGCCACGCTGACGATGTAGATAGCGCGGATGGCCCGGATGACGCGAGCCGCGATGTGGCTCCTGATGCTGCTGATCGAGATGTTGCTTCCGGCGCCGGCGATGGTAATGATTCCAAAAATGCCGATGATAATGAAGATGACTACTCACTGGAGTCGGGCCGAGACGCGACATCTGCTGGACCTTCCTCGGAACCAGCTTCCGTCTCATCTACAGAACCAGAAGAAAAGCCCTCCGGAGAGACGCCTATCGAGGAACTGTCGATCAAGGTGGCCAAATCCTCTAAGATGCCCAAGTGGGCGCGCGTCTCGCTTATCGTTGCGCTCGTTCTCGTCGTTGTGCTCGCGCTTACGGGCGTCGGGGCGTGGGGCTACAGCCAATTCCGCCCTATCACGGTGAGTGTCAATGGTGCCGAGCAGAGGGTAAGCGCCAATACGTCTCTTGGTAAGTTGGTGGCAGATAACGATAATTTCGGTGCCAAGCCGGGCATGTTGCTTTCTGTTTCGGGCAAGGTCCTCAAAGGGGCGGGCGGCGGTCCGGTGAGATATACACTCAATGGTAAGGAAATCAAGGATGCCAACGGAGCCAAGGGTGCTGAGGCTACCGGCTCTGCGAAAAGTGCGGGAAAGAGTGATAAAAGTTCCGCGGTGAACGCAGCCAATGCTTCCACAGACCTCAATAAGGTCAAGCTCACCGAAAACGCGAAAATTACCGTAAAAGACGGTAAGAACCTGACCGAGAAGCATGATGTTCAGCGTACGATGATTCCGTTCGGTGTCAACGTCAACGGCCATGGTGTCATACAAAAACTCACTCAGAAGGGCGAACAAGGCAGGCAGGAAGTGTGGACCGGCAAGATTTCCGGCGAAAAGGTCGACAAAGGCGTGGTCAAGCAGCCGAAAAACGTCATTGTTGATACGTTCTCGCCCAAGCCGGCAAGTCACAAGGTGGTCGCGCTGACGTTCGATGACGGCCCCAGCCAGTACAGCGGACCTATTCTCGACATCCTGAAACAGGAAGGTGTCAAAGCCACGTTCTTCGACGTCGGCAATGGCGCGGCGGCATGGCCGCAATATGAGAAGCGCATGGCGGCTGAGGGCCACCAGGTGGCCAGCCACAGCTATTCGCACCCCGACATGTACAAGCTCAACCCCGATCAGCTGCGCGAAAACATCACGCAGGGCCTGGCCAGCATCAAGTCGGCTTCCGAGGTCACCACCAGGATGCTGCGGGCTCCGTACGGCAATTTCGGGCCCAACCAGTGGCTTTATGTCAGCGATCTGCTTGATTATAACGTGATATGGACCATCGATACGCAGGATTGGAAGAAGCCCGGTGCGCCGGCGATAGCCAATGCGGCGCTTTCCAAGGCATACAACGGCGCCGTGATTCTGATGCATGACGGTGGCGGCGACCGGACCGAGGATATCGCGGCGCTGCCTCAAATCATCGACGGCCTCAAGGGCCAGGGCTATGAATTCGTTACCATCGATCAACTCATGGCGATGGACGGCAAGTGACGGGGTGCGGCTTTCCGTTTGTGGTGAGGTTTCCTGTTCGTGACGTGGCTTCCTGTCTGTGCTGAGGATTTTCGGGCTTGCGGTGAGACCTCTCGGTCAAAACACCAGGTGAAAGCAGCTTTTGCAGGCAGTGACGTCTCGATCGGTAATGTCTTGGACTCGTTTCGTTTTATCGGTAATGGCAGTGACGCATTGGTCAGTAGCGTTTAAACCAATTTTTTTGTCTTGATGATCTATCGGTCAGTAAGGTTTAGAACGGTTTTGGCTTGAAGGTTTCATCTCGAACGGCGATGTTTGGGGCGGTTTCGTATCGGCCGTTTTCGTTTTTATTTGTTCGGTGTCGGAGATGCTAACATTGTTGAATACTGGACGGCATTTGCGCTCCGATTTGACAACACGCAAGCGATATAGATGTTGCAAATTGTTACAAAGCGTGTGTACTATATGTGTGTTAATGTTAAGTTTTGTTAGGTTACGACACAATTAAGGAGCAAAAATGACAACTGTGTTGGTTACCGGGGGAGCCGGATATATCGGCACGCACACCGATGTGGAGCTGCTGAACAAGGGGTACGACGTCATCAGCGTCGACAATTACGTCAATTCCGTGCCGGAAGCGCTTGATCGCGTCAAGACGATCACCGGCAAGACCGTGAAGCGTTACGACGGGGACGTGCGCGACGAGGAGCTGATGAACCGCATCTTCGAAGAGAACGACGTCGACTGGGTCATCCACTTCGCGGGCCTCAAGGCTGTGGGTGAGTCTGTCGCCAAGCCAATCGAATACTACGACAACAACCTGACCGGCACCATGGTGCTGCTGAAGGCGATGCGCGACCACAACGTCAAGAAGATCATCTTCTCGTCGTCCGCCACCGTCTACGGCAAGGCCGAGCATCTGCCGCTCACCGAGGAAAGCCCTGTCGGCGGTACCACTAACCCATACGGCACCTCGAAGCTCTTCCAGGAGCAGATCCTGCGCGACGTCTATGTTGCCGACGATTCATGGACCATCGTGCTGCTGCGCTACTTCAACCCGGTCGGCGCGCACTCCTCCGGACTGCTCGGCGAGGACCCGAAGGGCATCCCCGCCAACCTCACCCCCTACATCGCCAAGGTGGCGCTGGGTGAGCTCAAGGAAGTCCAGGTCTACGGCAATGATTACCCAACCCCCGACGGTACCGGCGTGCGCGATTACATCCACGTCGTCGACCTGGCCCGCGGCCACGTTGCGGTGATCGACAAGATTGAGAATCCGGGCGTTTACACCTACAACCTCGGCACCGGCCACGGCTACTCCGTCCTTGAAGTCATCAAGGCCTACGAGAAGGCCGCCGGCCACAAGATCCCGTACGCCATCAAGCCACGTCGCCCCGGCGACATCGCGGCTTGCTACGCGGATTCCTCGAAGGCAGAGCGTGAGCTGGGTTGGAAGGCTGAGCTGGGCATCGATGAGATGGCCGCTTCGTCTCTCAATTGGCAGACCAAGAACCCGAAGGGCTTCCGCAAGGACTGACGTTTCTCCAATAAGTTCTAATAGACCGATAGTTAAGTAGCCGCCACCGTGTGCATGCATGGTGGCGGCTACTTTTCATTTCAAATACAAATTGGGGCTTCCGGCGTGTAACCGGAAGCCCCAACTGAAAAGATTTACGCTACGCTGGATTTTAGTAGCTGTGGGCCGTCTGCCAGTGGGCGTAGGCGCCTTGCACACCGCCGTAGCGTGCGCAATAGCCCCAGAACCACTTGAGCTGGGTCTGATAGTTCGTCGCCCAGTCGGCACCGGCGCTTGCCATCTTGCTACCGGGCAGTGCCTGAGGCAGGCCGTAAGCACCAGAAGGATTCTGTGCATCGACTCGCCAGCCGGATTCGTGGCTGATGATGAAGACGGTGGCGGTGAAGTCGGCTTCGGAGCCGCCGTTGGAAAGCAGGTAATCATGCGCCCACTGCTGCATCTCGCCGACAGGAACGGTGGAGCCGATGTTCGCGGCTGCGCTGGAAACGGAGGAGCCGGAGCCAGTGCCTACAAGAATGACCTTGTCGACGGGAGCCTGACGCACGAATGAAGTGAATACGTTGGAGGAGATGGTCTTCTGACCGGCCTTGGTGACGAGGCTCGTAGTCTCCATCACACCTTCCTGGCCTTCGGACTCAACCTTTTGCTGGCCCCTGGGCAAATCGGAAGTTTCCTTGGTCACGACGTTGAAACCAATGGGAGCCTCTGTTGTCTCGAGATTCGCGTCTGCACGCTCGATGGTGATGACGGTGGATTCGTTGACCTTGGTCTTGAGGCTTGGGTTGACGACGTCACCGGTCTCAAGGGTGATGTCGCCCTGGTCGAGCACGGACTTGACGTCGGTGAAGTGGGAGCCGACCACGGCGCGGTTCTTGCCGTTGATTTTGACGGTGACGTAGGTGTCGCCGGCCTTGCCGCCGCGAAGATCCTCGCGGTCGCTGCCACGGGAAACGCCCAGTGCATTGGCATCGGTGGCCGAATACGAAGTGACGCGATTGACGGAATTCTGGCGTGCTTCATGGGAATGGACGGCGATGACGCTGCCGCCCACTAATGCCACAACCGCTGCTACGCCGGCCGCGATCTTCGTCCACTGGCGTTTGCTCAGCGACCTCAAGGTCTTGGTTTGCTTACGGTGGTTAGCCTTAGCCATTTGCCTTAAATACTCCTAAGTAGTCCTACAGTTTCAATGCGTCGAACAACCGACGCACTGCACAACTCTCATCTCAAATCTCTTACGCGCGTATCTGCCGCGCGGGATGCAACGCCACAACTTCTCAATCCAGCTTGGCGGGTACATCACTACATTACAAAACAAACATAATTATAACGCGGTGGCACGAAAAATCTTTTGGATAAACGGTCATAATATAGTGAATTTTGATAATGTGAATTACGTATTACTATCTGAAACGCTGTTATTCTGTCGATTTGGTAACAAATATGCCGATAGCCAAACGTTGCTGGCTATCGGCATATCGCTTTACGTGAAAATGTTCAAGAGCTGCTCAAGATTGGTTTGAATTGACGAACCTGAACATTTCCTGCCTTAAGTTTGAGGATTTCAGGCGTTGGCGCCTTCCTTGGCATCGACATCAAGGGCGCGGGCCTGCTTGATGACCTCGTCAAGGTCGGAGGCGCGCAGTGCGCCAGCCTGCTTGAAGATGATCTGGCCCTTCTTGGCGATCATCAGCGTAGGGACGGCCTGAATCTCGGCCGCCGTGGCAAGGTCCTGGTTCTGGTCGATGTCGACCTTGCCGAAGACGATGTCGGGATTGGCCTCGCTGGCCTTCTCGTAAACCGGGCCGAACGCCTTGCACGGGCCGCACCAGGTGGCCCAGAAATCAACGAACACGAGGTCGTTGCTGGTAATGGTCTCTTCAAAGTTCTTTGCCGTCAAAGTCTGCGTTGCCATGATTATGGCTCCTTCCGCTTGTACGTTGCACCATTTCGTGGGCTTACCCTCGTCAACGATGTAATATTCAGTCTCTCAGTAAACCCCAACATTGCTAAGCCAGTGACGAAAAGGTCAGTCACTTCGCGCATTCGTCAGGCAGTGAAACGATAATGGAGCCATGGCAGTCTTGAATGATGAAGTGCCCGACGAGGGCGATTTCGATGCGGGGCGGCATCGTGGCGAATTCGATGGCATCACACCCGAGGACTTTGTGCGCGGTGGCAGCAACGGCAATCCTCCGGGCTGGCTGACGCCGCACGATATCGACGAGGCGCGAGCCAAACTGCCCATCGTCTACGCCGAAGTGGTTCCGGTGCGTACCGACGAAATGGGTCGAGTTTCCGAGGTCGGCTCGCTTCTACGCGTGCGCGACAGCGGTTCGGTGGAACGCACCCTGATCACCGGCCGCATTCTTTTCCATGAGACCATACGTGAGGCTATCGCGCGCAACATAGCCAAGGATCTGGGCGACCTTGCCCTGCCGATTCTTCCCGCGAGCCTCCAGCCCTTTACCGTCGCGGAATTCTTCCCGACCCCCGGCATTTCCGAGTTCTACGACCCGCGCCAGCATGCCATCGCGCTGTGCTATGTGGTGCAGATTTCCGGCGATTGCAAGCCGCTCGATCCTGCGTTGGACGTGGAATGGTGCGAGGTGGATAGCAAACAGCTCGACACATTCATCGCCCAGATGTCCGGTGGTCACGGCCAGATTGTGCGCCGCGCGCTCTCGTGGTCCGGCGTCGAGGAATAGTCGTTTGGTGGCGGCGTTTGATCGCATGGCATATATGGAAAGTTTTGAGACGACGGACTCGATGCCTGCGAGTTGCTTTCAGGGACTTTGCACACCTGCCGTTGGTGTTGGGTTGGGTCTCTCGGAGTTCCTGTGAATGACCTTGCTTTGCTTGTTTTGAACGTTTTCGGCACTTGGTACGGCTTTGTCAAGAAAAACGAGATTAAGTTCAGATTGAAGATTTGAGATAGTCTCGCGTGCCCGGTCTTGATTCGGCAAAGAGTCCATATGCATGGATTATGGCCGTTCTTACAGGGCTTATCGGTTTTATAGGAAGTGTTGTATGAATATTCGCATTAATAGTAAGGTCTATCGTTCTGGAAAAGCCATTCCGCTCATTCTTCTGCACGCCTTTCCGGTGGATGCGCGAATGTGGGATGATTGCGCGGCAAGCCTGATCAGGTTGGGCGATCAGCGCGGGGTGGCACCGTTCCCGATCTGGGCCCCGGATACGCCGGGTGCAGGCGACGCCTCGATTCCGGATGCACAAGCTACCGGAACGATTGCCGAGGACGGCGCTTACGTCGAGGCGATGGACAAGGTGGCCGAAGCCTACGTTTCCGTCTTGCATATCACCGGCCACGAAAAGGCCATCTGGGTAGGCCTTTCGATGGGCGGTTATATCGCGATGGATATTGAGCGTCTGTTCCCCGAAACCGTTGCCGGACTTGCCTTATGCGACACCACCACTACTGCCGACAGCCCCGAGGCCCGCGTAAACCGTCTGAAAATTGCCAAAACTTGCGAAAGTGACAACACCGTCGAGCCGGTGATGCATTTCGCGCGTCCGCAGGAAGGGGATTCCACCATCAAACGAAGTCAGCCGTTCCAGGACTTGCTGACCGGTTGGATTCGCGACCAGCGTCCGGAAGGTTTGACGTGGCGCGAACGTATGGCAGCCGGCCGCGTCGACACCACCGACCAACTGGCGCGCATTACCGCTCCCGTGGCGATTATCAGTGGCGAGAATGACCCATCGAGTCCGCCTGCCAAGATGCGGCCGATGGCCGACGCCATGACCTCCCCGTCCGTCGCTTTCACCTCAATCCCGGATTGCGGGCATTTCAGCGCCGTCGAGCATCCCGATGCCGTGGCGAACGCCCTGCTTGATTTGGTCGAACGCGTATAAGCGGTTGCCGGTTAGCCCGTGGCGTTTGATCGCTGTGACGCTGCTGTTTGGAAGGTGCGAGTTGGGTGGGTTAAGGTGCGTTTTTCTGACGCTGCTGTTTGGAAAGTGCGAGTTGGGTGGGCTAAAGTGCACTTTTGTGACGCTGCTGTTTGGAAAGTGCGAGTTGGGTGGGCTAAAGTGCACTTTTGTGACGCTGCTGTTTGGAAAGTGCAAGTTGGACTGGCTAAAGTGCAGTTATTTGACGCTGGGGTGCAAAAAGTGCATCTTGAGGAGCAAACCCCGCTGTCGTTGCTCGATAATGATTAATCTGTTATAGCATTTCATATAATGGCGCAAGTAAAAGCGCACGAAATTCACGGGAATAGACCCTTCTGAAAGATTGAAAGAGGTTGACATGGTTGCTTCGTTTTCATCGTTGGCGCTGACACAGGTGCTGCCGTTCCTGCCTCTTGCGCAAGGCGACATTGACTACCAGAGCGAGTGCAGAAACGACCCGAACCTCTTCGACGAGGTTTTGGCACAGCCGAAGACCACCGTAGTTTTCGTGCGGGACGGGCTTGTGGCCGTTCCCGACGGACAGGCCGCGCGGGTCGATTACGAAACCGCGAAGATACGCTTGGCCGGAGTGCCCGGCGAATACGTTTTGCGTGAGCTTGGGAACCAGCTTGGCGATACCGCAGAAACCGGTATCATCCCGATGTTCCTTGGCAGCTATGGTGTTGGCAGCGAACATCCACAGGCGGTTGTGGCGCTTGATGTTTCTGGCTTCGCAAAGATTGCCGATGCAGGTAGCGCTTCCGCGCAATCCCGGGTGCTCGAACGCGCCTTGCAGCGTTTCGACTGGGTCTCGCTGTTGGGTTTTGCCCCGCATGCCTCGGCTCGCGAAGCCGGGCAGGCCACCACGGCGGTCGCGCTGAGCAACTGGCATAATAATCAGAAATACTGCCCTCGTTGCGGTTGTGCGGTTCGTCCGACATTGGCCGGATGGGCCCAGCAATGCAGCAACGAAAACTGTAAGGCCCATCATTCGCCGCTCTTCCCACGCATCGAGCCGGCGGTGATCACCTCGATCGTCGATGGACAGGACAGATTGCTGCTGCAGCATAACAAGGCTTGGAAGAATCCGTCCTTCTATTCGGTGTGCGCCGGATTCGTGGAGGCCGGCGAAAACCTCGAACATGCGGTAAAGCGCGAGGCCTCGGAAGAAACAGGTCTGGAACTTGGCGAAGTGAAGTATCTCGGCTCCCAGCCCTGGCCGTTCCCCGCCTCCCTGATGATGGCATTCAAGGCGCGGGCGCTTGGCACCGACGTCAAGGTGGATGGCCATGAAACGCTCGATGCCCGTTTCTTCACCAGAGACGAATTCGCAGAGGCCCTGACCAGCGGTTGGGTGGCGCAGCCCGGCAAGGCGACGGTCGCGCGTTACATGATCGAAGAATGGTACGGACAAGAACTGTAATGCAAAAACGAATTGTTTTTGTCAGGTTAAATATTTAGATACCTTGCGATTATCTGTTTGGGCGTTTCGTTTTTCGCTATATGGCGAACGGCTTCGTTTATTGCTTTCTGCACTACCTTGACGTCATATCTCTGGGATAACCTAGTACCTCAGTACGCTGAGAAGGGTATCTGGAGGAAGTAATGGACAACGTGATCAACAACGGCAATGAGCCTGAGGCTTTGACGAGCGAATTGAGTCAAGCCGATATTGCCGCGCTTGGTATCGGTGCTCACGTGCAGCTCAAGAAAAAGGGCAAGCGTCATCTGGGAATCATTATCGCGGCCATCGTGTTCGCGGTGCTTATCGTAGCATTGGTGGCTTCGTTCTTTGGCGCACGTTGGTATTACAAAGACAAGGCGGCGCCGGGAGTCTCCCTCGGCAATGTGGCCGTGGCCGGACAGGATGCCACGCAACTCAAACAGACTGTGGACCAGCGAGTACAAAACTCGAAGATCATCATCACCGACGGACAAGGCAAGAAGGCCACCGCCAATTTCAAGGATTTGGGCGTCAAAGTCGACACCGACAAGACCGTGCAGAACCTTTTGGCGGCCAAGGGTGATGGCGCCGGTCGTATCGTTCCGTTCCAGAAAGCCGATGTGAAGCTCGCGGCCGACGTGGCCGACCTCCCTATCGATACTTACCTGACCAACACGTTCGTCAAGGACGGCGACAAGGCCGTTCCTTCCAGCATCGCTTTCGATGGCAATACCAATACGTTTGTGGCCAACGCGGGGCACGGCGGACGTTCGCCGGAAATGAACGGCGTCAAGAAGTCCGTCAATACCCTGATCGCCGACCCGGGGCAAGTCAAGTCCGTCAAGATTTCCTACAAGAACATCGATACCCCCATCACCGAAGAGACCGCCCGAACTGCCGCTGACAGCGCGAACAAGATTCTGGCGAACAAGATCGTCATCGGCAACGGCGATGCGGGCAAGTTCGAGGTGCCGGTGGTGCAGCTCGCTTCGTGGATCAAGCCCAACGCGGATCTCGAAAAGGGATCCATCAAACTCGACATCGACAAGGCCGCGATCGCCGGCTATATGAACAGCGAAATGCCCAAGCGGCTCGATCAGGACATGGTCAGCCAGCAGGATATCGTCGATGGTTCGGGCAACGTGCTTGTGACCATGACCAAGGGTGTCAACGGCGTCAAGGTCAAAGACGGCAACTCGGTGGCCGATCAGGTCTACAACGCGATGACCAGCAGCCAGCCGGCCACCATTCAGGCCGCGGCGGACATCACCAAATTCGACGTCAAGCAGACCAAATCCGAAATGCGCATCGTCGTCGACCGCTCCACCCAGACGGCCACCGTCTACAAGGACGACCAGCAGGTGCAGTCCTTCCCGGTGTGCACCGGCAAACCCGGCCACGAGACCAGCCTCGGCAACTACGTCATCAACGTGCGCTACACCGTTCAGACCATGCGCGGGGCGGATTACGTCACCCCCAACGTGCAATGGGTCAGCTATTTCAACGGTGGTCAGGGCTTCCACGGCGCTCCCTGGAACCCGACGGGTATTGGCACCGGCGACCCGGCCGGCCACGGCTCGCACGGCTGCGTCAACATGAATATCTCGGACGCCAAGTGGATCTTCGACAACTGCCCGCAAGGCACGTTGGTCCAGGTCGTCGGTGCTCAGCCCGGCGGTCCGGTGCGTTAAACGCGGATCCGTTCGGTTTTTATCGTTAGGCGCTCTGTTTGTTTCGGCAAGCAGGGCGTTTGATTTATGTAAAGGCGTTTGGCAGCATTCAGTTACATTCAGATATCTGTTTGCACTCGGTGATTATCGGGATAGCTGTGAAATCCTAGGCATTCGATAGGAAACCGCCGGGCATGACAACGGGTTTCGCGCAATGCAAAACGGATAAGTGGCCGATGCTGTAATCTGGCAGTATGAACGAAAACGATATCGATGATTTCGACGAAACCGAAGACGCCGGCACCACCAACGATGCCACCGATTCCGGGATGGCCAGCACGGCTGCAGAATCCGTTTCTTTGGATGTGCCCGACCATCTGCAATATTCCGCCGACCATGTGTGGGTCGAGGATGTGGATGGGCTGGCCGTCATCGGCCTGACCGAATACGCGGCCTCGCAGATGGGTGAAATCGTCTATGTCGATTTGCCCGAAACCGACACCCCGGTGCGTGCGGGAGACGAAATCGTGGAAATGGAAAGCGCTAAAACCGTGCAAAACCTCATTTCCCCGGTCGAAGGCACCGTCAAGTACGTCAATCAGGCCGTTTCCGACGATCCGCAGGTCATCAACAATGACCCGTATGGTGAAGGCTGGATTCTCAAAATCGAAATGGATGGCGATGAGCCGGAGCTGATGGATGCCGACCAGTATGCCGCCATGGTTCGCCGCGCTCAATAATCCATTATCGACACTGGATTATTAGTAAATAATATTCAATATCAATAATTGCTTATCAATAAACGAAAACCAAATACCAGACCAAACACGCACCCCAATCTCAAACGAACGGAAGCCGATGGTACGCAAACGTGTCAAACAGTACGAGAGCTCGGAGCAGGCCGGCCAAATGCCGACTGTGCCGATTGAGGTACACCGCGCTTCCACGTCGTTTGATTCCCCGAAGGCCATCGGCGCGCCTCGTCGATGGCGCGAACCTTGGGCTCAGGGCAGCCGCAAAGCCATTACTCGCGGATTCGGCGCGTGGACCCGATTTTCGACCAAGCTGGTACGCAAGTTGGGTTGGTACCCGAAAGTCGAGCCATACGCCGGCTACGGGACTAACGACTACGCACGGCTCGTCTGCCGGACGGTGATGGCGCCAGGCGGTTCGAGTTCCGGTGAGCTGATGCGTGGTATCCGGGGCATGCTCGCGGTACCGGCGGCCGGGGTGCGCGTGAAAATCGCCATCGATGGGGTGCCGGTCAATCAGGTTCAGGTCGGCGTTTCCGAGATCTACGACCGCTACGATTCCTCGCGGGAAACCAGCTCGGCATATGCCATCTCCGATAGTGCCGGTTACCTCGATCTTCTCGCCGAGCGCGGCAATACGCCGGGCACTCATGTGGTCTCCTACCAGGTGGCCGGGCGCAGGAAGGTGACTTCGGAGCTGTTCGTGGTGCCGGCCGCAGCGTCGGTGGGCATCATCACCGACGTCGACGACACCATCATGGTCACCCATGCTCCGAGTCCGGTGAAAGCGGCCTATAACCTGCTTCTGCTCAATCCCAAGAAACGCAGCACCGTGCCGGGGATGAGCGCATTGTTCACCAGGCTGGCCGATATGATGCCGGGTGCGCCATTCTTCTATCTGTCGACCTCGCCGTGGAACGTCGAGAGCTCGATACGCAATTTCATCATCGATCAAGGCTATCCGGCCGGGCCTCTGCTGCTGCGCGACCTCGATCCGCGGCCCAAGACCTTCATTCCCTCCGGCGTCGAGCACAAACTTCAGTTCGCCGAGCAGTTGATGGAGGATTTCCCGGATATGAAATTCATCCTCATCGGCGACGACGGGCAGAAGGACCCGGTGACCTACGCCACCATCGCGCGGCGCTACCCGGGGCGCGTGCTGGCCATCGCCATTCGTGAGTTGAGCCCACGCGAGTCTTCGGCTTTGGCCCAAGTTGCGGGGCTCACCGCCACCCAGCCGATGCCGGTCACCGACGTCCCCGTTTTCACCGGCACCACCGGGTCCAATATCATGAAGACGATGCTGCCGTATTTGCGTAATACGTTGGGGATCGAGTAGGTTTCTGCCTTGCGAGATGGCTGATGGTGTACATCCGATGTCAGGTTTGGCTCCGGACTGATGGCAGGGTAATCGAAAACAATCACGACCGCGATAGCGGATTTCGTGTAACCGATAATCGTCGACAATCGGCTATTCGCAGGCTCTGATGGTCGCAGTTTCCGAATTGCCGCCTTGATTTTCGCTCGATATTGTTGTTCGTTCGATGAGTATAGGCTTGATGCTTATGACAGACGAAACGAACTCTACGGCACCGTCGACGCAAGCTGCCGAAAGCCCGACTATTCCACAGGTTTTGCCCGTTCCGCGCGCAAAATGCGAGCCGCACCCGCGCACGGTGCACGGCGACACCTTTATCGACCCTTACGAGTGGATGCGCGACAAGGATTCGCTGGAATTGCAACGGTTTGTGCAAGAAGAAAATGACTATTACCGGGCGAGGACGGCCGGTTTCGATGGGCTGAAGCATCGCCTTTTCGAGGAACTCAAGTCGCGGGTTGACGAGACGGATATGTCCGTGCCCACACGAATGGATGATTATTGGTATTTTGTGCGCACGCAGGAGGGGCTGCAATATGGAGTGCAGTGCCGCCTGCCGATCGCCGGACCGGACGACTGGGAGCCGCCGCAAATCAAGGCAAGCGACGCGCCCGGCTCAATGCCGGGGGAGCAGGTGGTCTTCGATCCGAACGTCGAGGCGAAAGGTCATGATTTCTTCCGTTTGGGCGGGCTTGATTTGACCCGTGACGGACGTTGGCTGCTCTATGGCGTTGACACGGCAGGCAGCGAACGCTACGACTATCGCATTCGCAGTCTTGAGGATGGTCACGAACTGCCCGAAGTGTTCAAGGGCATTGCGGAAGCCTGTTTCACGCCTGATGGCAAATGGGTGTTTTATACTCTGCTCGACCAGTCGTGGCGGCCGTATGCGGTGCGCCGGCACGAGGTCGGCACGAGCGTTGAAAAGGATGTCGAGGTGTTCCGCGAAACCGACGAACGCTTCTGGATCGGTGTCGGCCTGAGCTTTGACGAGCGCAATATGGTCATCGGCTGCTCCTCCAAAACCACCAGCGAGGTTCTGATACTCCCGGTCGACGATCCGGAAGGCGAGTTCAGGGCCTTCATACCGCGGCAGGAAGGCATCGAATACGACGTGAGTTTCGCGCGGTTCGAAGGCGGCGGCGAGGCTGGTTCGGATATCCCGGTCGCGCTGGTTTACCACAATGCGAAGAACCCCAATTTCGAGATGGACGTGGTGGATCTGAGTTCGCACGAACCACCGTATGCATTGGGCGAGGGCGTGATTGTGGCCCAAGGTTCGCCGTATGGTTGCGAGCGCGGAGATGAGGTGGAACCCGGGGCGTCAAGAAAGCCGGTGAATACGCCGTATAGCAATCCCGGCAATCCTGAAATCCTGCGTGGTGCTCACGGACTGGGTATCGAAGGCATCGCGATGTATCGCAATTTCGTGGTGTTGAGCTATCGCAAAGACAGCCTTCCGCATATCGCGGTCATGACCAAAAGCGATGCGTTGGAAGACTTCCTGGCGCACCGTCCATGGCGCTTCGACGAACTGAAGCCCGAAACGGATTGCATGCCAGCGTGCGATGGAAGCGGCAATGAGGCTGATTCCGACAAGGCTGCGGATTCCGGGGATCGTCTCTTGGCTCAACATTCGAAGTTGCCGAAAAGCGGGAATGACGACCCTGCTTCTTGCGCTGATCGCCTCTATTCGATTTCCGCCGGCGGCAATCCCTCCTATAATGTGCCGCGCCTGCGCTATTCGTTCGCGAGCTATACGCAGCCGGGCCAGTTGCGTGAGCTCGACGTTGCGACCGGCGAAAGCAAACTGCTCAAGCGGGCAAAGGTGCATGGTGGTTTCGACGCGGGGGACTACCGCGAACGGCGTATCTGGGTGCGTGTGCGCGACGGCGAGCTGGTGCCGGTCTCTTTGGTTTGGCGGCCGGATCGTTGCAAGGCCATGAGCGCGTTGGGTGATGATTTGAGCAGCATTGATTTGCTCGATATGGCCGATAACCCCACGCCTCAAGCGATGCTGCGTGGTTCTTTCCTGGCCAATGGCGATAGGCCGAATCGCAATGGTGACAATAATGAACGTTCCGCTGCGGAGAATAAGACCGCCGATGCGGGCGATTCGGCTTCGGGCAACGTTTCGCGACAGGGGAGTGGTGGACCTTCTGTTGGCGGGCCGATGTTCATCACCGGTTACGGTGCCTACGAAGCCGACAGTGACCCCGGTTTTTCCGTGGCGCGCGTAAGCATGCTCGACCGTGGCGTTCTCTACGCCGTGGTACACGTTCGTGGCGGCGGCGAAATGGGCCGGGCGTGGTACGAGCAAGGTCGAAGGCTCAATAAACGTAATACTTTCACGGATTTCGTGGACGGCACCAAAGCCTTGCAACAGGCCGGACTCGCAGACCCCAAACGCACCGTCGCAAACGGCGGTTCGGCAGGAGGTCTTCTGATGGGTGCCGTGGCGAATATGGCACCGGAATGCTTCGCGGGCATCGAAGCCGACGTGCCCTTCGTTGACGCACTCACCTCGATCCTCGACCCGTCGCTGCCGCTGACGGTCACGGAATGGGACGAGTGGGGCGATCCGCTTCACGATGAGAAGGTCTACGACTATATGAAGTCCTATTCTCCTTACGAAAACGCGCCGTTCGGCCATTGGCAAGGTACGGCCGCACCGGGAGATGGCGACAAGGCGGATGAGAAGGCTAAGGCGGAGGCAAGCCGTGAAAATGCGTGCGGCGAAAGTGCGGTGAAAACCGGTGCGGATGGTGATGCCGGTTCCGCAGCCGATATGCCGTGCCGGTCTAGAAGCAGCGATGCAGTCGAGAAATCGGGTCAATCCGCCCGGCAAGGTCACAACGTTGCCGTGCGTTACCCGAGGATTTTCGCCACCACCTCGCTGAACGATACTCGCGTGCTCTACGTTGAACCACTCAAATGGGTCGCCCGCCTGCAATCGCAGGGTGTGGATGCCATCGTGCGCGTCGAGGTCGAGGCCGGCCACGGTGGTACTTCCGGGCGTTACAAGCAATGGCAGGAAGTCAGCGACGAAAATGCCTGGTGTCTCAACGTAATGGGAATTAACCATTAAGTCGGATTCGGCAAAGCGCGCTACTGGCACGTCTTGAGATGGACAGATCCGTGGTTTTGGCATGATTTGCGAGAATGTCCATTTTCCGGACCAAATAGCGGACAGTGTGATTTTCGCGACTATGGTCATGGGCTATGAGCACTAAAAAGACATATCATATCGCCGTCATTCCTGGCGACGGCATTGGCAAGGAAATCATTCCGCCGGCCCAAGAGGTCATGGAAAAGGCCACACAAGGCGTGGCCGACTTCGACTACGAGGAATTCGACCTCGGCTCCCAACGTTATGTGCGTGATGGGGCGGTGCTGCCCGACGAGGATCTCGAGCGTATCAAGAAAACCGACGCCATTCTGTTGGGGGCCATTGGCGACCCCCGGCTCCCAGTACCGGCCGGCTTGCTTGAGCGCGGTTTGCTGTTGAAGCTGCGTTTTGACCTTGACCAGTATGTCAATTTGCGCCCCTCCAAGCTTTACAAAGGCGTCGAGTCCCCGCTCAAGAACCCGGGCGACATCGATTTCGTCGTTGTGCGTGAAGGCACTGAAGGTATGTATTGCGGTGTCGGCGGCGCGATTCGCAAGAACACACCGCAAGAGGTGGCCACCGAAGTTTCCACCAACACGGCTTACGGCGTCGAGCGCGTGGTTCGTTACGCCTACGATCTGGCGATGAAGCGCAGGAAGCACATCACGCTGGTACACAAGAAGAACGTGCTGGTCAACGCCGGCGATATGTGGCAGCGCATTGTCGACAAGGTGGGCGAGGAATACCCCGAAGTCAGCCACGATTACCTGCACATCGACGCGACCACCATCTTCATGATCACCGATCCCAGCCGTTTCGACGTGATTCTCACCGACAACCTCTTCGGCGACATCATCACCGATGAGGCGGGCGCCGTGGTCGGCGGCGTGGGTTATTCCGCGTCAGGCTGCATCAACGCGAGCAACGAGTATCCCTCGATGTTCGAGCCCATCCACGGTTCCGCGCCGGATATCGCCGGCAAGGGCATCGCCAATCCGACTGCCACCATTCTTTCCACCGCGATGCTGCTGCGTCACCTTGGCATGGATGAGCCCGCCGCGCGCATCGAAAAGGTCGTCGAGGACGACATCGCCGAGAATGCTCAGAAGCAGCGCACCACCTCCGAGGTCGGACGCGACATTCTCGCAAGGCTGTGATTGATGGAACAGCGAAGAATAAGATAATACAGTATATTAAAAAATAATCTTATAGAATATATTGCTGTTTTCTATCTCGGGTGCTTTTTGTAATGAAAAGCACCCGAAACTTGTATCTAAAGGGGATAACGACATTTTGATTTTCAGCTTGTTTTCAGTATTCTTGCATAATCGTTTCGACCGTTTGGACTAGGCTTGTGGTCATGAACAACACACCAGATCCGCAAGGCGGGCAGCCCGGGGCGCAGATCCCGCAGGGTTCCGGCAACCAGCAGTCTTCCAACGTTCCGCAGGGGCAGCAGAGCCAGCAGGCTCAGTACGGCGGGACATACGGGCAGTATCAGGGGCAGGGCCAGCAATACGCGCAGCCTAACTATGTTCAGGGCGGTGCCGCGCAACCTGGCCAGCAGCCCAATGCGCAGCCGAATTATGGCGAGCCCGATTATGGTCAGTCGCAGCAATTCCAGCCGCAACAACAGCCGAATTATGGCCAACCGGATTATGGCCAGCCCAACTACGGTCAGCCTAACTACGGTCAGTCCGGATACCCGCAATCGCAAGCCGGCCCGACGCCTCAGGCCGGTTATGGTTATGCCTCCGGTGACTACGCTCAGCAGTATTCTGCGCCGTCCCCAAACGGCTACCCTAACCAGCCGTATGCGCCGCAATATGGCCAGCCCGAGCCCCTGCCTTACGGCTATCAGCCCCGAAGCAAGATGGCTGCCGGTCTTTTGGGCATTTTTTTGGGATTGCTCGGTGTCCACAATTTTTATCTCGGATATTACGGCAAAGCCGTGGCCCAGCTGCTGCTTACCCTGATCGGGTGGATACTGTTCGGCATCGGTCCTGTCGCGGCGTTCATCTGGGGATTTATAGAAGGTGTGCTCATTCTGAGTTCCAACTATGGTTCCCCCTGGCACAGGGACGCCAAAGGTGTCGAGCTGCGGGAATAGCAGCATTTCGGCCTTGACGAGGTAAGCCCGGTTCCGGGTATTCTGAAACCTTACGGTTGGTGTTGTTTTTATATACGGTGCGGAAGGCGCTTTATGGTGCTTTCCGCACCGCTTTTGATATGGTGATAGCTATGCGAGGCGAATACAAGACCCCCGGTGGCAAGCTGGTCGGTGTCGAAGTCGTGACGGACGAGTCCGGCAGGCCGGTGACCTGTACGATCGACGGCGATTTTTTCGTTCTGGGCGACGATGCCGCCATCCGTTCCATGCTTTCGGATCTTGAAAAAGCGCTAGTCAGTGGCAGAGCGTTGGCCGACGTCATTGACTCGTATCCGTCGGTTGCATTGGTGGGAGTCGATGACGTCGCGATATCCACCGCCTATCAAAGGGCTTTGCGGACAGAAAAAAACAGTTCTTCAGGCGAAACGGGCCGTTCAATTTGTGCAAATGTTGGTGCCGTTGATGATTCAGACATATTGACGTCAAATAATGACGCTTTTCATCAACTTCATAAAAAGCGTTGGAAGTCGCTCCATCCGCTGGTGTTGCATGACGTTATACGCACTCCCGCCGAGCAGATGACAACCGACGAGGATTGGGCACGACAGGTGGCTGCCGGGAGGCGTCCGGCCACTTTGCGCTTTTGGAGCTGGGGCGACCCGGCGGTGGTGATCGGCAGGTTCCAATCAATCGAGCGTGAGGTGGACCTCAAAGCCGCGAAACGCGAGGGGTTTGACGTCGTGCGTCGCAGCACTGGCGGCGGTGCCATGTTCATCGAACCGGGCAAGGCCATCACCTACTCGCTCTATGCGCCCAAAGGGTTCGTGGATTCGGTTCCAATCGGCGAATCGTTTCGTTTGTGCGACCAGTGGGTCATTGACGCATTGCGTAGTCTGGGTATCGACGCGTTTTTCAGCGGCACCAACGATATCGCCTGCGCTCAAGGCAAGATCGGCGGCGCGGCGCAACGCCTCTTTGCCCCGGTGGAAGGCGGGCCTGGAGCGTTGCTGCACCATGCCACTCTTGCCTATGATATCGATGCACGGAAAATGGGAAGGGTACTCAAAACCTCCCCCGAAAAATTATATGACAAATCCGTCAAATCGGCCGTCAAACGTGTTGCGCCGATTGTACGGCAAACGGATATGACGTTTGAAGTTGTTTCCTCTTATCTCGAAACGTATGCGAAGCTGAGCTACAATTAAGGTAGATTTGATTTCGACCAGTTTTCAAGGCAAAGAAATTTTTGGTGACGACAAAAGCGAATAATTGGAGGTGCGATCTCGTGGCAAGTCCGAATGGGGCAAGTGAGCCAGACAATGAACTTCTGCAGACGGCATTGTTCAAGCATGTCTCCCACGCCGATGCGGAGGAGCTCATGCCTTACATGAAGCGTGCGGAATTCGAGAAGGGCGATTATATCTTCCACGAAGGTTCCACCGACCAACGCATGTATCTTCTGGAAAGCGGCAAGGTGAAGCTCACCCGCGAGGCCAGCGACAACCGCGTGCAGCTTTTGAGTATCCATACCCGTGGCGAGATTCTGGGTGAGATTCCGGTTTTCGATCCGGCAGGCGGTCCGCGTACGGCTTCGGCCATCGCGATGAACAACGGCACGCAGGTCGGCTGGCTTGAGCACGACATCCTCTTCTCCTGGCTCAACAAGCATCCGCGCGTGGCCGTGGACATGCTCCAGGTGATGGCCAACCGCATGCGCGCCAACAACGAGCAGATTTCCGATCTGGTCTTCATGGACGTTCCGGCACGCCTGGCCAAGACGTTGCTCGATTTGGCTTCCCGTTTCGGTGAGCCTGTGGAATCCGGGGTCAAGGTGCCGCACGACCTGACGCAGGAGGAGATGGCCCAGCTCGTGGGTTCCTCGCGTGAGACGGTCAACAAGGCGCTGATGGACTTCGCCAACCGCGGTTGGATCGCCCGCGAAGGCCGTTCCATCATCATCTACCAGCCGGGTGCGTTGATTCGTCGTTCGCGTCACTGATTCGGTGCTCCGTCGCATTTTCGGTTTGTTCGCGGTTCGTTGCCATATGGCTTCGGGCCGCGAATTCGTTTTCGGATTATCCAAGAATTTTCGGCTTGCTAACCGCCACTTCTTGAGACTCTCCGAGACCTTGTACGCAATGGGCGATAAGGCTACGTAATTGGCGGTTTCGGTAGAGGCGATATCCTAGAATGACACCATGCCTCAAATGAAGAACAACCTCACTGTGCGACGCGTGATCGCTTTGCTGTTGACCTACGTCACCCTTTGCATTGCCGGTGGCGTCGTCGCTGGTATGTTCTTCGTCCCCGGTGTGCTCGGACTCAACGGCGTGGCCCGCACCGTCGCGCCGTCCTTGAAAACGGAAGACATCGATTTCGACGTCACCAGTCTGCCGCAGAAATCCACCATTTACGCTTCCGACGGCAAAACCGTCATCGCCTCCTTCTACGCGCAGAACCGAACCGTCGTGCCGCTGCGTCAGGTCTCGCAGCCGATGCAGCAGGCCGTGGTCGCGCGTGAGGACCGTCGTTTCTTCGAGCATTCCGGCGTGGATATGCAGGGCGTGCTTCGAGCCTTCGTGCAGACATTCATCAAGCACGGCGATACCCAGGGCGGTTCGTCGCTGACGCAGCAGTATGTCAAGAACGTACTGCTGATTGAGGCGAAGGAAAAGAACGACCCCATCGCCGAATACCACGCTTCGGAAGACACCATCGCGCGTAAGATACGCGAGATGCTGATTGCCGTGCAGATGGAAAGGCAATATTCCAAGGCCGAGATTCTGCAGGGCTACCTCAACATCGCCCAGTTCGGGCGCAACAACCTTTATGGCGTCGAGACCGCAGCAAAGCGGTATTTCAATGTTTCCGCGGCCGACCTCAACATCGGTCAGGCGGCCACCATCGCGGCCATCACCAAGAACCCGTCGAGGTACGACCCCTCGGTGGCCGAGAATCAGCCCGAGGCGCAGAAACAGCGCAACATCGTCCTTGACTTGATGCTGCAGCAGCATTTCATTTCGCAGGGTGACCACGACAAGTTCCGGGCCCAGCCCATAGCAAGCACACTCAATCTGCAGGACAATTCCACGCAGGTCGGCTGCCAGGTCGCCGGTGACGCAGGCTTCTTCTGCGATTACGCCACCAAGCAGATCCTCAATTCCAAGGAATTCGGGAAAACCGCCAAGGACCGCACCAAACTGCTGAATGAAGGCGGACTCAGCATCTACACCACCATGGATGTACATGCCAACGCCGACGCCATGCAGACCGCGCGCGACACGATTCCACCCAATGATCCCAGCGGATTCGAGGTCTCCATGGCCTCTGTCAAGCCCGGAACCGGTGAGGTGCTTGGTTTTGGAATCAACCGTACCTACGACCCCACAGACGCTGCGAAAAGCGATCCCACGCGTACGGCCGTCAACTATGCGGTCGATCAGAAAGACGGCGGTGGCAGCGGCTGGGAAGTCGGTTCGACCTGGAAGCCCATCAACATGATCGCCTGGATGCAGCAAGGCAGATCCATCACCGACGTGGTGCACCCCAGAGGAATCTATCCCCGTCACTCTTTCGCCTGTCCCGGCTATACGGGTATAGCAAACTCGTGGACGCCTCGTAACTCTGAAGGCGGCGTCGGCGGTACGGAATCCGTGCTCGACGGCCTTGTCCATTCGCATAACACCACCCAGGCCGCGATGGCCGATCAGATGGGAATGTGCCCGATCATCGACGCAGCCAAGACTGTCGGCTACCATCAGGCTCCGATTGGCGACAAACTGTTCTCCTCCAAAAACTGGCCTGGCTCACTGATGATCGGCACCGTCTCGGCATCGCCGCTCACGATGGCCAACGTCTACGCCACTATCGCCGCCAACGGGGTGGAATGCACGCCCATCGCCTTGAAGAAAGTCGTCTCCAAGCAGGGCAAGTCGCTCAAGGTGCCCAGCGCCAATTGCCATCAGGCCATCGACCCGGCCATCGCACAGACCACGGCCTACGCCATGAACCAAGGTGTCATCCGCTCCGACGGCCAGGCCAAGAAAGCCCAGCTCGACAACGGGCGCAAGACCTTCGCCAAGACCGGCACCAACGAGCAGACGCGTATGCTCACTTCCGGTTTCATTCCAGGCCAGGTCGCGACCTTCGTCTCCGTCGGCAACGCCGAATACAACGTCTCCTTCTCCGGTAAGACCATCAACGGCCAGTCCCACAGCTACTGGTATGGCGCCGATATCGCCACTCCGGCGTGGGTGGAGTTCATGAATAAGTACTTGGCCGACATCAACGCCCCGATCGACAACAGCTACGGCAATCCCGACCCGAAGTTCATGGGAGGTGCCAGCGTTTCGGCCGATGCCAGCAGTCAGCCGAATTCCGGCAACAACCGTCAGTATTCGTATAAGAGGACTTACCATCAGACCGAAACCCAAACCCAGGAGCAGCCCCAGGCCGACCAGCAGCAACAGCAGGATGCCGACGCCGGGCAGGTGCAGCCTCAGACGGATGGCGGACAGTAACCGACATTGCGCTTTAATGGTTTGAAACGTGATAGCGCAGACCATTAAAATGTTCAGTTTTGGTAAACCTACCATATGAAACGCTCAAGTGGGTTTGTTTGATGCTCATATTTGTGCGATAATGTTCATATGATTTCGTCACAACGTCAGCATCTGATTCTTAGCAGACTTCGTACCCGAGGTGCGGTACGTATCACCGCGCTCTCCAAAGAACTCGGCGTTTCGGCCATGACGGTGCGTCGCGATATCGCGGATCTCGCGGACAAAGGCTTGCTCAAACGCGTCCACGGCGGTGCGGTGACCACGAGCACATTGCTCAGCGAACCCCTGTTTTCCGTCAAGTCCCAGATGGACATCGGACTCAAGGATTCCATTGCGCAGGAGGCCGTCAAATACGTCTCGCCCGGCGACGTGATCGCCATCGGCGGCGGCACGACGTCCTATATCTTTGCGCAGCATCTGCTGGAAAGCCAGCGCGCGAGTAATATCACCATCCTCACCAACTCGATTCCGGTGGCGGAACTGGTGCAGGCGTTGGAATCGAAGGACGTCGAGGTCATCGTCACCGGCGGTGTGATCACCCGGTCGAACTCGCTGGTCGGCCCGATTTCCGACAAGGTTATCGAATCGCTTCGCGTCAATACCGTATTTCTGGGCACGCATTCCGTCTCGATACCGCGAGGTTTCCTCATGCCGAACTCGCTTGAGGCCGCCACCGACATGGCCATGATGGACATCGCCGACAGGACCATCATCCTGACCGACCACACCAAATGGAGCTGCACCTCGCTTTCGCTCTTCGCCCGCTTCGACCAGGTCGACACCCTCATCACCGACGACGGGCTCGACCCGACATCGGCCGAGGAGACACGCAAACTCGTCAAGCATCTGGTCCTTACCAAAGGTCCGGGTCAGGTCGAGGAGTAAAAGTTCCGCGATTTGTGGGCAGGAGAGTTGCGGCGTTACAGCTGCGGTCTGAAAGGTCGACAATGAGCAGCAGGACGGTATGAACGCTATGAGTGCTACTGGCGGTGCGAACAGAAATCATTTGGCAAATATTTGAAAATATAGGATGCCGGCGGCAATCGCCTTGAAAAGCGAAAGCCTATGGCCTGATGACATGAAAACCTACGCAAAGGAAAGCAATGAAGCAGCAGGAATTCAAGTATTATCACCCCGGAAAATATGCGTCTGAGCATATCCGCATCACGCCGACGACGCTGGCGGACGGACGCGATTTCTTCTATCTTGACGACGATCCGGAATATGTTTCCGGCGCGAAAACCCGCGAGCTTAAAGACCCGCGTCTGCTAGCTGACCGCTTTGCGCCGCATCGTGACGCCGACGGCCACGAAGTGCCGTATGCCGAGCCGATCATGCGCCGCGATCCGCTGACCGGCGACTGGATTCCGATGGCGGCGGCTCGTATGAACCGGCCGATCACCGCAGGGCCGGGCGCCACGGCCAAAGGCAACCCGCTCGCCGCACGCAAGCCCGGCGACCCCTATCAGGACGGGGAAGTGCCCGACACCGATTACGACGTGGTCATCTTCGAGAACCGTTTCCCCTCGATGGTGCAGGTACCTGGTGTGCCGAACGTGGTTTCCTACGTCGACGGTAATCCGCTTTTCGAGCAAAGGCCTGCGGCCGGACGCTGCGAGGTCATCTGCTTCGATCCGAACGAAAACGGTCTGCCTGCCGACCTGCCGGTTTCGCGTCTGCGCACGGTCGTTGAGGCATGGGCCTTCCGTACGGCCGAAATCTCCCATATGGACGGCATTGAGCAGATCTTCCCCTTCGAGAACCACGGCGCGGAAATCGGCGTCTCGCTGGCGCATCCGCACGGCCAGGTCTACTGCTATCCGTTCATTCCGCCGAAGATGGAAACCGAACTCAAACACACGCAGGCATATTTCGAGAAGACCGGCGGCAATCTTCTGCGCGACATCATGAACGCCGAGATGTCTGCCGGAACCCGCGTCGTGATGCGCAATTCCAGCTGGGTCGCCTACGTTCCCGCCGCCGCGCGCTGGCCTTTGGAGGTTCACGTGGCCCCGGTTCGCGACGTCAAGACCATTGACGAGCTCAACGATCAGGAACGCTGGGATCTCGCCTCGATGTATTCGCATCTGCTGCGCCGTGGCAACGCCTTCTTCGACAAGGGCGACGGCAAAGGCATGGATCTGCCGTATATTTCTGCCTGGCATCAGGCGCCAATTCACGACAGGCGCCGCGAGAACTACCGGCTCAACCTGCAGTTCTTCTCATTTCGCCGCGCCACCAACAAGATCAAGTATCTGGCCGGGAGCGAATCGGGCATGGCCGCGTGGGTTTCGGACACGACACCGGAACGTATCGCCGCCCGTTTCCAGGAACTCGGCCCGATCGACATCGACTGAGCCTGATTCTGTATTACGTCTATGTCGTAACAACCGTCATTGCCGTTATCGTCAGCAAACTTATTTCATGGAGGAAATCAAATGAGCAATATCAGGGACGTCCAATATCTTGAGCCGCTTGATGCCAAGGATGCCGTCGGCGAGGTCGCCGAGCTCTTTGTCGATACGTTCAACGAGGCCCCTGCCGGCGTGTGGTCGGCGCCGGGACGCGTGAATCTGATCGGCGAGCACACCGACTACAACGCCGGGCTTTGCCTGCCCATCGCCCTGCCGTACCGCACGTTCATCGCCGTCGCCCCCAAGGAGAGCGGCGTGGTGCGCGTCGTCTCCAGTTTCGGTGATCGCAAGCCGGTGATCGTTGATCTCGATGGTCTCAAGGCCCGTGACGTCGACGGCTGGGCCGCCTACCCGATCGGCGTGGCTTGGGCGCTGCGCGAGGCCGGTTTTGACGCGGTAAAAGGCTTCGACGCCGCGTTCGTCTCGTGCGTGCCGGTCGGTGGCGGGCTGAGCTCGTCGGCCGCGATGACCTGCTCGACGGCGCTCGCACTCGACGACATCTACAAGCTCGGCTTCGGCGGCAGCGATTCAGGCCGTGTCACGCTGATTGCGGCCGCAATGAAGGCCGAGAACGACATGGCCGGAGCTTCGACCGGAGGACTCGACCAGAACGCTTCGATGCGCTGCACCGCCAACCATGCGCTGCTTCTGGATTGCCGCCCGGAGCTCGATGCGCTGCACAGCGTCTCGCAGCAGCCGTTCGATCTGGATTCGCTGGGGCTGGAGCTTTTGGTTGTCGATACGCAGGCAAGCCACCAACTCAACGACGGCCAGTACGAGGCTCGCCGCAGTATGTGCGAACAGGCGGCGAAGACGCTTGGCGTTGAAAACCTGCGGGTAATCGCCGACAGAATTTCCCAGAGCGCAGGTGACGACGCCGATGCCGTGCAGGCCGCGCTGCAGGAAGTGCTCGACAAGCTGCCGGATGAGACGATGAAGAAGCGTGTGCGCCACGTTCTCACCGAGATCTGGCGTGTGCCCGAATTTGTGAGTGCGTTCGCGGCCGGGGATGTCAAGAAGGCCGGGAGTCTCTTCAACGCCTCCCACGATTCGCTGGCCAAGGACTACGAGGTCACCGTCCCCGAGCTGGATGTGGCGGTCGACGTCGCACGCAAGCACGGCGCATACGGTGCCCGTATGACCGGAGGCGGTTTCGGCGGATCCATCATCGCACTGGTCGACAAAGGCCAGGGGCATGCCATCGCCCAGGCCATCGCCGATGAGTTTGCGCATCAGGGCTTCCATGCCCCACGCGCTTTGGCGGCTGTCGCCTCGGATTCCGCACATAAAGAGGCATGAACCCAATCAATACTATAAATGCGATAAGTGAACCTAAATTGTAACGATATTGCAAACATAAAGTATGTATTGTCGTACAAATTTACGATAATTCCGCAGAAGTTGTGATGAACCTGCGATATGCGTAAAGGGGCTGTGAACGCTGGTGGAGATAGCGTCACAGCCCTTTTGCGTTGCTGCGATCCTCGCCTAATCTGGCAAGCGCTAGGAGGATTGTGCGTATGCGTTTGCGGGATTTTGGTTTGACGCGGTTCAGCGGTTTTGGTGACTTCGGATTTGTTGGAGCCGTTCGATGAACGGGGCGCAGGTTCGGCAAGATTGTGCGATAAGTGGCGGCAAGACGCGGATCAATGATGACGACGTGGTCATTGCCGCTTCGTGGCGTACGGGGACCGGCAGATTCCGCGGCGCGTTGAGCGGCATGAGCGCGGTGGAAATGGCGACCGATCTGGTCAAACGCGGATTGCGGTGTTCCGGTCTGTCCGCTGACATCTTTGATCAGGTGATTCTGGGCAACGTGCTCGGTACCGGTTCCAAACAGAACGTGGCACGGCAGGTGCAGCTCGGCGCGGGTATGCCGATCACCGGCACGGCTATGACCATCAACCAGGTCTGTGGTTCCGGGCTCAAGGCCATTCGCCTGGCCCAAAGCGCCATCGCGATGGGCGATGCCAGCGTGGTGCTCGCCGGCGGCGCGGAAAGCATGTCGAATGCGACCGCTTTCGCGCGACGTGTCGGCAAAAACGAATTTGACTTCAATCACTGGCACGACACGTTGCATTATGATGCGCTCAACGATGCCTTCGGCGATTATGCGATGGGGGTCACCGCCGAAAACCTTGCGCAACGTTTCGGTGTGGGGCGTGAGGTGTTGGACCAATATGCGGTTGATTCGCAGCGCAAGGCTTCTACGGCTTGGGATGCCGGTTGTTTTGACGACGAAGTCCTGCCGGTCGGTGGCCTTGAACGAGACGAGACCATGCGGCCGGGCACGAGCATGGAGGGGCTGGCCAAGCTCAAGCCGGTTTACGATTCCGACGGTATCGTCACTGCTGGTAATACATCGCCGTTAAGCGATGGGGCGGCGGTGATGGTGGTCACCACGATGGCCAAGGCACGTGAGCTGGGACTGAAGGCGCAAGCGGTGATTCGCGGATACGCCGAAGTCGGCTACCGGCCCGATCAGATGGGTTATGCCACGATTCCGGCCATCAAGAAGGTGCTGGAACGCTGCGCACAACGCGTTTCCGACATCGACTTGTACGAAGTCAACGAGGCGTTTGCTACCCAAGCATGGCTGACGCGCGAGCAGCTGGGCATCGACCCGGCGCGTTACAACATTTCCGGCGGCGCGCTCGCACTGGGGCATGCGCTGGGAGCTTCCGGGGCCAGAATATTGACCACGCTGGTTCATAATCTGCGCCGCACAGGCAAGTCCCTCGGCGTTGCGGCGCTGTGCGTTGGCGGCGGGCAAGGCGTGGCCATGGAAGTGGAGAACATACGATGACGAAATTCTATGAGCTTTCCACTGCGAATCGGCTCGCGCAATTACGTGCCGAAGACTCGATCGATGATGACGACCTGCGTGTTTTGACCGACGAACCGGCGTTGCCGACCGCGGTGGCCGCGAATATGGTGGAAAACCAGATCGGCAATTTTCCGGTCCCGCTCGGCCTGGCCGACCATTTTGTCATCGACGGCGAGGCATTGCGGGTCCCGATGGCCGTCGAGGAACCGTCCGTAATCGCCGCCGCCAGTAACGCCGCGCAACGCATCGCCCGCGCCGGCGGTTTTCGTACGTCCATACGCCGTGACGGTATCATCGCGCAGATCGTGTTTACCGGTATTCCCGCCAGTCCCGAGGTTTTGCAAATGTTTGTACGCGAGCACGAAGCGGAAATCCGCAAGGTCGCGCACAACGCGCACCCAAGTTTGCAGACGCACGGGGGAGGGTTGCGCAAAGTCAGCGTTTCTGCGTCGGCAGAAGGGTTCGAGGAAATCGACCTGCTGATTGACCCGGGCGACGCGATGGGTGCCAACGTGGTCAATACGATCGCCGAAGCCGTCGCAAAGTATTGTGCCGAGCGGCTTGATGGGCTCGACCTGCTGATGGCGATACTTTCCAACAAAACCGAAAACCAGCGTGCGCGTTCCGAGGCGCGTATCGATTTCGGCAATCTGCCCACCCGGGATATGGACGGCGAGGAAGTCGCGCATCATATCGTCGCGGCGGCCCGGTTCGCCGAGGTCTCGCCGCTGCGCGCGGCCACACACAATAAGGGCATCATGAACGGCATCAACGCCGTGGTGCTGGCGACCGGCAACGACACCAGAAACATCAGCGCCGCTGCCTACGCAGATTTGAACGAGCAACGCAAAACTTGGACGAAATGGTCCATCGACGAGGAACGTCGTCAGCTGGTCGGCCATATCGATATCCCTCTGCCGCTCGGCAGTGTGGGCGGTGCGATGTCGACGCTGCCGATGGCCAAACTCAGCCTGAAGCTGCTGCACAACCCTGACGCTTCGCGGCTTATGGGCATCGTCGCCAGCGTCGGTCTTGCCTCCAACCTTTCGGCCATGCGGGCGCTCGTGACGCGCGGCATTCAAGAGGGCCACATGAATCTGCAGTTCAAAAGCCTGGCGATGTCCGCCGGAGCAAAGCCGGACGAGCTGGAACAAGTGGTCGCCGCGCTTCGTGCCGATTCGTCTAATGCCAGCTTGGAAACAGCGACAAGTCTGCTCAATCAAATGCGTAATACATTGAAGTAATTTCAATAAAACAAACACGGAACGAACAAATCATGATGCCAGAAAACAATGCAACCAACGGAACCGACAATATCAAGGTCGGCATTGACAAAATCAACTTCTACACGCCCAACCACTATCTCGACTTGGTCGATTTGGCTGAAGCCCGCGGTGTGGATCCGAACAAATACCTCATCGGCATTGGGCAGAGCAGGATGTCGGTCGCCGCGCTCGACCAGGACATCGTCGCCATGGCCGCCAATGCCGGCGAGCCGATGCTTACCGATACCGAACGGCAGGAAATCGGCCTGCTGATTGTCGCCACCGAAAGCGGCATCGACCAGTCCAAAGCCTCGGCACTGTTTGTACAAGACCTGCTGAGGCTCACCGCCAATCTCCGCGCCATCGAAATCAAGGAAGCCTGCTACGGCGCGACCGCCGGCATCCAGCTCGCCTGTGATTACGTACGCAGCCATCCTGGCCGCAAAGCGCTCGTCATCGCCTCCGACATCGCACGTTATGGCCTCGATACGCCTGGCGAAGTGACACAGGGAGCAGGTTCGGTGGCGATGCTTGTTACCCGCGACCCGGTGATTCTCGCCATCGAGCCGGAATCGCTCTACGAAAGCCGTAGCACCGGTGACTTCTGGCGGCCGAACTATTCGACCGTCGCCTTCGCGCGCGGCAAGTTCTCGGAGGAAATCTATGTCGGCATGTTCGAGGAACTTTGGGACAAAGCGCAGGCGCAGGGCGTGGCCAATCCCGAAACCCTGCAGGCGCTGCTTTTCCATATCCCGTTCTCGAAAATGGGACGCAAAGGTTTGCGGACGCTGGGCAATGGCAAAATCGCCACGGCTGATTACGCACGTCTGACCGAGCGTTTCGAGCAGAGTATCGTCTATGGCAAAGAGGTCGGCAATATCTATACCGGCTCGATTTATCTTGCCCTGCTTTCGCTACTCGAAAACGATAAAAGCCTTAAACCCGGAGATCGCATCGGGCTTTTTTCCTACGGTTCCGGTTCTGTTGCGGAACTTTATTTCGGGACGCTGCAGCCCGGATACCGCGAGCGTTTGGATACCGACGGTCATCGCGCTTTGCTTGATGTTCGCGAGCGTCTGAGCATGAGCGAATACGAGGCGATGTTCAGTGCGGAACTGGTCACCAACGGAACCGAGCAGGATTTGGGTCGCAGTGACCCGAGCGCCGCCGCCCCGCACTATCTGGCAGGTGTCAAAGACCACGAACGCCAGTATCGCTGAGACTGGCCGTTGATGATGATGGAATGACACTGATGGATTACAGTTGGAAGCGGCAAAACCTTCGCAAGTGTGGTATTGATGGCTGGTCGTGCGAATAGTTTTCTGGTTGGTTGCGTAAGCGGTTACTCGGCTTGCTGCCCGGCCGGTTAGGCAATTGATATATTCTGCTATTTTCTATTATTCCGGACGCTATTGTCGTGGAAACCAGCCCTTCATTTATACTGGGAGTCGGTATGGCGTGCGTTCGTCATCGGTGGTTTCAAATCGGTTTAAGGGGTTCCCATGGATAAAGCGGTCATTACGGTGGTCGGGCAGGACACGGTCGGTATCATCGCGCAGGTCTGCACTTACCTTTCGCAGCACAAGGTCAATGTTCTCGACATCTCGCAGACCATCATCGACGGGTTCTTCAACATGATGATGATCGTCGACTATGGCAAGTCCGACGAGGAATTCTCGGCGCTGGTCGATGGCCTTGAAACGCTCGGCGACAAGATTGGCGTGCATATCCGCTGCCAACGCGAGGAAATCTTCACGAAGATGCACCGCGTCTGATGGGGGAGCGAACAATGCTGAACATTATGGAGGTCCGCGAGACCAATGAAATGATCGAGCAGGAAAAGCTCGACGTGCGCACCATCACCATGGGCATTTCGCTGCTCGACTGTGCCGATTCGGACGTGGAGACGGTCTGCGAGAACATCTACAACAAGATTACCGATAAGGCGCGTGATTTGGTGAAGGTGGGCAAGGCCATCGAGCGCGACTTCGGCATCCCGATTGTCAACAAGCGCATCACCGTCACCCCGATTGCGCTGGTGGGCGCAAGCTCCTGCAAGTCGCCGGAGGACTTTGTCAAGATCGCCCATGCGCTCGACCGTGCGGCCAAAAAAGTCGGCGTCGACCTGATCGGTGGCTACACGGCGTTGGTCTCCAAGTCGATGACACCCGCCGAACGCATGCTCATCGACTCGATTCCGCAAGCGTTATCGCAAACCGATATCGTCTGCTCGTCGGTCAATGTCGGTTCCACCAAGACCGGCATCGATATGGATGCCGTGGAACTCTTGGGCCACGTCGTCAAAGACACCGCCTACGCCACGCGCAGCAACGACAGCTATGGTTGCGTGAAATTCGTGGCCTTCTGCAACGCCCCGGACGACAACCCGTTCATGGCTGGCGGCTTCCACGGGGTCACCGAAGGTGATGTGGTCGTCAATGTCGGTGTCTCCGGGCCCGGTGTGGTTTCGCGCGCGCTCGACCAAGCCAAGGGCAAGGATTTCGAATTCCTGTGCGAGACCATCAAACGTACCGCCTTCAAGATCACCCGCGTCGGTCAGCTCGTTGCGCAGGAAGCCTCGAAGCGGCTCGGCGTGCCTTTCGGCATCATCGATCTGTCGCTCGCACCTACTGCCGCAGTCGGCGATTCGGTGGGCGAGGTTCTGGAGAAGATCGGGCTTGACCAGGTCGGTGCTCCCGGCACCACCGCGGCGCTCGCGATGCTCAACGACCAGGTCAAGAAGGGCGGCATCATGGCCTCTTCTTACGTCGGTGGACTTTCCGGCGCGTTCATTCCGGTCTCCGAGGACAAGAACATGATTGACGCCGCCGCCTCAGGCTGCCTCACCATCGAAAAGCTCGAAGCGATGACCTGCGTCTGCTCGGTCGGCCTTGATATGATTGCCATTCCGGGAGAGACCACGGCCTCCACGATTTCCGGCATCATCGCCGACGAAGCCGCCATCGGCATGGTCAACCAAAAGACCACCGCCGTGCGTGTCATTCCGGTCTATGGCAAAGGCGTGGGAGAAGTGGCCAATTTCGGCGGCCTGATGGGCTATGCCCCGATTATCCCGGTCAATCAGACTTCGTGTGAGGCTTTCGTGACCCGTGGTGGTCGCATCCCCGCCCCAATCCACAGTTTCAAGAACTGAGCGTTGCGAATGGGATATTAAGGACTAAATACCGTAATTGATAAGATTGGGCCGCTGAAGATAATCAGCGACCCAACTTCGCTAAATAGAAGACGAAACGATAATGAAAACGCCCTATCAGTGAAGCCCAACGAGGCGAAGCTTTGAAGACCCGGGCTGATGCCCCGAGGTGAGACGACTCCAACCGACAGGTCAAATATATCAGGTTAAAGGCTGATTCTCAATTATTCCCCGCCTTGGAAACCAAGCTGGCGCCACGCCTCGTAGATGGCGATGGAAGCGCAGTTGGTGAGGTTGAGGCTGCGCAGACTCGGACGCATCGGCAGGCGCACCTGCTCGGCGACGTGGGGGCCGGCCATGATGTCCATCGGATCGGGAATATTGCCCGGCTCCGGGCCGAAAAGCAGAATGTCGGTCGGACGATATTGCACGTCCGTGTAAAGCTTGGTGGCGTGCGCGGTGAACGCGATGATGCGCGAGTTCGGCATGGATTTTACGAGGTCATCGAAATCGGGGTGCAGCACGACGTGGGCCATGTCGTGGTAATCGAGGCCGGCGCGGCGCAGTTTCGTGTCTTTCAGGTTGAAACCGAGCGGCTCGATCAGATGCAGAATCGTCCCGGTCACGGCGCACAGGCGAATCGCGGAGCCGGTGTTACCGGGAATTCGCGGGGAATAGTAGCACAGGTGCGGCGTCACCGTCTTGGCCTCGCCCGCATCCTTGGCGCTCATCATCGCGTCAACTACGCTGATCGGGTTGCCGTGGGCGTCGGTGACGAGCTCGTCCGGCCCGTAATTGGACTTGCGGTAACCATACTCGTACATATCGGTGACTTTGTTCTCCGGATTACCGGCGTTTTCCGTTGTGTTCGCTGCGTCTGTCATAGTTCAAAACTATCTCCGCGAACCGACACCGAAAGGATCCACGGGTTATTCCACCGGAGGATAGGCGCTGAACGCGACGCTTGAAACTTTTCATCGTTGCGTTTGGCACAAAGCGATCCTGCATGGCAGAAGCCCGCCGAGGTTGTCGACGGGCTTTAATGCAATAACCAATTTCACGTGTTTTCACACGTTCGCAGAGGCTGAATGCATCTCTATGAATGGTTCCTTACATCAGGCTCTCATAGATGGCGCGGATTTCGGCCTTGGTGGGCTTGCGCGGGTTGCCACCGGTGCAGACGTCCTTGAAAGCGTTCTCGGTCAGACCGTCGATGTCGCTTTCCTTGGCACCGACCTCGCTGATGGTGGTCGGGTTGCCGAGGTCGACGGTGAGCTTGTGGATCCTCTGTACGGCCTCTTCGCGAACCTCATCGATCGAGCGGTCGGGGTTGTAGGAATCCTGGTCGCCGAAGGCGTGGGCGATGGCGCGATACTTCTCGCCGGTGTAGTCCTTGTTGTATTCCATCACGGGCGCGAGCAGGATGCCGTTCGCCACGCCGTGCGCGACGCCGAGCAGACCACCCAAGGCGTGGGCCATGCCGTGCACGAGGCCGAGGCCGACGTTGGAATACGCCATGCCGGTGATATAGGAAGCGTAGGCCATCTTCTCGCCGGCCTCGACGTCGCCGTCGGCGGACTTGGCCAGGTTCGCTGCGATCATGCGAATCGTCTGCAGCGAGAGGCAATCGGAAAGTTCCCAGGCGCCCGGGGTGACGAAGCCCTCGATGGCATGGGTCAGGGCGTCGAGGCCGGTGGCCACCTTGAGGCTGCGCGGCATCGAATCGGTCATGTCCGGGTCGACGAAGGCGACCAGCGGGATGTCATGCGGGTCGACGGCCACAAACTTGCGCTTCTTGGCGGTGTCGGTGACCACGTAGTTGATGGTCGTCTCCGAAGCCGTTCCGGCGGTGGTGGGTACGCCGAAAATCGGGATGGACGGGTTTTTGGTGGAGGCGGTGCCTTCCAGCGAAAGCACGTCGGCGAACTCCGGGTTCGCGGCGATGATGCCGATGCCCTTGCAGGTGTCTTGCGGCGATCCGCCGCCCAGCCCGATCAGGAAGTCGGCGCCGGCGGTCTTGAACTTCGCCACGCCGTCCTGAATGCACTCCACAGGCGGGTTGGGCTTGACGTTGTCGAAGATTTCATAAGGCATGCTAGCAGCATCGAGCACGTCGGTGACCTTCTTGACCGTTCCGGTCTTGAGCAGCACCGGATCGGTGACGATGAAGGCTTTTCTGAAGCCATGTGCCTTGGCGACGTTCGGGATTTCCTTGATCGCGCCGCGCCCGAAGTAGGCTTCCTGATTGAATATCATACGATACACCATTGTTCACTCCTTATATGTTTTGTGATATAAATCACAACATTATTCATTATAATGTCTTATTTTCATTTTTCCTGTGAACGCTAACAGGATGATGGTTCCCGCTGCTGTAGCGGCGTCAAGGCAGAATGGTCGGAATGTTGAAGGAGGATATGGCTATGACAAAACCCGCCGAAAGTTCACGTGAGGTGGTCGAGGGCTTTGACGCCGCCGAACTTGAAACGATGAAGCAGGAGCTCTTCTCGTGGTGGGACGAAAACGCGCGCGATCTGCCGTGGCGGTTCGGCCGCACGACGCCGTGGGGAATCCTCATTTCCGAAGTAATGAGCCAGCAGACGCAGATGAGCCGCGTGGTGCAGTACTGGACTAATTGGATGGAAGTATGGCCGGATGCCGAAAGTTTGGCCAGGGCAAGTACGGCCGAAGTCATCACCGCGTGGGGCAGGCTTGGTTATCCTCGGCGTGCGTTGCGGCTTCAGGAATGTGCCAAGGTGGTCGCCGAACAATACCGCAACGAACTCCCGAAAACGTATGACGAACTTATCGCGCTGCCTGGTATCGGCGACTACACGGCCAGCGCGGTGATGAGCTTTGCGTTCGGTGAGCGCATCGCCGTGCTAGACACCAACGTCCGCCGCGTGCTTTGGCGTACGTTCAAGGGTGAGGAATCCTTCGGAGGCGCCACCAAATCTGAGGAGCGCAAGCTTGCCAACGCCGTGCTGCCGCAAGACCCCAAGGAAAGCGTGATCTGGAACGAGGCGCTGATCGAGCTGGGCGCGTTGGTCTGCACCGCCAAGAACCCGAGGATTGACGAGGACCCGTGGGCCTCGCACAGCCGTTTCTACGCCGCCGGCTGCCCTCACATGGGGGAGAAGCGCACCCGCCCGCGCCAGAGTTTCAAGGGCACGAACCGTCAGGTGCGCGGCATCGTGCTGAACGCGTTGCGTGCGCTCGCAAATTCGGATGCTGCCGATGTTGCCGGTAACCCCGGTAATACCGGCAATTTCCGTAATTCCGATAACGTCAGTAATGCCGGTGCTGCTGATAACACACGTAATGCCGGTGCTGCTGATAACGGCAGCAATAACGTTACCGCCGGTAATACCGGCAATGCTGCTAAAACCCGTAAAACCGCCTCGCTTTCGCGCCCCGAAGTCGAAAACCTCTGGCCCGATCAGATCCAGCTCGACGCCTGCATCGCCAGCCTTGACGAGGACGGTCTGATAGAAATCGGCTCGGACGGTTCTCTGAGCCTGCCCATCTGAATCCAATGATGATGAGCATGAGTGGTCAAAAGCCAGATCGGGCTGGCTTAAGTTGACCATATGCTTGGTCGTTCGGTCGTGTTCAGCCGTTCGGTTGCGCTGGATAGCGTATGTATCCTGCTGCTGACAAGACAATAGTGCGAAGAAACGTATGTTTTGGCGGTTCAAAACGTACGAAAACTAGCGGTATATAGACGAAACCGACAGAACCACGTGCGCATTGCAATTGATGATCGGTTCGTGAAGCCAGCGGAATGGACGCCGAATTCAGCCGCGACGTTTACACTGGGGTGCTATGACCTCTCAGCAACCGCAGAAGCGCAGGAACAAGCGCCAGCCCAGCAAGGAGATGCAGCGCGTCTATCTTCGCCGCCGCATCGTCGTGGGTGTGGTCGCTCTGGTACTTCTGGCGCTGATCGGGTTCGGCATCTATGCGCTCGCGACCAAGGTTATTGCCACATATGGCGGGCATGGTGGGCAGTCCGCTTCAAGCTCGGTTTCCAGCAATCATAAAAAGGCACCGGCCAAGAAAACAGAAAAGTCCGATAATGATAAAAATAATCAGGCCAACCAGAGCGGTGTCAGGAAATGCGGCGCGAAAGACGTCAAACTGGAACTGAGCCCCGCTTCGCAAAGTGTGGAGCTCGGCGGTTCGTTGGACTTCAAGGCGACCATTCGTTACGAGGGTAGTGATTCCTGCGTGGTCGACGCTTCGAACGCCTCGCGTATCCTGACGATTTCATCGATTTCTGATGCCGGTTCAGGCGCGAGTTCAAACTCCGGCTCAGGTTCCGATGGCGGGAACGGTTCCGGCGCGAAATCGGGCTCGAATTCGAAATCGGGCTCCAAGTCCGGTTCGTCTTCAAAGACTAATTCAGATTCAGATGATGACAGTGACGCTGATCAGACTTCCAACGCCGATACCGGTGACACCATCTGGAGTTCGGCTGCCTGCCCTGCCGATCCGCGCAATCTGCTCATGGCCAAAGGCGACAAGGACGTGCAGAAAATCACCTGGCCGGCAGACAAGACCGGCGCCACCTGCGTTCCCGATGACCAGCTTCCGCGTGTCCGTCGCGGCACCTACTTGGCCCAGCTGAGTCTCAAAGGCCATCCTGGCGTGAAAAGCGAAAAGGTTCCGGTTATCGTCAAATAAGCGGTAATACGTCTTGAATAATTGAGGTATGCCTGAAATTCGAATAATCCGGAACCGTGAATGGTCGAACCTTCCAACGGCCCAAGGCCCCGAATGATCGCGAATTGCTTGAGGCCGAAGTATGCCTAGACGATGGAGTCCCTGAAATATTTGTTCATCCTGTTGATGAGCAGTCGTACCTTGGCCCCCTTGAGCCGGGTGTAGTTGCCTTTGGAATCCTCAAGTTGGGCGACGCCCGAGTGCGGACCGAGCGGCAGAATCGTGCCGTAGGGTTTGAAAACGAACCTGTAGGTGCGGCCGCCGTTGAGCAGGGAGACGAGGTTGGAGACCGCGCAATCCGCCTGTTGGATGGCGAGCTGGGCACTGGCAGGGTAGACGCGGCCGGTTTCCGGGTTCGGCACAGCCGAAACGTCGCCGATTACGAATTCGCGTGGCCAGCCCCCGTCGGCTTCGACCACCGACAGGTCGTCGCGAACGATGACACGGTTGAATTTCTGCGCATAGCCCGAGATCGGAACCACTCCGCTACCCCGGATTCCGGCAGCCCAGACGATGGTGTTGGCGTGGAATGACTGATTGCCGGCGAACACGGTGCCCGGCTCGACTTTCGTGACACGCGAAGAGCCATGGAAGATGACGTTGCTGTTCTGCAGGTCCTCCAGGATCCATTCCGTGAGTTTGGGGTCGAAACGATAGAGAGGCTTGGGATTGGAGGCGAAACAGTGGACTTCGAATTTATCGGCTGGTATGCCGAATTTTTTCGCCAGGTCCGGTAGCTGATGCACCAGCGCGGCTATGAAGGCGACGGCGGAGAACCCGTCGCCGCACACCGCGATGCGCAGATCGTAAGGGTTTCGGCTGATGCGATAATCCGTGAGCACCCGTTCGATATGGCTGTGCGCGATCATGGCGTCGTTGAGCGTGATAAGCGGGAGTACGTTGCCGGTCGCTCCCGGAACTTCGTACGTCGAGGGCGCCCCGCCCAGCGCGTTGATGAGGTAATCGTAGAAGACCAGTCCATTGTTTCGCAGTTCGACGGCCCTGATGTCATGGTCGATTCTCATCACTTCGTCGACGATGAGGCCCACCCGTGGATCAATGGTTTCGCGGAGGTTGAAGCTGATTTCGGACGGGTCGGTTCTTCCCACGGCCACTTCGTGCAGTCTTGCGGTGTCGTAGTGGTAAACATCCTTATTGACCAGCACGATTTCTGCGTTGGGTTGAAGCGCGAGGAGCTGCTTCACCGCGTGCAGGCCCGCATAGCCCGCGCCAAGTACCATGATTCTTCTCATGAGGTCTTCCGATACAATCTAAATTCCCAGTAATTATCGCCCTGATATCAAATCTAATCATACTATGATACCTAAAGGTGCCAAGTTGATCGTTATCGACGTCATTTTATAAGATATATCACATTCGATTAATTATGTCGCGGCAATTCTTTGCGATTCTGGAATTAGGCATTTTATTTCGCGAAGCGCCTTCTGGCATCCCCGACTTTTCGTCTGTGCACTCTGCGGCCCCAACATCAACGAGATCGAGGCCGGCGACGGTGATCTCATCGTCCGGAGCACGGCGTTCGGCCCCTTGCTTGACACCTACGTGGGACAGGTGTTCGAGACCGTGAGCCTGCAATGGCTCGCACGCGCCAACCGCAGCAGGAAACTGCCCTGGCTCGCCACTTCGTTCGGGCTATGATGCGTTTCGTCGCAAACAGTGGAATCGTGATCTACTGAATCGAGATTCTATTGTTTGCGTATCGGCTTGGCAAATCATTCAAAAGATTTGCCAATAAAAAGGTATGGGGCAGAGGTTGCACGAACATCTTGGCTCGGTCCTATTTAGTGGTATTTACTTTATTCTGAACTTGTTTGACGAAACGATGAAAATCGGATTCCTGCGTTTTGTTGAATTTGCGGAACTCGTCTTTAACTTTTTGGTCAGCCTGCTTCTTGTTTCTACGGCCTTTGCCTTCCAGTGCTTTGCCGCCGGTCAGGGAAATATACTGTTCACAAAGCGCCGCGCAATCGGCCATCGTAGTGATGGTATGATTGCGAACCCTAAGTTCCGCCGCATCGAGAAAGCCCGACACCAGCTGATTGAGTTGGTCAATCTCGTCAGCATTCAGATAGTTCTTGGCGACCGTAACGTCACTTGAATGGATACGGCCGTCGGGTGATCCTTTCCAACTGGTCAGCCCCATATTTGGCTTAGAAGCATCGGCGCGTTCGTCGATGATTTTAAGCGGCGGTGTGTCCGTTCACTGCGTAATGGAAGCGGTTCTGGATATTGGCGAAGAAGTCGCGGGCAGTCTGCGATTTCGGGTCATAATCGACGCTGATATCTTGGAACAGATCCGTGACCTTCTGATAGAACCTTCGTTCGCTGGCACGGATGTCACGAATGCGGACAAGCAATTCATCAAAATAATCCTTGCCGAACTGTTGCCCGTTCTTGAGCATGTCGTCGTTGAGCACGAATCCCTTGACCACGTATTCCTTCAGCGTTGCCGTGGCCCACTGGCGGAATTTGGTGGCCTGCCTGCTATTCACCCGGTAGCCGACGGCGATGATGGCGTCGAGATTATAGAAAGTGATTTCCCTTCGAACCGTTCTGCCGCCTTCGTTTTGAACTGTTTCCATTTTGGAAACAGTTGCTTTTTCATCAAGTTCACCCTCTGCATATATATTCCCCAAATGTTTCGAGATAATCGGTATTTTGACACCAAATAGCTCAGCTATATTCTTTTGAGCCATCCAGAACGTCTCGTCTCGATACGTCACTTGCACCGGAACGTTCTGGCCTTCCTACTGATACAGGACTATCTCGCCTTGAGGCTGTTGCTGCGTGTCCTCTCCCATAAAATGTCACTCCTTCGATTTCCAGAATTCCTGCCGACTATTACATAATCGAGTTTATCGAAGTAAAGTTTTGCCTACGAATCCAAAACCTTGAATTTTTAAAAAATCAAGATTTCTTGATATTCCTGCGGATTTCTTCATTGTGCTGTTCTTCCCGTGCGGTTCGGAAGTGTCAGCTCACTTACGATGTGCCTGTGACATACTTGCCATATTGTCTTTCTTCCGTGTATAATGAATATTTTGCATAAGGTGTGTCATATTGCGGGCATGCTCTAACGACGAAGCGCCCGCGTAGTATAGCCGTTTGCGGCGCGTTTCCTCGATAAGAATATTGAATAAAGATCAAGCGAGCGATAAGGAACGTCCATTGGCTGAAAATAAGCTCAAGACGAACACCACACAAGTCATCGCACGCGCCGATGAGCACGACATCAAGTTGCATAAGGCGTCGGACCGTGTGAATTTCGGTTCCATCAGGGAACCCATCGATGTGCCCTACCTTCTGGGGGTGCAGACCGATAGCTTCGATTGGCTCATCGGTAACGCACGCTGGAAGAAGAAGGCCGAAGCCGACATCAAGGCCGGCACCAACAACGTGGCCCATACTTCCGGCCTGCAGGAAGTCTTCGAGGAGATCTCCCCGATCGAGAACTTCGCGCAGACCATGAGCCTGACATTCTCCGACCCGTACTTCGAGGAACCGCGTCATACGGTCCAGGAGTGCAAGGAGAAGGATTACACCTATTCCGCACCTCTCTATGTCAACGCGGAATTCGAGAACGGCGACACCGGCGAAATCAAGAGCCAGACCGTCTTCATGGGCGATTTCCCGCTGCAGACCCCGCACGGCACCTTCATCATCGGCGGCACCGAGCGCGTCATCGTCTCGCAGCTCGTGCGTTCCCCGGGCGTCTACTTCGATCGCACGCCGGACCGCACCAGCGACAAGGAAGTCTTCGGCGCGAAGATCATCCCGTCGCGCGGCGCATGGCTCGAGTTCGAGATCGACAAGCGTGACGTTTTGGGCGTGCGCGTCGACCGCAAGCGCAAGCAGTCCGCCATCGTCTTCCTCATGGCCATCGGCATGACCAAGGACGAGATCGCCAAGTCCTTCAAGGATTATCCGCTCGTGCTCGATGCCCTCGAAAAAGAGACCATCAACACGCAGGACGAGGCCCTGACCGACCTCTACCGCAAGATTCGCCCTGCCGACACCGCCACCCCGGAAGCCGGCAAGAACCTGCTGGAGTCCTTCTACTTCAACAACCATCGTTACGACCTCGCACGCGTCGGCCGCTACAAGATCAACCGCAAGCTCGGCCTTGAAGCCGATCCGACCGATCGCAGCCTCTCGCGCGAAGACATCATCGCCACCATCAAGTACCTCGTGGCGCTGCATGCCGGCGACAAGACCTTCCCTGGCAAGCGTGACGGCAAGAAGGTCGACCTTCGCGTCGAAACCGACGATATCGACCACTTCGGCAACCGTCGTATCCGCCAGGTCGGCGAGCTGATCCAGAACCAGCTGCGCACCGGCCTGAGCCGTATGGAGCGCGTGGTTCGCGAGCGTATGACAACTCAGGACGCCGAGGCCATCACCCCGCAGTCCCTGATCAACATCCGCCCCGTGAATGCGACCATCAAGGAGTTCTTCGGAACCTCCCAGCTCTCGCAGTTCATGGACCAGAACAATCCGCTTTCCGGCGTGACCAACAAACGTCGTCTCTCCGCGTTGGGCCCCGGCGGCCTTTCGCGCGACCGCGCCTCCATGGAGGTTCGCGACGTTCACCCGTCCCACTTCGGACGCATGTGCCCGATCGAATCCCCTGAAGGCCCGAACATCGGCCTTATCGGCTCGCTTGCGACCTTCGGCCGCGTCAATCCGTTCGGCTTCATCGAGACCCCGTATCGCAAGGTCGTCGATGGTCACGTCACCAATGACATCGAATACATGACCGCCGACCGCGATGCCGAACACGTCATCGCCCAGGCCAACCAGAAGCTGGACGAGAACGGCAACTTCGTCGAGAAGACCGCACTTGTGCGTGCAGGCGAGGACGAGGCCGTCGATGTGCCCGTCTCCGAAGTCGACTACATGGACGTCTCCCCGCGCCAGATGGTTTCCGTCGGCGCCTCGCTGATTCCGTTCCTGGAGCACGATGAGGGCCACCGAGCACTGATGGGCACCAACATGCAGCGTCAGGCCGTTCCGCTCGTCAAGAGTGAGCGTCCGCTGGTGGGCACCGGCGCCGAATGGCGCACCGCCTACGATTCCGGCGACACCATCCTGAGCGAGAAAGACGGCGTGGTCACCTACGTTTCCGCGGATATCATTCGCGTCACGAACGACGACGGAACCCAGTCGAGCTACAAGCTTGCCAAGTTCCAGCGTTCCAACCAGACCACCAATTACAACCAGGTTCCGCTGGTTCATGACGGTGAACGCGTCGAGCGCGGCAGCGTCCTGGCCGACGGCTCGGCCACCGAAAAGGGTGAGCTGGCCTTGGGCAAGAACGTGCTGGTCGCGTTCATGCCTTGGAATGGCTACAACTACGAGGACGCCGTCATCATTTCCCAGCGTCTGGTGAAGGACGACACCTATTCCTCGATCCACATCGAAGAATATGAAATCGACGCCCGCGACACCAAGCTCGGTGCCGAGGAAATTACCCGCGATCTGCCGAACGTCGGCGAGGAAGCGGTGGCCAACTTGGACGAGCGCGGCATCATCCGCATCGGCGCCGAGGTCGAGGCCGGCGACATCCTGGTCGGCAAGGTCACGCCCAAGGGCGAGACCGAGCTCACCCCTGAGGAGCGACTGCTCCGCGCCATCTTCGGTGAGAAGAGCCGCGAAGTGCGTGACACCTCGCTGCGTGTGCCTCACGGCGAGACCGGCACGGTCATCTCCATCAAGGAGATCACCCGCGACGAGGCCGAAGAGGACGGCGACGAGCTGCCGAACGGCGTCAATTCGATGATTCGCGTCTACATCGCCCAGCACCGCAAGATCACGGTGGGCGACAAGATGTCCGGCCGCCATGGCAACAAGGGCTGCATCTCCCGCATCCTTCCGGAAGAGGACATGCCGTTCCTGCCCGATGGCACCCCGATCGACATCATGTTGAACCCTCTGGGCGTGCCTAGCCGTATGAACCTGGGCCAGGTGCTGGAACTGCACCTGGGCTGGATCGCTCACGCCGGTTGGGACATCAAGCTCGACCCGGATCTCGAGGCCGAATGGAAGAAGTACGTGCCGCAGGGCGCCGAGCACGGCGACCCGGGTACTCCGGTGGCCACCCCCGTCTTCGACGGCGTGCGTCCCGATGTGATCCAAGGCCTGCTTCGCAGCACCCTTCCCGACCGCGACGGCAACAAGCTCGTGAGCGAAGACGGCAAGGCGACGTTGTTCGACGGTCGTACCGGCGAGCCCTTCCCGAAGCCGATTTCCGTGGGCTATATGTACATGCTCAAGCTGCACCACCTCGTGGACGACAAGATCCACGCGCGTTCCACCGGCCCGTACTCCATGATCACCCAGCAGCCGCTGGGCGGCAAGGCACAGTTCGGCGGACAGCGCTTCGGCGAGATGGAGGTGTGGGCCCTCGAGGCCTACGGCGCCGCCTACACGCTGCACGAGATGATGACCACCAAGTCCGATGACGTCGACGGCCGCGTGCGCGCCTACGGTGCCATCGTGAAGGGCGAGAACCTGCCGCCGGCCGGCATTCCCGAATCCTTCAAGGTGTTGCTTAAGGAAATGCAGTCCCTCTCGCTCAACGTCGAAGTACTCAACGCCGACGGCGTGGCCATCGACCTGAACGACGCGGAGGACGACCCTGTGGGCAACTCCAACGATCTCGGCTTCAACATTGGCGCCCGCCCGGACGCCTCGGCCAAGGACGATCAGGCGGCACCTCAGCCGGAATACCGCTAGAGGCAACGCTAAAAAACATACGGCTTAGCCCGGGGCTTGGCAAACAAATAATAGATAACCAAGCGAAGGCACGCCGGCCGAAAATCGTAATTGTTACCAATTGGAAGACAGGACAACATAGTGCTGGACGTCAACGCATTTGACAAACTGAGGATCGGACTCGCCACTACCGAGGACATCCACAAGTGGAGCTACGGCGAAGTCAAGAAGCCGGAAACCATCAACTATAGAACTTTGAAGCCCGAGAAGGACGGCCTGTTCGGAGAGCAGATCTTCGGACCGACCCGCGACTGGGAGTGCGCCTGCGGCAAATACAAGCGCGTCCGTTTCAAGGGCATCGTCTGCGAGCGCTGCGGCGTGGAGGTCACCAAATCCCGCGTCCGCCGCGAGCGCATGGGCCACATCGAGCTGGCCGCACCGGTAACGCACATCTGGTTCTTCAAGGGTGTGCCGAGCCGCTTGGGCTACCTGCTCGACATCGCTCCGAAGGACCTGGAGAAGGTCATCTACTTCGCGGCCTACATGGTCACGAGTGTGGACGAAGAGCAGCGCCAGCAGGATCTGCCGGATCTGCAGGACGAATTCGACACCGAGATCGCGCAGCTCAACAAGCGCCGCGACAACGAGATCGAGGAACGCGCCAAGAAGCTCGAAGCCGACATGGCGGAGCTTGAGGCGAGCGGCGATGCCAAGGGCAGCGCCAAATCCAAGATCCGCAACTCCGCCGAGCGCGAGATGGCGGCCATCCGCCAGCGTTACGACGATCAGGCGCAGCGTCTTGCTGCCGTGTTCGACCGCTTCAAGACCTTGAAGCCGGGCGACATGGAGGGCGACGTGGACCTGTGGCAGGAAATGGTCGACCGTTACGGCGATTATTTCGAAGGCTCCATGGGTGCCGAGGCCATTCAGAAGCGTCTGCGTGACTTCGACCTCGAAGGCGCCGCCAAGGAACTGCGCGAAGAGATCGACACCGGCTCCGGCCAGCGCAAGGCCCGCGCCCTGAAGCGCTTGAAGGTGGTCAACGCCTTCCTCACCACGGACAACAAGCCCGAGGCGATGGTGCTTAACGCCATTCCGGTCATTCCTCCGGATCTGCGCCCGATGGTGCAGCTCGATGGCGGCCGTTTCGCCACCTCCGACCTGAACGATCTTTATCGTCGTGTGATCAACCGCAACAACCGTTTGAAGAGGCTCATCGAGCTCGGCGCTCCCGAGATCATGCTCAACAACGAGAAGCGCATGCTGCAGGAAGCCGTCGACTCCCTGTTCGACAACGGCCGTCGTGGCCGCCCCGTCACCGGCGCTTCGAACCGCCCGCTGAAGTCCCTGAGCGACATGCTCAAGGGCAAGCAGGGCCGTTTCCGTCAGAACTTGCTCGGCAAGCGCGTGGATTATTCCGGCCGTTCCGTGATCGTCGTCGGCCCGTCCCTGCGTATGCACCAGTGCGGTCTGCCGAAGCCGATGGCCCTGGAGCTCTTCAAGCCCTTCGTCATCAAGAAGCTCGTGGATCAGAACTACGCGCAGAACATGAAGAGCGCGAAGCGCTTGGTCGACCGTCAGGATTCGTCCGTCTGGGACGTGCTTGAAGACGTCATCAGCGAGCACCCGGTGCTCCTGAACCGTGCGCCTACGCTGCATAGGCTCGGCATTCAGGCCTTCGAACCGATTCTGGTCGAGGGCAAGGCCATCCACCTGCCGCCGCTCGCCTGCGCCGCGTTCAACGCGGACTTCGATGGCGACCAGATGGCCGTCCACCTTCCGCTGAGCGTCGAGGCACAGGCCGAGGCCCGTTCCTTGATGATGGCTTCCGACAATATTCTGAAGCCGGCAGACGGCCACACCGTCACGATGCCGAGCCAGGATATGATTCTGGGCCTTTACTTCCTTTCCACCGTCGTGGAAGGTGCCAAGGGCCAGGGCCGTGTACTCGGAACACCTGAGGAACTGCGCATGGCCGTCGACCGCCACGACGTGGATGTGCAGGCCAAGGTGCTCGTGCGCCTGCCCAAGGACTTCGTGCTCCCCACCGATTGGGAACCCGGTGAATTGAAGGTCACCGACCCTGAGCCGGGCAGCCCCGATGTGGTCAAGGAAGAGCGTTTCAAGGACGGTTCCTACCTCTTCGCCACTTCTTACGGCCGCCTGAAGTTCAACGAGACCCTGCCTGTCGATTACCCGTTCATCAATGAGCAGGTCGCCAAGGGCAAGCTCTCCACGATCGTCGACGACATCGCCACGCGTTACTCCACCGCTCAGGTGGCCGCCACGCTGGACGCCCTGAAGGATCTCGGCTTCACCCGCGCTCCTTGGTCGGGCGTCACGATGTCCTTCTCCGACATCGTCGAGCCGCCGGAACGTCTCTCGATCATCCACGACTACGAAGGCCAGGCCGACAAGGTCAACGACCAGTACGACATGGGTCTGTTGACCGAAGAGGAACGCCGTCAGGAGCTCATCAACCTGTGGACCGAATGCACCGACAAGGTCGCGGACGCCATGCGCGATAACTTCAAGGACGACAACAACGTCAACATCATGGTGCAGTCCGGAGCCCGTGGCAACTGGATGCAGATTCGCCAGATCTCCGGTATGCGAGGCCTGGTGGCAAACCCGAAGGGCGAGATTATTTCCCGCCCGGTGAAGTCCAACTACCGTGAAGGCCTCTCCGTCTTGGAGTACTTCATCTCCCAGCACGGCGCCCGTAAGGGCCTGGCCGATACCGCGCTTCGTACCGCGGAATCGGGCTACCTGACCCGTCGTCTCGTCGACGTGGCCCAGGAGGTCATCGTTCGCGAAGAGGACTGCGGCACCAAGAAGGGTCTGGCAATCAAGATCGCCGACCGCGATGAGGACGGCAATCTCGTGCTCGTCAAGGACGCGGACGGCGGCCCCTACTCCCGTCTGCTGGCCGAAGATGTCATCGACCCGAAGGACGGCAAGACCGTGCTTTACAAGCGCGATGACGCCATGTCCATGGACGTGCTGCGCGACATGGTCGCTCACGGCGTCGAAGAGGTCAAGGCCCGTTCCGTGCTGACCTGCGAGTCCAAGCGCGGCGTGTGCGCGAAGTGCTATGGCTGGTCGCTGGCCACCAATCGCTTGGTCGATGTCGGCGAAGCCGTCGGCGTCGTCGCGGCGCAGTCCATCGGCGAGCCTGGCACGCAGCTTACGCTTCGTTCCTTCCACTCCGGCGGCGTCGCTTCCGCTTCCGATATCACCCAGGGTCTTCCCCGTGTCACCGAGCTTTTCGAGGCGCGTACGCCTAAGGGCGAGGCGCCGATTACGGAATACCCGGGCACCGTCAAGGTCGAGGATTCCGACCACGGCCGCCAGGTCACGCTGACCCCGGACGATACGACCATCGACCCGATCACCTACCCGGTGACCCGTCGCGCGCCGCTTCTGGTCAAGGACGGCGACCACGTCGACACCGGCACCCAGCTGATCGAAGGCTCCGTCGATCCGAAGAAGATTCTTCGCATCTTGGGACCCCGCGCAGCGCAGGTCAACATCGTCGAGGGCGTGCACGACGTGTACCGCTCCCAGGGCGTGGATATCCACGACAAGCACCTCGAGGTCATCGTCCACCAGATGCTTCGCCGCATCACGGTGATCGATTCCGGCACCACGAGCCTCTTACCCGGCGAGCTGGTCGACCAGTCCAAGTTCCGCGACGCCAATATGAAGGCCGTGAAGGAAGGCGGCAAGCCTGCTGCCGGTCGTCCGGAGCTCCTGGGCATCACCAAGGCTTCGCTGGCCACCGATTCCTGGCTCTCCGCCGCTTCGTTCCAGGAGACCACCCGTGTCTTGACGGAGGCTGCTTTGGAGCAGAAGTCCGACGAGCTCAAGGGCTTGAAGGAGAACGTCATCATCGGCAAGCTCATCCCTGCCGGCACCGGCCTTGCGCGTTATCGCAACGCGACGGTCGAACCCGACAAGGCCATCCGCGACACCATCTACCCGAACTTCGGCTTGGGCGGAGATACCGCTGGCACCGACTTCGGCGAGGGTGGCATGGACGATATGGACTTCTCCAATATCGACTTCGGCGACCTGAAGCTCGGCGACGACTTCAACCCCGATGACTTCCTCAACGATCAGGGCGGAGCAACTGAGCTCGGTGGAGACACCGATTTCGGTGCAGGCTCCGGCACTGACACCAACACAGGAACCGGAACCGGAACCGACAGTTCCGCCTCGCAGGCCTAATCTGTGGGTCAGTTGATCTCAAAAGCCGTGTAGTTCAGACGGCTGGATTTGTCCCGATGCGTTAGCGCGCACCGGGACAAATTCGTATCTATGTCCCGTTGGTCGCAGGTCGTGCCCCTGACAGATCATTGAGTGCCTCTGCACGCGTGTTTTGGACGTGAAAAATCAACGTCGACGGCAGTAGTGACCGGTTAAAGGCAGACAAGATGGTATAGAAGCATCATTTTGTATGGTGGTTTATGCAACCGTGGTTATCTGGTGGATGCACTCCGGCATCATTACCTGAATGTTGCGGTTCTGCGGTAGCATTGTGATTATGAGCACTTTGCCTTTTCCGCCGCCACCAGAGCTTGGTTGGTACGACGATGACGCCACTGTTGCATCCGAAAATCACAGCGTGGCCACTGAGTCTACGCAGGATTCGAGTGCGGCGCAGACCCCGCAAACGCTGGTAGACGAGGCCGTTGCGGAGCAGAAGCCTGCCGCCGATGATTCATGGACTTCCTCGGCCCCTCGCACCAATAGCGAAGGCGAAATCGAGGATTGGGATGGAACGGTGCTTTCCAGCGCGTTCATGGCCGAGAAGCCGAAGAAGCGCTACCGTTTGCACAACGATGCCACCGGCCAGGATATCGAACTGACCAAAAGCGCTTTGCTGGGCCGCAACGTTTCGGCCAACGTACCGAAAGGCGCGATGTCCATCAAGCTCGCCGATCCGACGCGCACGGTTTCGCGCAACCACGCCGCCGTGAGCTACGACAAGGACGGTGCGCTCTGGATCGAGGATTACGGTTCGCTCAACGGCACGTATATCGTCGAAGACGACCACGAGCAGCAGGTCAAAGACAGCCCGGTTCTGCTCAAGGCTCCCACGACCCTGCGTATCGGCGACCAGTTCTTCAAGCTCACCGAAGTCAAAGACTGAGTTGTGCTTCGGCTGCCAAGCCTGCGGCAAAGCCTGCTTCAGAAATGTAGTACCACATGAAATAACGGATGTCCCGCTACCTAACGATTACGTAGGGTAGCGGGACATCCATTATTTTTATGAGTTATCATTCAGCCCGATTACTGCGAGAGCAAACCAACCCACAACAATTATCGGGCTCAATGATCTTTTAAGTGCTATTGTCTCGTGGCCAAGGCGGCGTCGATGGCCGGGTCGTGCAGCTGGGCGAGCCAGTTCAAGAGCTCCGGGTAGGTGTTGGGGTTGCGGGCCAGGCACGGGCGTAGCTCGGGGGCGTATTGGGCGATGCTGGCGATGGTCATCTGGTCGGTGTTCGGATCCAAAGCCTGCTCGGCGGTGTAGCCGTAGGCGTTCGTTGTGGCGGGCATCTGCTGGGTGTAGCCCTGGGGTGCAACGCCCGGCTGTTGCTGTTGCGCCGCGTACTGATTCGCGACTGTGTACTGGCCACCCGCTGCCTGCTGATCGGTGATATACGTTGTCGAAGCCTGTGGCTGCATCTGCGGCTGGCCGTAATACGAAGTGGGGGAAGTCTGCTGCGGCGCGGCCTGTTGGGCCGGTGCCTCTTGAGGCGATACGCCCTGGTCGGGGACCTCGAAGCCCATGGATTTGAGCGTCTCGCGGGCGCGGTTGTCGCCGAACTGGGCGATCCAGCGCTTCAGCCCCGGGTAGGCACGCGGGTTTGCGGCCACATTTGCGCCGAAATCAGGGTTTTCGTAGGCGACTTTCGCCAGCATGATCGGGTCTGCCTCGGAATCCTGAACAACGGCGACGGCGGTGTCGTAATCAACCATCTGCTTCACTTCTCTTTCTTATCGGATGAATGCTCGAATTCATCGGCTTGTGTTATCGATATATACTACTTCACTAACAACCGATTATATCGTTTGATTTCCGTTATGTCTCGCGGATGATACACGCATGAAACGCAAATCGACGAATTGATGTAATTTATGTGTGCAGACTGTCGAGGGTGACGTCCCCGATGGTCTCCAGCTCCTCTCCGTCATCGAGTTTACTGGCGTGCCACGGCTCATCATCGGCAGCGTCAGGCCACACGTCAACGACAATGACGGTGATGTTGTCATCCCCGCCGGCCTTAAGCGCGGCTCCAATCAGCGCTTCAACCGCACGTTGCGAATTTGGGTTCGCTTGGCTGATTTTTGCGATTTCGGCGTCGGCGACTTCGGAATACAGCCCGTCGGAACAGACGATGAATCGGCCGGACGGCACCACGGCATAAAAATCAGGCTTGATACCTTGCGGCGCACCGATGCACTGGGTGATGACGTTGCGGGGAATGGTCGCGTTGGCCATTTGCGGCGACATCAGTCCCGTATCGATGGCCTGCTGGCGCTGGGAATGGTCCTTGGTGATATGGCTGATCGAGGACGCGACCGCATTGCCCCCGACATCGATGTCGAAATGATAGGTGCGGGAATCGCCGACATTGACCACGTACCAAAGCGGGGCCTGCTCACTGCCATCATCGGCAGGACGGGCGGGGAGGATGATGCCTGTGGCCGTGGTCCCGGCGACACCGCCGAGTTTATGACCCAGCTCAGAGACGTCGTGCTGCGCTGCGTCCAACGCTGATTCAATGATTTGCCGCGACCTGATGGGTTCCCGGGCCAGGGATTTGAAGTGCTCGGCGGTCAGTGCGCTCGCGCGTTCGCCGCCGACACCGCCTCCCATGCCGTCGCAGACCATATAGATACCAGGTTCGTTGACCCCGCTGTCTTGGTTGTTGTGCCGCCTTCGGCCGATGTCGCTGCCCATGGCTGCACGAATGTGTGGATGTTCAGACATAATCAGCGACCTTTCCGTGCGGTGGATTTGCGTTTCGAATGCATATCTGTCAGTATAGACGCGCCTTTTGTCGCATTTGCGTTCGAGGTTTTGCCTGGCCTCTTTTTGCCGTTTTTGATGGATTTGCCGGCTTTGCGGGCTTTCGCGTTTGAAGCCCGTGCCGAATCTGAACGCTTAACGGGACCTGAGCCGCCCGCAGCACTCGAAGAACCGGCCTTCTTGAATCGTTTGAGATTGAGGTGCGGCATGTGGAAGACGTCTTTGAGCGAAAGCCGGGTACGCAAACGACGCATACGCGGCTGGTCGGCCAGGATGGCTTTGCGCATCGCCTTGACGCGCTTCCAGTAATCCTTGCAAGCCTCCTCTTCGGGTTTCTTGCCGGAGAAGGCGACCCAATCGGCCTCGCGGGAAAGCAACTTCAGCTGATCGAGATCGATCGGGCGCCCTTTGGAGGACTTCTTTTTTCGGGCTTTGGCTGCTTTCTTGGCTGCTTTCTTGGCGGCTTTTTGGGCCTTGCGTGTGGTCGCTGCCGTCTGTTGAGCGACGGGGGACATTGCAGGTGCTGCAGCAGTCGATGCACCGGTTGTGCCTTGTGTTGCTTCCTTCAACGCCTTGTCGATCTGGGCGACCTGATGTCGGCGCGTGCCGGAGGTCTTGATGCCGCTCTGGTCGGCGAGCATGTCGATGGCCTTCCATCCGGAGGCGATGCGTTGCTCCGAACTGCCGCGACGGGCCATGACGGCCAGTTGGATCGCTTTGATGAGCAGGATGAGTCCGCAGATGATGAGGATGGTCCACAGTGGGCTGCCGTAGATGGCCACCTTTTCCGTGATTTCGAGAATCCTCATCAATGTGGCGTTGCCGTTCTGATCGCCGGCATCCGCGCCGTCAAGCGAGGACTGATCGCGGGCCTGGTTCTGGTCGTGCAGAGGATCGACCAACGGCACCGGAGGCTGACGCACGAGGGTCTTCGGGTTCGGCGGGGTCAGGTCCTGGTTCTTGTTGGGGATCTTCGTTTCCTTGGGCGTGGGATAGAAGGGAACCCAGCCGTAATCCTTGAAGTTGATCTCGACCCAAGCCTCGATGTCGTTGCCGGTGAAGTTCGTTTCGCTGACGCCGTTCTTGGCATGCGTGGTACGCGACTTGGTGATGTTGCCGTCTTTGTCTTTCGGAATGAAACCTAGCACCACGCGCGAGGGGAGGTTCAGCTCGCGGGCCATCATCGCCATCGCCGAAGCGTACTGCTCGCTGTCGCCGACCATCGCGGTGCCGCCGAGCATGGAGTCGATGCGGAAATTGCCGTGGCCGGGAAGCGACGGGTAATCTCCGGCAAGGCCGTGGGAGAACCAGCCTTTGGTCTTCAGTGCCGTGGCCAGTGTCTGCGCCGTGGCGCCGTCGCTGGACTGTTTGCCGGTCAGACCCGGGGCGAGTTTGCTGGCGCTGTCGGGAATGTCCCTCGCCTCTGGTTGTGTAATACGTTCAGCGTGGGCGTGGACAATCTGCTGCTGGCTCGGCAGGTCGGCGATCACGCCGGATTCGGTGTAGGTCTGCCCGCCCAGTGCCGTGTTCGGCACGATGGCCGAATGGGTGCCCATGTTGTAATAGAAGTCCTGGGTATTCATCCCGATGGACGTCGCATCGCCCGCCAAGGGCAGCCATTGCTCGGAGAAGCCTTTGTGGACCTTGAAAGTGGCCTTGAAATGCTCGCCTTGCGTGCTGTTGGCGATGCCGCTGCCGATCTTGCGGTAATCCGAGGAATCGCTGGCATCGGTGGAATCCGAGAGGTTCCAGACGTTGCCGTCGAAGCGGTCCATCACTGCCAGACGTACCGGCGTGCCGGCGGGAAGTCCCGAAACCGAAAGCAGCGTTTCCTTCTTGTGGTATTTGACGTAGGAGCGCATATCACTCAATGGGCTCGTGTATTGGTGCGGGTCGAGCGGCGGATTGTAGCGGTCACGGAGTGTCAGACGGTGCTGGGGAACGATGAGGGTCGCGCCGAAGGCGAGACCGACGGCAAGGATGACGATAATGATCATGCTTACCGGTCGGCGGATATCCAGCGACTGCCAGCGCCAAGCCAACCAAATGACCAATGCCAGCATCGCTATGATGCTGCAGACCGGACGCAACGTGCCGTAAGCGGTTCCCAGAAGCGCGCTTACCGCGAGGTTCAGCGCCAACGGGAAGATGGTGATCAGGTTGATCTTGTTGCTCGCCGAAACCGCGAAAACGCCTGCGAGGAACGCCGTCCAGAGATTCAGCGTCCACAGCGCCATCAGGCTGCCGTTGGCGTTGCCAAGCGGGGGAATGACCGCGATGACATATTTGAACGCGCCGAAGGTCTGCGTGAACCCTTGCGTGATGGTATTGAGGCTCGGCACGATATGCGCGATGGTGGTGTCGTTCAGGGCGATGATGGGGCCGATCAGGAACTGGGAGAGGACCAGAAAAACGATCTGCCACCAAAGCTTCAGTGCCGGATTGACCCCGGCCAGGGCAATCAACGCGCCGAGAGCCGCTGCCGGAATCGCTGCCATGGCCCAGACCAGAACGTTGCCATAGACATCGATGAGATTGGCGGAATTGAGGCAGACGGTGAGGAGGACGAGCAATGCGCCGATGGAGGCGGTGGCCCAGGGCCGGCGCACGGTGACGAATATCTGGCGCTGGCCGTCGCTGGTGGCGGTCAATGCGATTGGGGTGCGGGTGGTACTCGCCCATGTGCCGGTGGCGTTGGTGGTGCCGGTGAAATCGGGCAGGTCGTCTGCGGCCGAAGCGGAGACGGATGCGGCAGCGGGTCCGTTTGGTCGGCTTGGGTTCGGTCGGCCTGTCGGATTGATCGCCTGATCAAAGGAATTGCTCATAGGATTGGTGCCGCTCATTTCAGCGCCTCCATGATCAACGGAAGGTCGTCAAGGGAGGAAAGCGTGGCCAGGGTGAAGTCATCGTATTGGTGAATGGCGTTGCCGGTTATGGGGTCGATCTGCAGCATGACGCAGATGGATTCGCGGCTCAGCGCGGCGGCGATGCGGCGCAGGCGTTCGAGCTTCGTCCCCGAGCCGATGACGAAGAAATAGAACGAGGCACCGGGGCTGTTGGCAAGCGTGGCGACGGCGAGGTTCGGATTCTCGTCCATATCCGGTTTGACCCCGCTCATCCAGTCGAGGAACGGCATCGCTGTGCGTGGAATCAGGGAATCCGCGGCGGCTTGGATGGCCAACGGGCGGTCTTCGATCAGGCATTCGGTGCCGATGGAGGCGGCGACGCTGACGGCCAGCTCGAATTCGTCTTCGGTCGAGTAATCGGTGGGGTTGACGCCCAAGGTGATGGAAGTGTCGGTGCGTTTGGTGGCTTCGTATTGCCGCACCATCATCGTGCCGGTTTTCGCCGACGAAAGCCAGTGGACGTTGCGCATGTCGTCGCCGGGGCGGTATTCGCGCAGGCCGTAGAAATCGAGGTCGTCATCGACCACCTGGCCGGAGGGGCTACCTTCGAGGTCGCGGAAAATGCCGGAATCAAGGGAATTGAGGAAAACGGTTTGGGGATGGATAAAGACCTGAACCGACTGCGAAAGCGACTGCTCGTGCCGGACGATGCCGAACGGATCACCCTTGCTGATTTTCAGCGGTCCGACCGGAAGGATCGCGCGCGAAGTGGCTCGGAACTCGACCTGCTCGTCTTTGGCCTTGCCGGGGGCGAGGGCGGGAATGCGGAATCGCTGATGCATCTCGCCCATCGGCAGGTCGCCGAGCACGCTGACGGTCGGGCTTTTGCCGGGGTTGGAGATGTTGACATCTACCTTGACGCTGTCACCAACGGTGATGCGGTTATCCGAAACGGACAGTGTCGCATGGAATTTTGTATTACCTAAAGACATCGCGATGCCGCAGACCAGCATGACCAGACCGATGACACCGCAGACCAGCAGCTCGTGCCATCCCAGGGCAGGGAACGCGGCCAGCGCAACCACAGCCAGGCCCGTGACCGACCAACCGAGCGGCGAGACGTACGCGGTGAGCCAACCGGGCAGCCTCTTGCGCAATCTCACTGCGTTGTGCCGCGCCTTGAGCATCACATGCGCAAGGCGGGTGTTGTTTTGTACCAGGCTGGGTCTGCGGCCTTTGAGGCGGCGGACTTTTTGGCTTTGGCCGCTGGTACTTACCGCCATGGCTCCATTCTTGGCGGAGGCGGAAAAACCGGGCGGCGTCGCCTGCGGTTGGTGTCGGTTTCTGGAAAAGTGCATGGTGTTACTTTCAGGCTCCCATGGCAGGCGCCGGGACGGACTCGACGATTTGCGCGACGACCTGCTCGGCGGTTTCGCCCTTGAACGCGGTTTCGGCGTTCAAGATGATGCGGTGGGCGAGCACCGGCACCGCAAGATCCTGCACATCGTCGGGGAGCACGTAGTCGCGTGCGTCGGCGGCGGCCCAGATGCGGGCGCAACGGGTCAAGGCCAACGCGCCACGCATGGAGGAGCCCACACGAAGCTTTTCGCTCAGCCTGGTGGCCTCGACCAGGCGTTCGATGTATTCGAGGATGCGGTCGTCGACGCGCACCTCCTTGGCGGTCTTGCGCAGTCTGATGATGTCGTCACCGCTCAAAACTGCGGAAACGGTATCGGCGCGGTCGGTGATGTCGATGTCACGCAGAATGCCGATCGACACGTCGTGGCCGGGGGCGCCGACGGAGGTCTTGATCAGGAAGCGGTCCATCTGGGCCTCGGGCAGTTTGTAAGTGCCGAGCTGCTCCAACGGGTTCTGGGTGGCGATGACGATGAACGGCTGTGGCATCGGGTAGGTCTTGCCGTCGACGGTGGTCTTCTGCTCCTCCATGACTTCCAGCAGCGCGGACTGGGTCTTCGGCGAGGCGCGGTTGATTTCGTCGGCCAGTACGATGGAGGCGAAGATCGGGCCTTCTCGGAATTCGAATTCACCGGATTTCTGGTCGTAGAAGGTCACGCCGACCACGTCGCTCGGCAGAAGGTCAGGGGTGAACTGGATACGCTTGAACGAGGTGGCGATGGAATTGGCCAGGCCTCGCGCCAGCTGCGTTTTGCCGGTGCCGGGGTTGTCTTCCAAGAGCACGTGCCCGCCGACCATCAGGGCCGTGACGCACAGTTTGATGGGTTCGGGCTTGCCGACCACGACCTTGCCGATGTTGTCGACCAAAGCGTCGAAGGAACGCTTGAAATCGAGGATGGAGTCATTCGGCGGTGTGATGATGCTTGAGACCGGCGAGGCCGAGGCATAGGGGGCCGAAAGCGAGTCTTGACTCACGGAAGACGCTGCGGATGGTTGTGCCTGGAAAGTGCTTGCCGGCGCCGACGTCGCGTACGACGCCGAGGATGGCGCCTGATATCCGCTTTGCAGAGCGCTGGTTTGCGGTGTATCTGTGGTCTTGCCGGTAACTGAGTTATCTGCGATGGGCATTGAATTTGTAGCTGCGGGTATTGCCGAGATCGTCGGGGCGATATAGCTGCCGTCGGCTTGGCCGTCCAAGCCCGCGGTTGACGGGTTTTCGGTGGGCAGGACCGGGGATTCGGCGCCGTTGCCGGGCATCGACGTGCTCAGTATGGTTTCCTCCGAAATGGTCTCGTCTTCATTGACGCCGTGAACGGAACTCAGTACTGTGCTGTCGTCGCTTGGATCGATGGTGGTCTGCTCTGGTTTTGGCTGGCCTTTGAACCTGGAACGCTTTGGCAGTGACGGAAACGCGCTTTTGCCGCCGTGCGGGGCTTCGTTGTCTACGCTGGTCGGCGGCAGATGGGTTGCGTCGGAGAGGCGCGTGGCGTCCGAAATGTTCGTCTCATCATTGGATGGGTCGCTCTTGTGTGTGCTCATTGGTTCTCCTTAGATATGGTGATGAGCCGATTGATCGTAACTGATGTATTGATTGTTTTGTCGTCTTGCTTTTCGGGTGCACGAATGTTGCCGCGAAAAGGCACAGCCGATTTCGCGTCGGTATCATTCTTTCCTGTGGCCGGGCTCATCGCGTCGCTCCCTGCTGTTTTGCCGCGATGGCGAGACTGCGTTGCGTGATCATGCGCTGCAGGGTGGGGAAGTAGTCGACAAGGCTTTGCGATTCGACTTCTTCGCCGCCTGACGTACTGGGAGTGGACGTGCTAGGGGAGCTAGGGGAGCTAGGGGAGGACGTGCTAGGTGGACTCGGTGCTGGTGGCAACGGCGCTGGTATGCGAGTTTGGCTGACGGTGTGGTTGGCAGGGTCACCCGTGTTGCTGCTCAATGCAGGGTCGTTTCCGATTACCTCTACTTGCCAGGTATAGCCTTCGCCCGTTGAGGCATCGGGTAGGTCGGAAACGTCAAGCGAGCCATTGATCCAGTTGTATGTCTTTTCCGTATCTCCCGACCAGATATGGATCTGTGTGGTGCCGCCCTGCCCATAGGGATTGATCGAACCGGCGACGGTGATGTGGTCGTGATCCGCCCCCCAGGTCAAGCTGATGTTGGCAAATTTCGCAGGAACCTTATAGGTGAGGTCGCCTGAACTTGTGGCTTGAACCGCGGTCCCGGTGGCATTGTTGAACGTCTGTGCCACGCTTTCGGAACCGCAGTTTTGCCATTCGCCGATCGTGTATTGGTATGAGGTCTTGTCCTTGTCTACCGTGGAGCTGCTGGATCCCGTAATGGCAAATCCGGAGTGTCTCCCATTCGGCTGCCAACTTACCTTGCAGGAATTCCCATTTAGTTTCAATGTGACGTTGGTCGGCGTTTTGACACTATAGCCAGGGGTTATGGAGTTGCTGTCGGCAGATGAGTTGGCGGCGCTCTTTTTCGGTACGACAGTGGCTTTGACGGTCATCGGGTTGCCGTAATCGCCGTCATTCAATTCGAAGGTCGTGCTGGCGGCGTCGCAATCGAAGGATCCCTGACCTTGGATATTGATGCTGTCGCAGCCTGAGTTGCGCATATTGTTCGCCTTGGCCGTCACCTTCATCGTGTTCTCGTCTTTCTGGCTCAAGGTGACGCTAGGCGGATCGGGGTCGCCCCAGGGCGTCCCGGAGTTTGAGGACTCGCCTACCAGCCCATCGCCAGCTCGATTGTGGCCGCGGACCTTCGCGCTGAGGGTGGTTCCATCACTGATGGCACCATTGCTGATGTTGAACGAGATGCTTTGGCTGGTGCCGTTCGTGTGTTTCGACTGGCCGTCGCTCAATGTCACGAGATAGTCGTCGGGCTTCGTTCCGGTATAGCTCGCGGCATCCCAATTGACGGTGACCTTCTGATAATCGCCGGTGACACTGATGCCGCCGGGGGCGTCAGGCACCTTGTCGGGCATGGCGTCGACGCCGTTCGACGGCCTCGACCAGCCGGCCTCGTTCTTGGCACGCACGCTGAAACTGTAGTTCCTGCCGTTCGTAAGCCCTGTGACGTTGCAGGTGGTGACGGCGCCGCACGACTTGGCATTGCCGTCATAATCCACTTCGTAATCGCTGATGGGGCTGCCGTTGGCCGAGCCGGGAGTCCAGCTCAGGTTCACCGCGCCGTCGGCGGGTTGGCCGGCGACCGGGGAAAGAAGCGGCGGGTCGGGCTTGTCGATCACCGAGATGGTGATGGTGGCGCTGACTTCGCGTTCCTTGGTCTTGGTGGCGTCCTGGACGTTGACCACCACGGTATTCGACGAGGCGCCGATGTCGGCGGCAGCATGAATGCCGATGGATCCCCTCGAACCGCAGTCGATCCTGATTTTCGCGGTATCGTCGGCCTGGCAGCTGACCACGGTCAGCGGTGTGTCGGGGAACGGGTTGAACGCGTCGGAGAGAATGTCGACGTTGGTGCTGTCGCCTGCGTTCATGCGCCTGCTGACCCCCGAGATCTTAGCGAGTGGACGTGTGGATTGCACGACTTGCGCGGTGAGTCCCGCCGAAACGGTGCCGTTGGAATATTTGATGGTGATCGGGATGCTTGACATCGACCCTACCGCGGCATCGGTCGGTGCCTTCACCGTCAGCTTGCCGTTGCTCGTCAGATGCGATTCGATGGAGCCGGAGGCCTCGCCGCCGGAATAGCTGTAGTCCGTTTCGTCCTCGTCCAAGCCGCTGGGGGCATGGGTCAGGGCCGTCAGATCGATGGTTTTGGCATCCTCGCCGGCAGCGACGCTGATGGTGGAGGCGGAGAAGGTCGGTGGCGGCACGTTGCGGCCGATGACGGTGATGGGCAGTGTCAGCACGGACGAGTTGATGATCTTGGCCTGCTTCGATCCGTTCTTGTCCTTGCTGTTGTCGTCGCGCTTGCCGTCGGAGACCGTGAACGTGATGGAGGCCGGGCCGGCGTAGTCCTTCGGCGCGGTGAACTTCAGGGTCTGGTCGTTGACGTAATAATCCGAATTGTCGCTTTTGGTGGCACTGATCGAATCCTTGTCGACGTAGGGGGTCTTGCCGGGGCCGACGCGCACGTAATCGGCGAGGTCGATGTTGACGCTGCGCTTGGCGTTGACCTTGATCGGTGGTGCCTTCGGGCGCAGCATAGGCGGGAAAACGCCGTACTGCGGCACCTGCACGAAGGCCGTGGAAGTGACGTGATAGGTGGTGTTCGTCACCGTGTAGGGCACGCTTCTGGCCTCATCGGTAAGGTCGACGGTCACCGTGGTGGACTTCGCCCCGCCCTTGACGTGTGCGTGGTCGGTGGCGGTGGGGTCGATGCCGACCTTTAGCTCATCGGCGGTGCCGGAAGGGTTCGCAATCCATTGCGAGAGATCGACGTCGACGGATTTCTTGTCGAGCGTCGCTGCGGAAGGTACGCGGTAATCATAGGCCGTGGGCGGCTCGATGGGCGCGTTCGGGTCGGTGATCACGGTCAGTGTGGCGGTGTCGGAAAGCCCCGCCTTATCCTTGACCGTATAGACGATATATGACGTTCCCGCTTGAGCCGGCGTCTTGAAGGAGATCATGTTGTTGGCGACGGTGGCCCCGCCGATGCCCTGCATCTGCAGGTTCTTATCGACGTTCAGATCGGTGTTGTCGCCGGAGATGTCGTTCTGCGTTACCGGCACATTGGCTTCCGTGTTGGGTCGCAGCGTCACTTGGTCATCACGCGCGTATACGCCGGAATCCGAAGTGCCCTTGTAGACGCCCACGCGGATCTGGGCCTGGGCTCGCTGGCCGGTCCAATCTTCTACAGCGTAAGAGAAAGTGTCGGTTCCTGACGAATCGCCATAGGCCTCATAGACCATATAGTTTGCTCCGACCTCGTCGATACGTCCCATCTTCGGTGATTTGTCACCCAGGCCGAGCAGGGTGTCGTCGTCGCCGTCGGTGTCGATACCTGTCAGGGTGATGGGGATGCGCACCTTCTGGCCGGCGGCCACCTGGGCCTGCGTGTCCTGTGGGGTGGGGGCTGGCTTGTTGTTGGCGTCCTTGGCGTGCACCGTGATGGTGATGATGCCGGAGGCCGCGTTGCCCAGATTGTCGCGTACCGTATAGGTCACCGGATAGACGCCGGGGGTGTTCGAGGCCTGGTAACGTACGTCGTCGCCGGAGACGAAGACGAGGCCCTTGAAGGTCTTCTTGCTGAACTGAAGGGTGTTCTGCAGTTTCACGGTGGTGCCGTCGGCATGGGAGACATGGTCGATCACATCGACGCTGACGATGCCGCCGGTACGCACGTTGGCGGTGACGTTGGCGGCCTTCGGCGCCGCGTTGGCGGTGGTCAGGGCCGGCGGCTGCAGCACGATGGTGCCGCGGGTCGAACCCGCCGCGTTGGCTACGGTATATGTCAGTTTGACCGGCTTTGTGGGAATCTGACGGGCGGTCATATAGACGCGTTTATGGGCCACCAGTCCGGTTTTGATCCCGAGCTTCGGGTCGACGTCGACCGAAGTGACGGAAAGCACACCGCCCATGGGGTCGGTGTCGTTGTTCAGAGGCTCCACGATGGCGGTGCGGTCGGCCCCCAGCAGTGCCACGTCATTGGCCGCTATCGGCTTGGCGGATTCTCCTGTCACCGGCTGTACTTCCATGCGTGCAAGGCCCTGGGCTTCGATGCTGCCCTGGCTGATGGTGTACGGAACGTAATATGTACCGGGGTTGCTGGCCTTGAAGGTGAAGGAAAGATCGGCGGAATTGGTGGATGTAGTGGTGCCGGTCGGGGTGTTGACCGCCGAAAGCACGGGTGGCTGGGCGCTGGTGCCGTGCACGTATTGCTTGAGTTCGACGGTGGTGGAGGTGTCGGGCGTCGTGTTCTTGGTCACCGCGTCGATCAGCGCCGGCAGTGTATTGGCCGGGCGTACGGAGAAGAAGATAAGCCCGGTTCCGGTGTGCATGCCGTCCGAGACGGTGACTTCCACGCCCACGCGGCCGCCGGTGAGCGATCCGGTGTTGAAGACGAGCTGGCCATCTGCGCGCGTGGAGATGGCGACCTGGTTGTTGTTCTGGGCGACGGCTGAGACGAGTGTCATCGGGTCACCTTCAGGGTCGGTGAAGCTTCCCAGGGCGTTGACGGTGAAGGTGGCTCCCTGCTCCACGTCGTATTCGGGAGGGGTGTCGGTCTGGGCCGGCGGCTGGTTGACTGTCCCGCCGGTGATGGTGAGGTTGACTGTGGCGGAACTGGACTGTCCGCGACCGTCGTTGATTTCATAGGTGAAACTGGTCTTGCCCGGGGTCGCGCCGGTGGTGTCGAGCTGCAGATAGCGGCCGGAGTAGATGGGGGCCACGGTGATGCCTGCGCCCGAAACGGGGCCGACCTTGGTGATGTGCAGCACGGAGCAATCCGTCTGTTCGTCATTGCGTAATACGTCGAGGATCTGCTGACTGCCCACGCGCGCGCCGAAGTTGTCGTCTTCGGCCTTGATTTCACCGGATTTGGTGGAGCAGGTGGGTTTGAACTGCGTCTGGTTGTTGGCGGAATCGGAATTTTTCTGCTGGTTGGTGGTCTTCTTCGTTTCGATCTGACGCCATTGGATCTTGATGACCTTGTTGGACTGGTCCGGGTTCCACACGTTGCCGTTGGTCACGTCGTTCAAGACCACAAGCCGGTGGTTGGTGCGGAAGACGAGCTGCGAGGTGGGGGATATGGACTGCAGGCTCTGCCATTGCGCCTTGGTGTTGTCGCCTTTGCCTTGGCTCGCCTCAGCCGCACCGTCGGCCGAGCACAGGCGGATATAGTTGTGCGCCTGCTGCGACCAGGCGGCATACACGCAACCCTTGGAGGAGACGGGCTGTGCGACTTCGGCCATGCCTTTGTTCATGAACGCGGCGGTTTTGTCGTTGTGCTTGAAATCAACGGTGAATACGCCGTTGCGGGCACTCGCCGCCACCCAGTCGCCCTGGGCGTTGTCAACGGCCGGGGCCTGCAAGCTCACCGGACCGCGTGAATCGATTTGTGCGCTGCCGCCCTGCCACATGATGCTCTGCTTGGCGGCGATCACCGGGCGGTCGCCGATCACGGTGAAGCTGTCGGCGTTGGTCTCTTTGCCGTCGGTGATGGATTTGAGTGTCTTTGGCACGCTGTGTGCATCGTCCATCTTGATGACCGCGCCGTCCGCAGGCCGATACCCGTAAACCGCACCGTTGCGGTCTACCGCAAGAAGCCCGTGGACCCCGAGCTGCATCTGCGGGGCGGAGGTCTTGGGGGTGATGGAATCGAGATTGTCTGAATCTCCGACCCAGACGTTGCCGGTTTTGTGGTTCAGAAACGCTGTGGTGGACCCGCCGATGAATGTGGAAGTGGAATTTCTGACCTCGGCCTTGCCGTGGACGCCGAGATTCGAAGCGAGGATGCCTTGCGCCTTCGCCCCGTCCGACAAAATCACGTTGTCGTCGTGCTGGCTGACATCGAAAGTGGGGGTGGTGGGGGCCACGGCCCCGTTGGCCTGTTGGAGTTTGACGTTGAAACGTGCGGCCTTGCGATCCTTGAGCGAAGTGACCCATACCGTGCCGTCATCGAGGTGGACGTGGGTGCGCGTCAACGTGTTGATGATGATGGCGCCGGCGACGATGCCAAGCAGCAGAAGTAGCACGAGTACGGGGGTGAGCCAGCGGCGGTTGGTCTGCGAATTCAGGCGTCTGAAGGCAAGACGAATGCTATGTTCACCTTGTGATTTCCGCGATGCCTTCATCAGTTGCTTCCTTACTTTTCCCTGGTAGCCCCAAACAGCCAGACAAAAATCTTTTTCTCACCCCAGTCAATGGCTTGTCGGCATTGTCGAGTGCTGTGCGCTTTACTGCTTCGTTACCGCACAGGCCATCGCAGGGCTGGCAGACATGTGTCCGTCAGCCCTTACAATACTAACCTGAATGCAGGTCTGGGGTTTCCCGCTGGCCACATTGAGAGTGACTTTGGGCTCTTTGACGATTGATGTCTGGATACCGGACGTGGCCGACCCGTCCTGGACCTCCGCCCAGGCGTATGTGTCCCCGGCTTTTGGTGCTGGATTGCTCCATGTGAACGTGACGTTCCGCCCCTCGGAAGTGCCCACGAGGTTCGTGGCTTGTGGCACTGCGGCCCCGGCGTCCTCGCTGGTGATGTCGTCCTTCGGGGCGTTGTCCTGATTGGTTGCGTTCTTCTTGCTTTTCTTGGTGCCCTCGGAATTCGTATTGTCGTTGTGCGGGGTCTGCATCGTATTGATTCGCGTGCGTTCGTCCGATTTCTTGCTATCGGTACGAGGCATCACCACGAAAACGAAAGTCGCGACGATAATCGCCACCGCGGCCAGTGCGGCAATGGCGATAATCAGCGGTTTCTTCGAACGCTTCCGTTCCGGTGTGGCCACTGTGGGTGTGAGCCGGCCTTTGTTTGATTGCGGTGTCGTATGGTGCGCGGGGAATTCGCTGCAACCCTCCGCTACGAACGGGGTGACGTTGAGCCCGCAATTCTCCTGCGCCTGTTGCATGGCCCGGCCGAACTGCTGCGCCGAAAGGTAACGGGCGTCCGGGTCCTTGTTCATGGCCTTCAGAAGAATCTGCTCGACCTCTTTGGGCACGTTGGGAATCGCGTTTTTCGGCAATTGGTCCGAGACGATGTGTTGCGCCAGCTCGTTTTGCGTGCGCGGATGGAAGACGTATTCAAAGGGCGATTTGCCTGCCAGAAGGCCATAGAGTGTGGCCGCCAGCGAATAGATGTCGGAGGTTTCGGTGCCGCCGCCCTTGCCGGTCAGCACTTCCGGCGGCGCCCACGGCACGGAAAAGCCGGTACGTGACTTCGCCTCGTAGATGCTCGTCGAGATGCCGAAATCGGAAAGTGCCGGCTGGTTGGCGGAAGTCACCAGGATATTGGCCGGTTTGATATCACGGTGAATGATGCCGTGGCGATGCGCGGTCTGCAAGGCCCCCGTAAGCTTCACCCCGAGGTCGAGCACTTCGGCGACGGTGAGCCTGCGGCTGCGCATGATTTCCTTAAAGGAACCGTGCGGCGCATATTCGAGGACGAGGTACGGCAGGCTGGTCCGTGGGGTCAAGCCCGAGCCGTAAATCGATACGATGTAAGGATGCGCCGAAAGCTGGGCCATGATCTTGGCCTCTTTTTGAAAGGCTTCGTCGAAACTGCGATCCTGCCTTGACTTTCCTACCTTGACGGCGACTTCGCGGTTGAGGTTGTGCTGACGATACAGATATACGTCGGCCGTGGAACCGGAGCCCAACTCACGGATAAAATCACAATCGGGTATCGTCGGCGCCATCGCGACCCTTTCTCCTCCTGCTTTCCGTAAAGAAACTGACTGCATTTTACCTTTTGTGGCGAACTTTGCACGATTTGCTAACTTCACGTACGATGTGGCAGCTGCAATCGCCACTTAGGGGCGGAAATAGGTGGGTTGAGTTCGTTTCAGCGATCGTTTTCTTGTATAGGGGCTTTTGAGATCCGAGAAAGCGGGCGCTCGCTGCTCGTAGTTGGCCGGTATTTGTTCGCTTGGATGCAAAAAGTGGTCGTTTGGACCTATCTAGTGGTCGTTTTCTTGCATGTGGGTGATGGGATGCAAGAAAACGGTCATTTTTTGGACACCGCAATTTTTGTGGCATGGTGGGAGTGGCAAGAAAATCCGCTTGGTTTCGTAGGCTTGAAGCATTGGTATTTGATATCGGAAAAGGAAAAATATGGTACTGCATCGTTCTTTGGGTCCCTTCGACACCACCGCCATCGGTTTGGGCGAGATGCCGCTGACCATCGAAAACAATCTGGGGGAAGCCAAGGGCATCGAGACCATCCACGCCGCACTTGACGCCGGTTGCCGTCATATCGACACCGCCTGGGCGTATTACTGCTCCGGTGGCGAGGTTGAGACCGGGGAAAAACTGGTGCGCCGCGCCATGGAAAGCTGGGACGGACCCAAGGACGAGGTCACCGTCGCCACGAAGGTCGGCCACTTCCGCAATTTCGCCGATGACGGCACGACCCCGACCTGGGGCGTCAACGGCCAGCCCGAGCACTTGATCGAGGCCGGCAAACAGTCGGCGCTCGCGCTCGGCGTCGACACCATCGACCTGCTCTATTTCCACCGCCCCGATCCGTCTGTTCCTTACAACGAGTCCATCGAGGCCATCAAGCAGTTGCTGGACGAGGGTGTGGCCCAGGAAGCAGGCATTTCCAACGCCTCCATTGAGCAGATCGACATCGCCCGCAGCATCTTGGGTGACAAGCTGATCGCGGTGCAGAACCAGTTCTCGCCGACCTACCGTTCCACGCAGGATACGCTTGATTATTGTGAGAAGCTGGGGCTGGCATTTGTCTGCTGGAGCCCGCTCGGCGGCTACCGCAGAGCCAAGGACGAGACCAAATACGACCCGTTCCGAGAGGTCGGCCGCACCCACGGCGTGAGCCACCAGCAGGTCGTGCTCGCCTGGGAGCTGGGCCTGGGCTCGCACGTTTTCGTCATTCCCGGCGCCCATCGCCCCGAAACGATTCTCGACAGCCTCAAGGCCGGCGATTTGCAACTCACCGCGGAGGAACTCGCCAAGCTTAGTGCCTGAGTGATGGCGGCTTGCTGTTACTAATCGGCCGATTGTGCTAGAAAACGTATGTTTTGCACCTTGAAAACATACGAAAAGTAGCGGGATTGACCGGTTGGTAGCAGGAGTTTGTGAGCTTTGGTCTAAACTGAAACGGTGCAATCGGGCGAATATGAGAATAACGAGGATGACGTGATGGCTGAAAACAGCGAAAACAAGCCGATCCAGACGAAGATGGTGCATCGGCGCAGGCCCGAGGTGCTGGCTCCGGCGGGAAGCTTGCGAAGCCTCAAGACGGCCATCGACTTCGGTGCGGACGCCGTCTACTGCGGGGGCAAGGAATTCGGCATGCGTTCGGCGCCGAAGAACCTTTCGATGGATGACCTCAAGGCGGGCGCGGAATACGCCCACGAACGCGGGGCAAGGGTCTACGTGACCTGCAACGTGCTGCCGCACAACAACGAAGTCGAGGACATCAAGACCTACATCGCCCATCTAGCCCAGACCGGCATCGACGCGCTGATCGTCACCGACATCGGCGTGATGATGGCCGCGCATTCGATCGCCCCGCAGCTGGAACTGCACGTCTCCACACAGGCCGGCGTCACCAATTATCTGGCCGCCAACGCCCTCTACGAACTGGGCGCTCGCCGTGTGGTACTTGCCCGCGAACTTGACTTGCAGGCCATTCGCGACATTCGAGCCAACATCCCCGAGGATATGGACATCGAGTGCTTCGTACACGGCTCGATGTGCATGGCGTTCTCTGGTCGTTGCCTCATCTCCAACTACATGAACGGCCGCGACGCCAACCATGGCGAATGTTCGCAGCCCTGCCGTTGGAAATACCACGTCGTCGAGGAGAAGCGCCCCGGCCAGTTCTTCCCGGTGGAGGAGAACGACGAGGGCACGTTCCTCTTCAATTCGCAGGACATGTGCATGCTCGACCACTTGGATGACATGATCGACGCCGGTGCCACCAGCCTCAAGATCGAAGGCCGCGCCAAGAGCGCGTATTACGTTGCGTCGATGGCCAACGCCTACAAGTGCGCCGTCAATGAATATATGGTGCAACGCGGCTTCGAGGACAAAGACGGCAACAAGCTCAAGCCGTTCCACGACATGGTGCGGCGTTCCGACGTCGTACGCGTGACCAAAGCCGTGGGCCAGCTGGAATCGTATGGTTCCATCGGTTTCCATGGTGTGCAAAGCGCCGGTGCCGAAACCGCGGCCAAGACGACGGTTTCCGCAACCGTGCCCGCGTTGGTGGGCGAGAAGGCCACGGAAGCGCAAGGTTACGGCGAAGTGAAACACGTCGAACTGCCGCAATGGCTCAAGGACGAACCCTACAAGGTCTCGCACCGCGATTATTCCACCGGTTTCTACTATCCCGAGCACAAAGCTTCGCAAAATACGGATCGCGGCGGGTATTTCCGCGACTGGCTGGTGGTCGGCGAAGTCATCGGTTACGACCAAGCCACACAACGTCTCACCCTGATGAGCCGCAACAAGATCGAGCCCGGTCAGCTGATCGAATTCCTGATTCCCGGCCGCGAGCCGGTCGATTACACGATCGCCGCAGGCGGAATGGAAGACGCCGACGGCCAGCCGGTCGAGGAAATCAACAACCCGGCGCACGTCTTCTCGATGCCCTTGCCGTTCGTGGTGCCGGAGCACTCGATGATCCGTTCCCATGCGAAACAACGCACGCTCAAGGCTGAATAATCGTTGGAATCATGCTGATTGCACGGCGTTGGTCTCTGCTGTTAAACCGATGCCATACCGATGAAGTGCATGAACTTCGGTTTGAGCTATTGGCAAGATAAAGGACTCAGGCACTCGGTAAAGTTGGACGCATGAGCAAACCTTTGAACGAAGCCCCGGAAAACGGGCAGTATGATGACACTATTCTCGACAGCAGCGCCATTTCGCCGACCGATGAGGCGGGCAACCCTATTCCTGTCACCATTCCAATTGATTTGGCACCGGGCATCAAGGTCATTTACACCACCAGACTTGGAGGCTTGAGCGCGGGCGATTGGGGCGATCTCAATCTCGGGGGCAAGAGCGGCGATAATCCGGCGACGGTAAAGACGAACCGCATGGAGCTGGCCAAGGCTGTGGGCGCGCCGCTTTCCCTGGTGGCGCAGGTTCATTCCGGCAAGGCCGTCGACGTCGATGGCTTCTTTGAATGTAATGCACCTTATGGCTGTGACTTTTCCGGTACGATTATCGGTTCCGGCGATGACGATGGTCCGAAAGCCTATCCCAGGCTCGATGCTGACGCCGAGGTGACGACGCAAAAAGGCATCGCGCTTGGTATGTTCGCCGCCGACTGCCTGCCCGTGCTGCTGGCCGATTCTGAGGCCGGTGTCATCGGTGCGGCGCATTGTGGACGCAAGGGTCTGCAACGCGGCGTCATCGGCGCTGCCGTCGAGCTGATGGTGGCGAAAGGCGCGAAGCCGGAACGCATCGTCGCCACGCTCGGCCCATGCATCTGTGGCGACTGCTACGAGGTAGGCGACGAAATTGCGGACGAATTCGACGCGCAATTCCCCGGAACCTTCACCCTGACCCGCTTTGGTGGCCCCGGCATCGATATCGCCAAAGCCGCGCTCCAGGAGCTTGCCGAGGCCGGAATCCCGGCAGACAATGTCATCAGCTCCACCCCGCGCGTTTCCGCCGCCACGCAGTATCTTGACCAGGACGCCGAACTTGCCGCGCTATGTGCGGCCGACGGTGAAGGCAGCCCCGATTTGGCCGAGCGCATCGGCGAGGTGCGGCACAGCCTGTGCACGCTGGAAAATCCGCTCTGGTATTCCCATCGTCGGGCCGCTCTTGCGCACAAAGCCCACGAAGGCCGTCTGCTCGCGCTGATTGTCCGAGAATAGAAATCCCCGAAACGTACACTTTCGGGAGAATTCTGCGTTTCGTTGACGCCGCAATTGTAATCGTAAACGAATAAATATCTTTATAGAATAACCAGCGCCATACTTCGCGCTAGACTGGAACCCATGGAACACTTGAACGTTGTCATCTCCGGCTTTGACCCTTACGAGGGAATCGAAAACAATCCTTCGCACGTGGTTCCGCATGCGCTCGCGAACGACGGGCTCGGCGATGCCTCCGCCTTGGAAAGCGATGACATTTTAAGGGACGTGGATATATCGATAAACGCCGTCGATCTGCCGGTAAATGTCGATGAGTGCTGGCCGCAGCTCAAAGAGACGCTGGAAGCCATGCACCCTGACATCGTTGTCGCCACGGGGCTCAAGGCCGCAGCCCGCGGTATTCTTCTGGAACGCTGCGCCAACAACATCATCGACACGTCCCATTCCACGATTCTGGGCACGATGACGGGCATGCCGGTGGATGCCTCCGACGAAGCCTCCCGTAAACCCATCGATTCCAACGGCCCCGCCGCTTTTTGGACCAGGCTGCCGCTGCGTTCCATCCTCGATGATTTCGCGTCGGAGGAGATTCCCTCAGCCTTGAGCTCAGACGCGGGTACGTTCGTCTGCAATTCGCTGTTCTACAATCTGATGAAGTGGACCGCTGCGCAGCATAAGGTGCTTTCCGGCTTCGTCAGTCTGCCGATCATCAATGAAGAGCCGCATCCTCAGCACGGTTTGACCTTGGCCCAGCAAGTGGAGGCGTGCCGCGTGGTGGTGCGACAAACCGGCCGCTACTTCCTTGAACCGACATCGTCGAATATCCTCATTGCCTGAAATTGGTAGAAGAGTGATGGGGCAATTCGAACGTCGGGACACAACCTTCTTGGCAATCGTTATGAATAGGACACTCCGAATAGCGTGGTGTCTGTGTGGATTAGACACATTTCGGCAACAATCTTTTGAAAAATACACTACAATAAGCCAATAGTATTTATCAGCTTGCAAAAACTGCGACAGAAGTCGCAAAGCGAAAGGAATCACCATGGCGGATGACCGCTTCACGACAGAATTGCGCGGGTATAACAAGGAGCAGGTAGACCAGGAGCTGGCTTCGTTGCAGCAGACGCTCGATCGCATGCGTGCGCAGGTCAATTCCAGCGACCAGACGATTCTGCAACTGCGTGCCCAGCTCGAAGAGGAAAAGAAGAACGCCAAGAAGGCGTCGCAGGGCAATTCCTTCGCTTCTCTGGGAGCCAACGCCCAGCAGATGCTCGCCAGCGCCGAGCAGACCAGTACGGAGCTCGTCAACCGTGCCAAGCAGGACGCCGCAAGCACCCGTGCAGCCGCACAGCATCAAGCGGAAACCCTGATCAACAACACCAAGCTCGACGCCCAGCACATCACCGACGAGGCCAATTCCAAGGCGGCCACCATTCTTGCCAAGGCGCAGACCGAGTCCGAGTCGATTACGACGTCAGCCAAGCAGGATGCCACCAGACTGCGCGAGGAGACCGCGAAGAAGGTCACCCAGCAGCGTGACACCATCGAAATCGAGCTGACCAACTCGCGCGAGGAGCACAACAAGCGTCTTGCCAGCGAAAAGGCCAAGCAGGACCGTGAGATCGCAGAGCTCAAGGCCAAGGCCACCCAGCAGGTCGCCGAGCAGCGCAAGGCCGCCAACGACGAAGTCGCCAAACTCAAGAGCGACGCCAGCGACCAGATCGAGACCGCGCTCGCCGAGGCGAACAAGAAGCTCGCCAACGTGCGTGAGCAGGTTTCCCGCATGACCACCGAGGCACAGCGCAAGGCCACTGAGATCACCGATGACGCCAAGGCGAAGGCCCAGGGAATCGCCGACGACGCCGAAGTAAAGCGCACCCAGACCTTGAGCCAGGTCAACGCCGAGGTCGAGCAGATTCGCACCGATATCTCCAAGCAGCAGGAAGAGGCCACCGGCAAGGTCAACGATCTGTTGAAGCAGCTGGAAGAGAGCCGCGCTGCAGCGAAGAAGGAATCCGACAGCTTGGTTTCCAAGGCGAAGGACCTGCGGGACGAAGCCGACAGCTATACGGTTTCAAAGCGTCAGGAAGCCGACCGCCAGGCCGAGGAAATCATAGCCAAGGCCAAGAAGGACGCCGAGGCTCGCGTCGAGGAGCGCCGCAAGGCCGCGCAGGGCGAGCTTGACGGTCTTCAGGAGCGTATCAAGGACCTTCAGGAGCGCGAGTCGACCATTACCCAGCGCGTCACCGAGCTGCGCTCGATGTTCACCAATGCGTTCTCTGGTTTCGGTTTTGCCGATGATAAGCAGGACGGGGTCAATGTCCCGGTGGTCAATGCCGTGGCCAATGATCTCGATGACGCTGCGCAGGCAGACAAGCAAAAGGACGAAAAGGGCAAGGCTCAAGAGGCCGGTGGGGCCAAGTCTCGGCAAGCCAACACCAACGGTGCGGGTCAAGGGGCCCAGGCCGCGTCGCAGATGCCTGCATCTTATGCGCCTAATGGTCGCACGACCAGAACGCCGGCACCTCAGCGTGCACAGGCGCAGCAGCGGAATGGTGGTCAGCCCCAGCAGGGTGGCGCATCCAAGAACGGGATGCAGCATCTTTCCAATCTGGTCAACAGCACCGAGAACAAGAATGCTGCAGCTGGCAATGCCGCTCCTTCAGTCGCGGACAACGCTTCCGCTCCAGTCAATGGCAGGGTTCCGGCGAATATGAAGTTTGCCGCCAACAATCAGAATCGTGTCAATTACGATAATGTTGTTTTCCCTGAGGGCGGCGAGCCTGCAGGTGGAAGCTCTGCCGAACGCTAGATTCGCTCGATTTTCGTAATCATCAAGTGCGCTGTGGTCAATTAGCCATGGCGCACTTCCATATTTTCTCTGTCATATGTATTGAGGTCCGGCGATTCCCGGCCTTTTGATGTGGCCGATTTCGGTCCGCGTGTCCGATACAGCGCATGGAATATGGTGGAAAGTAAACCAACCAAAGGAGCATTATCTGATGAGTGAAATGAAGCCGCTGACCGCCGACCGTCTAGGTAGGTTGCAGGAGGATTTCGAGGCCAAGCCGGTGAATACGTTGGCGATGAATGCCGTCACCACCTCCGGCATCAATCCGGTGGCGCATAACTACGACCGTGCCCGCAGGCTTCAGCGCCGTTTCTCGGTGACCGTCGACAACGGCGAGGTGACCAATCAGAATCATTCCGGACGTTGCTGGCTGTTCAGCTCCCTGAACGTAGCGCGTTTCGTGGCCAAGAAGAATCTCAAGCTCGATTCGTTCGAATTCTCGCAGAACTACGCAATGTATTACGATAAGCTTGAGCGCATCAACTACTTCCTGCGCGATGTCGCGGATTTGGTGCGTGCCGGCGAGCCTTTTGACTCGCAGTTGATGCAGCATCTGCTCGCTGACGTGATGGGCGACGGTGGCCAGTGGACCATGGCCATGAACGTCTACAAGAAGTACGGTGCCGTGCCCAAGGATTTCTTCCCCGAGACCGCGTCATCGACCAATACCAGCGAGATGAACACGCAGCTGCGCCACTTGCTGCACACTGCCGTGGCGCATATGTATGCCGACCAGTCTTCGATTGACCGTGTTGTCGATGAGACCGTAGAGGCCGGCCATCGCATGCTCACCATCCATTTGGGCGAGCCGCCGAAGAGCTTCGACTGGGAATGGACCGACAAGGATGGCAACTTCCACCGCGACGGTGAGATCACGCCGGTCGAATTCTGGAAGAAGTACGTCGGCAGCGCTCACCTTGAGGATTATGTCTGCCTTGTCGACGATCCGCGTGCCGAGCACGCCAAGGGCAAGAAGATCGGCATCGAGCACCTGGGCAACGTCGTCGGGGGAGACGCGACCGAGTATTTGAATGTCCCGAACCAGTTCATGAAGGACTGCGTGCGTCGTATCCTTTCCGACCTGAAGATGCCGGCTTGGTTCGGTGCGGACTGCCACCCGATGATGGACCGCGACAACGGCGCGTGGGCCACCGATCTCTACGAATACGGCAAGGTCTACGACGTCGATTTCGATATGGACAAGGAAGCGCGGGTGCGCTACGGCGACTCTGCGATGAACCACGCGATGGCTTTTGTCGGCGTGGACGTGGCCGATGACGGCAAGACTGCCAACCGCTGGCGCGTCGAGAATTCGTGGGGTTGCAAGGTTGCCGACAAGGGCTACTTCACCATGAGCGACGATTGGTTCAGCGAGTACGTCTATGAGGTAGCCGTCCCGAAGTCGATGCTTCCCGCCGAGTATCAGGCCGCACTCACCGAGCCCGCGACCATGCTTCCTGCGTGGGACCCGATGGGGGCACTTGCATAAGAGAAGTCGATATATAAGATCTCGATGTCCCGTCTAAAGGCGGGACATCGTCATATTGCTTGGATAAATGGCAGTATTACCCTGCAAAATCGGTTATAATGGGCACCCTGTTGCCACTTGAAGGCGGCAGGGAAGAGTATTCACAACAAGCAGAGGAGGGAATCATGGCGATTATGCGAGGGCCTGGAAGTTCTGAGGACGCACGGCGATTTAGCGAGGAAGCCGTTTACCCCGAAACCGTGGATGTCAACATCCGCCAGCTTGACCCGATTCCCGCGCCGCGCGCGTTCCTCAAGGAAACCCCGCTGACCAAGCCGATGGGTGATTTGGTTTTGAAGTCCCGTCAGGAGATCCGCGACATTCTGCACGGTCGCGACGACCGTCTGCTCGTCATCGTAGGTCCCTGCTCGATCCATGATCCGAAGGCGGCGAAGGATTACGCGCAGCGTCTGGCCAAGGCCAATGATGAACTCAAAGACCGCCTGCTGATTGTCATGCGCGTCTATTTCGAGAAGCCGCGCACCACCGTTGGCTGGAAAGGCCTGATCAACGACCCGGACCTTGACGGCGAATTCAATATCCGCAAGGGCATGGATTTGGCGCGCAAGGTACTCGCCGACGTGCTGAATCTGGGTCTGCCTGCCGCCACCGAATGGCTTGATCCGATCACGCCGCAGTATCTGTGCGATATGGTCAGTTGGGGCGCCATCGGCGCGCGCAACACCGAAAGCCAGGTTCACCGCGAGCTGGCCAGCGGCATGTCGATGCCCATCGGTTTCAAGAATTCCACCGACGGCTCGGTGAAGGTCGCCGCCGATTCCTGCTATGCCGTGGCCAACGAGCATCATTTCCTTTCGATCAACCTTGACGGTCGCGTGATTTCTGCGGAGACCAAGGGTAACCCGGACTGCCATATCGTTCTGCGCGGTTCCAATTCCGGCCCCAACTACGACGAGAAGTCCGTGGCCGACGCGTTGGAAACGTTGAAACAGTCGAAGGTCACCGGCCCCAGCGAGCACGGCTTGGTCATCGACGCCGCGCACGGCAATTGCGGCAAGGACGAGGTGCGCGAGGCCGAGGTGATCGAGGAGATTGCCGCGCGCCTGGCCAAGGGCGAGCCCGGCATCTTCGGTGTGATGATGGAAAGCAACATTCGCGGCGGCCACCAGTCGCCCGCGCCGCTCGACCAGCTGGTCTACGGCCGCTCCATCACCGATTCCTGCATCTCCTGGGATCGCACCAACGAGCTCCTGCATACTCTCGCCGACGCTGTCACTTCGCGTCGCGAGCTCGACCGTTGAAGCGAGACAGAAAAAGAGCTGTCAGCGCGACCAAAAGCACGTTTTATCGCCTGTTTTCGTGCTTTTGGTCGCAGTCTGATGCCACTGATTATGCATGTTGTCGTATCATAGCTAGTGTTATGCTTTTGTGATAAGATTTCCCTTATCGTCAAGTCTTAGACCTTGGAAGAGCATAAACAATCTACCTGTTCTCGTTTTTAGTGCTGCATACAAATCGTCCCACATTTCAACGGCGCTCTCTTGATCGATGTCTGCTTCTGTGCACTGCGGCGAGAGGATATATTCCAATGCAAATTCCGCAGGTTTGAATTCAATGAGTTCGTCAAGCCCCTTTCCCTTGTAGCTTCCGTATCGAAGTTCATAGAGTTTTCTGAAATGGTCTTTCATCTTGGCATCCGAATCGAATCGGTCACTGACATAAAATACGGTATCTGTTATTCCCCATACCAATAAGAGCAGAACTACTATTACTGCAAGCAAAAGTATAAAAAATAGACAGGTGGTTATCAGGTACCCGGTACGCAGCTTATCGAGATGGCTGTTAAGCACGTCGGTATTTAAGTCTATTCCTGCTTTTTGGATAGTAGCTTGAGAATAGGTTTTGGGGAACAAGACCGAGCCTGCGCTATATCCTGCATAAGAGCCTGCATTAGTCAGACCCGCCACCAACATGCCTACCACTGAAATTATGGCCGGAATCAGGAGCAACTTGCCATATCTGAGAAGACACAAAGGCATGATTGTATCGATTAGTTGAATCTTGCTGAAGACATGGTTTGCTTTGTACAGCTTGCATACGACAGTCACGGTCAGAGCTACAATCACCACTGCTGTAAGTATGATTAAAAGAGTTTTCATTTTTACCTCTCTAAATTTCCGCCGTTTGCTATTAATTTCGGACGAAGGCTTCAGCCGCGTACTGTCGCCAACATTTCCAACGACAGTGGTGACTTAAAGCTCACTGATTTTCAGCTTTTGTTCCTTGGAGTAATGTTCCAAGTAAGCAAGGGCCTTTTTTGCGTTTTCCTGTTCCCCGCAATTGTGGAAGCACTCGTATGCGTTGTGGAATTCGGTTTCCCATTCAGTGTTATCAAGATTTTGTTTTGCAAGACTTAAGGCAAGGCAGAAATGTGCTTTTCCTTGCAAAGGCACGTCACTCAGATTGATGGCTGATTGAAGCATCGATTCGGCGATTCCGATTTGACGATGAGGGTCAGTAAGTGCCTCGTAAAGGTTCATTTCAGTGGTGAAAAGAATCCGCCTATCTTGCGTTCTGCGCGCTATTTCCACTTGTTTTTCATATGCGTCGACTTCTACGGCATGGTCATTGAGTTTGTATTTGGCGAAATTGGCTATGTAACCGTAGACTTGCGTTTCCACGATTATGGCTTTTTTCGTGTCCATCGGCGAAGTCCAAACATAGCGTGGAGCAATGTGCAAAGTGTCGATGAGGCGATTGGCGAGTGCAAGGAAGTCCTGTGTATAGTCTTTTTGACTGTGGTATTCGGCCACGAGCTGGTTGTAGAGCAAATACACCAGACACTGTGTTTTGACATCATGAGAGTTCTGAGCTTTAGAGGAGCCTGAGCTGGAATGGGCCTTTTCAAATCTCTGTAGTTTTTGTGCATATTCTTCGGCTGCGTCATCCCAGTATCCAAGCAGTGTCTCCGACCAAATCTTGGTAGTGGAGAGGATTGTTTTGCGAAGCATCGGCTCTTGTTGAATCTGATATGTATCCAGATTGTTTGTGTTTTGAGCTTGAACAGACCGAAACGCCTTAAGCCGGGCAGCAGAGAATGATGATTCAGGTGTTGATTCTTCTTCTTGTGTATTTGAGGTTGTCTGCAGGTTAGGAACGATGAGTTTTGGTTCCGGTATCTTTTGAGACGTGTCTGGCTGGGATGTGCCTAAGCTGATTGTTTCCTCTCGACTGGGTAGGTTGAGGCGCGTATGGAAAGCGCTGATTGTGTAAAAGTAAGCCGACCAATCACGCCCGAAACTCCAATACCAATGTATTGATCCGTCGGAATTGACCTGGAACCCGGTAAGCGCCATGACCGGTGCAGTTGCGAGCGTATCATATTCATCCTGATTTACGCCAAGCTGTTTGAAGGCTGCCTGTACACGTGCTTTTACCTCTTTTTCACCCTTCGGCGGGATTAAGAATAAACATTTGCTGAGGATATTCAGTTTTTTGAGTTGGGAGATTTCCCATTGCAGTGATTCGGTTTTACCAACTGTCAGAATGATGCCGCCGGAACGTAACGCTGTGAGTCTGATGCTTTCTTTCCATTTGTCATTAGCATAATAGGCATGGACTGCACCAGCACGTGGCAGTATCTCACCTGGTCTACCGACGGCGATGAGGTCGTTTATCGTTGATGATGCTATGTTGGAGACCATTTCATCGAAGGTGATTTTCGGCCACAATACGCCTCGTAAACCCGTGTTCCAATCCCATTCGGCCATGCCTACAGGTACTTCAACGTTGATGAGATCATCTTTGAAGGAACGCAAATACAGTATGGAATGTTCATTCGCTTTCATTTCGAAATGTGGCGAGGTGAATAATTTCGATATGCGTCTGCCTAATCGGCTGACTGCATAAGCAGACCACAGACCTACGATAAAAATCAACGCGAAGAACAACCACCACACCCAATATTTGAATCGTATGTGCCGAAAGACGTATGCGGAGGTGAGACCCATTTTGAACGTGAGTATCAATAGGACGCCGGACAATATGCTGCTCAGCAACAAAACCAGTTTTTCGCCGATTGTCATCGACGAACCTTGCGGCGTATTGCCGCTGAAATGCAGGTAGATTTTAATCAGGAACGGCAAAGCTGCCACATATACCCCAGTAAGGAATGACCATACCCATACCAAAGTAGGGAATACCGCTGTAAATATGTATCCGATTGCCGTTGGCACTACCAACAATAATGATGGCAGAATCGTCATCTTCAATCTTCGACCCGGATCGATGACATCCATGTCGGCTAAATCCGCATCGAGGCCAGTTGAATAGACCCCCATCATCATGCCTGCTTTGACAGCAGGCTCTCTAAAAAGCAGATGTTCGATATATCCGCGGTCGATTCTTGCTATAAGCTGTGCGGCGATGATAAATAGCAGTACTACAAGTAACGGCATTGTTCTCTTCTTTCGAAAACGTAAATGGGAAAAGTCGGAAGAACTTCTCCGTTACTTTCCGCAATAATTATGTCACGAGGCTAGGAGGCCAGTGGCAGTTGTTGATATATAGCAGATGTCAGCCTTTGCTTTGAAATTCATATGCATGGCGACCGCGATGTGGTTTAGCTTATGGTATTCATCTCGAACAAAAAGATATTCTGGTGACTCTTTCAAGGCTGGTATGAATTAGACAGTTGTGAAATATCGACAAATTCAAGAAAAAATCGTCGCATTTCGCGTCGAAAATGGTGAAATTCGAAACCTCATAGGTGACAGGCACGGAAAGGAATCGTGCTCGTCACCCGTCGAGCCAAGAATTCCGGCGGGTCCATCACAAGGTATCGAAAGGATATCTTATGGTCACCATAGCAGAAATGATTCGCCCAACCGACATCAACACGAAGAACATAATCGCCGATAAGACATTCGCCGAGCTGGTGAGACAAGCCCCACAGGACAGTAACCGTCCTCATCCGATAAACCAGGCGCAATCGCACAAGACAAAAGCTGCAGACACCGTCAATGAGCCGGCGTATACCGTATGCTCTTCAACGCTGAACATTGAACCTTCGTCGCAATCCCACGCTGATATCAGTGCCGCTGTGGGCCCCGGTTTGGAGGATGAGGCCGACGGATCCGTCCGTCTTATCAATTGCAATCATGTCGGTGTCCTTACCGCCTATCTTCTTGATAAAAGGCGGCGTCTTCCCGTCCTTGTGGCATCGCGCCGTCCCGTTTTGGACTGCTGTATGTTCGATACCGCCAAGCTTGCGGCCGACTTGGTAGGGGTGGCTACTGTTTTTGAATTGCTGGACTCCTATACGTCATTGGCATTTGCCGACGCGCTCTCCAAAAAATATCAGGTATACGGCGGCATGGTGCGTCTCTACCCGGCCGGATTCGATTGGTTGGTTGATTCGACATTGCTGAAAGGCCCTTATCATGCCAAGACCAGCGAACAGCGCCTGCATTGGGGTTCACAGATTGTTCACGAAGCGTTTGCCATGATGGCACAGGGGCAGGCGAAGTCCATCGAGGTTCCGGGCAAACGCAGTGAACGTCGTATATTCCATGAAGCCACGGTCACCGGTACATTATCGGACCGGTGCATTGCCCGGCTTGACAATGGCACTGTGGTGTCGGTAGCTGCACCGAAAAAGGCCTCTGGTATAAATGTTGATCGCCTATTCGAAAAGGGGCAGAGAATCTGCGGCAACGTCAATCCGGAAACGAACGTCATGACCGGCATAAAGATTCGACCCCGCAACGAGGCCCTTGCCGATTACCGTGCTGGCATGACCGTGCTAGCCCGCGTGGAGAAGGCGGACCAGGATGAATGTTCAATGATGCTGTACCCGGGCGTTGTGGTGAAGGTTTCGGCCGAAGACATGCCTGGTGTCTTCTCTTCGCAATCGGAGAGTCTGCGTTGTTCGTCGGCGGTAGGGACGGCTTTGCCCATGCTGATCAGGTTCCGGGGCAAGGGTTGGACGCAGTGGGATATGTGCTTCTCCGACGCCGATATCGATAGCGTCTCACCGGCTCCCGCGTTGTTGGATGGTGGACCGGAATGGTTGCAGAAAAAGGATGTCGACGAATCGGTGTTTGCACAGAACAAAAGTGCGGAGGCTAGCGGTAAGAAAGTGGGTTCTCCAACCGCCGATTCCATTGGATTCGCAAACGGAATTTCCGATGAGTCGTCTGCAGCCGCTCTCGCCTCGCAGCTTTCCGCTGAGAAAAGCAAGAATGAGAAACTCAATGAGAAGTATGAGCGCAAATGTCGCCAGTTCGCTTCGTTGCAGGAATATGCAGCACAGCAACGCAATCTGCGTTTGCAACAGAATCCGCAATTCCATACGATGCGAGGGGCGTTCAAGGAGGACTCCCAGCGTCTGCGCTATGAAGCCATTCGTTTTGACGCGTGGATCCGCGAGACTTGGTCCCTTCGATTTTCTGCCGAGGACAAGCCGCGTTACCCGCTTCCCGAAACGTGGGACTACGATCCCGGCTTCTTCGATTCCTTGGAGGGCACGGCCATCAATCGGCAGGAAGTGATTGATGCCTGCATCGATGTGCTCACCGGACTTGTCGAACAATCCAAATCGCGAGGCCTGCACCCGTTTCGTGAGAGCAGCGGCCCGTTGTCACCCGCCCGTCGTGGTCCGAATGGCGAAAAGATGTTCCGCATCAATCTTGGCCAAGGTGTTTCGGCACGACGGATGCATTATGGAAAGGGGAAAGAAGGTCGGATCATCTTCGTATTTGTCGGTGAGCATGATGAAGGGCTGTGGTGATAGGTCTGCGGGATGTGAAAGTTTGCGGATTTCCGTCCAGCTGTTCGCGTGACGAATTCGGCGGCGTGATGGGCACACTTCGATGGATAGACGAGGAAGCGTTGTGTTGGTGTGGGTATTGTTGTCGGGTATATCATGGACTCATACTTTTTCCAATGCAGGGAGCCACTATGATGAACAATGCTGAAGACGAGCACCGTTCGTTGCAGGTCTTTTTAAGCTATTCTCATCGCGATGACACATTGGGGCTTTTGACAACCTTAGTGCAGACGGCTATCGACCAATACAACGCCGACGCTGCGGAATCGAACAGTCTGACTTTTGACCTGTTTATCGACAATACGGGTATCTCCAGTGGAGACCATTGGGATCAGGTCATCGATCAGGAGCTTGATGTGACCGACATCTTCCTGCCGTGTATCACTCTTAGTTACTGTCTGAGCGAGAACTGCGCCAAGGAATTCACCTATTTCCAACAGGTTCGTCATCAGGATGAAGGAGCCCACTGCTGTATTCCGCTGTTCTTACAGGACATCCCGCAGGAGTTTGCATCGCTCGCAACGTTTAACGGAGAGGTGTTTACTGAAGCCAAAGCAATCAATGGCGTTGAAGTGTCTGCACTGCTTAACCAACGTGCTATTGGGCGTGACGAGCTTGAGAAGCTTATAGTTTCTAAGCTTGTGTACGCTTTGGACCAAGCGGTGCAAAATCTTTCCGCACAGAAGGTGGCGCCGTCAGACGGTGATTCCGGTGATGAAAGAAGCCCGGAACAGTGGAAGGAGGATATGTTTATTGAGCGGAGAGGAGATATGCTTGTTGAGCAGAAAGGGGATGTGGCTATTGACCTGACGACTTCTGTTGGGATGAAGTCCTCTGTTGCTAATGTACATTCCATCGTTACTATGAACAAGCCTGCCCCTTGTGTGATATTCAATGCCGTTATCGATGACTCCAGCGGGGTTGAAGAGCGCGGATTTGCCTTGATTAGGGATGTGACAGAGCGGGGGGAAGCCGGCTGCGTTGCTAATGCTGGCGAATATGGCAAGGTCTGTACCGCGTTCAAGGACCATGTGTATATGGTCAAAGCTTTTGTCCGCAACAACATCGCGGCGAACCGTGGACTCACAATGCGCAATGTGCGGATCACGACGGCATGGAACGCGAAGGCCACTGCGGGTCTTAAATCACAGGTACGAGCCCAGTCCGACAATTTTGATAAAAACGGCAAGGGTGAGGAGGGGCTGTCCGGCGGGGTCTGGGATGAGGCATGTCTTATGGCGGAGGATGGGTATCAACTGCAAACGAGCTTTGTTCCCGGATCAGCACGCTACTTCAGTAACGCCGGCCCAGAAGAAGGGATCGAACTGTCCAATGACATAACGGGTGCGTCGGGCACGCCCTTACACTATGAGCAGATGAACGATGAGATTCCTAAATCTACGGAGTATTCCGGTTATGTTTCCTTCCTCGTGCGGGTTGTCGATATCGCCCCGGCGTTTTCCTGCGTTGCATGGGTCCGACATGCCGGGGAAAAGAAATGGCATCATGTGGTCAATGCCCAGCCGGGTGATCGACTGCAGTTGAGGCTGGACTATCACAATACCGGCACGATTGTGCAGAAGGATGTTATTGCGCGCGAATATCTTCCGAAGGAGCTTGTCTACCAGCGACAGACGACCCGACAGTGCACCTGCAATCATCTAGATGGCTACCTTATAAATGATGATCGATGGATTGAGAAAGGTCTGAATCTTGGGAGTTACCTCCCAGATGGGAATACCACTCTCCTCTTCGATGTGGTGGTTGTAGACGGAATCGAGGGGGACGATAAAGGAAATCATAACATCGACACTGTGGGTCTCTTGATAACGGCAGGTCGAACGAAGATGGCCTCCCGAATGATTTCTGTTTCTTGTAAACCGAAGCCGGAGGCGTAAACAGGTTCTCGTTCATCTACGTGTTTGAGCTGAATATCCTTGAGTCTTGAATCAGCGGATTGAAGCGACATGGCTGTATGAATTGGTTTTCGTTGGCTGGGTTATAATTTCAGCAAAGGCCGGTTTGCTGTAAGTTTGCAGTTGTCTTACAGGCTGTGGGAACAATGCTGTTGTAAAAATTACTGGTTGACCTGCTTTCAAAAGAGTTCCCTGTCATGCGTAATTCAATATGGGAACAGTTGAAAGATGAGAGAAAGAAGAAAAGGATGACTCTGCTTGTAGCATTTCTGCTTATCATCATCGCGCAGATCATAGCAAGGATTGATCGGGGGTATATCGAGCATAGGATTGCTTCGGGCAATTTAATAAACGCGTCCCTCATGCAGAAGGTCACCACTTCCAATATAGATTCCGATTTGCTTGACAGCGGATTGGTAGTGCCACGTATGGGACTCAATATGACGGTTCTGCCAATGATACGTGTCGTGGTGCCTGTCGCGATAGGTTATGGATTGTCATTATTCAAGCCCACGCTGATATGGCTGTGGTCAACTCTTGCCGCGATATATGTCGCAGCGTTGCCTCTGATTGACAAATTCATGGTGAGGGCCAGCAACAACAAACCCTCGAAAATACCGATGAAGGCCGGAGAAATTTGCACGGTGTTGATCAGTGATATATTGGCCGCAATCGTATTGGAGAGGACATTTGATCTTGGCTATTCGACGTCCTGCGTTTTCCATCGTCTCCAGTTCCATTGGATATGGTGGCTGCTTTTCGCGATTGTTTTTCTGATTGGACTGTGGATTGCATATGCAATCGCCCGGTTTGGCGGTAGACTTTCAAAACGATTCGCTTCTTCTCATTTTGAGCTCGAGGCCGATGACCGTTTTGTGTTGTATCTGCGTTCGTTCCGAGATGAGCACGTTTCTGTCGAAGTGCCCGTTGGAATAGCAGAATTTGATTGCAATACGAGTTTGCGTGGTGTGCTTTGGCCGAGGATTTCCTTCGAGGAAATGTTGTCCAATGTTGTGGCCGCCGGTGTGGGCGATCTCATAACCGTCGGCAAACCAGGTGAGTTGCTGCCAAAGGCTGGAGCGGCGCGCAGTTATTACAAGAATGACGATTGGCAAGAGAATGTAAGGGTGACGGCTTTTCGCTCAAAAAATATCATCGTGGCTCTTGGTATCACGGATTCTCTGAAATGGGAGATTGCCCATCTCAAAGAATGGGGCCTGCTCGCCAAATGTCTGTTCGTGGTGCCGCCGGACAACGAGAAGAGGACAAAAGAGCGTGTGAAAATCGCTTTCGATGCACTTGGGGTCAACAAGAACGAGTATGAGGAACTTGACGATATGCCCGTGTTCATCATCGCGGGATTCAGCGTCAAGCCTGACGGATCCGTGCATTGGTTTTGGAATTTCGGTCGTGATTGGTCGGCATATTTGAGCGCCGTGAATGTTTTCGAAGCGCGGACGGAAATGGTAGAAGGGCAAGAAAATGATGCGATGTCGTCTGAAGCCCTGTGGGATGATTTGGAGGCTGAACAGGCATCCGGGCCGATTGCGTTTCGTTCATCAGGGAACCCAGGCAAGCGTCAGATTCAGCCTGACTTGTCGGTGCGTGCCACGATAGTCTCGAGTACACCTGCAAAGGTTCTGACAAAACAGCGCCGTTGGGATGAAGCTGTACAAAAATATGCCAAATTGATTGAAAAGTTCGATGAGGCCCATCAGGGGGAAGTTTTCGACGATTTTCCTGTCTATTACGGTGATGAGGCCCAGTCAATAGTCTATCTGCTTTATCATCAGCTTGAGGCGGAAGGAAAGAGTACCGCAAACTATGGTGGGCAATTTCTTCTTCTTGCAGACAGGTTGATTACTAATCTTCATTCGTCTCCAAAGTATGTCTGGTTGTCGTCGATGGAAACGCAGAAGGCTGTTGTGGTGGAGACTGAAGTGAATGGTCTTGTGGCCGACTATGCGCGCGATAAACTTGAGGATTCCGATTTGGAAATCAAATCACGAAAGGAACAGGTAGAAGCCGCTGAACGAACTCAGGACCAGAGGATAGTTATGACAGCGCAATCGGCGTTGTATTTGGCCTTGCATGAAAGTTCGGAAAGAGTCGATGCTGCCAGAGCAAGGCTGGAATCCGCAATAAAACTTGGCGATGTGCGTTCGCAGGCTACAAATCATTTGTATATAGGTTTGGGCCTTGCGGAGCAAGGGGCCGACCGAAGCGAATGGGAACCGGAGTTGCGCATGGCTAGCAAACAATTCAAAGAGTGCGGGGAGACCGAGAACGCGCAAGGCGCATTAGATTATATAGCGAAATTTGATAGGAATACCCAGTCGGATTGAAACGATATCGATGTATAAAGCGGATGTGGAACGTTCAACAGATGGCATGAGCTCAGTGGAATCCGCTTGAATCCGTAGTTTTCCGTTTGGTTTGTCTTCCCACAAAGGTCGATATAATTGTCATATCTGCCTTGCTGCTTTGCCACTTGGAAAGGATGGGTCGATGAAGACGCGTATAGGAATAACGGGACACCAGCGAATTCCCGCCGCTGCCTACGGGTATGTCGAACGCGGCCTGAGCGAGTTTCTCAGGTCTTATGAAGGCTTGGGCAAAGAAGTGACGGGCGTGAGCTGCTTGGCATACGGGGCCGATCAGTTGTTTGCTTCAGCTATGCTCAAGGGCGGCCATGGTCTTGAAGCGATCATCCCCTGCGACCACTACGAAACGACCTTTGACGATGCTGGCCTTCGTGAGTACCGGTCATTGCTTGGCCGTGCCTCGAATGTTTTGAAGCTGGATTATCCACAACCTTGTGAGGACGCTTTTCTTGCCGCCGGTTTGCAAGTGGTAGATCGTTGCGATGTGCTGGTCGCTTTCTGGGATGGCCTTCCGGCCGCGGGCAAAGGCGGTACCGGCGATGTGGTGGATTATGCGCGTCAGCAGGGCAAGCCGGTGACCATCATCTGGCCCGAAGGCGTCGTTCACTGAAATCGGTTCGGGGCAGTTGACCACAGTGCTGCGGGGAATTTAGATGAGTCCTTTGGCCGCCAGATTCCAATAATATTGTCCGCGCAGCGTCAGCGAAATCGTTCCGCCCTTTATGCAGGCCCAATACAAATCGTGGTTGCCGTCGTCGGCGTCGATGTTGACGAGATGCGCATCGCGCCATATCTTGAAATCCTCCATCAGCTTCATGGAGGGGGTCAGTTCGTCCGGTCGTTCCTGCCCAGTGCGCATTTTGCCTTCGGATGCCGTCGATTTTTCCATTTCAGGATAGGGATGGAATTTCTTGTCGGCTCGGCTGAAAATTCGGCATCCTTGCTTCTCAGGTCTCGGATCCGTTGCCGTGTAGAGCAGACGCAATTGCTTGCGGCTTATTCCGGTCTGTGTATGCCTTAAGACGATGATTTTGTCGAGACACGCCTTGAGCACCGGTTGCTGACGTGCCCCACGCGAGGTGATCGCCATACTGGCGTCGGCGTAGAGGGAGACCGCCGTGACGTTGCCGAAAATATCCGCGCTCCCGCCCTGCAGCCCGGCCAGTAGACTGGCGGTGAATATGCCGTGGTCGCCCAGTTCGGCCGCCTGCTGGTTTTCGCGGGCCGCAGCCAGCACGACGACGTTTCGTGGCACGTCGATGTTTTTGATCGATCCGGCATGGCAGCAATCAAGAATGACGGTGACCGTGTTGACCTGTGGATGTTGTTTGATGATTTTCATCAGATCGGAAAAGCGCAGGCCGTGGCGTTCGTCATCCTTGTCGGGATCGTCTTCGACGCTGGCGAGCAGCAAGTCGTGTCTTTTCAATTTGTCCGCGTGACCTGAGAAATAAAAGAGGATGTCATTGCCATCGGCGTCGGCGAACAGGGCCTTGACCTGATCGAGCATTCTTGACTCTCGGGCAGAGGAACCTAGCAATAGTGATTTTTCCGGCGAACTCCAATCGTATCCGCCATCGGAATCGTATAGCAATTCGGCTATCGAGCGAGCGTCGTTTTCGCAATAGCTCAGTAACGGCCACTTTTCGGAGTCATAGTGGTTTATGCCTATGTACAGCGCTTCTCTGGACATGCTTACGTTTCCTCCGGTGGACGTTTTCGTTTTTGACAACTTATCATTGTTGGTGTCTACGACGGTCATATTTTATCATCCAGCTGGTAAACTGGACACCATTCCAATGATGGGCGACGGGCAGATTACGGCTAGGAGGATTCCATGGCTGGTGAGAGGTTCAGGGCGAGATTCGGCGAGGCATCTCAGAGCGCCGAATACTTCAACGATTTCAAGAAAGATGTACAACGCTTGTGTGAAAAAGTTTGTGCCGATGATGGCACTCTTTTCGGATATGCGGATCTTTTGCTCTATCAGAGCGAAAGGGTTCCCCTGCCCGTTCATACCGTTCGCTTAGAAGAAGCTTTAGATAAAGACACACCGGAATCGCAACAGCATAGAATCGAGCTGAACACTTGGTTCATGCGATATTTTGTGATGTGGAGAGAACAGTTCGATAGATACACCGGCACGTTCGATGATTTTGATGACGAGCCGTCTTCCGAGATTCTCGACGATGCTGACGACGGACGGTTTAAGAGCAGTACTGGGGCTCTTAATTCGATTATCGGTAGTTGGTACACGGCAATCGCCAGGGAAACATTGGCGAATGCGATACGAAGTCACTATCCTTATGCTGCATCCGCCGATGACGCCATGCTTGAGGAGCTCTCGGAGATCTTCAAGCAGAATCAAGATCTGGCTGGATTCCTTGGTTTGGTTCCCAGCGAAGTTTCATCTGATAGACATACCAATCAAAATGACGGGGCGAAAAGTCTTCGCGGCTATTACGAAGATGCAAAAAACCTGTGGATCACCAATGTGACGCAAAATTGTGATCAACGGTATCTCGCTTATTTTTATTCCAAAACCGCTTCAAAACGCAAACAGAAAAACGACGTTCCTCATCTGCCTTCCATGACGGGAAAGCCTCTCGGCAGAGAGGACATCCCGAGGGCTTTCAACGAAGTCGTTGAATGGGTGGTCGTTGACACCTTGCTGTCGGTTGCGTGGGCAGCCGAGCAGAGCAGGTTTGGCCCGTATTGGCAGGCTGCCATGGAATTGGGGTATTCGATCGTGTATCACAAAAGGCCTGATTCCGCTTTTCATGACGAACGCGTGCTGAAGGATTATCCTGAAGTCACGGAAATAGTCAATGAGTGCTATCAGGAGGTTGGAATCAAAGCAGCGAACCTCGGCTTGGACGAACGGTATAAAGAAGACATCAGCATCGAGAGCCTTCTTGATATCGCCTTGGACAATCTGCGGGATAATCCAATCGATGTGAGTCTTCCCATCTATGACAGGAACATCAATTACAGAGCATGGCTGAACCGTTTCGCTCCTATGGACGCAAAGTTGGCCGAAATCTGGAAGGGCATGAGCAAGGCTATGCGCGGTTTGGGGCTGACCCCTGAAGATTATGAGCAGGCCGTGGATGAGCATCAGGCAGAGCATGCGCACGAGGAGGACAATTCCTATGATGAGTTCGCCAATGACCTAGAAAAGGATGCGGTCCACAATTCGATACAAGCCATCATGGAATGGATGTCTTCGACTTTGGATGATTCTTATGAAGAATCTTTGGATGCCAAGAAACACAATGATCCGTTCTCCATTTCTGGTAAGGATGTTCGCGTGATGCAGGCTAGGTTGGGTGCAGCCTATCGGGAGAGGAACGGTGATTCGCCTCTTTCGGATGATGCGTTGCAGGCGGAAGAAGCCGATGAAATCGAAAACCAGTATGCCGATCCGGATCAAGGCAAAAAGAGCAAAAACACAGCCGGAAAACAGTTCAGGCGTGCAGGATACAAGATCATGGCAATACTGTATGTTTTTTGCGGTCTGTGCACTTACCCTTCATTCGATACAGAGGATGATGTCCAGAATGCCATCGATCTTCTGTGCGGGCACGAGGAATGCGGGGAATCGCTTCACTTGCTACGCTTCGCGGCTCCGTTCACGAAACGTCTGGAAAATGGAGGTCTTGCGGTTCGCATTGTTCCTGATCTTTGGAGGAACAGGGGTAAGACCGAGGGCCGTGATGCCAACGCGGCTGTTGAACGGGTCGAGGCGCTGAGCAAAAAGCAACAAGACGGTGCCCGAAAATCGCATAAAGCCAAGCGGTACCAATATGACGATCCGATTGTCCGTAAGCTCAATGAACTCGACACCAAAACCGAAGGTTGTCGGGTGCTGCATGCCGCAGAACATGTCGTCATCGATGCGCATCGCAAGGATATGGAAAATTTGGCCAAAGAAACATCGGCAGGTTCGCATGATGCTGATTTGCGTATTCATATGGGCCAGCCATTGTGTGTGGATACATTTGGTGGAAGGAGGTGCTCGCAATGAGCGAACAAGATGAT